>NZ_JBJNME010000008.1:0-316651 GCF_052168715.1 Serratia sp. CY44782
CTCGAAACCACCTATCAGCTCATCCCTGGCGTTGTTACTGATGGTCAAAACGCATCGCCAGCCACCGACCTTTGGCTACCGTACCAATCGTGGATTGGCTATTTCCTGGCATTCGCGTTCAGGCTTGTGGGACGCAGTGATGGGCAAATTGACAATGTAAATCTGCTGCTTAGGGCTACATCAGGTACAGGCGCGTTGCGTGAGCTGGACTATTGCTGGTCTGAATCGCGCCGAGGTCAGCCGCCAACTGTGGCGTGGGCTATGGCTATATTGCTTATGGATAACAGGCAGTCGACAGTAAATGCTGCAAAGGCTCTGTCTGAGACGTTCAAGTCAGAGTTTGGGCCGCGTCCAGGCTACCCAGGCCGGTTCTATGGTTACAGCAATGTCACCTCAGAAGACGTACAGGGTAGGCCTGGCACAAATATCCCATATCTTGCAGCCAACTTAAGCGACCTGTGGCTGTACTATCACTACGCATAATCCTATGTTGCGGCTTGTTCTGGACTGTCCAGAACAAGCTTTTATCTCTCCGTTATGCAGTCCGAAAATTAACGCGAAATAGTCCAAAAAAATTCGCCGCGCTACATTCGGCTTCGAATTCATCAACCATATATCCATCGATGTGCTGATAAAGCACGTTCCCACTCCCCAGAACGAGGTGACACCCCATGAACTATGAGATTGAAAGCGTAACCGCCAGAGAGATCCTGGATTCGCGCGGCAACCCGACCGTCGAAGTCGAAATGAGCGCGGCGGGCGTCGTGGCCCGGGCTTCGGTGCCTTCGGGAGCCAGCACCGGGTCGCGCGAGGCGGTGGAGCACCGCGACGGCGATCCGCACCGTTTCGGCGGCAAAGGCGTACTGGAGGCGGTGCACAGCGTCAAAACGGCGATCAACGAGGCGCTGCGCGGAGTGGATGTGCGCCAACAAGAGGAGATAGACCGCCGGCTGATCGCGCTGGACGGCAGCGAGAACAAGAGCCGATTGGGGGCCAACGCCCTGCTCGGCGTTTCTCTGGCTGCCGCCCGCCTCGCGGCGCAATTGTCGCAGCTGCCGCTGTATCGTTATCTGGGCGGCATCGGCGCCAACCTGCTGCCGGTGCCCTGCATGAATATCATCAACGGCGGCGTGCACGCCCGGTGGCAAGGGGCGGACTTTCAGGAGTTTATGATAGCTCCCCTGGGCGCGCCGTCGCTGCGCGAGGCCGTGCGCTGGGGCAGTGAAGTTTATCAGACGCTGCGCCAAATCCTGTTGGAAAAAGGCCTGTCGGTCGGCGTCGGTGACGAAGGCGGTTTCGCGCCGGCGGTCGCCTCAAACCGCCAGCCGCTCGAGCTGATTGTGCAGGCGATAGAGAAAGCCGGCTACCGGCCGGGAGAAGATATCGCGATCTGCATGGATCCGGCCTCGAGCGAATTCTATGCCGACGGCAAGTACCGCCTGCGCAGCGAGAATCTCGAGTTGGACGCAGCCCAGATGACGGCCTATTACCAACGGCTGGTGCAGGATTTCCCCATCGTGCTGATTGAAGACGGCTTGGCCGAGGACGACTGGGCCGGCTGGCGTATTCTGAGCGACGCCCTGGGTGACCAGGTGGAGCTGGTCGGCGACGATCTGTTCGTCACCAACGTGAAATACATCCAGCGCGGGATTGATGAACGGTTGGCCAATGCGGCGCTGATCAAGCTGAACCAGATCGGCACGCTGAGCGAAACCTTCGCCGCCGTACAGCTCTGCCAGGCGAACGGCTGGGGCACCTTTATCTCGGACCGCAGCGGTGAAACCGTCGACAGCTTTATCGCCGACATGACGGTCGCGATGCGAGCCGGCCATCTGAAAACCGGCGCGCCGAGCCGCGGCGAGCGCATCGAAAAATACAATCAGCTGATGCGCATCGAAGACCAGTTGGGCGCCGCGGCGGTGTATGCCGGTCGTTCCGCCTTTAAACGCCGCTAAGCTTTGCCGGCCGGGCCGGCGATGCGTCGGCCTGTTTTTCGCCCTTGGCTTGGCACAGCCCGGCAACGCCGGACTCCAATAAGGTCAGCCGGGTCGTCAACAAGGTTTCTCGTTGTTCATTCAGCGTGGCCATCATCAGCTCGATCTCCGCCAGCCGTTCATCGACGCCGCGTATCAACCCATCCTCATAAGCGCTGCCCTGTAGCGCCAGCACGCGTTGGATCGCCTGCAGCGAAAACCCCAGATTTTGGCCGATTTGGATCAGGTGCAATCGCTCCAGCGCGCTATCGCTGTAGACCCGATAGCCGTTGACGCCGCGCACCGGTTTCGGCAGCAACCCCAGCTGCTCGTAGTAGCGTATCGCCGAGGCGGCCACGCCGGCGCGCTGCGCCAATTCTCCGATCTTCATGCCCTATTGACCTTAAAGTTAACTTTAAACCTAGTATAGCGCCATTCCCCTTACGACAGGAGCGCAATACCGATGTTTACCCCACTGACGCTGCCCAACGGCAGCCGCCTGACCAACCGTCTGGCCAAGGCGGCGATGGAAGAAAATCTGGCCGCCCCGGGCCAACTGCCCGGCCCGGCGCTGTGGCGCTTATACCGCTATTGGGCCGAAGGCGGCGCCGGCTTGATCATCACCGGCAACGTGATGATCGACGGCCGCGCCATGACCGGCCCCGGCGGCGTGGTGCTGGAACAAGACACGCCGCTCGCCCCGTTCGAAACCTGGGCCGATGCCGCGCGCCAGGGCGGCGCGCAGGTGTGGATGCAGCTTAACCACCCGGGCCGGCAGGTGATGGCGAACATGGGCGGCAACGCATGGGCGCCCTCCGCCATCCCGCTGGCGATGGGCAAGCACAGCAAGCTGTTCGCCCAGCCGCAGGCGATGGATGAAGCGCAGATCGCCGAGGTTATCGCGCGCTTCGCCGCCAGCGCGCACGCTGCCGAACGGGCCGGTTTTACCGGCGTGGAGATCCACGCGGCGCACGGCTACCTGATTTCCCAGTTTCTCTCGCCGCTGACCAACCAACGCAACGATCGCTGGGGCGGCGAGTTGGCGAACCGCGCCCGCCTGCTGCTGGAGGTGGTGCGTGCGGTGCGCGAGCGCGTCTCGCCGGGCTTTTGCGTGGCGGTCAAACTCAACTCCGCCGATTTTCAGCGCGGCGGTTTTTCATCGGACGATGCCCGCCAGGTGGTGCTGATGCTGAACGATCTGCCGGTCGATCTGATCGAACTGTCGGGCGGCAGCTACGAAAGCCCGGCGATGCAAGGCGAAACGGCGGACGGCCGCACCCTGGCGCGAGAAGCCTATTTTCTATCCTTCGCCCGCGATCTTGCCGCGGTGGCCCGCATGCCGGTGATGACCACCGGCGGCATCGCCCGTCCTTCGGTGGCACAGCAGGTGCTGGACAGCGGCGTCGCGGTTGCCGGCATCGCCACCGCCATGGCGGAAGTACCCGATCTGCCGCGGCGCTGGCAAACCGGCGAGGCTCCCCATGCGCTGCCCGCCCCGGTCACCTGGCGCAGCAAAGCGATGGCGTCGCTCGCCCGCATGGCGTTGGTCAAGCGCCGGATGCGAGCGCTGAGTGACAATCGGCCGCGCAGCGTGCGCTATTCCCCGCTGTTCACGCTGCTCGTCGATCAGTGGCGTACCCGCCGCATCCTGCAGCGTTATCATGCATGGTTGAGAACACACAGCTAACTCTAACGCGACGTGTCCCCGATGAAGGACATCGGGGCATCGCAGACTAGCCGACAAATTGGAACCATTGCAGTTGAAGGAAGGAGTCATTGAAATCATTATCGGTGTAGTCTTCGCTCGCGAAGACATACTTACCAAAATAGACCGTGGCGCCACGGGTAATCACGTCCTGTGCCCAGATCACCTGTGAATACTTTTGCCCCCCGTTAGTGCCAATCCAGATAGTGTAATTGCCGGAGGGGTCGGCAGCCTGAAAGAAACCCTGCCCAATTTGCGTGGGTGTACCGCCACTCGAGCTTGCGCCCTGTGTAGTGAAGATAACATTAGCACCGCTGTCTTTCAGTTGAATGAACTGATTGGCCGAGCTTTGAACCAAAGCCGACCAGAAAACCACTTTCCCGACGGGAATATTGACGGCAATACCGCCGCCGCTTACCGGTCCAATCGCCATTTTAGCCCCCTCATCCTATGCTGTTAAACCAGGTCAGTGTCAGGCAGGTATCATTGAAGTCCTGGTCTGCACCGTCTTCGGTAATGAAATTGAAACAGCTGGAATATATTTGACTGCCTATATTCAGCGTTATTTCATCCCACATGACCTGCGACCAGGCCTGGCCATTGTTATAACCGAGAAAAACGGTATAAGCCCCGTTGCCTGCGGTAATAAACGAGCCTTGTCCTATTTGAGTAGGCGAATGTCCACCCGTGGATGAACCGCTGCTTTGAATAACGACATTATTGTTGGAGTCGCGCACCTCAATATATTGTGAATAGGATGCCTGGACGTTTGCCGTCCAGAATAGCGTTTTGCCTATCGGCAAGTTAATGGCGATGCCATTACCTGATACAGGACCTACACTCATGCTCTTCTCCTGCGATTAACGGGTGGTTCGTTCGGTGATGGCACTGCCATGGGCCGGCGCCAACATGCGGGTGGAATTACTACTGGTACACACAAAATTGGGTTGCTGTTGTTTTAAAGCGGCGCAGATACCATTGGCCATATCGACCTGACTTTGTGGAGTAAAATTATTGGGGAACGCTTGCGCAGTCGAAAATATTGGCGCCAACTGCTGATAGTAGCTATTGCCGGTAATACTCGGCTGTTGCCAGAAAGCTTGCGTGGCAACCAGCAAGGTACGCCACGGGGAACCTGCCGGCAGATCCTTTGACTGCACGATGTAATTCTTCATCGCCGTGCCGGTCATCAGCGTAGTAAAGGCCTGGGCGTTTGCCGCGCACTGGCTCGCCGGAGGACAGGTTGCCGCGTTAGAGACAAACGCATCTTCAAACAACAGCGGTTGAGGGTGTTCCCCCCAGGGAGTCGGAACGACGTACAGCGGTTTTTGCGTGGAGGAATAAAGGTTCACAAAGAATGACTGTTCAGAGAATCCCATGTCGGTGCTGGCTTGCCCGGAGGCGAAGACCTGTTCGGTGTTGCCATTTGCGCCATTGTGGTAGGTATTGTTGGTGCATTTATTTACCCCGTTGAAAGCACAGGTATCGGACAGGGAAACCAACTGTTGAATAACGGCATTGTTGGGTGGCATCTGCATCGCTTGTTGTAGGGCGCCATAACCATAAGTTTGAACATATGCATTAATGTAGTCGGAAGGAATGGCCCAGCTGCCATTAAAACTGCCCACCAATTCGGTGACGGCTTTTGACTGCGAACTTAAATAATTCAGCATCTGCGCCAGGCCGTTTTGCTGTTTTATCCCCGAGTCAAACGCATAGATGAAATTCATGCATAACCAGCTGGGGATACCCCACAACTGCCCCTGATACGTAGCACCGGCCAACGCCACGGCCCAGGGCGTTTCTCCGGCGATCTGCGCAGGGTTAATCAAACGCTGCTCCGCCAGAAATCCCAAATAAAGAACGTCCAGTTCCATGACGTCAAACCCGTCCTGACCGAGCAACTGAGGCAGATCGACAAAGCTGTAAATATTGACCTGCTGATTAAGAACCGCATTCAGCAGCACTTGCGGATGCTGCGCCTGATAGGTCTGCACCACGTAGGCAACCAGGTTTTCGAAATTGTCCGTCGGTAGCGTAGGCAAATAGGGATAAAGCGAAACGTTCAATACCTGAGTTTGTAACCCGTTCAGCACCAGCGTCTGATTGGGGCCGCTGGGTGTGATAGTCATTTGCCGGGTCTGCAGTTGATTGCAGTTTGCCCAATTAATCACCGGCGACTTCGGTCTGCTGGTATTCTGCCCCACATAAAATGATTGCCCCGCCGGCACGGTAATATACCAGTCAAAGCTGCTACCAGACGTTTTAGTCCAACCGTCTACCGTGCACGTGATGGGCGAGGATGACGTGTTCTTTAATATCAGTTGCCCGGCGAGGGTAACCGGGACGCTGAATATGAATAAAAAGGTGTAAAATAACGCCCGAATTAGAGCATTCATATATACCTCATCTGTGCATAATCAAAGCCTCGCCCTCCTCTATATTCAGGGCGTATAAAAATAAAAATTATTCCATAATAAAGGGATAAACAAATAACAAGATGCCGACGCACATGCTGGCATGCGGCGTTAGCTTAGCCTGATATTTATATTTACCAAAATGATTTGATGTCTGGGTATTATTTGAGTTTAAGTTAAAACGTTATGAATATAGCATTCCATTTAAACTCTTGCAAAAAAACGTAAATTAAATTTATATTTTTTTGTCACTGCCCAGGCCATGATAATGAAGTTTAAGTAAAATAATTCAACGTTCGGTCCACCGACATCAATCCTGGCCCCGCTTCGTCCTGAATTGCTCACCTTATTACCACAGAAAAAGCATGTCTAAGCCCCTTCCAGGCAGGTTTTACCTGATCGTGTAACCGAAAGGAGAAAATGAACGTTCATTAAATCAACAACATGTTGATTCTTAGAGAAAAAGGTAAACAGCCGGAAACAAAATAACCTATTGAGTCCCGGGCGAAAAAGCCATATATTAGTCGCGCTTTTCACAAGGCAGTTACTTTTCTTATTCATTAATTCAATCGGAGCGTGTTGAGACCTTCGGTTGTAGGAGAGATATGATGACGGATAAAGTCCGTATTGATACTTTAGTTGCAAACTCATTAAACGGAAACAATGAAACCTATTTGGCGCGTCAAGCCGAATTTGAGTCGAATGTTAGGAGTTATCCGCGCAAATTGCCGTTGGCAATTGCGAAAGCCCAGGGCGTTTGGATCACTGATGTTGAGAATAATCAATATCTTGATTGCCTGGCCGGGGCAGGAACGTTGGCTCTTGGACATAATCACCCCGACGTCCTGCAAAGCATCCAAAATGTCATTACCAGCGGCTTGCCGTTACATACTCTCGATCTCACGACCCCGTTGAAAGATCGTTTCTCCGATTACCTGCTCTCTCTGTTGCCTGGCGAAGGCAAAGCCTATTGCCTGCAGTTCTGCGGCCCGTCCGGCGCCGATGCGGTGGAAGCCGCGCTGAAGCTGGCGAAAAAACACACCGGCCGTTCCGGCGTGATCAGCTTCTCCGGCGGTTATCACGGCATGACCCACGGCGCGCTGTCGGTTACCGGCAACCTGTCGCCGAAGGCGGCGATCAACGGCATGATGCCGGAAGTGCAGTTCATGCCTTATCCGCATGAATACCGCTGCCCGCTGGGCATCGGCGGCGAAGCCGGCGTCAAGGCGCTGACCTACTACTTCGACAACCTGATCAACGACGTGGAAAGCGGCGTGCGTAAACCGGCGGCGGTGATCCTGGAAGCCGTTCAGGGCGAAGGCGGCGTTAACCCGGCACCGGCCGAGTGGCTGCAGCGCATCCGCAAAGTGACGCAGGAGCACGGCATTCTGCTGATCATCGACGAAGTCCAGGCCGGTTTCGCCCGTACGGGCAAACTGTTCGCCTTCGAACACGCGGGCATCGAGCCGGACATCATCGTGATGTCGAAAGCGGTCGGCGGCGGCTTGCCGCTCGCGGTACTGGGCATCAAGAAACAGTTCGACGCCTGGGAACCGGGTCACCACACCGGCACCTTCCGCGGCAACCAGCTGGCGATGGCCACCGGTTTGACCACCCTGCAATACCTGAAAGAGCACAAGGTCGCCGACAAAGTGGCCGCTCAGGGCGAGTGGCTGAAAGGCAAACTGGCCGAGCTGCAGAAACGTTATCCGGTGATCGGTCACGTTCGGGGTCTGGGCCTGATGATCGGCATCGAGATCGTCAAGCCGAACGAAGCGCAGGATCACATGGGCTGCTACCCGGCCGATGGCGAACTCTCTGCGCTGCTGCAGAAAAAATGCTTTGAATCCGGTCTGATCCTGGAGCGCGGCGGGCGCAACGGCTGCGTGCTGCGCCTGCTGCCTTCGCTGCTGATCACCAACGATGAGCTGGGTATTTTCCTGGATAAATTTGAGCAGGCGCTGTTGGCCGCCGGCGTCAAGCCAGTCTGATTGGAGCGAATGACCGCGATGTCCAAGTTAAACCCGATTCTGGCTTCCTCGGCGCACAGCGCCGAGGCTTACCGCCAGGCGATCGCACAGAGCAGTGAAGCCGTCGTGCAGTGGCTGCAACAGCCCGAGATGTATCAGGGCAAAAGCGTGGCCGAACTGCGCGAGCGCATCAAGCTCGACTTCACCCCGCAAGGCCTGGGCAACCAGGCGGCGATCGATCGTGCCATCGAGTACTTTTTGAAAGACAGCCTGTCGGTGCACCACCCGCAGTGCGTGGCGCACCTGCACTGCCCGAGCCTGGTAATTAGCCAGGCCGCCGAAGTGCTGATCAACGCCACCAACCAGAGCATGGATTCCTGGGATCAAAGCCCGTCGGCTACGCTGATCGAAATGAAGCTGATCGAGTGGCTGCGCGCCCAGGTCGGTTACCAGCCCGGCGACGCCGGGGTGTTCACCAGCGGCGGCACCCAGAGCAACCTGATGGGGCTGATGCTGGCGCGCGATGCGTTCTTCGCGCGCCAGGGCCACTCCGTGCAGCAGGACGGCCTGGTGGGCGATCTGCGCAAGCTGAAGGTGTTCTGTTCTGAAAACGCCCATTTCTCGGTGCAGAAGAACATGGCGCTGATGGGCCTCGGCTATCAGTCCGTCACCCTGGTGAAAACCGATCGCTTCGCCCGCATGGACGTGAACGATCTGGCGGAAAAACTGGCGCAGGCCAAGGCCAACGGCGAGCAGGTGATGGCGATTGTCGCCACCGCCGGCACCACCGACGCTGGTGCCATTGACCCGCTGCGCGACATCGCGCGGCTGGCAGCGGAGCAGCAGATTTGGGTGCACGTGGATGCGGCCTGGGGCGGCGCGCTGCTGCTTTCCGAGCAGTACCGCGACTACCTGGACGGCCTGGACCTGGTGGACTCCATTACCCTGGACTTCCACAAGCAGTTCTTCCAGACCATCAGCTGCGGGGCCTTCTTGCTGAAAGACGAGCGCCACTATGAGCTGATGCGCTATCAGGCGGCCTACCTGAACTCCGAGTTCGACGAAGCGCAAGGCGTGCCAAACCTGGTGTCCAAATCGCTGCAGACCACCCGCCGCTTCGATGCGTTGAAGCTGTGGATGGGGCTGGAAGCGCTGGGGCAGAAGCAATACGCCGAGATCATCGATCATGGCGTGACGCTGGCGCAGCAGGTGGCGCGTTACATCGCCGATCAAGAATCGCTGGAACTGGTGATGCAGCCGCAGCTGGCCAGCGTGCTGTTCCGCTACCGTCCGGCTCAGCTGGCGGCGAACGGCGACGCGGCCGTCGCCCTGTTCAACCAGCGCATCGGCGACGCCCTGCTGGAATCGGGCCGCGCCAACGTCGGCGTGACCGAGTTCGATGGCGTGACCTGCCTGAAGATGACATTGCTGAACCCGATCGTGACGCTGGAAGACATCAAGCTGTTGCTGGCGCTGGTCGAGAAAACCGCCCAGCAGCTGCCGGCCTAACGTCGCCCAGCCTGCCACCCAAGCCGATAACCTCCGTTATCGGCTTTTTTATTGCTCCTCCATCGCAGGAGACGCAGCGTTTACGCTGATATACTGCAGCAAACGCCTTCCCCCCATTTCCAGCACAACAGGACACCCAATCAATCATGACCGATCCGGATTTCAACCTGTTGATCGCACTCGACGCGCTGCTGACGGCGGGCAGCGTCGTCGGCGCCGCACGGCGTCTCGGTTTAAGCGCCTCGGCGATGAGCCGCACCCTCAGCCGGCTGCGCGCGGCCACCGGCGATCCCCTGCTGGTGCGCGCCGGCCGCCATATGGTGCTGACGCCCTATGCCGAAACGCTGCGCGAGCGGGCGCGGCACGCGGCGTTCGAAGCGCGCGCGGTGTTGCGCCCGGCGCAGGGGGCATTGGATCCCGCCGTGCTGGATCGGACCTTTACGCTGCGCGCCAACGACGGCTTCGTCGAAGCCTTCGGCCCGGCGCTGATCGCCGCCGCGGCCGAACAGGCGCCGCGGGTGCGATTGCGCTTTGCGCCCAAGCCGGAGAAAAGCGACCGCCCCCTGCGTGAAGGGCTGGTCGATCTGGAGATTGGCGTGCTGGGTGACATGGGCCCGGAAATCCGCCTGCAGGCGCTGTTCCGCGATCGCTTCGTCGGCGTGATGAGAACCTCACACCCGCTGGCGCAGCAGCCGGCGATCGGCGCCGCCGACTACGCCGCCTGCGGCCACGTGGTGGCCTCGCGCAGCGGGCGCATCCTCGGGCCGGTAGACGCAGCGCTGGCGGAGCTGGGGCTGGCACGCCATATCGCCGCCGTGGTGCCGAGCTTTCCGGCCGCGCTGGCAGTTGCGCAAGCCTCGAACCTGCTGGCGTTGCTGCCCGCCTCGTTCCTGCATGCGCAACCGGCGGGCGGCCCGCTGCGCGTCTTCGAGCTGCCGGTGAAAACGCCGCCCATCACCGTGTCGCAAATGTGGCATCCGCGCCTGGACGCCGAGGTCGATCACCGCTGGCTACGCCAGCTACTGCTGACGGTCTGCCGCCAACGCGTGCAGGAACCGTTTCGCGCAGAGTGACAATGTCACTAAATTTTGCCCTGCTGACGGCGAGTGATCCCGCCGACGGCAAAGCCCCCATAGCCTGAGGGTTGTTCCCCCTCGCGCGATGGGAGAACATAGCGTTCACGATGCCTGACTCAGTGAAGCGCCCATGACACTTCCCCCTCTCTGGCCGGTGTTCGACGGCCATAACGACCTGCTGCTCAACCTGTGGCTGCAGCATGACGACGATCCGGCCACCGCCTTCTATTCCCGCGTCACGCCGGGCCACCTCGATTTCGCCCGCATGCGGCGCGGCGGATTTTTCGGCGGGCTGTTCGCGGTATTTATTCCCCCGGTCAGCTATATCGCCCAGATGCGCCACCAAACGCAGGACGAGGCGCAGGCCACCTTCGATCCGCTGGCGATCGCCGAACGGCAAATCGCCATCCTGCAGCAGCTGGAGCAGGCTTCTCAGGGGCAGCTGCGCATCTGTCGCACCGCCACCGAGATAGAACAGTGTCGTCTCAACCGACAAATCGCCGCGGTGCTGCATATTGAAGGCGCCGGCATGATCGATGCGGAGCTGACGCAGCTGGAGGCCTTCTACCGGCTGGGCGTGCGCAGTATTGGGCCATTCTGGAATCTGCCGAACGCCTTCGGTACCGGCGTCAGCGGGCCGTTCCCCGGCTCACCCGATACCGGCCCCGGCCTGACGCCGGCCGGCAAGGCGCTGATCCGCGCCTGCAACCGCCGCCGCATCATGATAGACGTCTCGCACATGAACGAGAAAACCTTCTGGCAAACCGCCGCGCTGAGCCGCGCGCCGCTGGTCGCCACCCACTCCAACGCCCACGCCCTCTGCCCGCAACCGCGCAACCTGACCGACGCACAGCTGGACGCCATCGCTCAGAGCGGCGGGATGGTCGGCGTCAATTTCGGTACCGCCTTCCTGCGTGCGGACGGCAAACGTGACAGTGCAACAACCGGCTTAACAGAAATTGTTAAACACGTTGAGTATTTGATCGCTAAACTTGGTGAAGATCGCGTGGGATTTGGCTCTGATTTTGACGGGGTCAACGTACCGCACCCGTTGGCAGATGTTGGCGGCCTGCCGCTGCTGACGCAAGCGCTGGCACAGGCCGGGTTCGATAACCGGCTGCTGGAGAAGCTGACCTGGCGCAACTGGCTGAACGTGCTCGCCGCCACCTGGGGCGAATAACCCGGTTACGCTTTAAAGGTTGCGATCTCCGTCACATTTCGTCAACATTGGGCCGGCCGAATGCGAACGTTTCTCATTGGGCTCGAACTATTACGATGCATGCTAAGGAGCACCGCTATGACTACCTGGACTAAACCTGAGTTTGTTGACCTGCGTCTGGGTCTGGAAGTGACGCTGTACATTTCCAACCGTTAATCGCCCGTCTGCCCGCCTTTCGCGCGGGCATTTCTTTCCCTCTCTTTCTGGTTTAGACATGCAGATAAAAGTTCTCGGCTCAGCAGCAGGCGGCGGCTTTCCCCAGTGGAATTGCAACTGCGACAACTGCCGGGGCGTTCGCGACCACAGCATCAACGCCACGCGCCGCACCCAGTCTTCCATCGCCGTCAGCGACGACGGTAAAAACTGGGTACTGTGCAACGTTTCCCCGGACATTTGCCATCAGCTGCTGGCCTCGCCCGAATTGAATAATCCCGATGTGCTGCGCGGCACCGGTATCGGCGCGATCGTGTTGACCGACAGCCAGATCGATCACAGCGCGGGCTTGCTCAATTTGCGCGAGGGCTGCCCGCATCACGTCTGGTGCACGCCTGAAGTGCATGATGATCTCAGCACCGGTTTCCCGGTGTTTCCCATGCTCTCCCACTGGAACGGCGGGCTGATTCACCACCCCGTGACGCCCGGGGAGCCGTTCCACACAGCGGTCTGCCCGACCGTGCGCTTTACCGCCATTCCACTACTCAGCAACGCGCCGCCCTATTCGCCGTACCGCGATCGCCCGCTGCCGGGCCACAACGTGGCGCTGTTTATCGAAGATACCGCGCGCGGGGTCGGGCTGCTGTACGCACCGGGCCTGGGTGAGCCGGACGAGGCGTTGCTGCCGTGGCTGCGCCGCGCGGACTGCCTGCTGATCGACGGCACGCTGTGGCGCGACAACGAGCTGGCCAACGCCGGCGTGGGCCGCAATACCGGCAAGGACATGGGGCATCTGGCGCTGGCGGAAGAACACGGGTTGGCGGCCCTGCTCGCCACCTTGCCCGCCAGGCGCAAAATTCTGATCCACATTAACAATACCAACCCAATCCTCAATGAAGACTCGGTAGAGCGGCAAAGCCTGACCGCCGCCGGCATTGAAGTGAGCTGGGACGGCATGAATATCGAACTGTAGGGAACCGCCATGACGCAACCACTGCCCCTGACTCCGCCGGCATTTGAAGCGGCGCTGCGCGCCAAAGGCGCTTATTACCATATCCACCACCCGTACCACATCGCGATGCACAACGGCGAAGCGAGCCGTGAGCAGATCCAGGGCTGGGTGGCCAACCGGTTCTACTACCAAACCAGCATTCCGATCAAAGACGCGGCGATCATGGCCAACTGCCCACAGCCGGAAACCCGCCGCAAATGGGTGCAGCGCATCCTGGATCACGATGGCTACGGCGGCAGCGAAGGCGGCATAGAAGCCTGGCTGCGCCTGGGCGAAGCCGTCGGGCTGCAGCGCGACACCCTGCTCTCTGAAGCGTTGGTGCTGCCGGGCGTGCGCTTTGCGGTGGACGCCTACGTCAATTTCGCGCGCCGCGCCTGCTGGCAGGAAGCGGCCTGCAGTTCGCTGACCGAACTGTTCGCGCCGCAAATCCATCAATCGCGCCTCGACAGCTGGCCGCAGCACTATCCGTGGATCGATGCCGCCGGCTACGACTATTTCCGCAGCCGCCTCGGCCAGGCCAACCGCGATGTGGAACACGGCCTGGCGTTGGCGCTGGACTATTGCGACACCGTTGAAAAGCAGCAGCGCATGCTGGAGATCCTGCAGTTCAAACTGGATATTCTGTGGAGCATGCTGGACGCCATGAGCATGGCCTACACCCTGAACCGCCCGCCTTATCACAGCGTGACCGCCGCGCGGGTATGGCACAACCAGAGGCTGGTGTAATGACGCTGAACCCTGAACACACCCCCGTCTTCCGCCGCGGCTACCGCCTGCAATGGGAGCAAGTGCAAAACAGCCACGTGATCCTCTACCCGGAAGGCATGGCCAAGCTGAACGACAGCGCCGCCGCCATCTTGCAGCTGGTCGACGGCCACACCACGCTGAACGGCATCATCGCGCAGCTGAACGCCCGCTTTCCTGGCGCCGAGGGGTTGGCGGATGACGTGCTGGAATTTTTCCAGCGCGCCTATGAACAAAAATGGGTGACCTTCCGTGACTGAAGCACGCGCGCCGGCGGTGAACCCGCCGCTCTGGCTGCTGGCGGAGCTGACCTACCGCTGCCCGCTGCAGTGCCCCTATTGCTCCAACCCGCTCGATTTTGCCGCGCAGGAAAAAGAGCTGACCACCGCGCAGTGGATCGAAGTGTTTCGCCAGGCGCGGGCGATGGGCAGCGTGCAGCTCGGTTTTTCCGGCGGCGAGCCGCTGGTGCGTAAAGACCTGCCCGAGCTGATCGCCGCCGCGCGCGATCTCGGCTTTTACACCAACCTGATCACTTCCGGCATCGGCCTGACCGAGAAGAAGCTGCAGACCTTCGCCGACGCCGGGCTGGACCATATCCAGATCAGTTTTCAGGCCAGCGACGAAACGCTGAACGCCGCGCTGGCGGGCTCCGCCAAGGCGTTTCAGCAGAAGCTGGCCATGGCCAAGGCGGTCAAGGCGCTCGGCTATCCGATGGTGCTCAACTTCGTGTTGCATCGCCATAATATCGGCCAGATCGACCGCATTATCGAACTGGCGATCCAGTTGGACGCCGACGACGTCGAGCTGGCGACCTGCCAGTTCTACGGCTGGGCGCACCTCAACCGCGAGGGCCTGCTGCCGACCCGCGAGCAGATCGCCGACGCGGAAGGGGTGGTGAAACGCTATCGCGAACGCATGGCCGCCGACGGCAAGCTGGCCAACCTGCTGTTCGTCACGCCGGACTACTATGAGGAGCGCCCCAAAGGCTGCATGGGCGGCTGGGGGGCGATCTTCATGAGCGTAACGCCGGAAGGTATGGCGTTACCCTGTCACAGCGCCCGTCAGTTGCCGATCGCCTTCCCGTCGGTGCTGGAGCACGATCTGCAGCATATCTGGTACCACTCGTTCGGTTTTAACCGCTATCGCGGCTATGACTGGATGCCGGAGCCCTGCCGTTCCTGCTCGGAGAAAGAGAAAGACTACGGCGGCTGCCGTTGCCAGGCGTTCATGCTGACCGGCAACGCCGACAACGCCGACCCGGTATGCGGCAAATCGCCGCACCACGGCACCATTCTGGCGGCGCGGGAAACGGCGAATCGCTCGCAGGTCGGTATCGATCAGCTGCGTTTTCGCAATCAGGCCAACTCCCGTCTGATCTTCAAGGGCTGACGATGGCACTCGCCGCCGCCTCTTGGCAGTTCGACAACGGTTTGGCCGTCAAGGCGATAAGCGACCCCACCGCTACCGGCACCGCCGCGCTGGTGCGCATAGAAGCCGGCAGCTTTCAAGCGCCCGTCGCCTGGCCAGGTCTGGCGCATCTGCTGGAGCACATGCTGTTTCGTGGCAGCGCGAACTTCAGCGCGCAAGAAGGCCTGATGGGCTGGGTACCATCGACCGGTGGCCGGCTGAATGCCACCACCCAGGCCACGCAAACCGCATTTTTCTTCGAGGTGGGCGCCGAGCATTTGGCGCAGGGGCTGGCGCGGCTGAGCGATATGCTCGCCGCGCCCCTGCTGGCAACTGAGGCGATCGCACAGGAGGTTGAGGTCATCGACGCCGAATATCGCCTGCTGCGCGCCGATGGTGAAACCCGCTGCGAAGCCGCGCAGCGGCAGATGTTCGACGGCCTGGACGCATTGCACCGTTTTCATATCGGCAGCCGCGCCGTCTTCGGCAACGACATTTCCGCCCTGCAGCAGGCGCTGCGGCAGTTTCACCAGCGCTATTTTCGCGCGCCCAACATGACGCTGTGGCTGCAAGGCCCGCAGTCGCTGGCGCAGCTGTATGCGCTGGCCCAGCGTTGCGGCAGCCGCTTGCCATCGGGCAGCGCCATACCGCACGAAGCCTCACCGCCGCTGACCGCTGCGGTAGATTACACCCTGTCTCTTCCCGGCACGCCGCAGCTGAGACTGGTGTTTGCCCTACCGCGTTCCCATTCCCGCGGTTGGCTGCGGCGGCTGGAGCGCCTGCTGCTGGACGAAGCCCCCGGCGGGCTGCTGGCCCGCCTGCGCGCTCAGGCGTGGTGCGACGCCGTTCGGCTCGATTATTCACGCTGCAGCGAGAACAACGCATTGCTGAGTTTTATCTTTACCGTCAATCACGGTTCAGCCGCTGAAGCCGCCCAGATCGAAAGCGCGCTGCTGACGTGGCTGCGAGCGCTGCAGACGCTGGCGCCGGCTCAGCTTGCGCATTATGGGCAGCTGGCCAATCGCGATTTCCACCGTTTGGCGCCGCTCGATCAACTGCGCGCCAGAGCGCTTGGTCTGCCGCCGGCGGAGAATAACGACGATTGGTCACGGCATATTGCGGCGCTGATTAACGCGCCGCGTCGCCGCCTGGCCGTGCGGCCCGAAGGCGACAGTGAAACCCATGAAATTCAGGGGCTGCCGCTGGCGCTTGGCCCCTTCGCCGGCGCCGAGCTGAATTCTACAGTGGAACCTTTCCGCTTTTTCTCCTCCTCGGCGGCGCTGCCGATCCCGTCATTGCCTTCCGGCCAGGCGCCGCTGCGGCACCTGCTCCCCGGAGAGGCGCAACCGGTGCTGCTGCTGCGGCCGGCACCGTCCAGCGCCTTCAGCGATGAACAAGCCTACGGCTGGCAGTCGGCGCTGCGCGCCGGGGCGGCAGAGCTGGCGCATCGGGAGGGGCATTTAAGCTTCGAACGCCATCAGGGCGTGTGGCTGCTGCTGCTGGCGGGCAGCAACGCGCTGATCTGTCACGGACTGAGCGTAGTGAACCGGGCACTGTCGGCACTCACGCCGACCATCCTCAACGAGGCGGCGAGAAATCTGCGCCATACGCTGCTGGCAGAGCGAAACGATATCGCCATTCGCCGCCTGTTAGCCCAATTGCCGACGGCGCTCAGCGCACCCATAGCCACAGCAACTCGGTGGCACGCCACCTTAATCGGCGGTGATAGCGAGTTAAAACGGCAGCTGTCGCACCTGCTGTGCGACTTCCCCTATTCCGTGGCCACTGAGCCCCAGATGCCGACACATCAGTACCATCGTCCCTTCACGCTGACGGAAAGCGGCCCCGAAAGCGCCTTACTGCAGTTTTACCCGCTGCCGAACGGCGAAGTCGAAGGCCGTTGGGCGCTGCGCGTGCTGGCTCAGCTTTACGCCCCGCGTTATTTTCAGCGGTTGCGCGTGGATCGCAACGTGGGCTATGTGGTGCAATGCGCTTTCCACCGCTGTGCCGATGCCGAAGGCCTGCTGTTTGCGCTGCAATCCCCCACGTTCAACGTTGAACAGCTGCGGCAGTTAACCGACGAATTCTTACTGCAGATGCGCCATGAGCTGGCACACGTTGGCACTGGCGAGCTGGAGCAAACGCAACAAGCGCTGCGGCAAAGCTTGCAGCGCCTCAGCGCCGCGCCGCTGCAGCGCGCGCGGGAAATCGCACTGGAGAATCGCCCCGCAGTGGCGCGGGTGGCTACAATGACGGCGGTGCAGCTGCGAAGCTGGCAGCAACGGATTTTCCGGATCGAGAGCGTTTAAACCTGCATCGCCCAGTTAGCCCGCCGTGAACAACACAATGGGTAGGCGATGCCGGTGATCACCATGCTGATCACCCAGGAAATGTCTGCGCCCGGGATCAGATTGGCGTAACGAAGGCCTGGAGAAAAGCCCCCATCGTTACGATGGAGGCTGAGTAAGGTCAAACGGGGTAAACGCGATCAGAAGCGCCAGGTCAGGCCGGCGTTGACGCTGTTGTCCTGATGGTTAGGCGACAGCAGCCCGCCGTAGCCGAGGGACAAGACGGCGTTTTTGTTGACCGCAACATCGACGCCCGCCTTCAGCACCGCGCCATCGCGGGAAACCGGCACGCTGTTCACGTCGAACGCCGCATCGGTACGTTTGAACATCAGCTGCGTTTTGCGCTCCAACTTGCCGTACTGATGCTGCCAGCCCAATTCTCCGCGCAGCGCGATCGCCACGCTATCGGCCTGCCACTGTGTATCTGCGCGCAGCCCCAGCGTCGAAGCGGTGGCTGATTGACTTTGCTTGTCGCCGCGCAGCGCCGCCGCACCGCCGTGCTCATTGATCCCCTCATTACGATAGTGGGTGTACGCCAGGTTGGCGAATGGCTCAAGATTGACCGTGTCGTTCGTCCAGTCGTAACCGCTTTCGATAAACAGCTGGCCGGTGCGCGCGTTATAGCTGGCCTTCTCGCGATCCGACTGCGCGCCGTAGTTCACCGAGCGCGAGGTGTCGATACGATGCCAGGTATACGTGCCCCCCGCCCGCAGCGCCAACGCACCGAAGCGCTTGTCGCCGTACAGCCCCAGATGGTAGTTGTCGCTGTGAGCATCTGACTGATAACCGCCGTCCAGCGAGGTGCGGGTATACCCGGTCATCACCCCAAGCCGGCCGTCGTCAAACAGCTCGCCATCCAGACCCAGCAGCACGCCATAGGTGGACGTCTGATAACCAGTGGCATTGTCATTGCCGGAAGCATGCCCCCAGTTGCCCAGCAGTTTCGCCCAGGCGCCGTTGTCATCCGCTTTGATATCGGAAGCGATACGACGGCCTTCCGCCTGGCGCAAGCGCTCGGTGGCGGCATCGCGTAGGTAACGGCTTTCGTTAATCTGGGCGGAAGCCATATCCGCATGGACCTGGCCGGACAGTTGGCGGGTCGCCTGTTGCAGCTCTCTGGCCGACGTGAAGCCGAGGAAGCTTTCATACACCGGATGGCCGGTGACGACGCCCGCTTCTTCGGTCACGGCTTGCGCTTTGCCTTCATCACCTTGCAGTGTGCTCAGCGCCTCAGCGCTAGGCGCCGCCACGCTGCGTTTGGCCGTTTCCGTGACCGGTTCCGTCGCGTTGAGCGTTTCCACCGCGCGGGCCACCGCTTTCTCGTTCTCAGTGCTGGCCAGGGTGTCAAAACGGGCGGCGGTGCGGGTGATGCCAAGGCCGACGTCATTTCCCTGATAATCCAGCGTCACATTAACAAACGGATACGCTGGGTTGGCGTTTTCGAACCGGCCGTTGACGCCGTCCGTCGTCGTCAGGATGGTGTATTTGTTGCCCAACAAACTTTGCGCCTCATTCTGCGACAGCAGGTTTTTGCTGTGCTCCAGGCTGACGTTCACGCTGCCGCCGTTGAGAAACGCGCGTCGTGCGTCGATCTTGTCGCTGCGGCCATTGTCCGCCACTTCCACGTTATACTGCGAACCGCGATCAAAAATGGCGTCGTGCAACACGTGCAGCGTGCCGATGCCGTTGCCCGGCTCAACGCTGCCGCCCCGAACGGCCCGGAAAGCACTCACGGTGCCGTCACCGGCCAACGTGCCGCTATTTTCGATATAGACGTTGGACGCCACAGACCCATTGATCGCCAGCGTGCCCTGTTTCACCCAGGTATCACCGCGATAGGTGTTATTACCCAACAACGCCAGCGTCCCGGCGCCCGTTTTGGTCAAGCCGCCGTGCCCGCTGATGTCGTTACTCCACGCATCGAAGTCGCATTCGCTCGACGTGCAGCGCCGCTCAACCGGGGTGCCCGCTTCGACGATATTCCCCAGCCCGGGGATATTCACCACGAACTGTTTTTCACTGTAGGAGCCCGGCACATAATATTCCTGTGGGATATCCTCTTGGGTAATAAACATTTTCGGGCCGTTGATCGCATCGCGCAAATTGACACGCCCCCAGCCGAACAGATTATCAATACCGGCGACACCCAAATCGGTGGCGGTGGTTTTAATTACCGCGGATATTTGATCGGCGCTCATATAAGGGAAGCGCTGCATCAATACCGCAGCAACGCCGGTAACGTGCGGCGCAGCCATTGAGGTGCCGGATTTATTGCCGTAGCCGGGATTCAGCGAAAGCTCACCCTTATTATAAGCTTCGCGATTAACGGCGCCACCGGTATTGGATTCCAGCCGGCCGACGGTGCTGTAAATATCGGAGCCCGGTGCGGACACGCAATAACTGGCCGTTTGCCCGCAGCTGGTCGAAGAGACGCTTAACGTGTTTTCGTCGCTCAGGTTGGTCACGATCAGGTAATTGTTCAAGACGTCCGGGAAGGCGTAAGGCAGCGATTTTTGCGCTTCGGGAATATTGTAGTTGTTGTAATTGCCTGCCGAGAAGACGATCAGCTTACCGTGCCGGGCCGCCCGCAGCAGCGTTGGCATCGCGCTGTGCGCGCCGGTAGGCACCGGTTGTTCGCTGCCCCATTCCACACTGGCCTTGTTGCGCATCATCTCGCCGATCACGTCGCTTTTTACGAATGCCACGTAGTCCGGCCTGCCGTTCGGCAACCAGATGATATCGCCTTTGGCGTCACGGCGAATGTCCGGTGCAATCCCCCAGCTGTTGTTGATGACGCGAGCCGCGCTCTGAATCAACTCCTCACGGCCGTTGCGGTTACCGTAGTCATTCAATTTGGTACCGATAATATCCGCGTCGAAAGCCACTCCGTGCATGCCGCCGCCGTCTCTTTTCGCTGCGGCAATACCGGCTACATGGGTGCCGTGATCGCCGAAAGACATATTATCTTGTTTATCGTACGAGAAATTATAACTGCCGTTATCCAATCGCGTCAGTTTGCCGGCGAATTCAGAATGGGAAAGAATGGCGTTGTCGATAATGCCGATGGTGACGCCTTTTCCAGTATAGCCTCTGGCATAGGCAAACTCGGCGGAAATAGCCCCAAGCCCCCATTGGCGATTAAACTCAGCGGTTTTCCAGCTGTCAGGCGCGCCCAACCGACCGGGATCCTGATAAGCGGCAAGAGAAGAATGAATGGATAAGCCATAACACCCCAGAAAAACGCAATACGCTAACTTCAATTTCTTATTAAGTTTCATTTTACGCTCCATGTTTATTTATACCCAGAAGAAAACTTACGTTTTAACCGCCCTGCGACCTCCCCCGATCGTGAAATAACAGATAGCGCATGCAGACCCGATACGGGCCGCATGAAAAGACATGCTGAGTGACGAAAATGTGTGCGAGCAGACAAGAGCATGCCGCCGCGCCTGGCACCTATGGCGCAGAGAGGCAAACAGGAGGCGAATGTACGTTTATCGGCGCCGCTACGCCGGGGCAGCTCGGCCATCCGGCCGAAGCGCGAGAATCAGAGAGTGGGTGCATCTCGCTTAATCATCCAATTTTGTTAATGATTTTCATTCGCGAGGCTATCCCATTCGTAAGCAAAGTGTCAATATATGAAACAAAACATTCCTTGATTTGCATCATGATTTTTCCGCTAAGCCCCAGTAAACGGGCGCTGCAGAGTGCATAAAATGGCGTTTACCCCCGTCTAGACTGCGGTTTTTGTCAGTATTACCGCATAGAGCAGGCAGAATACCGTTCGGGAGTTCATCATGGCGACTGAACATTTAGCCATAGAGAAACATCAAGAATGATTAATTTTCACGGCAATAACGCGGCGTGGTCCGATCACTTATTTTTCGCTGCAATATAAGGGATGCTTATAAATAACAGGAGTATTCCTAATGCGTTCACGCTGGATGTATTCCATGCTAGCGGGCCGATTTTTAGCCGCGCCCGCTGGCTATTCCCATTTTCATTGGCAAGACTATATTGAAAGAAGCTCTGCTCTAGAGCGAGAATATGGGTAATTTTCCGAGGAAATACCGCATGACCCTGTTGCCCAAGCAGAGCAATAACAAAAATCCGATTGATCTCTATGGCGAAATCGTAGACGACTTGCCCGGCCTGATTTGCTTCGGCAACCGCCTTGGCGGTTACTTCAATAAACAGTGGCGCGACTATACCGGCGCTATCGCCGGTGAACACGGCGCCGCCGACTGGCTCGATGCCCTGCACCCCGACGATCGCGAGCGGCTGGCCGCGCAGTGGCGCCAGGCGATCATGGCCCTCTCCTCGTTCGCCGGCGAGGCCCGCCTGTGCGATCGCAGCGGCACCTACCGTTGGTTTATGCTGGCGTTTAACGCCCGGCAGGACGGCATGGCGCTGGAGCCCAGCTGGTACCTGACGGCGACCGACATTCATCCGCAAATGCTGCAGCGCCAGCAAAACGTTCAGGCGCTGTCTATCCAGCAAGACATGCTGGACGCCAGCGTGGACTGCATTAAAGTGATCAATCACGACGGCACGCTGCGCCACATGAACCGCTCCGGCAGCCTGGCGCTCGGCCTTGATCCGGGGCAAAAAGAGTTTGGCATGCCCTGGCTGGGGCTGCTGTCGCCCGAGATCCGGCGCCGCGGCCGCAAGGCGCTGCGCAGCGTCAGAGCCGGAAAAAATGCGCGCTTCACGGGGTTGAGCGTGACGCCGCAGGGCAAAAAACAGCACTGGGACAACATTCTCACGCCGGTCAGCGACGAACACGGCACCGTGGCCGAGATCTTGTGCGTCTCACGCGACGTGACTTCGCAACGTGTGATGGAACAACGCCTGTTGCTCGCCAGCGAATATGACGAATTGACCGGCCTGCCCAACCGGCGCCTGTTCAAGAAGAAACTGAAGCAAGAGATGAAGCGGGCCCTGCACGGCAACAAGTCGCTTGGGCTGATGCTGCTGGATCTTGACCACTTCAAGCTGGTGAATGACACGCTGGGCCACGCGGCGGGCGACCATCTGCTGCGGGTTTTGGGCAAAAGGCTCAGCGCCTGCATGAATACGCACTCGTTCGTCTCTCGCCTCGGCGGCGATGAGTTCGCCGTCGTGATCAGCGACGTCGAAAACGAGCAGGATATTTTCCGCATCGCCAACAAGTTTCTGCTGCAGCTGGAGACGCCGATCACCCACGGCGGCAAGACGCTGCATTGCGGCATGAGCATCGGCGGCGCCATCTACCCCAAAGACGCACGCGACGCTTCGGAACTGATGAAATGCGCCGACACTGCGCTGTATGAGCTGAAAGACGGCGGCCGCGGCGGCGTCTATATGTTCGACCGCAAGATGATGGACAAGGCGCGCGCCCGCGCCAGCCAGCTCAACTACGCGCGCCAGATCGTGCGCGACAACTGCATCCGCCCCAGCTACCAACCGAAGGTCAGCCTGACCGACGGCAGCATCGTCGGCTTTGAAGCCTTACTGCGCTGGCACTGCCCGATCAACGGCGTGCAGCTGCCGGCGACGGTGGGCGAGGCGTTCAACGACTACGAGCTGGCGACCAAGATCAGCGAAGCCATGCAGCTGAAGGTCTTCGCCGATATCGCCCGCTGGCGCGCGGCCGGCGTGGCGGTGCAGCCCATCTCGCTGAACGTGTCGCCGATCGAGTTTTTACGCGACAACTACGCCGAAACTTTCCTGCAGCGCCTGCTGAAGTTCCACATTCCCCACCACCTGATCGAACTGGAGGTGACCGAACACGCGTTCAACAAGCACGGTTCGAAGTACGTGCTGCGCGCGTTGCAAATGCTCAAGGAGATGGGCATCCGCATCGCCCTGGACGATTTCGGCACCGGTCACTCCTCGTTCAGCCATATCATGGATTATCCGCTGGACTGCATTAAGCTGGACTGCGACTTCGTTCAACGTATGAATACCGAACCGGCGATCCTGGCGATCGTGGAAAGCATTGGCATTCTCGGTCAAAAGCTGTCGATCGATATCATCGCCGAGGGGGTGGAAACCGAGCAGCAGCGGCAAACGCTGTGCGAAGCCGGTTTCCACATCGGCCAAGGTTTTCTGTTCAGCCGGGCGGTGGAATCTCAGCGGGTACCCGAGCTGCTGCAGGCAGCACCGCAGCCTGTCGACGGCCGTTAAACGCCCTGCCGGTTATCGAACGGCGCCAACTGCATGCCGATAAGCGTCACCACGCAGACGATCGCGCCGGCGTAAAAGGTGGAGGCGGAACCGGCCAGCTCCCACAGCATGCCGGCCCCGAGACTCGCCAGCAGCAGCGCCACGCCGCTGACCAGGTTGAACATGCCGAACGCGGTGCCGCGCAGATGCGCCGGCGCGGTATGCGCCACCATCGCCGCCAACAGCCCCTGCGTCATGCCCATGTGCACGCCCCACAGCGCCACGCCAAACAGCACGCCCGCCCAATGATCGCTCAACGCCAGCACCACATCGGCGGCGATCAGCACCAGCAAACCGGCTTTTAACATTCCTTTATGGCTCATACGGTCGGAAAGTTTACCGAACGGATAGGCCGAGCAGGCGTAGACCAGGTTCATGGCGACCATCACCAGCGGGATCAACGCCAGCGGCGTGCCGCCCTGCTGCGCCTTCAGCACCAGAAACGCCTCGCTGAAGCGCGCCAACGTGAAGACGGCGCCGATGCCCACCACCCACCAATAGCCGCGCCCCAGCAGCCGCAGATTGGCGCGGGTAATCGGGTGGGTTCGCTTGTCGGTTATCGCGGCGGTCGGCTCTTTCAGGCCGAAGAACAGCAGCGCGATCGCCAGCGCCGCCGGGATCGCCGCCACCCAAAAGATGGCGCGAAAATCGTTGTGCCACAGCAGCATCAGGCCGACGGCCAGCAGTGGCCCTAAAAAGGCGCCGACGGTATCCAGCGACTGGCGCAGCCCAAAGGCCGCGCCGCGAATTTCCGGCGGCGTCAAATCGGCCACCAGGGCGTCGCGCGGCGCGCCGCGGATGCCTTTGCCCACGCGATCCAACAGGCGCGCGCTCATCACCATGCCGGACGACGACGCGACGGCGAAAAACGGTTTGCTGATGGCGCCCAGCCCGTAGCCCAGCAGCGCCAGCCCTTTACGCTTGCCGAGGTAATCGCTGAGCACCCCGGAGAACACCTTGACGATCAATGCCGTCGCCTCCGCCAGCCCTTCGATCAGCCCGATGACAATCACGCTGACGCCGAGCGTCGTCGCCATAAACAGCGGCAGCAGGCTGTGGATCATTTCCGAGGAAACGTCCATCAGCAGGCTCACCCCCCCCCAAGATCCACACGCCGCGCGGTATGCGGCCCAACGTAGCGAAGCGCGACAGCATGGTTCGTCCTCGATGTCTCAGCGCCGGCGGCGCATCATGATTTTTCCAAGATTGGATAGTTGATTTTGTTCGTTCACAGACCTTTAGCCTTCAGAGATAGTGCAACGACCCTGTGACAATCCTAATAATGAAGGTAATTAACATAATGATAGATAGCAAAAAGATGATAGTGATGGCGGCGCTGCTGAGCTTTTCCGCCGCGGCCGCGCCAGGGGTGGATATCGTCGCCAACGAAACGCCGATCCATACGGTGAAGAACGCCGAGGCGGTCGCCAAAATCCCCGCCGGTTTCAAGTTCGTGGAGCCCGGTACGCTGACGGTGGCCATTTCCCTGCTGGGCAGCGGCCCACCGTTCGGCCTGTACGCCCGCGACAACAAAACGGTGATCGGCAGCGAGGCGGACATCGCGCGCCTGGTGGCCGACGGTTTGGGGTTGAAACTCAAGCTGGTGCCCACCTCGTGGGAAGACTGGCCGCTGGGGGTGGCCTCCGGCAAATATGACGCCGCGGTTTACAACATCACCGTGACCAACGAGCGCAAGACCAAATTCGATTTCGCCACCTATCGCCAGGATACGCTGGGCTTCTACGTCAAATCCGACAGCAAGATCACCCAGATCAACACCGCGCCGGATATCGCCGGTAAAAGGATCATCGTCGATTCCGGCACCAACCAGGAAGCGGTGCTGCTGGCCTGGGACAAGGAGAACCGTGCCAAGGGACTGGCGCCGCTGCAGCCGGTGTACGTCACCGACAAGGCCGCCTCCACGCTGGCCATTCAGTCCGGCCGCGCCGACGCCACCTTCGGGCCCAACGTCTCCGGCGCTTACCAGGCGCGGCTGACCGGCAAAACCCGGCTGGTCGGCATCGTGCCCGGCGGCTGGCCGAAGACCGCCAACATCGCCGTCACGCTGAAAAAAGGCAACGGGCTGGTGGATGCCGTGCAGGCTTCGATCAACGGCGCCATCGCCAACGGCAGCTATTTGCAGGTGTTGGATCGCTGGGCGGAAAGCGACGAAAAGATCGCCCATTCCGAGATTAACCCGCCGGGACTGGGGGATTGAGAGAGCAACAGGCCCCGTACTGCGGGGCTTTGATGAACCGCTCGATACTATGCCTGTCGAATATTCCCAGATAGCCCTCTATTTGTTTTGTTTGTCTTGCCTGCTACCTAAAACTTTTTCCTGTTAATCGCTACCGATCCTCCACCTTCCATTACCGTTAATTTTCAGACAGTTTTGTGCCAAAAACAACACAAATGATAATTATTATCAATTATTGAGTTCTGACCTAGCCGCATGTAGATTCCCACTTACTGTTTATTAATACAGTACTTTATTGCTAACATCTAAGGAATCAACATGAAGAAACACAGTTCAACTATCAATTATGATCCCTACCGTTACAACGGTGGCATAGCGCCTGAAGCGGGTCTGGTCTGGAGCGGTGAAAGTTGGGGATGGCCGACTACCGGCATCAGCATTGGTGGTGCGGAAGAAACTCTGGTTGTCTGGCCAACAGGTGACACATCACTTTCCGAAGAAACCAAAGATCTGTTGGATAACGACATTTGCTTGGTCTGTGGTAAGAAAAACTGCCCCTATATCAAAACGGAAAAGTCATACCAATTGTTGCGCGATGCGATAAGAGCCGGTGATATGAAGACTGCAAAAAAAATCCACATGACCAAATTCGCGCAATTTAGCGGTATGAATCGAGCAAATTTCGCCGATGCGTTGAAAAAAAAGCGAGAAGCCCAAGAGAAAAGAGACAAAGAGTTTTTGTTATCTGCATCGGCTATCGTTGCCGACTCAGCCAAAGAAATCGCTCAGCATCTCGGCAAGCGCTATCAAGACTTCGCAAATGAGATCGCGAGCGATATTAAAAACTTCCAGGGCAAGAGAATACGCACCCTTGATGACGCAATGAAATCACTAGAAAAAGTGCTGGCTAATCCCAACATGAAGGTTAAACCTACAGATAAAGAAGCGTTGCTCAATGCCTGGCGAAATATTAATGCCAATGACATGGCAAGCAAGCTGAGTAACGTTGGCAAGTTTTTCAAAGTGGCAGATGCAGCAATGAAAGTAGAGAAAATTCGGGAGAAAAGCCTGGTAGGTTATGCCACGGGCGACTGGAAGCCCCTGCTGCTTGAAGTTGAATCCATGGCCATTAGTGGACTGGCTTCTGGTGTCGCGTTAGGGATATTGGCCACGACTCTCTCTTTATTTTCTTTGTCAGGATTAGTGCTGACAGCGCTCACCTTTGCCGGCATCATCGCGATTAGCCTGTTAAGTTCGCTCATCGACGACAAGTTGGTGGATAAACTTAATCGCGAGCTCATTCCTTCGGCTTATTAAGCACATCAGGCGGCAATTGCCGCCTTTTTCTTTGGTTTCATTCCGCTACCGTTTTCTGTCTCCCCAGCTTGCGGTACAGCGTGCTGCGCGAAACGCCGAGCGCCTTCGCCGCCCGGCTCAGGTTGCCGCCCGCCCCGTCGATCGCTGCCTGCAGTGCCTCCAGGCCGGTATCGGCATTCTCCTGGCGCGGTGCCAGCACCGCAATGGACTGCGGCAGATCGTCCAGGGTGAGCACCGCATGATCGTCCGCCAGCGCCAGCAGCACCTTGAGCGTACTCAACAGCTGCCGCACGTTGCCGGGCCACGGGTAGCGCGCCAGCATCGCCAGCGCCTCCGGCAGCAGGCGAATGTCGCGCCGCTCGCCGCCCAGCTCTCGCCACAGCTGCAAAATGAAGGCTTCCAGCTGCGCCCGCTCTCTGAGCGGCGGAATGCGCAGGCTGTATTCCTGTATGCGGTACAGCAAATCCTCGCGAAACGCCCCCGCCTGTACCTGCCGTGGCAGATCGTGGTGCGTGGCGCAGACCAGCGCGAATTCGACCGGATAAGCGCTGCGGCTGCCGAGCGGCGTGACCGTTTTTTCCTGTAACACCCGCAGCAGCCGCGTCTGCAGGCCCGCCGGCATGTCGCCGATTTCATCGAGGAACAGCACGCCGCCGTCCGCCTCGCGGATCTTGCCGATATAGCCTTTCGGGTTGGCGCCGGTAAACGCACCCGGGGCATAGCCGAACAGCTCGGACTCGATCAGCGGCTCAGGCAGCGCCGCGCAGTTGATCGCCACGAAGTTGCCGTTGCGCCAGCGGCTCTCTTGAAACAGGCGCCGGCTGAAGTGCTCCTTGCCGCAGCCGGTTTCACCGGTGACGCACAGGGAAAGGCCGGCGTTGAGAATGCGCAGCGCTTTCTGATGCTGTTCGTCATGCCTTTCCGCCGGCGGTGCAGAACGCAGGGCGCTGACGCGGCGCTGCGGCGCCTCGAGCAGCGAATAATAATGCCGTTGATTGCCGGCCAGCGTCTGGTGCGGTGCGCCGGAGGGTTGTCGCAGCAGATCGGGGAACAGCTGGGCGAACTCAACCGAGCCGAATGCGGCCGATGAGAGCTGGAACTCCAGCATCGCCAGCCGATTGGCCGCGATCAGCACTTCGTCATGAAACACCAGCAGCAGCTCCTGCGCGCTGCCCAGACTACCGGCGTCGGTGTGCAGGCGCAGCGTCCAGTGACGATCGGCGATCGCACTTCTGACCCAGCGGTGTTCGATATGTCGCACCGTCTGCATGATCAGGTGCTGTGCATCGCGGTACGGCCGCTGCACGGGCGCGGAGAGATCCAATATCCCGGCAATGTGGCCATCCGGCCGGTAGATCGGCGCGGCGGTGCAGTTCAATCCGGCATTTTGGTTGAGGAAATGCTGACCGCCGCGCACTTCGCAGAACGCGCCCAGCGCCAGTGCGGTGCCGATGGCGTTGGTGCCCCGCTCCGCTTCTCCCCACTGGTTGCCCGGCGTCAGCGCAAAGCGCGATGCCTTATGCAGAAAGTCGGTATTGCCGCAGGTTTCCAGCACCAGCCCGTCGGCGTCGGCAATGACCACAATGGCGGGCTGACGCGTAATTTGCGCGCCCAGCTGCTCGATCAGCGGCTGTACCCGTTGCGGCACCCAATCGTTGCGGCTGCGCAGCTCGTCGAGCAATCCGGCTTTGATAAACGGGATATGCTGATCGGCGTGCGTCAGGCCGTAGCCCCGGCTGCGCTGCCAGGATTCCGCCAGCGGGCGGGTCAGTAAACTGGCGCCCTCAGTGGGCAAGCGGTCGTCAGGCAACATGCGTTTCTCCCCCCGTTCGCGAGTGTTGCAAATATGTATCACGAATGTGTATCAGTCGTTGCGACACGGGACACAAAAAATCACCGGCAGCGGCGCCGCCGCCCGATTAGTCAAGTTACAAAAATTCCTAATTCCATAATAAATAATCACTTTTAATAAGCTTGCCCGCCATTCTTCAATCTGGCACGGGGCGTGCTTCTCTGTGCTGCGGCGGTATGCCGCACTCACAGGCGCAGCGCAATAGCGCCGGTTATCATCTGCAGAGAGGTGCTTCACATGAAATATGTCCACCCCGGTTTGCCTGGCTCGCTGGTTTCGTTCCGCAAACGCTATGGCAACTACATTGGCGGTAAATTCGTCGAACCGGTATCCGGCAACTACTTCACCAACACCTCGCCGGTGACCGGCCAGCCGATCGCCGAATTCCCGCGTTCCGACGCCAAGGACATAGAACTGGCGCTCGACGCGGCGCATGCGGCGGCGGACGCCTGGGGCAAAACCAGCGTGCAGGAGCGCTCCAACGTACTGCTGGCCATCGCCGATCGCATCGAAGCGCGGCTGGAGATGCTGGCGCTGACCGAAACCTGGGACAACGGCAAACCGATCCGCGAAACCCTGAATGCCGATCTGCCGCTGGCGGTCGACCATTTCCGCTACTTCGCCGGCTGCCTGCGCGCGCAGGAAGGCACCGCGGCGGAGATCGACCAGAACACCGTGGCCTACCATATCTATGAGCCGCTGGGCGTAGTCGGCCAGATCATTCCGTGGAACTTCCCTCTGCTGATGGCCGCCTGGAAATTGGCGCCGGCGCTGGCGGGCGGTAACTGCGTGGTGCTGAAACCGGCGGAACAGACCCCGCTCGGCATCAGCGTGCTGATGGAAGAGATCGGCGATCTGCTGCCGCCGGGCGTGCTCAACGTGGTGCAAGGCTTCGGCGCCGAGGCCGGCGAAGCGCTGGCGCGCAGCAAGCGCATCGAGAAAATCGCGTTCACCGGCTCCACACCGGTCGGCCGCCATATCCTCGCTTGCGCGGCGGAAAACATCATCCCCAGCACAGTCGAGCTGGGCGGCAAATCGCCCAATATCTACTTCGCCGACATCATGCAGGCGGAACCGGAGTTCATCGACAAGGCGGTTGAGGGGCTGGTGCTCGGCTTCTTCAACCAGGGTGAGGTCTGCACCTGTCCTTCACGTGCGCTGATCGAAGAGTCTATCTACCCGCAGTTTATGGAGAAAGTGCTGGCGCGCATCGCCACCATCCGCCAAGGCGACCCCTTCGACACCGACACCATGCTCGGCGCGCAGGCGTCGCAGGAGCAATACGATAAGATCCTGTCCTACATCGACATCGCCAAGAATGAAGGCGGCAACATCCTCGCCGGCGGCAAACGCACGCAGCACGGGGATGAATTGCAAAACGGTTTCTACCTGCAGCCGACGTTGATTACCGGCAACAACAGCATGCGCTTCTTCCGCGAGGAGATCTTCGGGCCGGTGATTGGCGTCACCACCTTCAAGGATGAGGCCGAAGCCCTGGCGCTGGCCAACGACACCGAGTTCGGGCTGGGCGCCGGGCTGTGGACCCGCGACATCAACCGCGCCTACCGCATGGGCCGAGCCATCAAGGCGGGCCGCGTGTGGACCAACTGCTACCACCTATACCCGGCGCACGCCGCGTTCGGCGGCTACAAGAACTCCGGCATCGGGCGCGAAACCCACAAGGCGGCGCTGTCGCACTATCAGCAGGTGAAAAACCTGCTGGTCAGCTACGACGCTAAACCGTTGGGCCTGTTCTGAGCCGGGCGTAACAACAAGAAGGCCACCCGCAGGTGGCCTTCTTATTTTACATGGTTGATGGCGTGATTTATTTCGCCATACCGAGATCGATCACCATGCGACCGCGAATGGTGCCCGCCTTCATCTCGTCGAAGATAGCGTTGATATCGCCCAGCGGCCGTTTGGTCACTTTCGGCGTCACTTTTCCTTCGGCGGCGAACTGGAACGCTTCTTTCAGATCTTCGCGCGTGCCCACCAGCGAACCCACCACCTGTATGCCGTCCAGCACCAGACGCGGAATACTTAGATCCATGCTCTCCGGCGGCAGCCCCACGGCCACCACTTTACCGCCGGCGCGCACCGCATTCACCGCCGAGTTGAAGGCCGCTTTCGCCACCGCCGTCACCACCGCCGCGTGAGCGCCGCCGGTTTGCTGTTGAATGATCTCCTCCGCGTTTTGCGTTTTGGAGTTGATGGTCAGATCGGCGCCGATCTGTTTGGCGAACTCCAGCTGGCCGTCGTTAACGTCGATGGCGATCACCTTGGCGTTAAACACGTTCTTGGCATATTGCAGCGCCAGGTTGCCCAGCCCGCCCAAGCCGTAGATGGCGATCCACTGCCCCGGCTTGATATCGGAAATCTTCACCGCCTTGTAGGTGGTGACGCCGGCGCAGGTGATGCTGCTGGCGGCGAAAGAATCGAGCCCGTCCGGCACTTTCACCGCGTAGTCCGCCACCACGATGCACTCTTCCGCCATGCCACCGTCGACGCTGTAGCCGGCGTTTTTCACCGAGCGGCACAAGGTTTCGTTGCCGCTGACGCAGTATTCGCAATGGCCGCACCCTTGGTAAAACCAGGCGACGCTGGCGCGGTCACCCACTTTTAACGAGGTGACGCCCTCACCGACGGCGGAGACCACGCCGATACCTTCATGCCCCAACGTAATGCCTGGCACCTCGCCGAAATCGCCGTTTTTCACGTGCAAATCGGTGTGGCATACCCCGCAACACTCCATTTTCAACGCCGCCTCGCCGTGCTTCAGCGGGCGCAGCACTTTATCCTGAATGTCTACGGTATGGTTTTTCGTCACTACGGCAGCTTTCATGGTGTTTTCCTTAGCAGAATGGGAAGTACAGTTGTTAATGTAGTGACTGTATTCGGTGAGGGCAAGCGCCGCGTGTTTTGTGTAAAAACAAATAATTAAATATGAATCAGCATGATTATTTCATAAAAAACAATTAACAGACGGCGCGATCCCAGGCGAATGATTTGCCTGTTCGCTGGCGCCGCCATCACCTGATTCAACCCTTAAATCGATTCACGGGGATTTTCAGATAGTGTTGCCCATCGTCTTCACAGTCAGGCAAAACGCCGCCGCGAATATTGACCTGCAGCGCCATCAGCATGAGTTCCGGGTGCGGCAGCGTGGCGTCCCGCTGTTTTCTTTGCGCAACGAACCGGGATTTATCCATGTTGACTACCCAGGGGTTGTTCTCGCGCTGCTCTCTCACTGTGCTTTCCCAACGGGCCTCTCGCCCCGCCGGGCGGTAATCATGGCCGGTGAACAGGCGGGTATCCGCCGGCAGACTCAGGATCCGCTGCAATGAGTCCCACAAGGCCTCCGCATTGCCGCCTGGAAAGTCAGCCCTTGCGGTGCCGCTGTCCGGCATGAAGAACGTATCGTGGATAAACGCCGCATCCGCAATGTGGTAAGTGACGGAAGCCAGCGTGTGCCCGGGAGACAGCAACACTTCAGCGCGCAGGTTGCCGATAAAAAAGACGTCCCCGTCCGCGAACAACACATCCCAGACGGTCTTGGCCGCAGGCAGGTCTTTTAAATTATAGATCTCTTCCCACAGCCCCTGAACGGCGGTAATTTTTTCACCGATACCGGTGAAGGCGCCGGTTTTCTGCGCCAGCCAGGTGGCAGCCGAAAAATGATCGGCGTGCGGGTGCGTATCCAGCACCCAAGCCACTCCCCACCCCCGTTGATGGATAAAATTCAGAATCTCGTTGGCCTGTTGATGCGAGATCGTGCCCGATCGGCGGTCAAAATCCAGCACCGGATCGATAATCGCACAGCGGCGCGCCTCGGGATCGGCAACCACATACTGCAGGCTGCCGCTTTCCGGCTCATAAAACGCGTGAACTTCTGCCGTGGCCCGCACGGACCGATGCTTGCCATACCAGCTGAGCGCCTTATCGGCGTCCGCGCCGTATTCGTCGCATTGGCGGCGAAACAGCGCTTCATCTATCTGACCTTCGCGCAGCGCATACAGCAGGGAAAGGCAGGCAGATCGAGCCCCGCTTCTGCAGTGCGCCAGGGTTTTCTTGCCTTGCCGCAGCAGAAACTGGAAGGTGTAAACGATCTCCCAGGTCAGCGTATCGAACGTGTAAGGGAGATAGACGTAACGCATCCCCCCTTGTTCAGCCAACGCTTTCTCTTGCTGATGATCAAGATACTCCCCCGGCTCTTCGTCCGGCCGATTGTTGACGATAAGGCGATAGCCCTGTTGAGACAGCACCTTGAAATCACTCGCTTCAGGCGCGCCCGAAAAGGAGAGCTGAGGGTGGTAAGTGCGGATGCGCATGTTTTTTTCCTTCCATTTCATAGGCTTTTAAATAACATATACAGGGCCAGCGCCAAGAGCATGACGGCATAGAGCACATTGATAATGTCTTCGCGTTTCTTCAGGCGCTCGGCGAGCGCCACCCCCACCACGCCCCCCAGAACGCCACCGACGATGAGCCAGCACGTAATGGCGATCGAGACCTTTCCGGACATGGCGTAGCTGGCGCTGGTCGACATCCCCATGGCCGCCACGACCACCAGTGAGGTTGCCACCGCTTCAACCATTGAGAAGCGGAAAAACCAAACCAGCGCCGGCACAACCAAAAATCCGCCGCCAATGCCCAGAAAGCCCGCCAGCCCGCCCAGGGCCAGGACGCTGGGCCAAACGATGGCGGGATGAACGGCAGCATGGGGGGACGGCAAGGGGGTGCCGGCAGGATGATTTCTTTTCAGCGTCAACCCGGCGACAACCAGCATCAGCAAGGAGAAAGGCAGGGTTAAGTAGTGCCCGTCCGTGATTTTTCCCATCTGAGAACCCGCCAGAGCGCCCATGACGGCGACCAGCGAAACGACAAGCCCGGTCTGCCACCTGACGTTGCCTTTGGTGGCATGTGCGGCCAGGTTGATCAGCGCGTTAATGGCCACGGACATGGCGCTGGTTCCTATAATCAAATGCGTATCCGGCACTTTCACCATATACAGCAATAACGGCACGCAGACGATTGACCCGCCGCCGCCGGTCAGGGCCAGGAGGAATCCCACAATTCCCCCGGTGACCACTAACAGCATCACGATATAAAAACTGAAATGGAAAAAATCCACTGCACTAATCCCTTAATGATGCTCATGCCATTTATTAACGATCAGTTCACCGGCAATGTCAAATAACTTATTTCTATTTGTTATTACATATAGCAAAATGGAATATATGATTTTTTATATAACCACAAGTTCTATAAATTCGCTTTTAATCTGGCCAGCAACCCCCTACTTTCTTATGAAAGGAGGCCTGCATGAAACCAGAAAAAATAAATACCCAGAAAAGCGTCGTTGTTATTGGCGGCGGCTCATCCGGAATAGGTATCGCGGCAAGCATAAGGAAGCGAATTAAAGACATCGATATAACGGTCGTGGAACCTAACGACTGTCATTATTATCAACCGGCATGGACCCTGGTGGGCGGCGGGCTCTTTGATATCAATAAAACACGGCGTTCCCTGCGCGCTGTCCTGCCCGCAGGAACCGCATGGGTACAGGATAGCGTTGTCAGGGTTGAGCCCAGCCAAAAATACATCGAGACTCGCCAAGGGCAGAAAATAAACTATGACTTTCTTATTGTTGCGTGCGGCCTCGTTTTACGCTGGGATAAAATAGAGGGCCTTGAAGATACCCTGGGATTAAACGGCGTCACCTCTAATTATCGCTTTGATCTTGCCGAATACACCTGGAAACTGGTCCGAGAAATGAAAGGCGGCCAGGCGATATTTTCTCAACCGGCGCTACCCATAAAATGCGCCGGCGCACCGCAAAAAGCCCTGTATCTTTCATGCGACCACTGGCGCCGCCAAGGCATCCTGAATAATATTAACGTCAATTTCTGCCTTGCGGGCACGGCAGTTTTCGGCATTCCGCAATTTGTCCCTCCGCTGAGCGAGTATTTGCAAAAATACCGTGCAAAGGTCAATTTCAATCATCATTTAATTCGTGTTGATGGTCCGAATCGGCAAGCAACATTTGCAGTAGAGACAAATGAAGAGGGAAAACGCGAGTTAACCCTGCCCTTCGATATGCTCCACGTGGTGCCGCCCCAGTCGGCCCCCGCATTTATTTCGCAAAGCGGGCTCGCTGAGGGAGCCGGCTGGTGCGATGTGGATAAATTAACGCTGCAGCATAAGCATTGGCCGGATATTTTTGCGGTAGGCGACTGTTGCTCAACGCCAAACGCCAAAACCCTGGCGGCAGCCCGAAAACAGGTGGTGGTGGTGGCGGAAAACGTCGCGGCGCTGATTCATGGCGCGCCTCTCACGGCCCATTATGATGGCTATGGTTCCTGTCCGTTGACGGTCGAGAAAGGCAAAGTTGTGCTGGCGGAGTTTGGCTATGACGGTAAGTTACTGCCCACGTTTCCTCTGCTCGACGCAACCCAGCCCAGCCGTCTGGCCTGGTGGCTGAAAGCCTGGTTTTTACCCCGGTTTTATTGGGCGGGCATGCTGCGTGGGGTTGAATGGTTTGCCGGCAGCAAACGGCCGTGACGCAACCCAGCCCAGCCGTCTGGCCTGGTGGCTGAAAGCCTGGTTTTTACCCCGGTTTTATTGGGCGGGCATGCTGCGTGGGGTTGAATGGTTTGCCGGCAGCAAACGGCCGTGACGCACACTCGGCCCCCTTGCCGCTCTGGCCGCAGCAGACGCTTGACTATTGGGCGAGACACAGCCACCATCGCTTGCAGGTCCATCAGGCTGATTGCGAGCCGTTACCACTACCGGTCGATCATCGATGAAAAATGCCCCCGCAGTGACGATCCACTACTGTTCACAATGCAACTGGCTGCTGCGCGCCGGCTGGATGGCGCAAGAGCTGCTCAATACCTTTGGCGACGATCTCGCCTCCGTCACGCTGATGCCGGGCACCGGCGGGGTCTATCAAATCAGCGTCGATGGCGTGATGATTTGGGATCGCAAAATTGACGGCGGCTTCCCCGATGCGGCGCAGCTGAAGCAGCGGCTGCGCGATCACAGCTTCCCCGAGCGTTCTCTCGGCCACAGCGACGGGAAGAAAGCCAGGCACTGAACATCCGGCGGCAAGCACAGCTTCAATTTAACGCATAGCTGGCCGCCATCACGACGCCATTCATGGTCATATGCAGCCCAATGGGCAAATAGATCCCTTTGGATCTCACTCTGGCGGCCGTTAACACCAGCGAGATGAGCACCAGGGCTGCCAATGTGCGCCAATCGGTGTACTGGGTATGCAAAACGGCAAAGATGACAGACACCGTTAACGCAGCCCAAAGCACCTTATCGTTAAACCAATACATCAGTGCGTTAAACAAACAGCCGCGAAATACGATCTCTTCATAGACGGGGACGACGAAAACCAACAAAGCGGCATTGAGCGCCAAAATCTCGCTGGGCAATGCCACCTGCTCCATCACCCAGGTTTCCGTTTTTTCCACGCCCATCAAACGCGGGAAAATAAACTGAATCACCAACAGCGCGAACAGCAGCAGCGCAAAATCGTTGCGCTTAACCTCGCCTTTGCCCAATCCTTCTCTACGGCGGAAAAAGAGCAGGTATAACGAAAAGATAGCGAAAAATTCCATTCCGTACAGCAACGGTAGCAATAGCCCTTGTCGCATCAAGGCGGTTCTGTTCTCAATGAACAACGGAATAAATGTAATCAGGAACATCAGCAAAAACATGGAAAAGCAGCCATTAACGGCTCGCGTTCTCGCGATAAACGCATTATCGACCATATAACCATCCTTAGTTTTGAGCAGCGATTGACGAAACGGTAGCAAGGCAAGAGACCGCGGCAGTTTATCCCCATGCGATATCATTGTCATGAACCCGTTCGACGCGAACGTCCATTCGTAAATTTCTCCAACCCATTGGCAAGCGGTTGATTTCGCCCGGGTCTCCTGCGTTATACTGAGCGCTCTTTTAGCCACGTATTTAATAAAATTTTATGATTGAACGCTTGCTCGAAAACGCGATGTACGCCTCCCGCTGGCTGCTCGCGCCGGTTTATTTCGGCCTTTCACTGGCCCTGGTCGCCCTGTCGATCAAATTTTTCCAGGAGATCCTGCACGTCCTGCCCAACATTTTTTCTGTTGCTGAAGCCGACCTGATCCTGACTCTGCTGTCGCTGGTCGACATGGCGCTAGTGGGCGGGCTGTTGGTGATGGTGATGTTCTCCGGGTATGAAAACTTCGTCTCGCAGCTGGATATCACCGAAGGGAAAGAAAAGCTGAGCTGGCTGGGCAAAATGGACGCCACCTCGCTGAAAAACAAAGTCGCCGCCTCTATCGTCGCTATCTCCTCCATTCACCTGCTGCGGGTGTTTATGGACGCCAAGAACGTGCCGGACAATAAGCTGATGTGGTATGTGATCATCCATCTCACCTTCGTGCTGTCCGCTTTCGTGATGGGCTATCTGGACAAGGTCACCCGTTCCAAGCACTAAAGTCCGCTGCACACCCGATCGCCACGATCGGGTGCCTCCCTCTTCCCCCGTTTTTCACCGGTTTCTCCGCCATCATGTCTTTCATCTGGCACATCTGATGATAATTTTATTATAATGTTATTATACTCACTATGGACTGAACGCCGGCCATCGCACCGGTTTCGCCGCAGACAGGATCACGCGCCCCCATGCCATTGAATGGTCATCCCCTGCAATTCAACGATATTCAGGCGATTTTGCCTCATCGCTATCCCTGCCTGTTGGTCGATCGCGTGCTGCCCGCCGGCACCTGCATTGCCGAAGGGCGGCTGACCGCCATCAAGAACATCACCGCCAATGAGCCGACGTTCTGGAGCGGCCACGCCCACTTCGCCGGTTTTCCCGGCGTGCTGTTGGTAGAAGCGCTGGCGCAAAGCACCGGTCTGCTAGCCCATTACTATCTCGGGGCGCTGAACGAAGGGGAACATTACTATTTCGCCGCCATCCAGCGGGCGCGGTTTTATCGCGCCGCCCGCCCCGGCGATCAGGTGCTGATGGAGGTCGCCTTTGTGCGCCGGCGCGGGGCGATCGCCCGCTTTACCGGCCGTGCCAGCATCGACGGCCAACGCATTTGCACCGCCGATTTCATGTGCGCCCGTAAATAGGCCGCTTGCCAAAGGAGCCCTGCGAATACCATGTCTCTGGTTGACAGCTTACTCAGAACCCTCGATTTCTCTCCGCGCGGCCAGGTGATCGCCCGCGAAGCCGACGCCTGGGGCGAAATCATCGTTTCCGATCACAAGGACTACCGCACGCTGCGGTTTGACGGCATCTGCGAGCAGAGCAAAATGAGCCTCAGCAACCCCGCGCAGCCGATCCACAACTACATCAAAGCGATGCTGATGGCGGTGGCCTGGCAGCCGCCGACGTCGGCGTTGATCCTGGGATTAGGCGGCGGCAGCCTGCTGCGTGCGCTGCACGCCCTCGATCCGGCGATGCGCCTGGACGTGGTCGAGCTGCGCGCCGCGGTGATCGCCGTCGCACGCCGTTATTTTACGCTGCCGGCCACCGACACCATCAGCCTGCGCACCGCCGACGCCATGGACTTCGTGCGTCCGCCCGCCGAAACGCGCTACGACCTGATCTTTTCCGATCTCTATTCGGCGTTTGCCATGGATCCGCAGCAAGGAACCCAGACTTTCCTGGAAAACTGTGCCGCGCGCCTTAACGACGGGGGCTGGTTGGTGCTGAATTACCACGACCTGCCAGACGAAAACAGCTTGCTGTACCACAGCCTGCATCGGATATTCGGCACCGTGCTGTTTTGCATCGCCCCCAGTGGCAACGTGATCATTTACGCCACGCCGGCGCAGGTGGCGGTGCCGCTGAGCGCGCTGCGCAACCTGGCCGCCGGCAGCGGCGAGCTGTTCAACTGCGAGCTCGGCTATCTGTCGCGCAAAATAGAGCGGCTGCATTTCCGCTAAAGGCGGAGGCGACGCGGTCTGGCTGGCCGCTTCGCCCACGTGGTATTATCATTCAGTTATCATTCTCTGGAGGATCCTGATGGAAAAGAAAACGGCGCGGCTAACGGTGCTGATTGACCCGGACAAGAAAAAAGCCCTGGAAGACCTGTGCCTGCAGCAGGACGTCACGCCTTCCCAGGTAGTGCGCCAGCTAATCCGCGATTACCTGCACAAGCATCAGGTGGACTATCCCAGCCAGCCGACTCACGCCAATCCGCGCGTCGAAAGCAACTGAGCGGCGGCCTGCCCCATAACCCCGTGAAGCGCGCTATACCCCTGCGCGCGTCCCTAATCCGAATCCTCCGTTGCGGCCTGTCTATTCTGCAGCATCGCTGCTACTGTTCTAAGCGTTCATACTCTCTCTTCGGAAAGGAAGCGCCATGTTCAGCCATATTACCGTCGGCGTCAGCGATCTGGACGCCGCCGCCGCATTCTACGACGCCATTCTTTTGCCGCTGGGATTACAGCGGCGGGAAGTGACGCCGGACGGCGGCCCCGCCGCCCGCTGCTGGGTGATGCCGGGGCAAGCGCTGCCGCGTTTCTATGCCTACCAACCCTTCGACAGACAGCCTGCCAGCGCCGGCAACGGCAGCATGCTGGCCTTTCTCGCCGCCGATGAGCTGGAGGTCAAACGCGCCTACGCCGCCGGCCTGCTGGCGGGCGGCAGCAGCGAAGGCGAACCCGGCGAACGCGCACACTACGGCAAAGGCTATTTCGGCGCTTACCTGCGCGACCCCGACGGCAACAAGGTGCATGTGGTTTACCGGGGAGATCTCGCCTGATGAAATGCTCGGTTTACATCGCCACCAGCGTGGACGGTTTCATTGCCGGAGCGGACGGCGACATCGACTGGCTGCTGCGGCCCGAGTACGCGGTTTCATTGCTCAACGGGCTAAGCTATGAGGCGTTTATCGCCGACATCGACGCGCTGGTGATGGGGCGCCATACCTATGAGAAAGTCCGCGCCTTTCCCGAGTGGCCCTATGGCGAACTGCCGGTGGTGGTGCTGTCGACGCAGCCGCCAGCACAACAAGATACCGGGCACGTTCGCTGGATGACTGGCGAACCGGCGGCCATCGTGGCGCAGTTGGCCGATCAAGGCTGCCGTCACCTGTATATCGACGGCGGCCAGACCGTCCAGCGCTTCCTGCAGGCCGGGTTGATCGACGAGCTGACTATCACGCGCGTGCCGCTGCTGTTGGGCGGCGGCATTCCCTTGTTCGGCGCCGATGGCCCGGAACAACGGCTGCGCCTGCTCGCCGCCACCCAATCGGACAACGGTTTCGTGCAAGAACGCTACGCGGTTCAGCGCGCGTCGTAACGCAGCATCAGCCGGCGGCCGCCGAAGGCGATGAGCAACGCCGCCAGCGCCAACAGCGCCGCCACGCCGTAAGTCACCTGCATCCCGTAAGCCGCGGCGGCGGCGGTTCCCGCCACCCGCTGCGAGGTCAGATAAAACAGCGCCCCCATCGCCGAGGCGCCGGTGATCGCCCCGAGATTGCGCGCCAGGTTCACCATTCCGGCGATCAAACCGCGCCGTTCAGGAAACAGATCCTTCATCAGCATGGTGTTGTTGGCCACCTGAAACAACGCATAGCCGGCGGTCAGCAGCGCGATGGGTGCCACATAGCCGAGCACGCCGGCGCGGCTAAACAGCGACAGCAACGCCGCACCGGCGGCCACCGCCGCCAGCCCAAACTGGGCGATGAGCTGCGATCCAAAACGATCCACCAGATAACCGGCCGGAATGCCGGTTAGGATAGCCACCGCCGGTCCCGCCGACATCACCAGCCCGACCTGCGCAGCGCTTAACCCCAGCGCGCGTGACAGATAGAACGGCCCGACGACCAGCGTGGCGGTCATGACCGTCATCACCAGCGCGCTGGCCGCCAGCCCCGCCGTCAGGGCCGGATGGCGGAACATCGTCGGCGCCAACAGCGGCGATGCAGCGCGGCGCTCCACGCCGATGAACAGCGCCCCCGCCAACAGGGCCCCCAGCATCAACGCCAGGTTGAGCGCGCCGAAATTGCCGCGCCCCAAGGTCATCGCCAGCGAATAGCAGAGCAATGTGCCGCCCAGCAGCAGCGTACCGGCGCGATCGAACGGTTCCTGGCGCGCTGCCGGGCGTGTCCCCTCCGGCAAGTATCGCCAGGCGAGCCACAGCGCCAACAGGCCCAGCGGCAGGTTGATCAGAAACATCGCCCGCCAGCCGAAACCGGCGATCAGCGCGCCGCCCAACGACGGCCCCAACGCGGTGCCCACTGCCGACATGGTACCGAGCAGCCCCATCGCGCGGGCGATTTTTTCCGTGCCCAGCGCTTCACCCGCCAGCGCCATGGCGATCGACATCATGACCGCGCCCCCCAGCCCCTGCGCCAGGCGCGCCGCCAGCAGCAGCCAAAGCTGCGGGGCCAGCGCACAAGCCAGCGAAGCGGCAGTAAACAGCGCGATACCCGCCAACAACAGGCGGCGGCGATTAAGGCTGTCGCCCAAGCGGCCGATGCCGATGATGCAGGTGGTGACGGCCAGCAAATAACAGAGCAATACCCACTGTACCGCCTGGAACGAAGCATGGAACGCGGTGGCGAGCGCCGGCAGCCCGACGTTGGCGATGCTGATGCCGAGCGATGACAGCAGCATGCTCAGAGACAGTGCGGCCAATATGCCGCGGACGCCCTGCGGCGAAGGATGGGATAACATGATAAACACTCCTGACATAGACTGAGGGTTAGCCTATGCCAGGGGTTGGGATGGCGGAAGACGCACGGCGTGCACTGTATCCATGCGTCTGACGCCTTATCTGACGCGGGCCGTTACCAGGCGGCGATCTCCGCCTCGGTGAGCGGCAACGGCTGAGTCACACCGGTTTCCGCCGCCAGGGTGGCCGCCTCCAGCACTGCCATCACCGCCAGCGCCTGCGGGGCGGTAACCGGATTGCTGCCGGCGCTGCGCAGCGCGTCGCGCACCTGGACGTAATACTGACGCTGATCGCCATCCGGCGTCGGCAGCGTGCGCACCGGCTCCGTGCCGATAAACAGGCTCATCGCGTCGTCGTCTTTGCCCCACTCCGCCGAGCCCGGCGTTACGCCGGCCAGCAGTTGGCTCTCCTGTCCGTCGGCGCGCGCTTTGACTACGCTGCCTTTCTCGCCGTGCACGGTAAAGCGCGCCACGCCCCCCGCCACCAGCATGCTGCCGTGCAGGATCACGCGGTGCGTCGAGTAGTTGAGCACCACGTGGGCCCAATCGTTAACCTGCGCGTTGGGGCGCAGCGTGGCGATGTTGGCCTGCACGCTGTGCGGCAAACCGAACAGCTGCAGCGCCTGATCGACCATGTGCGGCCCCAGATCGAACCACAGCCCGCTGCCCGGCAGGTTCTGTTCGCGCCAGCGCACCCGCACTTCAGGGCGGTAGCGATCGATGTGCGACTCAAAGTGCGTTACCTTGCCGATCAGCCCCTGTTCGATCACCTGCTTCACGCCCAGGTAGTCGCTGTCCCAGCGGCGGTTCTGGAACACCGACAGCAGGCGATCGTGTTTTTCCGCCGCCGCAATCAGCGTGCGCGCCTGCGCCAAATCCAGCGTAAAGGGCTTATCCACCACCACGTGCTTGCCCGCTTCCAGCGCGGCCAGCGCCAGCGGCGCATGGGTGTCGTTCGGCGACGCGATCACCACCAAATCCACCTCCGGCCGACTGATGGCCTCCAGCGGATCGGCGATCACCTGCGCATGCGGCAGATCGGCATGCACCTTGGCGGCATCGCGCGAAGCCACCACGCTCAGTTCCAGCCCCGGCACCGCGTTAATCAGCGGCGCGTGAAACGCCTTGCCGACAAAGCCGTAGCCAATCAGGGCCACCTGCAACGGTCGTGCGGTATCGTTCATCAGTGTTCTCCTCTAGCGGTCGTCGGCGACGACACAAAGTTCAATCAGTGATTGTTCGTCCAGGTTGTCCCACGGGCGATCGGTAAACAGCCGTTGGATCTGCGCCAGATCCGCAACGTGATGCGGTTCGCAGCGATCCAGCTTCATATGGTCGGCCACCAGCCAGCACTCGCCGCTGTTGGCCAGCATGGCGCGTTTGACCTCGGCATCGGCCTCCTCGCCGGCGCTCAGCCCCAGCTGCGCATGCACCGCACAGGCGCCCAGCAAGGCGATGCCCGCACGGTAGCGCGCCAGCAACGCCAGGGTGGCGCCGCCGGCAAACAGCCGCTGGCGCGCATCCCATTGGCCGCCAAGCAGAATCAGGTTGATCTCCGGCCTGTCGCTCAGGCACTGCGCGATATCCAGCGAAGCGGTGATCACCGTGGCCGGCCCACGCAGCGCCTGCGCCACCGCCAGCAACGTACTGCCCGCATCCAGCATCAGGGTGCTGCCGGGTGGGATCTGCGCGGCCACCGCGCGGCCGAGCCGCTGCTTGACCTGCGGCAACAGCGCCGCACGCGCCTGGCGCGGCATGTCGGAGGGTTCGAGTGCGATCGCCCCGCCGTGATGTTTCTGCGCCAACCCTTGCCGCTCGAGATCGGCCAGATCGCGGCGCACGGTATCGACGGAAACGCCGATGGCGGAGGCCAGTTCCGCCACCGCCGCCTGCCCGCGTTCGCTGAGCAAATCCAGTAAATGGCGCTGTCGTGCCGCTTTGTGCATGGGTTTATTCCGCAATAAAAAGCATAAAACAGCAATATACAGCAGAAAACAGCATCGGAGAAGCCGCAATGATGCGCACCGGAGATCAAACATCTTTTCGCCTGCACGACGATGATGAAGGCATAACGCATAACAATCCGGAGAAGTGATGAGCATCGATCTGACGTTTGAAGACCTGAGCGCGCGCGCCGTGCAATACAACGCCCGCGCTTCGGTGGAAGATTTTGACGCCTGCATGGCGGAATACGCCGTGCTGGCCCAGCGCGCCAAGGCGCAGACGCCGGGCATTTACGATCTGCGCTACGGCATGAGCGCCGCAGAGCGCCTCGATCTGTTCCCGGCCTGCACGCAGCCCGCCCCGCTGCTGATCTTTATTCATGGCGGCTACTGGCATTCGCAGCGCAAAGAGGAAGCCTGTTCGATGGCCGCCGCGTTTGCCCGCCGCGGCGTGGCAGTCGCCACGCTGGAATACACGCTGGCGCCGGAAGCGACGCTGGCGGAGATCGTGCACGAGGTGCGCAGCGCCGTCGCCTGGCTTTATCATCACGGGGCGCCTTTCGGCATCGATCCGGCACGCATTTTCGTCAGCGGCAGTTCGGCCGGCGGCCACCTGTGCGGCATGCTGATCGCCGACGGCTGGCAACCACGCTATCGCCTGCCGCCCAACGCGATCAAAGGCGCGTTGGCGCTGAGCGGCCTCTACGATCTGCGCCCGCTGTGCGATATCTATATCAACGACTGGCTACACCTGACGCCCGAGCAGGCGCAAACCCTTAGCCCGCTATTTTTACTGCCGGCGAAGGAACATGCGCCGCAGATATTGCTCGACGTCGGCCAGCGGGAAACACAAGGGTTTAAAAACCAGACGCAGGCCTATTATGACGCCTGCCTGGCGTGCGGCCTCGACGTCCAACTGCTGGCCGATCGCCACTGCAATCACTTTACGTTGGTCAACGAGCTGGCCGATGCGGAAAGCGCGATGTTTCGGCAGGTGATGGCGATGATTGACGCCACAGCGCAATCTTAGAGAGGAAAGGAGATAAAAGAGCCGGGGGCTGAGCGCCCCCTGCGTGCCATCAGCCGTTTTTGCGGCCGATAGCGGAAAAGACGTTGAACACTTCACCCAGGCCGTAAATCGCGCCGAGCAAGACGGCTACCATTACCGGCACCAGGACCACCACGGTGGCCAAGCTTTCAATCATTTCTAACATCGTTCTCTCCTGGTTTATAAGCACAGCGAATCTGCGCCGGAAGAAAAGGTTTCCGGCCAATCGGTTGAGTATCGTGGGGAGGCAGTCTAAAACGTGAGCTACATCACACTTGATGCGAGCTAATGTAACTTACACAATTACATTAAAGCAATGCAAAAAATGCTCTGCGCGTAGCGGGAATTGGCGTGGGCTTTTATTGCGTATCCGCTTGATATTGCGGTGAACAAGGGACAAAAGGATAGCCTGCGCGCCGCTCGACCTGCCCGGCCATTTCGGCGATGCTGGTTTGCGCCAGGCTGGCTTCCAGCGCGTGACCGACGCGCGCGAACTCTTGCTCCAGCACCGGGGTAATCGCGTGGCCGATATAGCACGCATCGTTAGGCCGGGTACGGTGCAGCATGAAATACGGTTGATCCTCTACCGCGCGATACACGTCCAGCAGCGAGATCGCTTCCGCCGGCCGCGCCAGCAGCGCCCCGCCGCCTTGCCCCATCTGTGAATAGGTCAGCCCGGCCTCCGCCAGCGCGCCGAGGATGCGCCGCACCACCGTCGGGTTGGTGTTGACGCTGCGCGCGATATCTTCGGAACGCACCGTCTGGCCGCGACACAGCGTGATGTTGGTCAGAATGTGGATGGCAACGGCAAATCGCGTAGAGGTAGACACCTTGGCACCTGCTCAGAGTTTCGTTTATGTCGGATTAAAACATAAGGAAAGCGTATCAATTTCCGGTAATACACATAATGAGTAGGGACAATGAGAATGTCAACCTGCCCCCGCCTGATGGCGGCGGCGGCTCACGCTTCGGTGCGGATCTCCGCCACTTTATCGGGATAAAATGCCAGATGATCCTTGATTGCCACCACGGCGTTGTAGGGCATTTCATAGCTCCAGGCCACATTGGCCCCCTGCTCGCCGTTAAGCACAAGGGAGAAATAACTGCAGTCGCCCTTATAAGGGCAGTAGCTGACGTGCTCGTTTTTCTGCAACAGCGCCCGATTCACATCCTCACGCGGAAAGTAAAACACCGGCGGATAGGTGGCTTCCTGCAGGATGAGCACGTTGCGGCTGTCGGCCAGGGTCTGACCGGCTGCACGCACGACAACCCGCGCCGGATGGCGGGTCAAGGTGATTGGGTGGTCCGGGCCGGGGATTTTCACCGGTTTGCCGGATGCGGAAACGAGATCGGACATGGCGGCCTCCAGAGTATGCGCCCCGCACCCCGCGAGGCGTCTTTCCAGTATAGACCCGCGATTTTACCGACGGCCGCACATTCGGCGAGCAATCGCTTTTCACCGCCGCAAAATTAAGAATTTTTACCTGTTCGATTTTCTTACGGAGGAATACATTCATCCCAACTTCTACCGGCAGGTTAATCGGATTATTTTTAATCCATTAATCAGTCAATTTACCAGGAACTCATTATGAATATTAAACGTGCCGCAGGTGTATTGGTGGTGGTGATGGCAACGCTTTCCGTTACCGCATGTGGGCATATGTCCAATCGCGATCGCAACACGGCGATCGGCGCGGGCGTGGGCGCCGTCGGCGGCGCGGTGCTGACCGACGGCAGCACGCTGGGCACCCTTGGCGGCGCAGCGCTCGGCGGCATTATCGGCCACCAGACCAGCCGTTAATCATCCCGTCAAAAATAATCTCTGCAGGCCGATGATTTTTTAATCCATAAGCGTCGGCCTGCACTTTTATTTAACCGCTGAACTTTATCAGGGCGCGAATATAATAAATAACGTTAAGCGCAGCTTTATTATTCATTAACCTGCATCGGAAGTATTTATTGCGCCGGCAACCTGAAACGCGCCATCGCTTTTTCTAACCGTTCCGACTCGCCCTGCAACAGCTGCGAAGCCTCGGTCACCGCGTTCACCACCGTGCCGGTTTGCCGCGCCACCTGATTCAGCGCCGAGATGCGCGCCGTCACGTCCTGAATGCTCTCCCCCTGATTGAGCGACGCCAGGGAAATGTCCCCCATCAGCGCACTGCATTTGTTCACCAGATCGATAATCTGGCGCAGGTTGCCCGTCAGCAGATCCACCGCCTGCGAACCTTGATCGATTTGCCGCAGCGAACGGTTGATCAACTGCTGAATATCGCGCGTCGAATGGCTGCTTTTTTGCGCCAGCAGCCCCACCTCTTTGGCCACGATGGCAAAGCCGCGGCCATGAACGCCGGCGTGCGCCGCCTCGATTGCCGCATTCAGCGCCAAAATATTGGTCTGGAACGCCACGCTGTCGATCAGCGCGACAATGCCGCGCATTTCGGCCGATTGGTTGACGATCCCTTGCATCGAAACATTGACGGTTTCCATCATCTGCTCACCGGCGCCGGCGCACTGCCGGGCCTGTTCGGTTCGTTGGCTGGCCTGCTGCGCATATTGGCCGTTTTCCTCCACCCGAGCCGCCAGCTGCTGCACGTGCTCGGTCGCCAACTGCAATTCACCGTTCTGCTTCGCCGACTGCGCCGTCAACTGTCGATTGCCGTCCGCCAGCCGCCCGACGCCGTTCAGGATCCCACTCGCCGCATCACGCACCTCGCTGACCAGCCGCTGCAGACCGCCCTGCATGTGGCCAATGCTGGTCTGCAGCTGGTGCATCTCGCGGTTGAATGCCCGCTCAGGCGGCAGCGGCCGTGAAAGATCGCCGGCGGCCAGCACGTTGAGGTGTGCGATTGCCCGCCGCAGCGGTGCGATCACCCAGCGAGAGACGCCGACCCACACCCCCACGGCGATCAGCGCCAGTGCGGCCAGCGCGCCGAGCGCAAAGGTCTTGGCCTGCTCCAGCGCCGCCAATTGCCGCACGTTGACGTCATCGCCACGCCGCTCGTTCAGCGTCTGGTAAGCGAGATACTTTTCGTTGAAATCCGCCTGAAATGCCTGGATCGGCACGGCGAAAAACGCATCGATGCTGCTGCCCTGCAACCCTTGCGCCTGCTCTTTCAGACCGTCATAAAACAGGCGGTAGCTGTCTTTCAGCGCGCCCGCCGCCTCGGGCGCCTCCGCGCTCAAGCGCTCGTACTGGGCGAAGGCCTGCTCTGAAGCCTGCAGCGCCGCCAACGACTCATCCAGCAGGCTGTGCCAACTGCCGTCGGAGCCGGTGGCTTTGTCCTGCAGGTAATAGATGCCCGCACGGTTCAGACTGTCGCTGGCCGTCAGCAGCGACAGCCTGGCGCGATCCATCGTCGCCTGCTGGCGATGCAAGCCGTCGCCCGCCACCAGGTTAACCTTGGCGTCGCGCAGAATATTGGAAATAAATACGGTGGAAAACAGTTGCAGCAGAGAAAATAGCGCGATAACGCAAATTACGCCGCTTAATAAGCCCATGCTCTTGCCGAAGCCAAACGCGCGCGGCAGCGCCGCCGCAGATTTTACCCTGCGGCCCAGTGTCAGTTTTATGTTCATGATTTTTAGTCAGTAATACCAGGATGCCGCGAGTCTAACGGGCATTGATGACACTAATATTTCAGCCTGCTGTGTGCCGCCCCCGCCGACCAAGACAACCCAATAATCGGTATTGCTCATCAACTCTCATTTTTATTTCTTGACTTGTTTAATACCGGATTTATAGTTTTCCCATTAAAAAATAAACAAAGTTTCATATATTAACCAGCGCTAAATTTAATATATGAAATGCTCGATAAAACCGTCTCAAATATAAAACCGATGAGCGTAAACAACTTGTTCACAGGTGAAACTCGCTCGCCTTAATAAACAGTCTACTTTCTTCAGGGGCTTGGCATGCGCAAGATTACGCTTTGTTTTTTCCTTGTTTCAACAGTGAGTTATGTAACCGCCACCGCATTGCCCAACGACGTTGCCGCCACCGCGGCGCCGGTAAAAAAAAGCCGCCCGGCATTTCCGCATATTCATTGGCAAAGCGAGGATAATAAAAAGAATATTGATATCGGCGGCGCACTACGCGCCAATTATCGCTATGAAGACTGGCACAGCAGCAATTATCGGAATCCTCCGCATTTACGCTTTGACGCCTTTCGCATCGATGCCGCCGGCCAGGTAAACGACGCGTTTTTCGATAGCGGATTCTGGTTTCAGGATCGGCGCAAATACGCCATCGACCGCGCCTATGTCGGCTACCACCTGTCTGAGCGCTCCGCCGTGCAGCTCGGCGCGCCGTTCAAACCGTTCGGCCTGATGCCCTACCCGCAGTTCGGCTGGTCGTACGGCATTCCGTTTTACCTCGGCTTTGGCGTCAACACCGGGCTGGGCGCCAAATACCAATACCAGCATGACGATTGGGCCTTCGACGCCGCCTACTACCCGCGCATGATGCCGACCGGCGTGCGTTACGCCCCCGACGTCGCCAGCTACGACGATCTGAAAAACACCAACTATGCGTCACAGCACCTGCAGCGCAACGAAAAACGCGATCAGGTAAACCTGCGGCTGACGCGCGCTTTCCATCAGGGCGGCTGGGACAATGAGCTCGGCGGTTCGCTGGCGGCCTCGCGGCTCTACAACCAGGCGACCGGCGATAACGGCAGCTTCTGGGCGGCAGGCTTACATACGCTGGTGAATTACGATCCCTGGCATCTGTCCGGCCAGGTAATCCGCTACGGTTACGATGCCAAAGGCCCGGCCGGAGCCAACAATTCGGTGATCCTGATGGGGGGCAACGGCCTGACGCCGGCCTATCTGATCCCGTCGCAGGCCACCACCGCCGCCATTAACCTGGCGCGCGACGTCGACGTGCCCTGGGGGCCGGTGAAAAAGCTGCGGTTCTATAACGATTACAGCGTGCTCTGGAAGGACAGGCACAGCGGCTCCGACTCTAAAATGAACACGCTGGGGGTACAAGTGTTCGCCATGCCGGTGATGCTGTGGGTGGATCTGACCTGGGCTCAGAACGCCAACCCGTGGGGCGGCGTAGAAAACGCCACCGGCTGGACCGGCACCCAGTCCTCCGGCAGCAATAAATGGTATTTTCGCACCAACGTGAACATCGGTTACTACTTCTAAGCGCGGCGGGATCTACACTGAAGTATCGCCGCCAATCGGAGAAACCACGATGCTGAGCGCACAAACGCTGCATGTTGCCATCAACCGCCCTTGTGACGAGGTGTATGCCTTTCTCAGCCAGCCCGAAAACTTCCCCTTGTGGGCCAAAGGGTTAGCCAACAGCTTGCGGCGAGAAGATGAAGACTGGGTGGCGGACACCCCGCAGGGGCGGATCCGCATTCGCTTCAGCACGCCGAATGCCTTCGGCGTGCTGGATCATTGGGTGACGCTGCCGGACGGCGGTGTGGTCTACGTGCCGCTGCGCGCACTCGCCAACCGGCGCGGCACCGAGGTGATCTTCACCCTGTTCCGCCAGCCGGATATGGACGATGCGCTGTTCGCCCGCGACGCCGGGCTGGTGAACGCCGATCTGCAGGCGCTGAAGCGCCTGCTGGAATCTCACTCGCCCTCGGTTACCCCTTGACCGACGACACCACGTTAAGCGGCTGGGCGTCCGGCAGAATATTCATGTGCTCCAGCACCTGGGCCATGATCTTGCCGAACACCGGCCCGGCCACCGAACCGCCGAAGTGCTTGCCGGCTTTCGGGTTGTTGACCATCACCACCAGCGCCACCTGCGGATCGCTGGCCGGCGCCACGCCGGCGGTGTAGTTGATGTAGCCGCCGTCGTATTTGCCGCTCGGGCCCATTTTCTCGGCGGTACCGGTTTTGATCGCCAACCGGTAGCCCGGCACCGCGGCGCTCACCCCGCTGCCCCCCGGCAAGGCGTCGCTCTCCATCATATGCACCACGGATCGTACCGTATCCGCCGGCAGAATACGTTGCCCCATCACCGGCGGCGTCACCTTGGTGATCGACAGCGGCCGATAAATGCCGAAGGAACCGATAGCGGCGTACTCGCGCGCCATCTGCAGCGGTGTCACGCGCAGCCCATAGCCGAAGGAGAAGGTAGCGCGTTCGATATCGGCCCAGCGTTCACGATGCTGCGGCAGATAGCCGCTGCTCTCGTTGCCGATGCCAAGCTCGGTCGGCCGCCCCAGGCCAAAGCTGCGATAGACCGCCGGCAGCACCGTGGCCGGCAGCGCCAGCGCAATGTGCGATACCGCGATGTCGCTCGATTTTTGCAGCACGCCGGTGATGGTCAACTTCGACCAATGGCCGACGTCTTTGATCAGGTGACCGTTCACCCGATACGGCGTGGTGTCTAGCACCGTATCCGGCCGGATCAGCTTATGCTCCAGCCCCACCATCACCACCACCGGTTTCACCGTCGAGCCCGGTTCGAAGCTGTCGCTGCTGCACACGTTGCGAATGTCTTTCGCCGGGGTGCTGCCATAGTTGTTCGGGTTGAACGACGGGTAGCTGGCCATGCCGAGGATCTCGCCGGTGTCGATCTTGACCAGCACCGCACAGCCGGAGTCGGCCTGGTTGGCCACCACGCCGTCGCGGATCTGCGCATAGAGCACATACTGGATAAATTTGTCGATGCTGAGCGTTACGTTCGGCGGCGGCACCGGATCCACGCTTTTTAGCACGCCGATCACCGCGCCGCTGCCGTCCTTCTGATAGACCCGCAGGCCGTTTTTGCCCTGCAACAGCGGGTTGAAGCCCAGCTCGATGCCCTCCAGCCCTTGATTGTCCTGGCCGACGATGCCGATCAGCCCGGCGGCGTCCTGGCCCATCGGATAAAAGCGGCTGAAATCCTGCTCGGTGCTGACGCCGGTCAGATGCAGTTTGCTGATGTAGGCGGCGTTGTCGTCCTCCACCTTGCGCGCCAGATAGACGAAACGTTTATGCGCGTTGCTCTGGATCAGATGCTGCACGTCCGCCAGCGGGATCTTCAGCACGTTGGCCATGCTCTGCCAGCGCTCGTTGCCGGTGTCGGTCTGGGTATCGAGAATGTGTTTCGGATCCAGCACGATGTCTTTGGACGACACGCTGACCGCCAGCGCCTCATCGTTGCGATCGGTGATCATGGCGCGGTTGGTCGGCACCACCTGGGTGCGGATAGAGCGCTGGTCAGCTTGATCCGCCAGCTGCTGGTGCTCCAGCAGCTGCAGATAGCCGACCCTGAACGCCAACAGAAAAAAACAGACCAGCATGCCGGCGCAAATCCAGCCGAAACGAACTGTGGAATAGGTTTTACCGCTTTTTTTGGTCGATGGCGCCACTGTTGTGTTAACCCTGCGTTTTTATTCGGTTTATGGTGTTATTTCAGTCTACCTTGCCGGAAATGGTCAGGAGATTGCAGTTTGTAAGAAAGTAAAAACAAACCGCATCACCGTTGCACATCCGCACTGTCGTTTAACTGCGGTTTACTTTGCGCCGGATCGCCGGGCTGCGGCGCGTTGGCCGGGTCAAAAATATGGTCGAGGATCGCGCGGGCGGTCGGCCCCGCCACCACGCCGTCGCCGCCGCCGTTTTCCAGGATCAGCGCCATCGCCACCCGGGGGGTTTTGTAAGGCGCGAACAGCGTATAGAAGATGTGATCGCGCAGCCGCACCGGGATCATTTTGGCGTTGTAGGTCTGGTTTTGCTTCAGGCTGAACACCTGCGAGGTGCCGGATTTGGCGGCGATCTGATACGCCGCGGTGTGGAACAGCTTGTAACCGGTGCCGTTAGGCAAGTTAGCCATGCCGTACATGCCGTTGCGCACGATGCCCCAGTAAGGCGAGTGGGGATCGCCGATCTGCGCCGCTTGCGCCGGCGGCTGATAGCGCGTCACCCTGTTGCCCTGCTGCAGCGAATACAGCAGATGCGGCGTTTTCACCTGACCGTTGTTGATCAGCGTGGTCAGCGCTTTTACCATCTGGATCGGCGTCGCTACCCAATACCCCTGGCCGATGCCCACCGAAACCGTGTCCCCCTGATACCAGCCCTTTTTGTGCACCTTCAGCTTCCAGTCGCGGCTCGGCAGCACGCCGCGGTACTCTTCGTTCAGATCGATGCCGGTGGACTGGCCGTAGCCGAACTGGCTCAGCCAATGGTGGATACGATCGATGCCCATCTCATACGCCACCTGATAAAAGAAGGTGTCGGCGGACTCCTCGATCGCTTTGGTGACGTTGAGCATGCCGTGGCCGGTTTTCAGCCAGTCGCGGTAGCGGCGTTCGGTGCCGGGCAGCGTCCAGGTCGGAGCGCCGAAAAAGGTGGTGGTGGGTGTGATCACCCCGGCGAACAGCGCCGAAACGGCCATGTAGGGCTTCACCGTCGACGCCGGCGGGTACAAGCCCTGAGTGACGCGGTTGATCAGCGGCAAATCCGGGTTGGTCAGCAACGTCTTATAGGCCTGATAGCCGATGCCTTTGACGAAAGGATTGGGATCGTAGCTGGGGCTGGAGACCATCGCCAGGATGCCGCCGTCGCGCGGATCTTCCACCACCACCGCGGCGCGCTGCCCCTTCAGCACCGATTCGATGTACTGCTGCAGCGGTAAATCCAGCGTCAGGTAGATGTTCTTGCCGGCCTTCGGCGGCTGCTCCTTCAGCAGGCGGATCACCCGCCCGTGGTTATCCACCTCCACCTCCTGATAGCCGGTGGTGCCGTGCAGTTCGGACTCGTAATAGGCCTCGATGCCCTGTTTGCCAATGTTGCGGTCGGCGGCATAGTTCTCGCTCAGCCCGGCCTTGTCCAGGCGTTTGAGATCGTTGTCGTTGATCTTCGACACATAGCCCAGCACGTGCGCCAGCTGGGCGCCGTAAGGATATTCACGCTGTTGATAGGTATCGATCGTCACCCCGTCGAAACGGTATTGATTGACGGCAAAGCGCGCCACCTCGGTGTCGCTCAGCCCGGCTTTGAGCGTCACCGGTTTGTAGCGGCTGTTGTGGTGCATGTCGTCGCGAAACGCGCTGATGTCCTCCGGCGTCAGGTCGACGATCGGCGTCAGCGCCTGCAGCAGCGCCGCCATGTCGCTGATTTTGCTGGGCGTGACCTCGATACGATACAGTGTCACGTTTCGCACCAGCGGAATGCCGTTGCGATCGAAGATCAGCCCGCGGCTGGGGGCGATCGGCAGCATCTTGATGTCGTTCTGGTTGGAACGCGTCTGGTAAAAGCCGTGCTGGCGGATTTGCAGCCGGTAGAGATTGACGATCAGCACGCCGAAACAGACCACCACCAGTGCCAGCGCTACGCCTGCCCGGCGGATAAACAGCCTCTCTTCCGCAGAGTGGTCGCGAATTTTTTCTTTTAACAGGGCCATGCGGTGCCGATACCTTTTGCGTCACATTTCCCCGCAAAATCAGGGAACTGAAAAGCCGGCAAGCATAGCGTTATCGGGCGCACCGCCCCATGAAAAGGTTGCTAATGAAATGGCATAACTGTTTCAGCATATTGGAATGTTACCGTCGGCGTTTTTTTCACCGCGCTTCCCATTGAGCCGCCGTTCGCCCCAATGCTACAATGTGATCTTAATCACACTATTCCCGATATTCCCCCGCATTTCCCTGTCGGCGCCCTGCCGGATGCGGCTTTTTGTTACATAGGATCGAGTTCGATGAGTACCATTGCCACCGGTTTAGTCATGATGCGCTGGGAGTTGCTGAGCGCCGTGATGATGTTCTTCGCCAGTCAGTTAAACGTCGTTTGCCGTAAGACCAGCCGTAACGGCATGGCGTTCATGTTCAGCAGTCTGGGCCTGTTTACCGCCTGCTGGTTCGTGATGGGCCTGATGGGCATCCACCTTACCCTGGAAGCCTTCACCCAATTCTGGTCTTCGGCCTGGGATCGCTACGTGGACGTGGTCAGCACCATGCCGGTCGATTGGCCGATGCCGTAATCTCGCCGCAGGGGCGGCGCACCGGCCGCCCCGCCGATTATTCCGTTTCCGTTGACGGCGCCACCGCCAGCCGCGCCATCAAGGCCCCCGCCTCAATCAACAGCGCCTGCTCCCGCTCCGTTAAACAGCTCTCCATCGCCGCCAGCAGCCACGCCTCGCGTCGGCTGCGGCTTTGCTGCAGCAGGCCCAGCCCGGCGGGCGTCAGGCGCACCCGCACCCGGCGTTTGTCTTCGGCGTCCGGCGTGCGCACCAGCAAGCCATCGGCCTCCAGCTCACGCAACGCGGCCGCCAGGTTAGAGGAACGCATGCGCTCCGATTCCGCCAGCAGCGACGGCGTCGCCTCGCCGCCGTGGCGATCGATAGCCCCCAACAGCATCAGTTGGGCCCAGGATTTTTCGTCGCTGCGCGATTCGCGCCGTAAACGGCGCACCAGCGACATTAACTGCGTGCGCAGCAGCGTCACGTCTTCAGGATGATCTTTCTTCATTGGCATCAATCTAGCGTTCAGTTTATCCCTGCTTTCACACCGCCGGATCGCGCGGTGCCCTTCCTGGCTACCGCGCCGCTCTGGCTTAACCTAGTTACCTATGATAATATAGCTATTAATATATAGCAAAAAAGACACTGCATCGGCAGGGTTACGTTTGCTCACGCATTTGCCCCTCGCCGATTAATTTGCAGTGTTATTATTATTTTGCTTAATAAATCCCTCCTTATTCAACGTGGTACGGTAAGCCGATGGAAGCGTGGAAAGTCAATCTGATCTCGGTCTGGCTCGGGTGTTTCTTCACCGGGCTGGCGATGAGCCAAATCCTCCCTTTTCTGCCGCTGTACGTCGAACAGCTCGGCGTCAGCGATCACCAATCCCTCAGCCTGTGGTCCGGGCTGGTGTTCAGCGGCACCTTTTTGGTCTCGGCGGTAGTCTCACCGCTGTGGGGCAGCCTGGCCGACCGCAAAGGCCGCAAGCTGATGCTGTTGCGCGCCTCGCTGGGCATGGCGATCGTCATCGCGCTGCAGGGGCTGGCCACCAACGTCTGGCAGCTGTTCGCGCTGCGCGCCCTAATGGGGCTGACGTCCGGCTATATTCCCAACGCCATGGCGCTGGTCGCCTCGCAGGCGCCGCGCGATAAAAGCGGCTGGGCGCTGGGCACGCTCTCTACCGGACAGATCTCCGGCGTGATCGCCGGGCCGCTGTTGGGCGGGCTGATGGCCGATCATCTGGGGCTGCGGGTGGTGTTTTTCGTCACCGCCGGGCTGATGTTCGTCAGCTTCCTGGTGACGCTGTTCCTGATTAAAGAGCGGCGCATCACGGTGAAAAAAGCGGATCAGCTGAGCGGCAAGGCGGTATTCCGTTCGCTGCCCTATCCGACGCTGATCGTCACCCTGTTCGTTTGTACCCTGATGATTCAGCTGGCCAACTCGTCCATCAGCCCGATCCTGACGCTGTTCATCCGCGAGCTGTCCGGCGACGTCAGCAATATTGCCTTTGTCAGCGGCATGATCGCCGCCGTGCCCGGCATTGCGGCGCTGATCTCGGCGCCGCGCCTCGGGCGCCTCGGCGATCGCATCGGCACCGCGCGCATCCTGATCGCCGCGCTGCTGTTCACCACCGGGCTGTTCGCCGTGATGGCCTGGGTCAATACGCCGCTGCAGCTGGGCATTCTGCGCTTCCTGCTCGGCTTCGCCGACGGCGCGCTGATGCCGGCGGTGCAGGCGCTGCTGCTGAGGTATTCCTCCGATCAGGTGACCGGGCGCATCTTCGGCTATAACCAATCCTTTATGTACCTGGGCAACGTGGTTGGCCCGCTGCTGGGTTCGGGCATTTCGGCGATGATGGGGTTCCGCTGGGTGTTCGCGGTGACGGCGGTGTTGGTGCTTTGCAATGCGCTGCAGCTGCGCCATCAGTTCAAAAAAGTGGAGAGTCAACGCGCGGGATAACGGGAAATGCGGGGAAACGCCTCAAGCAGTGGTGGGACAATGACGCCCATCAACCGTGCCACCACTGCCAAAGGCGGCCGTAGCCTACTCGACGCGGCGGTCATTTAATATTTATGTAAGTAAATAAAGTGTTGCGGGCGTGTTGAGGGCCGCCGCAGCGGCCCTTGCGGATCAGAACATGGTATTGTCGTTAGCCGATTTTTCCGGCACATCCTGATTGACGTCCCAATGCTCGGTGATTTTCCCCTGATCGTTCACCCGATAAATATCCACGCTGGCGGTGCCGCGATCCTGCGGGTTATTTTGGTATTTGACGTGAACGTAGACCAGATCGCCGTTGACCGCGCTGCGGTATATTTTGGCGCTGTACTGCGGATTGTCCTTAAAGGTCTGGCTGAAGAAATCCAGGAACGGCTTGATGCCGTCGCCGACGAACGGGTTATGCTGCTTGTAGTTTTCCACAATCAGCCTCTGCGCCACGCCGATGTCGTGGCGGTTGAAGAAGCCCGCGTACAGATCTTCCACCACCTTCAGCTTCTGCTGGGCATGATGATAACCGCCTTTGCCGGCCGATTTGTAAGACGCCGCCTGATCCGTTGACAGCGCCGGGTAACTCGCCAGCAAGCCGCCGACGATCGCACAGGTGATCAATGCCTTTTTCATAACTGCTCCTTATTTTCCTGAGTGACCTACGATTTTCAGCTGCCCTTTCAGATGGGTGAAGCTGCCGTCCTTGGCGGCGATGTTGGTGTACACCTCGCCGCGCTCAAAGTCCTCGATATGCGTCACGTTGTCGCCGGACTGCGGTTCGTGCCAATAGACCATATAGACCTTCGGCCGAATCTCCACCGCAGTGTATTGCACGGTATCGGTGATGCCCTGCGACGCCTCGCCGATGCCGGTGAAGGTCATGGTCTTGTCATCGGTAAAATCCAGCTTGAAGGCGAAATCGCCGAAGGTCACCTGCACCACTTTACCGACTGCAATGAACTGCCCGTGTTTTTCCGTCATCGTTGCCGCCTTACTGTTAGTCAGGGAGGGTTGCGCCGCCGTAGCGGCGGGCAATGCCAGGGGGAAAGTCAGGGCTATCGCCAGCGCGATGCCCGTTCGCTTCACTGTTTTCATCGTTCCTTCTCCTTTCCGTGGTTGAAAACGAGAATCATTATTATTTCTTAACGATTGGCAGAAATATAAGAATAATCTCTATTCCTATCAGGCACCTGGCGGCAAAAAAAGACGGGGGAAAATCGCCGTAAAATGGCATGGTAATAGCGCGTTCTGGCCCTTGGTTTTTACGCAATGAACGTAATTTCTGCTTACAGGAAGGGAAACCACTCGGGGATTTGATGGGTCTATAGCGCAGACCGCTTTAAGCTAATACGTATTTGTTCTTAAGCCGCCCACCGCCGGCAGGCGGCGGCGAACGGCGTGGCGTTTACCGCAGCCAGGGCGTATAGGTGACGCCGACCAGCAACCCTTCCGGGCTGAGCAAACGGGTAACGCTCTGCCCCCACGGCTCTTCGCGGTTGGCGACCAACAGCCGATAACCGCGATCGACCAGCCCCTGGGTGGCGGCCGCCATGTCGGCCACGTCGAACTCGATCCAAGCCTGCGGCACCGCGAGATCCGCCGGCCAGCGATCGTCGCCAAAGCAGGACTGCGCCGCCTGCGCCAGCGGCCACAGGGCGAAATGCTTCACCCCGTCCAGCGCGCCTTGCTCCGACAGCAGATAGGTTTCGTTGCCCGGCATCGGCTTGAGCGGCAACCCCAGTGCCTCGACATAAAACGCCTTGCTCTCGTCGCTCTCACGCGTGATGGGCCCGAATCCGGCGACAAACAACACGCCCAGCCCGGCAAATTGTTGATCCATGCTGCTCTCCCTTCCGGTTAGCGCCCCTGCCGCACCTGCAGCGGAGCAAATCCATAGGCCGCCTTGAAGCGGTTGCTGAAATGGCTGGCGGAGCTGAAGCCGCACGCCAGCGCGATCTCGGTGATCGGCTGTTGGCTGTGCCGCAGCAGCCGTTCCGCGCGTTGCAGCCGGGCGCGCATCACAAACTGGTGCGGCGCCAGCCCGGTGGCGTGCTTGAACATGCGGGCGAAATGGTATTCGCTCAACCCGGCCTGCGCCGCCAGATCCGCCAACAGCAAAGGCCGTTCAAGGTGGTTTTCGATATATTCCCGCACCCGCCTGGCCACCGCAGGCGCCAGGCCGCCGCGCGCCTGCGGCAGCTTCCACTGCAGCTGGCTGTAACGCTGGATCAGATGCGACATCAGTAGGTTAGACGCGCTGCTGAGCGCCAGCAGATTGGCGCTGTCCCGCCAGTCGCAGTTGAGTAAAAACTGGCGATACAGCAGCGTGATCTGCGGATCTTCGCCGAAGCTGCGCGGCTCTACGTTGATCGCCGCCGGGCTGCGATCCCAGGTCTGCTCCGCCAGCTGCCGCAGATGCCCGTCGGTGCAATACAGATGCACGAACGACAGATCGCTGCGCACATCCCAGGTGGAGGCGTATTGGCGCGGCATGATGCAGAACCGATCCGGCCCGCCGCCGTTGCGCCAGCCGCCCGGCACCTGCTGATAGCACTCATAGCCGTCGGCGACGTACAGGCTCAGGGTATGGTGGTCGGCGCTTTCCTGCGTGACGCGATCGTTGCAGTTGGACCAGGCGGCCAGCTCCACGCCGGTGCCCAGCAGCACGCTGCCGTGCAGCCGCGCCTTGTGCTCACGCAGTGTTTCAAACGCCTGATAGTTGGACATCGCCGGCCCCGTTGTTCGACATGCCGACAGTGTAAAGAGTGGCGCCGCCGCATACCAGCCGCTGCCCCGCGCTTTTGGCAAAAAAAGCGCAAGAATATGCAACTGGCCGCAAAGCGCTGCAAGCGCCGCCGCGCGCCAAAGCGGATACTGCGCCATCGGTTTTTTCGGAGTAACAAATAGAATGAATGCGCTGTTGTACCTCGCCGTGGTGCTGATTTGGGGCACCACCTGGATTGCGATCACCCTGCAACAGGAAGGGCCGGTGGCCATTCCCGTCTCGATCGCTTACCGCTTCGCCATTTCCGCCGCGGTGATGTTCGCCGTGCTGCTGCTAACGCGCCGCCTGCGCCGCCTCGCTCCGCGCGATCATCTGTTCTGCGTGCTGCAGGGCTGCTGCGTGTTTGGCTTCAACTTCTTCTGCTTCTACCACGCGGCGGCCTACATCAGCAGCGGGCTGGAATCGGTGATCTTCTCGATGGCGGTACTGTTCAACGCCCTCAACAGCCTGCTGTTTTTCCGCCAGCGCCCCAGCCCCAACCTGCTGCCGGCGGCGCTGCTGGGGTTAACCGGCATCGTGGCACTGTTTTGGCAAGATCTGGCCGCCACCCGCATGGCGCCGGAGCTACTCAAAGGCATCGGCCTGAGCGCGCTCGGCACCTACGGCTTCTCGCTGGGCAACATGATCAGCACGCGCCATCAGCGCCGCGGGCTGGATATCTTTTCCACCAACACCTACGCCATGACCTACGGCGCGCTGTTGATGGCGCTGATCGCCTTGGCGCAGGGCGCATCGTTCCAGATGGAATACAGCAGCCGCTATATCGGCTCCCTGCTGTACCTGGCAATTTTCGGATCGGTGATCGCCTTCGCCGCTTACTTCAGCCTGCTCGGCCGCATCGGCGCCGGCGCGGCGGCCTACAGCACCCTGCTGTTCCCGCTGGTGGCGCTGACCATCTCAACGATCTACGAAGGCTATCAGTGGCACTTCAACGCCGTGCTGGGCCTGTGCCTGATCCTGCTGGGCAACCTGGTGATGTTCGCCAAGCCGGGGCTGAAATGGCGACGGGCGGGTATCTCAAAACAAAACTCAACCCTTTGAAGCCATTGGCGAATATCGTTATCATCAGGTTTTGTTGATAACGGATGATGGCCAATGCTCAGAAGTGATGATGTGACACCCCGCGCCTACAAACAAGTGGACGTGTTTACCCGTACGCCGCTGCAGGGCAACCCCGTGGCGGTGGTGCTGGAGGCCGAGGGGCTGAGCACCGCGCAGATGCTGGCATTGGCCCGTTGGACCAACCTTTCGGAAACCACCTTTGTACTTAAACCGACGCACCCGGCGGCGGATTATAAAGTGCGCATTTTCACCACCGAAAAAGAGCTGCCCTTCGCCGGCCACCCAACGCTGGGCACCGCCCACGCCCTGCTGGAAGCCGGATTGGCGCCCAAACGGCCTGGAACGGTGATGCAGGAATGCGGCGTCGGCCTGGTGGCGGTCAATATCCAGCCGGAAGGCACATTGGCATTCGCCGCGCCCGAAGTTGAGTTCCGCCCAATGGCGGCTGAGGAAACAGAACGGCTGATGGCCGCTTTACGGCCCCCGGTGATTGAAGAAGGCACCCTACCGGTGATTGCCGAGATGGGCATTCGCTGGCTGATGGTGCGCCTGCCGGACGCACAATCCTGCCTGGCGGCGACACCGGATCAGGCCACGATTAAACGGCTGCAAACGGCTTGCGATGTGGATGGCGTGGTGATCTATGGCGCCTGCACCACGGCCGAACCGGCCGATTACGAAATGCGCGCGTTTATGGTGGAATGCGGTGCCTTGATTGAAGATCCGGTGACCGGCAGCGCCAACGCCTGCCTGGCGCGCTTATTGAAGGCCAACCGCTTTCCCGACGGCGGCCAGACCGCACAGGGCTACCAGGTGCGCCAGGGCACCCAACTGAAGCGAGATGGCCGCGTGAGCGTGCGTTTTATTGACGGCGAACCCTGGATCGGCGGGCACTGTCGCACCCTGATTAATGGTACATTGGGTATTTAGTTTTGGGGGATGTAGGATAAGGAAGGCGTTGGACATTCGGAGGGATGTTTGACCCTATCGGATCGCGATTCATGAATTGCTAAAAACAAAGCTTTCCTCCGCCAAGTTATGTTCTTTCCTATGTTGCACTTCCCAGGCAAAGTAGCCATCAGGCTGTTTGGATTCTACACCTTTCAGCCAATACTGTTCATCATAAGCTATCTTTTTCAAACATGTTAATAATTACCCGCCTAAGCTATAAATTATATCACTTACTTCCAATAACGCACTGTTCAAATTAGTGTGAATTTGAAAACCATTACTTCCAACGGAAGCCAGAAACCATTAATTTACGGGCTTGTCACTTACAACGAAAATAATAATATCATAAAAGTTTAAAACCCACAGACATAGTAAATGTCGGGGCAGGCATTAATCCACCGACCTTACCATGAAAATAATTACATACGTAAACTGTAAAGATTTTTTCCTTCTTCATCCATATCCAAACTGCCAAGCGCACCTAGTTCTAAGCTATATATCTTATCACTACCATCACTTAGGTTTATAAAATAACCCAAATCACCATCCTGCCCTATCAATAAAAAGTCAGGTACCGAGTCTTGAATAGCATATGTATCATTACGCTCAACCAGACCTTTATAATTAAAGATATAGAGGGCCTCTCCATTTTTCTTTGTGAATTCATATGCGTCAGAATCACCCACTTCCTCCGATAAAAATTTCTTATATAACACAGGGAATTTACACCCCATATCACTCTCTATTTTACTGAGCACTTTTAAAACATCATCTTTATTCAAAAAAACCTCCGCATGAAAAATAAAGTCTAGATATCAGCCGCGTCGATCACCTCCAGCGGCGCGCTGTTCAGATCGGTGTGATACCAGTAAATATCCGCCGAGCGGCTGTCGCCCGCCTGCTCCAGCGCCGCCAGCGGGCTCCACGGGCTGGCCGGACGTAGCTCCAGCTGCGGCGACTGCCGTCGTCGCGTTGCTCCTGCAGCAACCGGTAGCCCTGCCACAGGAAGCATGTAAATAACTAAATTCGCCCTGCTAATTAAGAATCACCTTAATATCCTAGCGAGGATATATAACTACCTTTCCATTGTCGTTATTAAAATAAATTTCACTAATTTTACCATCGTCATAAACACATGATAAAATAACATATGGTAAAGGAGAGTAATTACTTACCGTCAATATACTATCGATTCTCCCATCTTTATAAAAGTAATGATAACCAGATACATTACCATCATCATTTGCAAAAAAAGCTTTAGATGGCTGTCCTTGAGGGCTTAAAAGAACTCTACTTATAGACAAATAGTTCCTCTTTACATCCTGTCTTATTTCAAGAACCTCATCACCATCTCTAATGACATAAGATGTATCCGCTACAACTCCTTTTGAGTTATAGCTATCTATTTTATTTATATGGTCATCATTTGAAAAATAGCAATATGCATTACTTTTGTTCTTAGGCTCTTTACTCAATATTTCTCCAGTTTTAAATCCGGTTAACTCATTGTAAAATGGAATAATACTAAAGGCATTAGTTTTAGACCACGATACAACCTTTGACTCCGCATGGCTAATCGAAGATATCTTTTCAGCTAATAGCTCTTCATTCAAAAAAAGAGACCGCACTTCATCTAAATTAGCCCTGATGTTATCAGCTATTTCTTTCATTTTTATCACTATAGTAAAGGAGCAAATTTTGGCACAGGCCTCTTTCGTCGCCATGATATTACCCGGCGTAGTTAACATACATGACAAGCTTCTTTAACACGCTACCGCACATGCCGTTACTGGTTTAACAGCTAATAGGTTACAGGTACCTACTCGATGGTGTTGAGACATCAAGTAGTCCTGCTTCGTGGTGCTCTATCAATCCAAAGGCGTCGCGCAGCGACTGTTGTTACTATGCTTCCTCCTACCGCTTCGACCTTTTTCTGCGACTCACAACGCCCCGTTATTCATACAATATTTTAAAATTACCTGTAACATCGAAAACATGATCATAAGTACTTAACGCAACTCTTTTTTTTCCTGAACTGTATTCTTCCAACAAATCAAAGCTTGACTCTGAATACCTCTCGTAAGGATAGTCATCAACTTTATAAATAGACATCCTTTCTATGTCACTAAAAAAGAACTCTATTTTCACATCTGCCTCATTCAAGACCTCTGGCTCGCATGCTGATAACGAAAGCAACGCTTTAACTTTAAATGTAAAAGGAGAAAAACTCATTTCATGTTCAGAAATGTTCAAGGCATCTCGTCCTAGTATGATTCCATACTTAGTATTTATTGGTTGCACCATCACTGTAAGCAGACCTAATCATTCTATGACCGCCAGAGACTTCGCACTGCCAGTACGAAGCATAAGTTGCACACCGCCTCGGTCACTTCCAGCAGCGTGCAGTCCAATACGTGGCATTCCTTTACTCCACGCACATCAGTTATAAATACCTCTATCCTCAGCCTTTCCTATGAATAAGTCCTGTAAACTACCTTGTATCTCCTCACCTTTGTAGTCAACAATAATATCCCCATCTATTCCGTCTGGAAAATGAGAACCATCAAGCGTCCCAAAGATCACAGAGGTGCTATCTACAATAGCCAAGTCGATAAATTTAAAAACATTATCCCTTTCATCTTTACTTAGTTTAGCCAGTGCATTGCGGGCTTTTGCATAAACATCAGAGCCAGCATCTACAGGCTTACTTAGTGAAATCCTATACCTGACTGAGTTTTCTTCAATTAATTCCTTAAAAATAGCCGCAACAAATTTCTCATCATTACTCATATATTCCTCGCGCCCTTAGCTCTGGATGCATTTTTATTCAAATCAATAAGTTATCTAAGCTTGCTATTCGGTATTTCTGGATAAACACGTCTTAACTCTCTGATATCTCGTGCGACAACATCTCTAGCATTCGTAAATGGCAACCCTGTGCTTGTATTGATCTTACTCCTAGATACAATGCCAACACCTTCTTTTGAAACAGTATGACCAACTCGTGGAACCAACATTGCTGCTGCAGTCGCCGGATCATACCCCTCAACCAAATCTTTCATAATATTTTTCTGTCCAACGTGATGTGAGTCTAGGCCTAGATTCTTCCCTTTCCATTCTTATTTTTAAAGAACGCCTCGCTGAACCTAATTTAAACGCCCCACCTCGGGTTCGTAGTAGCGGAACAGGTTGTAAGTGCAGGCCGCTTTCGTCGTCCTGATATTGCCCGGTGTAGCGCAGCGGCTGCTGGTATTGCGCGCCCTGCCGCTTCGCCGCGCCGGCCACCGTCTGGCCCTGCAGCTTGCCGAAGGTGTCGTATTGCCCGGACCAGCACAGGTTGCCCGCCGCGTCGGTCACCTCCAGCGGTGCGCTGTTCAGATCGGTGTGATACCAGTAAATATCTGCCGAGCGGCTGTCGCCCGCCTGCTCCAGCGCCGCCAGTGGGCTCCACGGGCTGGCCGGATCGTAGCTCTAGCTGCGGCGGCTGCCGTCGTCGCGCTGCTCCTGCAGCAACCGGTAACCCTGCCACAGGAAACGGGTCGTCTGTTCGGTTTTGCCCTTGTAGCGCACCGCCTTGCGGCTGCGGCGGCCCAGCGCATCGTAATGATACTGCGCCTCGAATTCGCCCTGCGGGCCGCGGCCATGCACCTGCACCAGCCGGTTGTCGGCGATCGGCACCAACGGCAGGTGCGCGTCGATGCCGTTCTGCGGGCATAGGTGTAGGTATAAACGCGCTGAAAACCAGATTGATTATTGCCTTTATGGTTTATTTTTTAAAGAACTTGATATATTCAAAAATCTAAAACGACTTTTTTTACCCCTGATATATCAGGTTCTTCCTTGCCAATTTCAAGACGAAAAATGAGATCTTTCAAATCGTAAGCAGCTAGTGACAACCCTGAAATTACGTGATTTTTATCATATAAAGGGTCTGCTTCATGATCCCAGAACCAGACTTGCCCAACCATTTTCCCCGTTAGGCAAAGACATATTTGATTACCACCATCTGATGATGCTATGGGTAGCCATTGGTTCCCAAGATCATCCTTATACATTTCAATGAATTCAAAGACATCCCCCTCTCCCTCTGAGTTACTCAATCCATAGAAATACTCCAGTGAATCATATCCCTCTTTACTTGCCCAAGGAGAAACTTCAACCCCTTTATAAATGATTAAAGAGTCAAACTCAGCTCCCTGGCTAAAGTTAGCCAGAAAATCACAATATTCTCTCGGTAAAACACCGGAGTGCTTTTCAAGTTTATTGAATAAAGGATCGTCTACCCCATTCGGTAATTTACTCAGAGCAGCACCAAGTTTTTCTAGCTTTTTCAACATTTTTCCATTCCTCATATCTGATGCAGATCCTATATGTGGTACGTTTCCATACAATCTTCCCTATAGAAACACCAGACACAATCCTAGCGTTAAAATCAATCACGTTAGATACCGTAATATTAAATGATTTATCAATGTTTATGAATGGATATTTCAAAATTATCAAACCTGCTTTTAGATACTTTTTTACTCTAGACATTTAGAAGCGACTGAGAATTGCCGGCTCTAACAACATCACTTGTTTTAATCATTAAAAACCAGAGTGTTTCTCTCAAGCTGGTGATCTTTTATATAACCCTCCTCCCATTCATAATAATCATCCGGTGCTGTACGAGGAAAACCCTTCTCAAAATATCTATCACCATGTGACATTACCATACCCCAATAATACTCATCCTCATGACCTAACATACAAGCCTCCATGAAATTCTTAGGTGGGGTTGTAAACATATGTGTATTGTTAATTATGTAACTTGCTTCCTCTTCACTTTTTCTTCCATAAAAAATAATCACTCCATAAATAGTATGGACCCAAGAATAAAAATTCACAGTGACACTTTCATTTTTATTGGATTCATTCAAAAACACTAGCTTGTCAATTAATCTATTATTTTCAAACATATTAATCATTACCCGCCCAGGTTATACGCCGTGTCACTTACTTCCAATAACGCACTAATTCAATCAATGTAACATCAGCATATATCCGCCGAACAGTCGCCGTTGTCACATCACTCCTGCGAAAACCGACAGTGCTGCCACAGGAGGCTTATAAACTCTTCAAACTATGTGGTTAGTAAGAGAGAGTATTACCCTCCTATTAATATACTTTATCTTGGTTTAAATGGATGAAGACATTGTTTAAAGACTTCCCTCATAGTCTCGTCACTCATTTCATTTAAAGAATCATGTTGATATTTATTGATTTTGCTCATTACTGCAATCTCATTATCCGGATTTTGTATGTCATAAAACTTTCGTTCAAACTCTCCAAGATAATCAATAGCAATCAACTTATCAAAGAAACTATTGATTGCATAACCACCAGCATACTCTAATGACTCAACATCATCACAAGAAAACTTAACATACATGATAAGCTTCTTCAGTGCACTAATCTCAGCCTGAGTAACAATTATTTTCTTTTTATTTTCATCCACCACAGCTCCCCCTTGCCTTAATCTGATTAAAGGTCAATTTACTTCTTTCGAATTCAACGCACATAGTACCCGGACACCTAGAATATTTAACCTCTATGATTCTTTGTTTTTAAAGAACTGGAGATTACCTACTCACAATTTAATTTCCTCATATAAACCAGGTGTTGTCTGAAAGCAGGGTGTTATAAATATAGTTACTTATTCCCCACCGTCAGACAACACTCAACACAACCCTTAATTTTGTTGAAAGCCATTGTTTCCAATGAAAACCCGAAAAAATTGAGCTTACGGGCTTGTCACTTACAGCTCAAAGAACCATTCTAAAAATAAGTTGAAATCTTTCCATTGAGGTTTCAACCGCCCATTTTTAAAATCTTGCAACTTCTCACCTAAAGCTAAGTCAACCACCTCACCAGTTTCTTTGTTGTAAAAAAACCAGTTTCCCCCTCGAAGCTGTCAAGTGGAATAAATGATTTCGGCAACCCAAGGACTTCATGACATCTCTTCAAGTCAAACTCATAGTTTGAATTTAGTAAAAACCATCCCAATTGATATATTTCTTTTTTCCGACTGTAAAAAGCAGGCCCATCTTCCGCATGGGAGTAAAATAAAGAAATATCAGATGATGGCTCAACCCCTAATTTCTCAAGGGCTTTCTTGTAGTCTTCAGATGCATCATCGAACCACCAGCCTTTATTCTTAAGATGCACTACAATATTTTTAGATAACATATTACCCCCTGCAATTAGATTTCAAATTTCGTTTGCGCAATTCATTTTCACCACGCTGACGCCAGTAGCCATCACGATCGCCATTAAAAGCATCCCTGTTAACAGGATTTATCGGATGTTGGTTTGGTAAATGAGGATGTAGTGCATTTGTACCATAATACTTCTGATGTGTATCTGCTGAAAGCTCAAATAGTGAACCTAATCCATTTTGTTTAGTAGTCTTAACACCATTCCTCGTATTAACAGGAAGCTCCCAATCAATCTCTTGTTGATAAACAGTATGAGTACTCCCTGATGGCGCACTGAACACAACCAGTGTAAAGAAATTACTCAACCCAAACGGATCCACCCACATCAGCGGGTTCGGCGCATACTGATAAAGGTTCAACCCGCCGCGCAACCCTATCGGATCCTGCGTGGTAAAACGCCCCACCTCGGGTTCGTAGTAGCGGAACAGGTTGTAGTGCAGGCCGCTTTCGTCGTCCTGATATTGCCCGGCGTAGCGCAGCGGCTGCTGATATTGCGCGCCCTGCCGCTTCGGTCACTTCCAGCGGCGCGCTGTTCAGATCGGTGTGATACCAGTAAATATCTGCCGAGCGGCTGTCGCCCGCCTGCTCCAGCGCCGCCAGCGGGCTCCACGGGCTGGCCGGATCGTAGCTCCAGCTGCGGCGGCTGCCGTCGTCGTGCTGCTCCTGCAGCAACCGGTAACCCTGCCACAGGAAACGGGTCGTCTGTTCGGTTTTGCCCTTGTAGCGCACCGCCTTGCGGCTTTTTGATATACCTCAGGATGTGAAACAGCAACGTCAAAATCACTAGATCTCAGAACTTATTGCTCTTTTTAACATGCTACCGCCCACTCCGTTACTGGCCTCACGGTATCACCCTTGGTTACAGTGGCCCAGTCGGCGGAACTGAGACATTAAGTGGTACAACTATCAATTAGCCATCGAGGCTATTGGACCTATCAACGTATTGGTTTTCATGGTGTGCACTCCTGCGTGGATAGAATCCACGCAGGAGTGCTATAGGACATTCAGAAATGCAGCAAAAATCTTTACTGGAGAGCGAAGGTTATTACACCTAGGAAAACGTGATGAAAGCATCATTCTCCAAGTAATAATTCAATGCTGATATAAGCTCATCCACAGTTGCACTTGGCTTTTGATTCAGTGCACTTCTGAGCACATCCATGAATTGATCTCCATAAAAGAATAGCTCCAACTCATTTTGTTCAACATAGTCAGGATAAACTTCTTCATCATCATCACTAACCTCTGGATAACGTTCGAGATAGCATGTCAGCTCAAGTGTCGCAATTGCCTCGTACTCTTTGGTATAAAGGCAGAAATTATCCTTTATATAACCCTCTTGAACGATTTTAATAATTAGATCTTCTAGCCTGTAAGGCGTCATATACTCTAGTTCTTTCATTAGCATCCCCCTTTTGATCTTCTCCTGGCTCCGCTTGGCTTAGGATTACCCGTGGCGCCATCCAGCTTACCTCGTCTCCCTGGCTCTCCTCCACCCCACATTTCTCGTCCTCCTTTACCCGTAGGATGATAAAGAGCGTGATTGTCTGCATGATCTACACGATCAACCAACACCAAGCGACCAACATCTTCATGATGATGCCATGTTAATACTGGCGGGCTCGAAGCTTTATTCGGGTTTTTCATCCATTCTCCCAATTCCGGGTATCGGCCCAACATATCTCGCCGGAAAGAAGGATCGGCGTCCATCCGAGCAATAAACTCTGTGTTTGCACGATTAAATTGAACAGCATCACTGGAGTAAATATTCCCTGGAGCAATAGTATGCTCTTGGAATATATGGTATTTACCGTTATTTGGTCGGTTGGAAAGCCCCAACGGATCCACCCACATCAGCGGGTTCGGCGCATACTGATACAGGTTCAACCCGCCGCGCAGCCCTATCGGATCCTGCGTGGTGAAACGCCCCACCTCGGGTTCGTAGTAGCGGAACAGGTTGTAGTGCAGGCCGCTTTCGTCGTCCTGATATTGCCCGGCGTAGCGCAGCGGCTGCTGATATTGCACGCCCTGCCGCTTCGCCGCGCCGGCCACCGTCTGGCCCTGCAGCTTGCCGAAGGTGTCGTATTGCCCGGACCAGCACAGGTTGCCCGCCGCGTCGGTCACCTCCAGCGGTGCGCTGTTCAGATCGGTGTGATACCAGTAAATATCTGCCGAGCGGCTGTCGCCCGCCTGCTCCAGCGCCGCCAGCGGGCTCCACGGGCTGGCCGGATCGTAGCTCCAGCTGCGGCGGCTGCCGTCGTCGCGCTGCTCCTGCAACAACCGGTAACCCTGCCACAGGAAACGGGTCGTCTGTTCGGTTTTGCCCTTGTAGCGCACCGCCTTGCGGTTGCGGCGGCCCAGCGCATCGTAATGGTACTGCGCCTCGAATTCGCCCTGCGGGCCGCGGCCGTACGCCTGCACCAGCCGATTGTCGGCGTCGTAGCGGTAGTGCTGTTCGTACAGGCCGTTGCGCCGGCTGATCAGGTTGCCCCAGGCGTCGTAACGGTAAAACAGTTTTTGCCAGTGCGTCAGCCGGTTATCGGCGATCGGCGCCAGCGGCAGGTGCGCGTCGATGTCGCTCTGCGGGCTGCGCTCGCCCAGCAGGTTATCCGCCAGATCGTACACCAGCCGCACGCCCGGTTTGCCCTGATTGGGTTCGCGGTGTTGCAGCAGGCGGCCTTCGGCGTCGTAACCGTAGTGCACTTCGCCGCGCAGCGCATCGCTCACCCCGGCGAGCTCGCCGCGGCCGGTGTAGCGATAAGCGCGCCACAGCACGCCGTCTTCCGGCCGGGTCAGTTTGTCGTGGCCGAAGGCGCTGCTCTGCCAGCTGCGGCGGCCCATGGCGTCGTAACGCCGCTGCTGCTGCAGCGCCCCCTGGCTGCGGCCGGTTTCCCGGTGCAGGCGATCGCGGGTGAATTCGCTCACCACCTGCTGGTTGAATTTAATGGCGCTGGCGTGGCCGGAGCCGTAATACAGCCACTGCAGGCGATCGCCCTGCGGCAGCGTCAGCGCCTGCAGGTTGGCCAGCGCATCCCACTGGTATTGCAGCTCGCCGTTCACGCCCTGCTCGCCGAGCAGCCGCCCGGCGGCGTCATAGCGCATCTGCACGCTGTCCGGTTCGATGCCCAGCGCCGCGCCGCTCGCCGTTGGCAGGCGGTTCAGCTCGCGCAGCCGCCCCATGGCGTCGAAGCGATAATGCCATTCCGCGCTGGCGTTGCCGCGCCAGACCAGCTGCCCCGCCTCGTCGAAGCGGAAGCGCTGTTCGCGCTGCGTCAGCTCGCCCGCGCTGCCCGGCAGGCCGACCTCGCGGTGCTCCTCCAACAGCCCGGCCGCGCCGTAGCGATAATAGTGGCGGGTGTCGTCCGGGCGCTCTTCGGCCAGCACGCGGCCCACCGCATCGTAGCTGAAGCGGTATTCGCCGCCGTTGCCGTTCTCCAGCCGCGTCAGCCAGCCCTGCGGGCTGTAGTGATAGCGCCGGGTGCGGTTAATGCGGTCGGTGATGCTGACCGGCAGCCCCAGGGCGTTGTACTGCCAGCGGGTCAGGCTGCCCAGCGCGTCCTGATGTTCGGCCAGCTGGCCGTGCGCATTCCAGTTAAAGCGCTCTTCGCCGCCGTCCGGGTGGATCAGGGTGTGCAGGCGCCCGCCGTTATCCCACCGGTAGCGCGTCTGGTGGCCTTCGGCATCGGTCTGCGCCGTCAGTTGCCCCAGCGCATCGTAGGTATAAGCCGTCACGCTGCCGGAACAGTCGGTGTAACGCGTCAGCTGGCCGCGGGCGTCCCACTCCAGCTTCACTTCCCCGCCCAGCGCGTCGATCACGCCGGCCGGCAGGCTCTCTTCGTCATCCGGATAGCGGTACAGCGTGGCATTGCCCAGGGCATCGACATAGCGCGTCGGGCGCCCCAGCGTGTCCCAGTGCTGCGCTTCGCTGCTGCCGTCCGGGTACGCGACGGCGAACAGCCGGCCGCTGTTGCGCGAATATTGATAGCGCGTCACGCGGCCGAGCGGATCGGTCTCCGACAGCAGGCGGCCGTAAGAGTCCCATTCGCTCTGGCGCTGCGCGCCGCCGGGCAGCAGCACGCTGCACAGCTCGCCGCGTTGGTAGATAAAACCGTAGCGGCGCTGGTCGAAATCGGTGTACTGCGCCACGTTGTCGTCGTCATCCAGCCGCCACTCCGCGCGCTTGCCGTCGCCGCGCACCGCGCTGCGGCGCCCGCCGGCGAAGTCATAGCCGAACTCCAGGGATTCCCCGGCGCTGTTGCGGTAGGCCGTCACGCGCGGCACGCCGTCGATCTCTTGCCATTGGTATTCGTTCAGCAACCCGGCGGCGTCCTGGTGGCTGATCATCAGGCCGTCGCGCCAGCCAAAACGGCGCGTTACCTCACCGGAGCGGTTGCTCACCGTCGTCAGTTGGCCCTGCTCATCGTAGCCGTAGCGCGCCAGCGTCCGTTCGCCTTCGGCGGTTTGCAGCGCCACTTCGCGCAGGCGGCCCTGCGCATAGCGGCACATCAGGCGCTGCCCGGCGCTGTCCACCAGTTCGCTCAGCAACCCCTCGTCGTCGTAAAACAGCGAGGTAGCGTTGCCGATGGCGTCGGTGATCATGCTGAGCCGGCTCGGCTGGTCGCCCGCCAGCGGCGGGTAGTGGAAAATCTGTTCGCCGACGTCAAACAGCTGCCAGCTGCCGTCGTCGTTGTGCATCAGCCAGCATTTTTCGGCTTCGCAGTAGGTTTTGTGGCCGCGCGGCACCCTGGGGAAAGCGACGAAGTCGCCGGAAGGCGCGCGCCATACCAGGCCGTCCTGATACGGCTGCAGGCTGCTCTCCCAGAACAGGTTCCAGCCGCGGCCCAGTACGCCGTCGCCGGGGTTGCCGCTGCGCCAATAGCGCTGCCAGGCGACCGGCAGGCGCGAAGGCAGCACGAAATCGAGATCGTCTTCGCCGTCGAGGAATTTCTGGCCGCTGACGATATCCACCGGCCGGGCGATAATGCCGACGGCGGCGGTGGCGGTCATCAGGGTGCCGGCGCGGCAGGCGATGCGCGCCAGCTTGTTGATGCCGGGCAGCTTGCCCAGCAGTTTGCCGAGCGCCCCCAGTTTGCCGGCGGCGCCCCCCACACCGCCCACCAGGCCGGCGAACAGCAGCGTCAGATCAGAGACCTTGTACAGCCAATCCGGCACTTCGGGCTTGATCGGCAAGGTGGTGACGGTGCCGCCGCCGATAAACACGTTGGGCGAGCCTTCCATCACCTGCGCGTCGCAGTTGGTTTTGTCCCCCACGCGCGAGGCGGGCTGGCCGTTGATGCTGACCTTGTCGGAACCCTGCGCCATCTGCATGCTCGGGCCGTCGTCGCTGCAGGCCACCTGGCTGTTGGTGGCGAGCGCGGCGGGTTTGCCGTTGATGAAGACGTTGGGGGAGCCGGTGACGATATTGCCTTTGGGGGTCAGGCTACCGGCACCGGCGTCGGCAATGCCGTCGCGCGCCGCGGTGGCCGCCTCCCCGGTGAGATACCCCACCGCCAGGCTGGCGCCGATGAGCAACACGCCAACGCCAATACAGGAAGCCGCCAGGCCGGCGACGAACAGCGCACCCGCCGCCACCGCGCCTGCGGCGGCGATCAGGCCGCCGACAAGGGTGCCGGCAATCATGCCGGCCAGGGCATGGGAATGCCCGATGGTATCGCCGACGCGGGCCGCTTCGGTCATCGTAAGGTCCTTTTACGTGAAGAGTTCATCGTTATGCCGCCCGGTAGCTGCTCAGCACCTGCTGCAGCAGGGCGTCATCTTGCGGCGTCAGCTTGCGCGCCATCGCCAGGGTGAACACCAGCACCCGGCCCTCCGCCAGCGCGAACACCGCCTGGTTTTGCCAGATGCGTTTGCCGTCGCGCAGGTAGCTGGCGCGCACCCATTCACCGGCGGTTAATCCATCGCCCAGCGTCGCCGGCTCGCGGCTTTTAAACGCCCAGCCTTTCAGCCCCTGCGCCAGCGCATCGAGCTGGCGGGTGACGTAGCCTTCCAGGTTTTCCGCCGGCTGCAGCGCATCGCGGGAAATATTGATTGAGGGGGAAACATCATCGCCGGCCAACAGCACGTTGACGGTGCGATCGGCATAGCCTTCCGGCAAAGCGACGCTGCCTTCGCTGAAAGCGCAGCGGGATAAAGCGGACATGCGAGGATCCTTTTGCATAAATAATGCTTAAGCATCGCATAACTTAGCCTTGAAATAAAACCATCAGGCACCGCCAATGTTGCGCGGCGTGACCGCGTTCACTGTGTGCAAGGCCGTGACCGGAACCTTGCCCGGGATCGGGCCGTAACATTACAGAATTATCTGAAACCATCGGCGCGCCGACGCCCTGATTATGGCTATACTCGGCTATCGTCCGTTTTTCAGGAGATCAGGATGCTGAGATTCACCCGTAGCGCGCTGCTGTGCGCCACGCTGGCCGCGTTCCCCGCCGCCGCAGAAACGCCGAAGTTCGGCCCGGAGCTGCAGGGTTTTCACTACCCTTATCCGTTGCAGCAGTTCAGTTTCACCTCGCAGGGGCAGCCGTTAAAAATGGGCTATATGGACGTGCCGCCGGAAGGCGCCGCCAACGGCCGCACCGCGCTGTTGCTGCACGGTAAAAACTTCTGCGCCGCCACCTGGCAGGACACCATCAAGGCGCTGAGCAAGGCCGGCTACCGCGTCATCGCGCCGGATCAAATCGGCTTTTGCTCCTCCACCAAACCTGCGCATTACCAGTACAGCTTCCAACAGCTGGCGCAAAACACCCACGGCCTGCTGCAGAACCTGAAAATCAGCCGGGCCATCGTCATCGGCCACTCCACCGGCGGCATGCTGGCCACGCGCTACAGCCTGATGTATCCGCAGGCAGTGGAGCAATTGGTCATGGTCAACCCGATCGGCCTCGAGGACTGGAAGGCCAAAGGCGTGCCGTGGCGCAGCGTCGATCAATGGTTCGAGCGCGAGCTGAACACCTCCGCCGAGGGCATCCGCAACTATGAGCAGCGCACCTACTACGGCGGCCGCTGGAAGCCGGAGTACGATCGCTGGGTGGATATGCTGGCCGGGCTGAACAACGGGCCGGGCCATCGCCTGGTGGCGTGGAACTCGGCGCTGATCTACGACATGATCTTCACCCAGCCGGTGTACTACGAGTTCAAGGATCTGCAAACGCCCACCACCTTGATGATCGGCACCGCCGACACCACCGCCATCGGCAGCGATATCGCCCCGCCGGCGGTCAAGGCCGGGATCGGCCACTACGCGGAGCTGGGCAAACAGGCGGCGAAGCTGATCCCGCACGCCACGCTGATCGAGTTCGCCGGGCTGGGCCACGCGCCGCAAATGGAGGAGCCGGAGCGTTTCCATCAGGCACTGCTCAAGGCGCTGCAGCCCTGAGCGGCCGGTTGGCGCAGCCGCCGCGCGGCGGCTAAACTTTCAGCTGGCACTCAACGGCAGGAGACAGCCATGCGACAGATTATTGCCAGCGCCTTCGTCAGCCTCGACGGCGTGATGCAGGCGCCGGGCGGGCAGGACGAAGATCGCAGCGGCGGCTTTCGCTTCGGCGGCTGGACAGCCCCCTACTGGGATGACGCCATCGCGGAAACGATGGGCGATCTTTTCTCCGCGCCGTTCGATTTGCTGCTGGGGCGGCGCACCTACGATATTTTCGCCGGCTACTGGCCGCAGATCACCGACGAGGCCGATCCGTTTTCCGCCGATATCGCCCGCGTATTCAATCAGGCCACCAAGTACGTCGCCACCCACCACGGCGAGACGCTGGCGTGGCAGAACAGCCAGTGGCTGGGGCGGGACATCATCGCCCGGCTGCGCGAGCTGAAGCGCACCCAGGGGCCGGTGCTGCTGGTGCAGGGCAGCAGCACGCTGATGCAACAGCTGCTGGCCAACGATCTGGTGGACGAATTGCGCCTGCTCACCTACCCGGTGCTGCTCGGCAGCGGCAAGCGGCTGTTTGATGACAACGCGGCGCCGGCGGCCTTTACGCTGGCCCAATCAATGGTCTCGCCCGGCGGCGTGATCGCGGCCCACTATCGCCGCGCCGGCGCAGTAACGACCGGCTCCTTCGTGGCGGAAAACGCGGCGGCGGCCCAGCCGTAAAAAAAGGGCCGTTCGGCCCTTTTCTCTTTTCCTTCATCGCCCTCAGGCAAACAGAATATCGCTCTGCTCCACCTGCCCGACCACATGGATCTTGAAGTCGGCGGCGTAGCTGTTGCTCTGGGTGTTCATCAGCAGATCGGTGGTGCCGTTGAAGGCGTCGAAGTTGAGCTGGATCTCGCCTTTCTGGCCGCTGAAGGCGCTGCCGCTGTCGATAAAGCGCAGCTCGCTCAGGCTGTTGTTGAAGCGCAGGCCGGAGAGATCGATCTTGTCGATGCCGTGCTCGAAGTCTTCAATCACGTCGAACGCCGCCACCGTGGACTCTTTGGCATTGAGATAGACGAAATAGTCGGTGAAGTTGTTGGCATCTTTGCCGCCCCACAGATGATCCGCCCCCATCCCACCGTACAGGATGTCCGAACCGGCGTTGCCCGCCAGCAGGTTGTCCTGATCGTTGCCGATGATCACATCGCGCCCGCTGCCGCCGATGGCGTTCTCGATGATCGCCCCGCGCGCGATGGCGACGTTCTGCGTGCCGCCGCCTACGCTGGAGAACGCGCCGTCGTTCAGGTTGATCATTTGCTGCTGGCTGTAGCCGGAGAAGTCCAGCGTGTCGTTGCCGCCGGCGTCCCACACCGCGAAGTTGACCGGTTTGCCGTTGTCCGCCGTGGCGGTCAGGAAATCGCGCCCGGTGTTGGAGTTGAAGCCGTACACCGTGTCGCCGGTGCGGGTGCTCATATTGGCGCCGTACAATTTTTGGATCGCGGCGATGTCATCCACCATCGGGCCATAGCCATACACCCCTTTGGTGTCGGCGCCGGTATAACCAGCGTTGAAATAGCTCATGATCGAGTATTGCAACGAATCCTGATAGTAAGCGGCATCGTTCTGGTAGCTCGGGTTGCCCAACGAGGCGTCATAAGATCCCGGGTGCGCCAGCCCCAGGGCATGCCCCAGCTCGTGGGTGAAGGTCTGGCTGCTGAAGTCGCCGCTAACCGGCGCCTGATGGGTGGCAAAGTTTTTGTTGAACCACACCGTGCCGGCAAAGGCGTTATCGCTGCCCGGCTTAGAGCTCGGCGGGTAATAGGCGTACGCGTTGATGGCATTCGGGCCGCTACCGGCGGCGGTGCTGCCGTCGGCGCGCTGGGTGAAGTACGCGAAGGTGATGTCCGCGCGGTGGTTGATATCGGTGGACGCCGCCTCGGTAAAGGTCACGTTCGCCACGTCGGCCCACGCCTGCATCGATTTCAGCGCCTGTGCCTGCGCCGCCTGAGTCAGCGGTTGCAGCCCCTTGTCACCGTCACCGGTCTGGCCGATGCGGTTCAGCGCGCTCTGCGTCAGGAAGGAATAGGTCAGCGCCACCGGCTGGTGATAGACCTGATCGCCGTTGTGCGTCAGGCCCGGCCGCGTCAGCTGATCGGCGGCGCGATCGAAGCTGAAGTTATCGCGGATTTTACCCAAGTTGTTAATGGCGGCTCCGCCGCGCTGGTTGCTGTACAGGTTGGCGTTGTCCAGCGTAAACAGCGCGCCGTACCCTAACCCATCATAGAGGCTGCCGGGCTGGTGATAGTAAAACTGATAGTTATGATCGTTGGGGGATGTGGCGGACAGGCTGGTGAACTCATCGTCATCTTGCAAAATATCGTTGTGGCGACTGCTCATTGCATTCTCCTTTTACACAGTAGGAATCCACTCGCTTTGTAAGACTATTCATCAGTCGTTCTAATCTAAGCCAGGGCTTAGGATTGACCAGTATAGTAATTAACCCCGACGGCGCGAGCCCACGCCGCCGCGCATCATCGCGCCGGGCGTTAAGACGGAAATAATCATAACGATTTGTATTAGCGAAGTATTAATGAGAAAGATAAGCGTATCGGCGGGCTAATGACTCGTCTTTATGGGCATGTTATCGCCGCTTAGATCAGAATTATCGAGGATTAAAAAACCTAATCCTTGCCTCATCATCCCGCTGGGAACGTGCTAAGGTGTGGACGGACAGCCGAAAGGAGTGACCCGATGCCAACCCATTTCCTTATGCGCGCCTTGCGCCGCGCCAGCCTGACAGGAGTCGTTATGAGCGTATTGTGCAGCAGTGCCCTGAGCAGTTCACTGCCGTTGCTGGAACCCGCCGCGCTGAAGGGCGACTGGCAGCTCGCCGCCATCGGCGACGGTAAAACCGTCTGCGAGGTGCAGCTGAGCGACGAAGCGGTGGCCAACACCAACGCCTTCCGCTTCAGCGCCTCCGCCCAGTGCCTGCAGCCGCTGGCGCTGCAAACGTTACCGGTCGCCTGGCGGCCGACGCCGGACGGCATGACGCTGACCGACGCCGAAGGCGGCATGGTGGCGTTTCTGGCCCTGACCGCGCCAAAGCGCTATGAGCTGATCGATCGCGGCGGCCCTTCGCGCTTTGTGCTGATCCCGCGCTAATCCCTCAGGCCAACAGCAACCCGAGCAGCGCGCCGCCCGCCAGCACCCACAGCGGATGGAGGCGCTTGCTCATGCTCAATCCCGTCGCCAGCGCCACGATCGCCGCCAGCCGCCAGCTGGGCGCGGAAGCCTCGGCGATCAAGATACCGCTGGCCGCCACCAGCCCCACGGTCAGCGGCACCAGCCCGGCCTGCACGATGCGGCGCCACGGGCGATCCTTAAAGCGCCGCCAGGCGCCCATCACCAGCAGCGTGACGATGGAAGACGGCCCGAACTTGGCGACCGAAGAAACCAACAGCCCCGCCCAGCCGGCCACATGCCAGCCGACCAGCGGCACGATCATCATGTTCGGCCCCGGTGCGGCCTGCGCCATGGCGAACAGCGCGCTGAACTCCTGGGCGCTCATCCATTGATGCACTTCCACCACCTGCCGCTGCATCTCCGGCAAAATGGTCATCCCGCCACCAAACGCCAGCAGAGAGAGCTCGGTGAAGATCAGCGCCAGCGCAATCAAAACCCCGCTCATGACGGCCACCGCCACATCAGCAGAATGCTCAGCGGCGCCAGCACCAGCATGGTCGGCAACAGCGGCAGGCGCAGCCAGGCGATGGCGATCAAGGCCAGCGCGACGATCGCCAGCGCCGGCCATTTGCCGCGCAGCGGCAGCAGCATCTTGATCCCGGTCGACAGCAGCAGCCCGGCGGCGGCGGCGGCCAGCCCGGCGAACACATGCTGCACATGCGGATCGTTTTGGAAGCGGGCGTAGACCACGCCCAACCCCACCACGATCGCCGTCGGCGCGCTGATGAGGCCCAGCAAGGCGCACAGCGCGCCGCGCAGCCCGCGAAACTCCATCCCCACCGCCACCGACAGGTTGATCACGTTGCCGCCGGGCAGGAACTGGCACAGCCCGAGCAGCTCGGTGAACTGTTCGCCGCTCAACCAGCGCCGGCGCTCCACCAGCATACTGCGCGCCAGCGGCAGCACGCCGCCGAAGCCGATCAGCCCCAGCCACAGAAAGCCCACAAACAGCTCCGCGTTGCCCGGCGCTGCCGCCGGGTGCGGTTTTAACGTATTGATATCTGACATGACATTGCCATTCCACATCGCTTGTTTTGATGTCTGGTATCATGCGCGCCGCCGTGCCATGATGTCTAATGCATTCCGGAACAACTAAAGATACCTTTGAGGTATGGCTATGATCGAACTGCGTCGCCTGCGGGCATTCGTCACCGTGGTGGAAGAAGGCAACATCACCCGCGCTGCCGAGCGGCTGTTTATCCAGCAGCCGCCGCTGACCCGCCTGCTGCAGGGGCTGGAAGATGAACTGGGCGTCACCTTGTTGCAGCGCCTGCCGCGCGGCGTGCGCGTCACCGAAGCCGGCGGCGTGCTGTTCGAAGAGGCCCGCGCCTTGCTGGCGCGCGCCGAACGCCTGCGCGAAGCGGTGCAGCGCGCCGCTCGCGGCGAGCAGGGGCACATCGCCATCGGCTTCACCAGCTCCGCCGCGCTGCACCCGTTCGTGCCCAACCTGCTGCGCCGCTACCGCGACATCCTGCCGGGCATCACCACCCAGCTGGAAGAAGCCGGCAGCGGCGAACTGATGGAGGCGTTGCTGGAACAGCGCCTCGACGCCGCCTTTGTGCGCTCGCCGGCCAGCGGCATTCCCGGCCTGAGCGTGGAGCCGGTGCTCAGCGAGCCGATGATCGTCGCCCTGCCGCTGGGCCACCGGCTGGCACAAGAAACGCAGCAGCCGCTGCCGCTGGCCGAACTGGCCCACGAGGCGTTTATTCTCTATCGCCGCCCGGCCGGCCAGGGGCTGTACGACGCCATCTTGGCCGCCTGCCACCGCGCCGGCTTCAGCCCGCGCATCGTGCAGGAAGCGCCGCGCCTGCCGGCCACCCTCAGCCTGGTCGGCGCCGGGCTGGGGCTGTCAGTGGTGCCCGGCTCAATGCGGCGGCTGGGCGGCGACGGCATCGTCTACCGCACCCTCGCCGAAGAAGCGCAGCTCAGCGCCCCACTTTACCTGGCGCTGCGCCGCAGCCCGGCTTCGCCGATCGTCGAGCGCTTTCGGCAACTGGTGCTGGAGACCGTGGGGCAGTCATAAAAAGCCCGAACGGCCAATAAAAAATGCCGTTCGTTTATTATTTATTTAAACCGGTCGGCGACTAAAATTAATTCCAATTAATGACTATTCAACTTCCGGGGAATTAATCAAACCCGCTCTCACTTAGTAACAAACGCAAACAAATAAGCGCCTACCCAATAAATTCCAGCCACTAGGATTTAAGGGTCACAGCCTGTTCCCGCCGATGACAAAAAATCATTTCAATGGCGCTCGCGCCTTCCTTGTCGCCTGCCTCTGCGGGCGCACGGTTTTATATTGGAGAAAACGCTATGCTATCGCGTCGTGATATATTGAAAGTCTCCGCCGTCAGCGCAGCGGCCGCCGGCATGATCGGCGGCATCGCTAAAAATGCCGCTGCCGACGACCATCGCAATATCGTGCCCCCCAGCAGCTATCAGCCGCCTGCTAATGCGCAGCATCTCTATAAGTACAAATTCACCGACAGCAAGAAACGCAGCCTGCCCAGCGGCTGGGCGCGCGAGGCCACCGTCGAGCAGTTTCCAATCTCCGAAGGCGTGGCGGGCGTCGACATGACGCTGGAGCCGGGCGGCGTGCGCGAGCTGCACTGGCACGCAATCGCCGCCGAATGGGCGTTTATGCTGGAAGGCCATGCGCGCATCACCATCCTCGATCCCGAGGGCAAATGCGAAGTGGCGGATTTCGGGCCCGGCGACGTGTGGTATTTCCCAAAAGGCTACGGCCATTCCATTCAGGCGCTGGCAGACGGCGCGCATTTTATTCTGGCGTTCGATAACGGCCATTTCTCCGAATTCGGCACCTTCAGCATCACCGACTGGGTGGCGCATATGCCGAAAGAGGTATTGGAAAAAAGCGTCGACATGCCGGCAGCGGTATTTTCCAAGGCCAAACAGGGTGAGGCCTATATTGTTGGCGGCGCCGTTCCGCCCACTTTGCCATTACCGAAAAACGACGGCGGATTAAATAACGCCCCGCTGACCCACCGCTATGAATTAATGAAGCAAAAGCCGTTCTTTGAAAATGACGCCGGCAGCGTGCATTTGGTGTCATCGAAAGAGTTTCCCATTTCCACCACCATGACCGGCATCATCGAGATCGTGAAACCCGGCGCGATTCGGGAATTGCACTGGCACCCCAATGCCAACGAATGGCAATACTATATTGCCGGTAAGGGCCGCATGACGGTGTTCAGCTCACACGGCCACGCGCAGACGGAAGAGTATGCCCCTTCGGACGTCGGTTACGTGCCGCAGGGCTTCGGCCATTACATCGAGAACATCGGCGATGAGGATTTGAAAGTGCTGATCGTGATGGACAACGGCATTTATCAGGATATTTCGTTGTCCGACTGGTTGGCGAAAACCCCGGCCTACCTGCTGGCGGATAACTTCAACAATCAGGTTGAGGACTGGCAGGATCGGCCGAAAGACAAGCGGGTCATGTCACGGCGCAGCCGCTGACGCCACGGCGAGGGAGAGACTCCCTCGCCCTCCGGCCTGCGCTTACAGCGTGGCGTTAAAAAACGGCACCAGCTTCTCCAGCGCCTGGGCTACCGGCTCCGGTTTGTCGTAGAGATCGTAATGCGACCAGCCTTCCACCACCACCAGCTCTTTGTGCTGCGATTTGGCGCGGCGCACGATCTCATAGCCGTCGCGCAACGCGCCGAACAGGCCGGGTTTGCTGCCGACGATCACCAACAGCGGCTGGGTCAGCAGCACTTCCGCCAGGTGGAACGCATCCCAACCCACGGCCACCGCGTTATGGGAATACAGCGTCTTGTTTACGCCGTTCGGCTTCTCGCCGCGCGCCGTCCGGTAGTATTCCGTCGCCTCGCGCAGATCGATATCGGCACCGTCTTGTTGCGCCGCCTCAACGCTCGGGTACAGGCCTACGTCCACGCGCAACGCCGCGCCGCGCGCCTCTGCGGTGCGCTGCCGGGCAATATCCTCCAGAAAAGCCACTGGATCGCCATTGGCCAACACGCCCTCGCGCATCACCCGGCCATAGTTGGCGCCGGTGATGGTCGCCACCGCTTTGATGCGCCGCTCCGTCATCGTAGCGTTGATGGCGTAACCGCCGCCGCCGCAGATACCGAGCACGCCGATACGCTGGTCGTCAACGTAGTCCAGCGTCACCAGATAATCGGTCACGACGCGAAAATCTTCCACGCGCTGAGCGGGATCTTCGATAAAGCGCGGTTCGCCACCGCTCTCACCCTGGAAGCTGGCGTCGAATGCGATGACCACAAAGCCGGCTTTCGCCAGCGCCGCGCCATAGACATTGCCCGAGGTCTGCTCTTTGCAGCTGCCGATCGGGTGGGCGCTGATGATCGTCGGGTACTTTTTCCGCTCGTCGAAATCCGGTGGGAAATGGATATCCGCCGCGATGTCCCAATACTGACGCTTGATTTTGACCGTTTTCATCATGAGTTCCTCACAGGGTTGCTGGCTCGGGAAACGCGCTCGGCATCGCTTCCGCTGGGATAACGATCACTTTAGACGTCGTATTGTTCTTTGAGAAGCACAGGGAATGGACTACAGTGTTAAGCTGTGATTTACAATGCGGAGCGTCTCGATGGATCCTTCCCTGCTTCCCTCACTGGCGTGGTTCGCGCATATCGCGCAGCACCGCAGCTTCACCAAAGCGGCGGCCCAAATGGGCGTTTCCCGCGCCGCGCTGTCGCAAAATCTAAAGGCGCTGGAAAAACAGCTGAATCTCAAGCTGCTCTACCGCACCACCCGCGATATGTCGCTCACGGAGGAAGGACAACGCCTGCTCGAGGCTCTGGCGCCCGCCCTCAACGCGATCGAACACGCCGTCAGCACGCTGGAAGAGAGCCGCCACGAGCCGGCGGGGCTGCTGCGGATAAACGCCTCGCGCACGGCCGCCAAGCACTTTATCGAACCGCATATTGGCGAATTTCTGGCGCGCTATCCCAGACTGAAGCTTGAGCTGGTGATGGACGACGGCATGGCCAGCATCATTTCCGAAGGCTACGACGCCGGCGTGCGGCTGGGTGAAAGCCTCGCCGAGCATATGGTGGCGATCCCCATCACCCCGCAGGTGGAACTGGTGGTGGTGGCCACGCCGCAATACCTCAGCCGTTACGGCACGCCCGCCACGCCGGCGGATCTGGTCAACCACAACTGCATCGCTTTTCGCCACGCAACCAGCGGCGCCATTTATCAATGGGAGTTTTCCACCCTTGAGCGGCACGCGCGCCATACCTTTTCCGTCGAGCCGCAAGGCAGCATGATTACCAACGACGACGACGGCATGATCCGCGCCGCGTTGCAGCATGTCGGCATTATTCAGCACTTTGATTTCGCCGTGAAGGCGCTGGTGGAACGCGGTGAACTGGTGCGGATCCTGCAGCCCTGGTCGCAGCCGTTTCCCGGCTTCTACCTGTATATCCCCTCCCGTGAGCACATGTCTTCCAAGGTCAGGGCGCTGCTGGACTTTCTGGTCGAGAAGCGCGCAGGCTAAGCCGGCCCGCGCGCCGTTTCGTTTTACTGTTTATGCGGCTCCGCTGGCAGCGACAGCAGCTTCGCGAGCAGCAACTCCGACATATTAAGTTCGGTGCTTAATACCACATGGCAGTTGGCATCGGGCTGCGGCGGATAGTTCATATATCGCCCCCGCATATCGCACAGGGTTTGCCCGCGGCCTGGCCCGTCGGAATCATCGATCGTCACCTTCACGTTAGGCGCAAGGCAGGCGCCGATGCCCTGCACCGCCAACACCGCAGCCACCGGATCGTGCAGCGCGCAGGCTTTGCGGCCGTAGGTATTGATATAAAACTGGATATACCGTTCCAGCATTTGCCCTATGGCCTGCGCAAACCGGCTCTCGGCCGACAGCAGTTTGAGCCGATCCGCCTCTTCAAAAGTATGCGACATGGTGACATCAAGCGGCACCATCACGATATTCTTCATCGCCTTAAACACCATGGCCGCCGCCTCCGGATCGCAGGCAATATTCGCCTCCGCAACGGGCGTTCGGTTGCCGGGCGCCAGTGCCGCACCACCCATGATCGTCAGCGTGCCGATAAGCTCTCCTAGCGCGGGCTCAAGCTGCAAGGCTTTGGCTATGTTGGTCAGCGGGCCGGTCGCCAAGATGTCCAGCTCCCCCGGATGCGCTCTGGCCAGCTCAACCAGCAGTTCGGGGGCCGAGAGCGGCGCCAGCTTGGCGTGTGAGGCTTCCAGCGCGATGTCGCCGATGCCGTTGTCACCGTGTATATGCTGCACATCGCAAAGATACGCCTGGCGCAGGTAGTCCCGTTCCCCCACGGCGACGGGGATCGCGGGAAAACCGGCCAGACGGGCAAGCTCCAGCGTATTTCTGGCTCCGGCATCGGCGGCGACGTTGCCGCAAACCGTGCCGATCGCCAGAATATCCACCTTGTCGCTTTCTGCGAGCAAATAGCCCAGCGCCATCGCATCATCGATGCCGGTATCGCAATCAAAATATAATTTTATTTTCTTCTCGCTCACCGTTTGTCTCCATTTTCTGTATTAAGAGAGGCAACCCAAAGATCCATTTTCTTCCGATACGTCATTTTGGCCTCGTCGCCGGCGAAACTGGCGGCAAAAGCATTCAGGGCCACATCGACGATATCCTGGGTGGAAAATGCAAATTCGCTCTGACAGATCAGATATTCATCCACCAACGTGGTGTGCAATAAGACCGGGTCGTCGGTATTGATGGTCGCGATGACCCCGGCATCCCGCAGCCGGCGCAGCGGATGTTCCGCGTAGCCGGGATAGACGCCCAGTTTGATGTTCGAGGTCAGGCATACGCCGATGGGGATACGCCGTTCGGCCAACAATTCCACGACGGCCGGGTCGTCTATCGCCCGAACGCCGTGATCGATGCGGTCGGCCCCCAGCAGCAAGATGGCGTCGCGCACGCCCTCTGCGCCGCTGGACTCCCCGGCATGCACGGTTCGCTTCAACCCGGCCCTGCCCGCCTGGGCGAAAGCCTGCGCGAAACGCGCACCGCTGCCTTTGGTGACGGCCTCATTGCCATCGACGGACAACGCGACCACTCTGGGGTGCCGTAGCGCGGTTAAAAAATCCACCAGCTCACTCGCCTCGGCGGCGGTTTGCCGGCGGAGCAAACTGACGCACAGCCCAACGGACGCCAATCCATCCTCTTCGGCCGCGCGCAAACCGGCATCAATCGCATCGATCATGTCACCGAGCCTGCCGCGCCACGCTTTCCAATGGGTCGGGTTGAAAATCAGATCGGCGTACAGCCCGCCATCCCGCGACAGCCGTTGTGCATAGGAGTAGCTTAACTGCGCCAGGCGTTCGCGGCTGCTCACCAGGCTGCAGGACCAATCGAGGAAATCGAGAAAGTCGGCAAGCCCGTTAAAATTCAGCAGCTCGGCCTGCTTTCTGGGCATCGGTATCCCCGAGGATAACGCCCAGGCCGAGAGCTGTTCCGGCTCAAAGCAGCCCTCCAGATGCACATGCACTTCCGCCTTCGGCAGGGAAACCATCTGCGCTCGAGAGAGCATGGTTTGGTTTACATTCCATCCCATAAAATGGCTCCCAAGGGTTATTTATGCAGGCCAACGAGCACTTTTTCGCGCACCGTGAGTGACGGCATGGGTGCGAAAGACTCGTTGAAGGGGAAGTGAATGCGGTAAAAAACGCGGTGAGACGAGGAATGATCTAGGGTAAGCATCGCAATCTGTTAATCCTGTAATGAGTTAGATGGCAGGCCATCTAAAAATTCATCAACAGGTCAGTAACCTATGCGTGCGGCAACCGGTGAAGGCGGACACGCCTCTCTTCACCGAAGCCGGCACGGCATCACCCCATCCTCACTGCAACGCCCGATTTCTATGGGCGCCGGCAATCATCGATGGGGCCGTTCTCTTACCTGAACCTATGTAAAACATGGCGTGTTAAAGCAGAGTCGCTGGGCAGCCGCTGTTATGCGCGGCAATCGCCAGCAATCAGCGCCAAAACACGCCGCCAAGCTTATGAAAGCCAAGGGGGCTTGTAAAGCCCTTCCCCAACGCTGGGAACGTCAGGCCTTTCTCAGCAACAGCGCCCACAGCGCCAGCACGGCAAAGGCGATGTATATCGCCATAAAAAGAACAATGGCGGTGAACAAGGCGCCCACTACCCCTATTTTATCCGCCAGCCAACCTGCGGCCGGCGGCATGATATTGAACAAATAGACGATAAAGTAAAACTTCGACACCGCGTTCCACCCTGGCGCCGCTAGCGAGAGCTTATTGATCAGGATGGCACCGCCCACAAAAACCGCGCCGTACGAGAAGCCGGACAGCGCCAGACTCACCGCCGCGCTGGTCACAGAACCGCTTTCGAGCGCCATGGTCATCATCACCATAGAGAAAACCTGCGCAATCAGCCCCAGCACCAAAGAAAACTCAGGCTTCAGAAAACGCGGGATCGTGAACTGCACCACGCCGGCCACCAGTAAATAACCGGTGGCGATATAGCCAAAGCCTGCGGGTGACTGGAGCCCGAAGACCTGGATCGCGGCCGTCGGCCCCAACGACAGGATCAGCGCGGCGTATGACCAGGAGATAAACACGCACAGCGCAAGCAGATAGAACAGCGGTTGGCTAAAACCGGCGCCCTTTTCTGCCGTTTTCGTGTCCGCGACGCCGAGGGTAGGCAATCCTTTCTTCGGCCAAAGCAGGACGATGGCGATCGCGGAGAGGAAAACCAACGCGGCGATGGTCACCGCCGGCGAAGTGAGCGGGTAAAACGCCAGTTGGGCGTAAACGCTGCTGATCACCGGGCCCAGCGCCAGGCCGGTCACCAAAGCCAGGCTACCCAACAGCGCGGCGCGTTTGGCGCTGTCACCGCGGCTGACGTTGATCAACAAGATGTTGATGATGGCCGTGGCCGTACCGGCCCCTAAACCGGAGATAAACCTGAACAGGCACAGCGCCTGCAAAGAACGAGCAAAGGAAAAGCACAGCGTAGGCACCACCACCACCATCAGCGACACCACCACCAGCAACCGGGCATTTTTATCGGTGATGGTGAGCCTGCGTGATAAAAACAAGGCCAGCAATACGCCAAACCCGTAGGAAGAGAAAATGAAAGTCAGGTCGATATTACTCAGGCCAAGGGTTTCTTGATAGAGGGGATATAACGGCGTAGGAGAGCCGCTGTTCAACAAGATAAAAAATAAAGCGATCGTCAACGCCGCTAATAGGCTCACCTGGCTGCGGTTTGTCTGGTCAGAAGTCATTATGCCACCATCATGGAAAATACCGATCGTAGCACCCGACCGGATCGCGAACTTTCGCGTTCGCACTTTTTTTCTTATCGTTCGGACAGGACGGCGGGATAACCTGTACACCGGCTGGCGCCTCACCCATAATGCGTTCACCTCGCCGCACTGCCGGGATCATGCATAGCCCTGGCGCAATAGCGACTATGCTCAACAGTAAACGTATCAGACAAGCAGGTAATAATGGATCCGTTATCCGATATTGTTTCCAGGCTAAAAATCAGCAGCCAGAAAATTGTGACGTTTGACATGAGCGCCAATACCAAAGCGCTGTTTCCCGACTATTCCGGGATGAAAATTTATATCGCCAAGCGCGGATCTTTTTTCATTAAACTGGCGGGCGACGCCAACAGTTACCCGATTGAACAAGGCGATGTGCTGATCTTATCCAGCGGGCGCGAATTCAGCATTTTTGATAACCCTAACGCGCCGGCCATCGATATAACAAAAATTCACGTGATGAAAGACCGCTCCTCCTGCTTCAGCAACGGCGGGTGCGATTTCTCCTTTGTGGGTTGCCGCTTCGTATTTCAGATCAACGATACCTTCCGCTTTATCACCAGCCTGCCCGAACCCATCGTGATCAAAACGCAGCGGGAGGAGAACGCCGGCATCAAGGATTTCCTGAGCCGCCTCTCGTCGGAGATAGAAAATCCTGGCCCGGGCAGTGAGCTCATCACCGAGCATCTGCTGCAGATCATTTTGACGCAGGCGCTGCGCATGCTGCTCTCTTCCGGCGCGCTCGGCCGCGGCGAGGGCTGGTTTTACGCGATGGCGGACAAACATATCGGCCTCGCGCTGACCCGCATACACGACCAGCCGGGCAAGAAATGGCGCCTGGACGAGCTCGCCGGCGTGGCCGGCATGTCGCGCACCGCCTTCACCACCCGCTTCAGAAAGCTGGCCGGCTACAGCGTCAACGAATACATTCGCATCTGGCGTTTTAGCCTGGCCATCGAGCGAATGGTCGCCAATAAAGAAAAAATATCCCAGATCGCCTTTGACCTGGGATATGAATCGGAAAGCGCCTTCAGCACCGCGTTCAAGAAAAGCATGGGCGCGTCGCCAAGAAGTTATATCGGCAGCCATATTTCCTGAAGCGGCCAACGGCGGCACGTCCCTGTGCCGGTCTTATCCTTATTCTGCAAACCAGGCCGCGGGCAGATCCGTCTGCAGCGTGATGGTTTTTATTTGCGTGTAGGCATTGAGCGTTTCTTTGCAGAACTCGCGGCCGATCCCGCTGTTCTTGTAACCGCCGAACGCGGTGCCATCGGTAATGTTCGAGTAGCGGTTGATCCATACGGACCCGGCTTCCAGCCGATCTGCGGTCGCCAGGGCGTTTTTCAGGCTGCGGGTGTAGATCCCCGACGCCAGCCCATATTCGCTGTCGTTAGCCTGGGCGATCATCTCGTCGTAGTCTGACCATTTGATCAGCGTCAGCACCGGCCCGAAAATTTCTTCCTGGCAAATGCGCATGCCATTTTCCGCAGCAAAGATCGTCGGCTCAATGAAGTAGCCATGCTCGCAGCCGGCGACGGCGCGGCGTTTGCCGCCGGTCAGCAGGGTGGCACCCTCCTCGAGGCCGGTCCGAATATAAGCCAGCACCCGCTCGCCCTGCTTCTCAGAAACCAGGCAGCTGACCCGGGATTGCTCGGCCAGCGGTGAACCGACGCGCACCCGTTCGAAAGCCGTCACCAGTTTGGCGCTGAAACGCTCGTAAATGTCCGCGTGGACGAACAGCCGGGTGCCCGCCAGGCAGGACTGGCCGTTATTGTGGATGGCGGCAAAGGTCACGTTGTCCACCACCGCGTCCAGGTCTTCGATGTCCGGGAACACAATATTGGGGCTCTTCCCGCCCAGCTCCAGCGTGACGGGCACCAGCCGCTCCGCGGCGGCCTTGGCCACCCGCTTGCCCACCTCCGTGCTGCCGGTGAACGAAAGCTTGCGCACCTTGCGGTTGCCGGTCAGCGCCGCCCCCGCCACGCTCCCGAGCCCGGTAATGATGTTGACGACGCCGGCAGGGAAAATGTTGGCGATCATCTTGCCCAGCTCCAGCGTGGAGAGCGAGGCGTTTTCATCGGCCTTCAGCACCACCGTGTTGCCGGTCACCAGCGCCGGTGCCAGCTTGAACGCCGCCATGATCGCCGGCGCATTCCAGGGGATAATCTGCCCGCAGACGCCGAGCGGCTCGCGTTTCGCCAGGCTGTAGCCGTCCGCGATGCTTCTGCCGCTGTCTTCGTGCCCCATGACAACCGCGGCGAAATAGCGATAGTGTCTGACCGCCGTTTGATAATCGCGGCGCACTTCGCTGATACAGCGGCCCACATCCCGCGCGTCGATTTGCGCCATTCTTTCCAGATCGCTTTCCAGCACATCCGCCAGCTGCGCCACCAGGCGAGCGCGGGCCTGCTGCCCTAATGCCTTCCAGGCGGGGAAAGCCGCTTCCGCCGCCAACACGGCGCGCTCGACGTCCCGTTCGTTGCAGTAGTGCAAATCCGCCAGGCGCTCCCCGGTCGAGGGGGAAATCACGGGATGAATGTCCGTGCCATCCAGCTCGAATACGCCGTTAATCAGTGGCCCGTAGGCTTTATCTAATGTCATTTCTGTTCCATTCTTCGCTAAATTAATGCAAACCGCCGCCGACGATCAGGCTCTCGCCGGTCACCCAACCCGCCTCGTCCGAGGCGAGATAGGCCACGGCCGGGGCGATATCCTCCGGTGTGCCGATGCGCCCCAGCGGGGTGATGGATTCAATGTGCGTTTTAAAATCGGTATCGAAAAAGCCGCTGTCATGCACGCCTTCCGTGATGACCAAGCCAGGATTGACCGCATTGACCCGGATCTTGCGCCCGCCAAGCTCATTGGCCAGCGTCTTGGTGATCGAGTCCACCGCGGCTTTGGAAGCGGTATAAACCAGCGAATTGGCCGGCGTAAACGAGGTCACGCTGGAGCTGATATTGACGATACTGCCGCCCGATTCAGGCATGGCGGCGACCGCCGCCTTGCAGCAATAAATCAGCCCTTTGACATTTAAATTGAAGTGCCTTTCATATTCCGCGTCGCTGAAGGCTTCCAGGCTATTGGTGGCATAAACCCCGGCGTTATTGACCAGCACGTCCAGGCGACCATACTGCTCGACAATGTTTTGCATCAGGCCGTTGACTTCGGCCTCAATGCCGACATTGGCCTGCAGCGGAAAAGCGACGCCGCCCTGCTCATTGATCTCTTTAACCAACCGGTTGGCATCTTCACGCCCGCGGGAATAGTTAATGAAAACCACGGCGCCTTCCGCCGCCAGGCGTTTAGCAATGGCGGCGCCAATGCCCTTTGAACTGCCCGTCACCAGGGCAACTTTATTTTCAAAGCGTTTCATTCGTCATTCTCCTCAGTGTCTGTGAAACTCGGGAGAAGATTACGGTAAATGTTCGCCATGCAGCATAGCGGGGCGAACATAAAACCTTATCGAACGAACAACTTTGCCCAAAAGAGAAGTGGCATTTTTAGAGTAAACGCGCGGCCAAAATGGTGCAGGCTAATAACAGAATGACGCCACCGAAGCATTTATTGATATAAATCCCAATGACCGGACGCCGTTTTATACTCAGCGCGATCTTTCCCGCCAGAAATACCATGGGAACTTCGATCAGAAACATGATGACGATGAGTTCAATGCCTAATATCAGCATCTGCATTCCCGGCCTGCCCGCCTCCACCCGAATAAACTGCGGAATAAACGCCAGCATGAAAATAATGGCCTTGGGGTTAAGCAGGTTGGTCAGCAATCCTTGCGAATAGAGCCTTTTGCGGCTTTTGCGCTCGCCGTGGCTTTCCAGGCCAATCGCATTTGCCTGGGTAAAAATGCCCAACCCGACCCACATGATGTACAGCGCGCCGCCGATGACGAAAAACTGATACAGCAGCGGCGAAGAGGCGATCAGCGCCGTGACGCCGGCAATCGCAAAACAGACGTGGCATATCACTCCGGTGACCGCCCCCAATACGGTAATCAGCCCCGCTTTCGTTCCCTGGCTGACGGCATTGGACAGTGCGCAAAGCATATCGGCACCGGGAATAAGCGTTAAGACGGCGGCCGAAAGGGCAAATAAACCCAGCGTGGATAATTCGATGACCATGATTTTCTCGCGTCGTAAATAGGCGCATTGTCGGCCCCCGTAAGTCGGCGAGATAGAACGATATTGCTCACAGGCAGCGATCGCGATAGCCGCGCGGCGTCACGCCGTAACTCGACTTGAACGCCCTGCCCAGGTGCGACTGATCGGCGAACCCGCAGGCGACGGCGATTTCCGCAATATCGCCGCCCCGGGATAGCAAAACCTTCGCCTGCTGCAGCCTAAGCTGCCGCTGATAGCGGCTCGGCGACAAGCCGAATGTTGCCGAGAACTGGCGGCAAAGGTGAAACCTGGACAGACCGGCGGCCTGCGCCAGCCTCTCCAGACGCACTTCCCGCGCCGGGTTATCGTGCAGATACTCTTTCGCCCTGCGCAAGCCCGGTGCGATGCCGGCATCTGCCAATGGCGCGCGCCGCGGGGAACACACCGCCAGCAGATCCGCCACACTGTGGCTCCAGGCCACCTCCCGGTCGAAACGGCTGGATTGCGCCGCGGTCAATATCGTCGCGGCCTCGCACAGCCGGTTTGCGAAAGGCGCATGGTCGATATGCTTCCCCTTCACTGCCGACAGCAGAGGCATCTCCATGTTTTCCGCCGCGTCCAGCAGCATCTCGTGGCTGGGGTAAAACATGAAATAATGGCATCCCTCTTCTCCCAGCACCGTCCCGGCATGCATCTGCCCCGGCGCGATGAGGCTGACTTGCCCACGGCTGACGATACCGTCGGCATCGCCTTTGGCGCTGTTGTTATTGGCGCCGCGCAGGACCACGCCAATCGACCAGGTATCATGCCAATGCACGTCAAACCGATGGTCTGAAAAGTCCGCAACGAGCAGTTCAAGCCCGCCCAATGCGTCAAAACGATGCATAAATGCCGAATTGCCCATCCTCTTTTACCCGATTGCCGGTTATCCACAGCGGCCAAAATAACACACAACGTACGGCGTGAAAGCCCTGCGCTCTGCACGAAAGCGGCTTTCTGAACGTCGGAAAAAAGGGGCCGCCTGGCCCCTTCACATTGTTCGTCTGCCTTCTTGCCTTGCCCTCATGCCGATTAATGTGGATTCATCGCGCCATAGTTCAACGGCTGCCAGTCGTAACCTTTCCCCTGTTTATTGATGTAGCCAAGGCCCGGGAAGGACAAATGCGCCCCTGCGACCAGCGCCCTTTGCTGCGCGAGGTCATCGAACAGCCGCTTGCGCTGCGCAACGGCGGCGGGGACGTCGATGTCATAGGCGATGGCGACATTCGGATCGGGAAACTGCACCGAGCCGACGTGGATCATATCCCCCAGAATCACCATCTTTTGCCCTTTGCTTTCGACGGCGAACACGCTGTGCCCTGGCGTGTGCCCACGCGTATCGATAGCCGAAATGCCCGGGGTGAGCGCCTGATTGCCTTCAAACGTTTTGAGTTTCCCCGCCGTGACGTAAGGCTGCAATGAGGCGATGGCGGCATCGAAGAAACGTTTATCTTTCTCTTCCGCCTGCCGCTTTTTCTCTTCGCTCAGCCAAAAAGCGACTTCGTCTTTTTCCACCCAGACGGTGGCGTTCGGGAAGGCGAGACGCTTGCCCGCCATCAACCCGCCCACATGGTCGGGATGCAGGTGCGTTAAATAAATCTCATCCACCTGCTCCGCCTGATAGCCGGAAGCGTTCAGGTTTTTCATCATTTTGCCCAGCGCTTCGCCATGCAGCGCGCCGGTACCGGCATCGACCAGAACCAGCTTGCTTCCGGTATTGATCAGGTAGGCGTTCACCGAGGTCGGTAACGGCAGCGACAGGTTGTTGGCCGCCATCGCCTTTTCAAGCTGCTGCGGCCGGGTGTTGATCAAGATTTTATCGGCGGGCATCGGGCTGATGCCGTCAGACAGGGCCGTCACTTCCACATCGCCCAGCATGATCCGGTAAAACCCGGGATTGTCTATTGTAGAAAAAGGCGCCGCGGCCATTGCAGCGGCAGAAAAAGCGGCGAAAAAGGCGCCAATAAGCAGATTGCGACGCATAGAAAACCTCATAACGATAAGAAAATACGGCTAAAAGCCCTGGGAATGCCCCCTGGCGATTTAAAACTCCTGCACGGTCGGCCTGATGACAATCTCACTCACGTCCACGTCCGAAGGCTGTTCGATCGCATAGGCGATGGCGCGCGCGATGGCATCGGCGGAAATTGCCTGGCTCTGGTAGAGCTCGCCGACAGCCTGCAAACTTTCCGCGTGCGAACTGCCCTGTTTCAGCTCGGTGTCGATCAGGCCGGGGGCGATCGTCGTGGTTCTGATCTTCCCGCCGACTTCGTGACGCAAACCTTCGGCGATCGCGCTGACCGCGAATTTCGTGCCGCTATAGACCGTGCCGCCGGGGCTGAACACCTTCTTGCCGGCAATGGAGGAAATGGTGATGTAATGGCCGAATTGCTGCTTTTCGAACAGCGGCAAGGTTGCCGCGATGCCGTACAGCACGCCTTTCACATTGATATCGATCATCCGTTCCCATTCATCGACCTTCACGGCACTCAGCGGTGCGATCGCCATCAGCCCCGCGTTGTTGACCAAGACATCAATCTTGCCAAACTGCCTGACGGTCTGGGCGATCATCGCTTCGACCTCCTGGCGCTTCGTCACATCCACCTGCAGCGCCAACGCGGTGCCGCCGTCGCCAACGATTTGCCGAACCAGCGCATCAAGACGATCTTTCCTGCGCGCCACCACCACCACCGTCGCCCCTTGCGCGGCCAGATGTAATGCGGTCGCCTCGCCCAGCCCGCTGCTGGCGCCGGTAATCACCACCACTTTGCCTGAAATACGGTTCATTTCTCGTTCCTCTTGTTAGGGTCAGTGCGAATACTTTATCCGCCGTTTACGCCCGGTAAATGGAAGTGTTATGCTTTTAGAATTCCATTTTTTGGAACAAAGAGGTCAACGTGCAAAACAGACAAGAAGCCTTGCGCATTTTCTGCGCCGCCGCCGAGGAGATGAACTTTAAACACACGGCGACCAGGCTCGGCATTTCCCCGCAAAAAGTCACCCGAGCCATCAAAGAGCTCGAGTCGGTGCTCGGTGAGCAGCTGTTCCACCGCAATACCCGCAGCGTGAGAATCACGGATTTCGGCCTCGGCTTTCTTGAGCAGGCCAAAACGGCGATGGATCAGTTGAACAGGCTGTTTCAGCCGCAGGGGAAAGCGGCGGAAGATCTCGGTGGCGTGGTGCGCATTACGGCGCCGCATACCTATGGCAGCGAGGTCGTCATGCCGATACTGGCGGAATTCGCGCGCCAGTATCCTGCGATTACGATCGAGTTCCACCTGTCGAATATCCACAGCGATCTGGTCGAAGAAAGAATTGATATCGGCATTCGCATCGGCTTTCTGCACGACCAAACCTGCATCGTTCGCCAGCCCAGAACCATGCCTTTCCATCTGGTTGCCTCGCCGACGCTGCTCGAACGCCTGCCGCCGCCGGAGCAGGTAGACCAACTCGCCCATCTGCCGATTGTCGCGCTGGTGAACCGCAAAACCGGGCGCTACTGGCCCTGGGAATTTAGCCAAAAACGTTATCTCTACCCGAAGTCCGCCGCCTTCGTCACCGACACGCCCGATATAGAGCGTAAAGCGGTGCTCGCCGGTTTAGGCTTTGGCCAACTGGCCGGGTATTTGGTTGAAAAACACCTCGCTGCGGGTGAGCTGGTAGCCGTTCTGCCGGGCGATGCCCCGCCGCCCTGGCCGGTGAACCTCTATCATACGCATCAGCACGCCTGCCCGGCGCGCGTGCGCGTGGTCTTTGACTATCTTTTCAATCAATTAAGCCAGGGCTAACCCCGCCTTACTCGCCCAATATTGCGCACTGCCGCTGGCATGCCGGCAATAAAAAAAGCGGCAATATCCGCGATATCGCCGCCTTTAATCTGCACGCCGCCGTGGCGGCCGCGATGCGCTACTGCTTGCGCTGCTCCGCCACCTGTTTGGCGGTGACGTTGCCCTGCTTATCGCCGAAGTGGCCGACCACGAAGTTGGCGACCGCCGCCACTTCCTCGTCGGAATAGGCGCTGCCGAACGCCGGCATCATTTCATGCCGATCGCCAATGCTGATGCTCGTCCCCTTCAGGATGGCCTGCACCACGCTGCGCCCCTGCGGATCGTTCACCGCCGTGCTGCCCACCAGCGACGCATACTCGCTCTGGCGGCCCGGCCCGTTCCACTGGTGGCATCCGCTGCAGTCGTTGGCAAATACCCGGCGCCCGAGCGAACTGTCTTGCCCGCCCGGCAGGATCGGCGTGGAGGCCCCCGCGCCCTTCGGCTGCAGGTTCACCGCCGCCGCGCCGTCGCCGGCGATCGGTTCGATATCGCGCAGGTATTTCACCAGCGCCAGATTGTCTTCCGACGTCAGGAACTGCAGGCTGTTTTCCACCGCTTCCGCCATCGGGCCGGCGGCGCTGCTGCGCCCCGGCGCATGGCCGGTGGCCAGATACTGCGACAGCTGTTGGTCGCTCCAGCCGCCGATGCCGGTCTGCTTATCCGGCGTGATGTTGGCGGCGAACCAGCCCTGCACCACTTCACCGCTCAGGTGCTTGCTCTGGTTGAGGCCGAACCCCAGATTGCGCGGCGTATGGCACTCGCCGCAGTGGCCCAGCGCCGTCGCCAGATAGGCGCCGCGGTTCCACTGCTCGTCCTTGTTGAGATCCGGCGCAAAGCGCTGCTCATGAAAGAACGCCAGGTTCCAGAATTTCATGCCCCAACGCTGGTTGAACGGGAACGACAGGTCGTTTTGCGGATTGGCCTGTTTCACCGGCGGCAGGCTGAACAGATAACCTTTGATCGCCAGCACGTCGTCGCGGCTCAGTTCGGTGTACGAGGTGTACGGCATCGCCGGATACAGGTTGCCCTGCGGGCCGATGCCCTCACGCACCGCGCGCACGAACTGATCGTCACTCCAGTTGCCGATGCCGGTCTCTTTGTCGGCGGTGATGTTGGTGCCGTAAATGGTGCCGAACGGCAGTTTGAAGGCGAAACCACCCGCATACGGCGTGCCGCCCGGCGCGGTGTGGCACGCCACGCAGTCGGCGGCGCGCGCCAGGTACTCACCGCGCGCCAGTTTATCGGTGATGCCGGCCGGCGCCCCGGCGATCGGCGCCGCAGGCTCCGCGCCGGTGGGCCGCAACAGCGTGTACAGCGCGTATCCTCCCGCCAACACCACCACGGCGATAATCAGCCATAACAGCCCTTTCAAGGCGTTGCTCATCGCATCTCTCCCTAACCCAACGCCTTGGCGGCCTGGTGGATGGCGGCGCGAATGCGCACATAGGTGGCGCAGCGGCAGACGTTGCCGCCCATCGCCGCGTCGATGTCCGCATCGCTCGGATCCTTGCTTTGCGCCAGCAGCGCGCTGGCGCTCATGATTTGGCCGGACTGGCAGTAGCCGCACTGCACCACATCCAGATCAAGCCAGGCTTCCTGCACCGCCTTGCCTTCCGGCGTGGCGCCCACGGCTTCGATGGTGGTGATTTTTTTGCCGACGGTGGCGGAGACCGGCGTCATGCACGATCGCACCGGCACACCGTCCAGATGCACGGTACAGGCGCCGCACATGGCGATGCCGCAGCCGAACTTGGTGCCGGTCAGGCCGGCTTCGTCACGCAAAAACCACAGCAGCGGCATGTGCGGATCGCCCTCGAAGGTCAGCGGCTGCTCGTTTACGGTTAATTGAATCATCAGGTTCTCTCCTTGTCAGACGCCGGGTTCGCGGTAGGATTATGCAGCGGCAGGCTCAGCGAGGTGCGCGGCCGCCCGAGCAGCGCCAGCGCGTTGCCGACCGCCGGGGCGATGGTCGGCACCCCCAGCTCGCCCACGCCGGTCGGTTTCTCGCTCGAGGGCACGATGATCACCTCGATCTCCGGCATCTCATCGATGCGCAGCGGACGGAAGTTATTGAAATTGGACTGTTCGACCACGCCGTCTTTCAGCGTGATGTTGCCGTACAGCGCCATGCTCAGGCCGTAGCCGATGCCGCCCTCGATCTGCGCGCGGATCACGTCGGGGTTCACTGCCACGCCGCAGTCCACCGCGCACCACACCTTGTGCACTTTCGGGATGCCGCCTTCGCCGATCGACACCTCGGCCACCTGCGCCACATAGGTGTCGAACGCCTTGGCGACGCCCACGCCGCGCGCGCGTCCGCCCACCACCTTGGCGCCCTGCCAGTCAGCGGCTTTCGCTACCGCGCGCAGCACGCCCGCCGCGCGCGGCGCATCGCCCATTAGCGCCAGCCGCCCTTCGACCGGATCCTGCCCGGTTTCCTGCAACAGCTGATCGATAAAGCTCTCCACCGCGTGGCCGGTGTGGGTGCTGGCCACCGACCGCAGCGAGGTGGTCGGCACCTTGCCCGGCACGATATGCGCATCGCAGCGGAAGGCTTCGAAGGTGTATGACACCTCGCTGGCGCCCTCGACCATCATCTGATCGAGGCCGTTGACCACCAGCGCATCCATCGCGCTGTGGCGCGTCCAGGAGTGGCCGACCACGGTATCGGTCCAGCCCACCACCTTGCCGCCGCGGATAGCCCCGCGCAGGCGGTGCAGGATCATCGGGCGATACCAGCCGTTGCGGATGTCGTCCTCTCGCGTCCATACCACCTTCACGCCGTGGCCGGGGCCGATGCCCTTGGCCGCCGCCGCCATGTCGGCCGCCAGATCCGGCCCCAGCGTCGGGTTGCCTAAATCGATGCGCCGGCCGAAGCTGCCGCCCGCCAGAATGGTTTCAATCTGCACCTTGTCCGGCGGCAACTCGAACAGATCGCACAGCTGCTTGTGATCGAGCGTTTGGATTTGGCAGCCGTAGCGCGCTTTGACGCTCTCGCCGTCCCAGAACAGATAGCCGTCCAGCGGCTCCATCGGCGCGTGGGCAACATAGGGGAAGGTGTATTCGGCCTCGATCACCTTGTCGGCCTTGTCGAACACCTCGTCCGGCTTACCGAGACTCTTCGCCACCACGCCGGTTTTCTGCGCCACCTGACGGAATTCGGCGTAGATCTCCTCGGTGTTGCGCCGTTCGGCCTGCGCGTCGTCCCACGTCACCTTCAGCCGCTCCCGCCCCTGGATCGCCGCCCAGGTGTTTTTGGCGTAAACCGCCACGCCGGTGGCGATTTGCTTCACCGCCACCACCCCCGGCACCGCCAGCGCCCGTTCGGCATCGAAGGTCGCCACCTTGCCGCCGAAGCGCGGCGGCTTCTTGATGGTGACGGTCAACATGTCCGGCTCATGGATATCCTGCGAGAACTGCGCGCTGCCGTTGGTTTTCGCCAGCGAATCGACGCGGTGCAGGCCGCGCGTTTTGCCGATCAGGGTGAAATTGGCCGGATCCTTCAGCGTCAGACTGGCGGGATCGGGCGGCGGCAGCGTGGCGGCCAGCGCGGCGAATTCGCCGAAGCCCGCCTCGCGCCCGCTGGCGGCATGGCGGATCTTGCCCGCCTGCACGGTAATTTCCTGCGCCGAGGTTTTCCAACTCTGCGCGGCGGCCTGCACCAGCAGCGCACGCGCCATGGCGCCCATGCGCCGCATCTGCTCATAGGCATTGGCCACCGAGCTGGAACCGCCGGTGCCCTGGAATCCGAAGGTCAGGTTTTTGTAGATATTGGTGTCCACCGGCGCGGCGACGACCCGTACCTGCGCCCAGTCGGCATCGAGCTCTTCGGCGACCAGCGTCGCCATGCCGGTATAGACCCCCTGGCCCACTTCGGTGTGTTTACTGATCACGGTGACGACGCCGTCGGCGCCGATCTGAACGAAGGCGTTGGCGTCAAACGCCGCCGCGCCGGAGGCGGCCGGGGCAGCCGAACGCGCCAGCGCGCCGGTGGACGGCAGATAGGCGCCGATCACCAACGCCCCGGCGCCGACGATAAACCGCCGCCGCGAAAGCGGAACTTGGGATATGCTCATTGCTCATGACTCCAAAAAAGCCGAAGGCGTCACTGCCTTCGGCGAAACAAATCTTGTTATGGGAATGGCTTGTCGCGCCCGTCAGGTGATATAGCGCAACAGAGCAATAATTAGCGTAGCCTATTATCCAGCAGGCCTAATCTTGATAAGGGATTTTTCGTTGAGGAATCGTGCGCTGCGGGCCATCGGTGCCAGGCCGCCGCTGGGCGCGTCTTTAAATGCATTTGTGCTATAAATGAAACACTTCCAATCTCTATGAGCCTTACCGCTATGTCGGAACACAAGAAATTTCGTTTGTATCGGCCGCTGCAAGGGTTAAGCCATACCTTTGGCGATCAATGGTTTGCCCTGAAAGCCGAAGCGTTCGCCCGCTTCTTCGGCACGCCGACTTTTTTGGTGGGACAAACGGTGGTGGTCGGCGTGTGGATCTATCTCAACCTCGCCGGCTTCACCAAATTTGACCCTTACCCCTTCATTCTGCTGAATCTGGCGTTCAGCCTGCAGGCCGCCTACGCCGCGCCATTGATCCTGCTGGCGCAAACTCGCCAGGCCGAGCGCGACCAGGCGCATGCCTTGGCCGATGCCAGGCACCGGGAAGATCTGGATGAGGCGATGGCGCAGCGGCAAACCCTGGCCGAACGGCAGTCCGAACAGCTGCTCGAGCTGCTGAAGCAAAATACGGAATTAACCGCCCTGACGAAGCAGATGGCCGAGCGCATTGAAAATCTCACCCTTCAGCTCGCCAACCGCGAGCGCCTGTAGCGGTGCCCTCTCTCAGTTCTGCGTTGTCGCCAGATAGGAGAAGACGCTGAGCAGGTTGATTTGCGCCGCCATGTTCTCGCTGTCGAAGGCCACGGTCAGCGCGTCCTGGCGCTGCACGCCGGGCACCAGGCTGAACAGATCCGCCAGCACCGGTTTGGCCGCCATCAGCGTCAGCCGATAAGGCGGCATGAAGCGGCGTTCCACCGGCAGCTTCCCGCCCTGGCGCACCTGTTGCATCGCCCGTTCACGGATCTCGGCGCGCGCCCGCTGCGGGCTGAGCGATTCGGCGGCGGTTTGCGAGATGGCACGCTTCACGCACACATAGCCAGACTGAGGATAACGCTCAGCAATCCAGCGTTGCAGCTCGTCGTCACCGCTCACCAGCCACAGCGGCACGTTCAATTCGGCCGCCGCCGCTGCATACAGATCGCTTTCGCCCACCGCTTCGCCGTTCAGGCTGACGCGGTAAAAGGCCCGGCCGTTGATGGTGTGCGCCAGCACGCCATGTTCGCCGGCAGCGCTGTGGTAGCCGATAAACATCAGGCCGTCGTAGCGTTGGTGTTGCAGCCCTTCCACCATCGACAGCCCGCGCGGTTTGCCCTGCACCAGCCGCGCGCGCCCATCGATACGATCGGCGCGCAGGTTCTGCATCATGGCGTGGCTATCGGCCACCGTCACCTCGGTGGCCCCGCCGGCGAAAGCGCCGTCGATGGCGGCGTTGACCTCCTGCTCCATCAGTTCACGCGCCGCCGCATAGTCGGCGTGGGCCGGGTTGCACTGCTCCGGCCGCATCACGCCGGCAATACCTTCGATATCCGCAGAGATAAAGACCTTCACATCACACTCCCGTTATTTAATTTACCGCCGCCAGGCGATCGAGCAGCGGGCCCAGCGCTGTGCGCGCATGCTGCTGGAAACCGCTGACGCCTTCGGCGCTCAGCAACGCATCCAGCACCGCGTATTCGGTGGCGTCCGCCGCCGCCGCAAACAGCGGCTCCAGCCTTTCGTCCGGCAGCGTGGCCCCCAGCAACCGGGTGGAAAACGCCAGCGCGATGTCGCCGGAGCCGTGCCCCCAATGGCTGCCCACCCGCCCCAGGCCGGCGCCCGCTCTGCGGGCGATGCGGTTCAGCTGGCGGCTGTCCAGCGCCCGATCGCAGGCGATGATGATAATGACCGAGCCGGCGTCCACCTGCGGCGGAGGATCCGCCAACAGCTTGCCCAGCGCCGGGCCAACGCGCACGCCGCTCAGCGTCAGCGAGTCGAGGGTGCCGAAGTTGGCCAGCACCAGCACGCCGAGCATGGTGCCTAATCCCGGGCAATAGCGCGAGGCGGTGCCGATGCCGCCCTTCAGGCCGAAGCTGCTCATGCCGCGCCCGGCGCCGACGCTGCCGCGCGCAAAGCGGGTGGAATGGTTATCCAGCGCGCTGAAGACGTGCTCCTCACGCACCGCCATCGCCTGAATATCGTTGAGGTAGCCGTCGTTGCACTCCAGTACCAGCGGGTTGATGGTGGCGCTGCCGCGGCCGATCTGCGGGTAGCGCAGGCAGCTGCGCCGCACCATGGCGTTGAACAGCGTGCCGACGGCGAAGGTGTTGCTCAGCAGAATAGGCGTCTGCAACTCGCCCAGCTCATTCAATTGCACCAATCCCAGCGGCTTGGCGAAGCCGTTGAGCACCGCGCTGCCGCACGGCAGCGGCTGGTTGAACAGATCGCCCGGCGGCACGATGGCGGTGACGCCGGTCTGGCATTCACCGTCGGCCAAAGTGTGATGCCCGACGCTGACGCCCGGCACGTCGCACAGGCTGTCGGTCGGCCCGGCCGGATAGCGCGCGCCCGGCAGGCGGCGATGGCGCCGCCAATAGCTCAGCAGATTATCGAGGCTTTGTTGTTCAAACACCTGGCTGTCTGTCATGGTTCCCTCATCCGCCGTTAGCCCATCAGAAAACCAGAATATCGCGCAATGCGCCGCGCCGTAAATTGAAAGCCGAAGGTGCAGGTAAAATTTACCGCCTAATGCATCCCCCGCCACACAATCTCCGCCCCCAACAGCAATAGCCCGCTAAAAAAGCAGCGGCGAAAAATCAGCGGGCTGCTGTGACGACGCACGATCCCGCCCAACCACATACCGCCCAGCGCCGGCAGCAGAGCCAGCAGCGAACCGCCGAGCAGTGCGCCGGGCAGCGCCTGATGCCAGGCTAATCCGGCGGCCAGCGCCAGCGTCGAGACGGTGAACGACAGCCCCAGCGCCTGCACCAGATCGTCACGCGCCAGGCCCAAGGCGTTCAGATAGGGCACCGCCGGTATGACGAATACGCCGGTGGCGCCGGTCAGCGCACCGGTCACCAGGCCGCACAGCGGCCCCAGCCAAGGTTCCGCTGTGGCGCTAACGCGCCAATCGAAACGGGTGAATCCCAACAGCGCATAGCCGATCAGGCAAACGCCCAGCGCCAACGGCGCCAGGCTGCCGTCGGTGGCGGTGAGCGCGCCGGCGCTCAGCAACGTGCCCAGCGTGACGCACAGCATCATCGGCCAGAGCCGGCGGCACAGCGCTCCCAGCCGCTGCCCGCACAGCAACTGCCACAGATTGGTGATCAACGAAGGCAACAGCAGCAGCGCGGCGGCCTGCCCCGGCGGCATCATCAGGCTGAGCAGCCCCATCGACACCGTCGGCAAGCCCAGGCCGATCGCCCCTTTGACCGTGCCGGCCAGCGTAAAAATGCCCGTCAGGGCGATAATCTCGAGTAACGTCAGCGGCATACGTCTATCCTTATGGCAATCAACGGCCCGATTGTGGCCGGCGGCGCGGCGCGGCACAATGCGGCAATGGCAGAGCCTGCCTGCGGCAAAGACAGAGGAAGAACGCATGCATTTTGACTTTATCGATCTGCGACTGTTGGCGGCGGTGCTTGAGACCGGCAGCATCACCGCCGGCGCCGAGCGCGTCGGGCTGTCGCTGGCCGCCGCCAGCGCACGCATGCGCGGGCTGGAGCAACAGGCCGGCGTGGCGTTGCTAACGCGCAATCCGCGCGGCGTCCAGGCGACGCCCGCCGGTGAGCGCCTGTTGCAGCACGCGCGCGTGCTGCTGCAACAGCGCGACCGGCTGCGGGGCGACATGGCCGAATTTGCGCCGGGCCAGCGCAGCCAGCTGCGCATCGTCGCCAATACCGTCGCCGCCGACGCTTTTCTGCCGGAGCTGCTGGCGGATTTTCTGGTGCTGCACCCGCACACCGACATCGCGCTGGAGGAGCTGCCCAGCCCGGTCATCGCGCAGGCGATCGCCGAACAGGCGGCGGATATCGGCATCGTGGCGGATCACGCCGATCTGCGCGGGCTGGCAAGCTATCCCTTCCGGCAGGATCGTCTGGTGCTGGCGCTGCCGCCAGGGCATGCGCTCAGCGGCCGCCGCACGGTCAGCTTCGCGGACACCCTGTCTTTTGAGTTTATCGGCCTGCCGGAAGAGAGCGCGCTGCAACAGCATTTGGAACAGCTGGCGATACGCAGCGGCGGTCCGATGCGGCTACGGGCGCGCGCCGCTAATTTCGACGCCATCTGCCGCATGGTGTGGCGCGGCGCCGGGCTGGCGGTAGTGCCGGAAGAGAGCGCCCAACGCCATCCAGAGATCCGACACGGCGCCCTGCCGCTGGCGGACGATTGGGCGACCCGGCATCTGTCGCTGGTGGTGCGCGAATGGGCGCAGCTGCCGCTGCCGGCGCAGCGGCTGGTGGCGTTCCTGCGCCAGGGGGAAATGATCTTACCGAGATTCTGACGGCAGACTAACTGGGTTATCCCCCACCATTTAACGTTTCAATGCAAAAAAAAGACGAAGGGCGCATAACGCGCCCTTTTGTTTACTTACCGGGAATGGCCGAACTTACTCGTCCTTCAGCCCGCGGTTGATCAGCATCGGTTCGATGCTCGGCTCTTTGCCGCGCCAGTCGATGTACAGCTTCTCCAGATCCTGGCTGTTGCCGCGCGACAGGATCATGTCGCGGAAGCGTTGGCCGTTTTCGGCGGTCAGGCCACCGTGTTCGGTGAACCACTGGAAGGCGTCGTCCGCCAGCATTTCCGTCCACAGATAGGCGTAGTAGCCCGCGGCGTAGCCGTTACCCCAGATGTGCTGGAAATAGCTGGAACGGTAGCGCGGCGGCACGTAGCTGAGATCGACCTTGTCTTTTTGCAGCGATTCGGCCTCGAACTTGTCCACGTCCTGCTGCGGCTGGTCGGCCGTCAGCATGTGCCAGTGCATGTCCAGCAGCGCGGCGGACAGCAGCTCGGTCATGCTGTAGCCCTTGTTGAACTTGTCGGCCTTCTTGATCTTGTCAACCAGTTCCTGCGGCATCGCCTCGCCGGTCTGGTAATGCTTGGCGAAGTGGCTGAACACTTTCGGATCGCTGACCCAGTGCTCGTTGAACTGCGACGGGAACTCGACGAAGTCGCGCGCGGTGTTGGTGCCCGACAGGCTCGGGTATTCCTGATCGGCGAACATGCCGTGCAGCGCGTGGCCGAACTCGTGGAACATGGTGATTACGTCGTCATACGACAGCAGCGCCGGCTGGCCCGGCGCCGGTTTGGTGAAGTTGGCGACGTTATAAATCACCGGCTTGGTGCCGTTAAGCTTCGACTGATCGACGAAGTTGCTCATCCAGGCGCCGCCGCCCTTGTTGTCGCGCTTGAAGTAGTCGGTGTAGAACAGCGCCAGCGATTTGCCGTCCTTGTCGAACACTTCATACACCTTGACGTCCGGCTGGTAGACCGGGATGTCCTTGCGCTCCTTGAAGCTGATGCCGTACAGCAGATTGGCGGCGTAGAACACGCCGTTGTTCAGCACGTTGTTCAGCTCGAAGTAAGGCTTGATCTGCGACTCGTCCAGATCGTACTTGGCCTTGCGCACCTGTTCGGCGTAGAACTGCCAGTCCCAGGCCTGCACCTTGAAATCGCCTTTCTGCTGGTCGATCACCGCCTGAATGTCTTTGGCCTCACGCTCGGCGCGCGCGGTAGCCGCCGGCACGATGTTGCGCATAAAGCTCAGCGCGGCATCCGGCGTCTTGGCCATCTGGTTTTGCAGTTTCCAGGCGGCGTAGTTCGGGTAGCCCAGCAGCTTGGCCTGCTCGGCGCGCACCTTGGCCAGACGAGAAATGGTCTGGCGGGTATCGTTGCCGTCGCCCTTCTCCGCACGCGTCCAGGAGGCGTCGAACAGCGCTTGGCGGGTATCGCGATCTTTCAGGCTCTGCAGCAGCGGCTGTTGCGTGGTGTTTTGCAGCACCAGCAGCCACTGTTTCTCCAGCTTGCGTTCGGCGGCCGCCTGGGCCGCCGCAGCCAGTTCGCCTTCCGACAGGCCGTCCAGCTTCGCCGGGTCGGTTATCGCCAGCGCGCCGTTTTTGCTCGCCGCCAGCAGTTTGTTGGTAAACTGGGTGCTCAGCGTCGCCGCTTCCTGGTTCAGCGCCTTCAGCTTGGCCTTGTCGGCGTCCGACAGGTTGGCGCCCGCCAGCTCGAAGTTCTTGTAGGTCACTTCTACCAGCCGGCGCGATTCCGGATCCAGCTTCAGCGCATCGCGATCCTGATAGATGGCCTTGATGCGAGCGAACAGCTTGCCGTTGAGCATGATGTCGTCGTTCAATGCCGCCAGCTTCGGCGAGGTTTCTTCATCCAGTTTCTGCAGCGCGTCGCTGGTGTTGGCCGAGGTCATGGCGCCGAACACGTTCATCACCCGCGTCAGCAGCGAACCGGCCTGCTCCAGCGCCACGAAGGTATTCTTGAAATTAGGCTTGGCCGGGTTGTTGGCGATCTTCTCCACCTCTTCCCGCTTTTGCTTGATGCCCGCTTCAATCGCCGGCGCGTAGTCGCTCTCCTTGATCAGGTTGAACGGCGGCGCCTGGAACGGCAGACGGCTTTGATAGAAGAACGGGTTCTGAGTCTTTTGCTTGTCGTGCTGATTGGCTTCACCGGTCACGGTAGCCTCCTTCGCCTGGCCGCTGGGCAGCGCGCTATGGTCGGCGTGAGGTTGGGTTTCTGCTGCCTGTGCCTGCGAGCCCAGCGCCATGCCGATCGCCAGCACCAATGTGGATAAACGCATCAAATCGAAACTCCTCCATGTTCACGGAATAAGGTCTCGGGGAATCGCTCCCTCTGAGTCACCTCCTAGCTTAGGTGCAGTTGGCAGTTTGAGCAAAAACAAGTGATTAGAAGTTGGCCGCCTCGCCAACCTGCTGTATCAGGAACGTCAGCAACGCGCACGTTTTGGCCGGCAGATAACGCCGGCCGGGGTAAACGGCATACAGCTGCAACGGCGCCGGCGGCAGTGCCAGCGGCACCTCAACCAAACGGCCGTCGGCCAGAAACGGCCGGCAGCCGAGCTCGGAAAGCATGGCGAACCCCACGCCGGCCAAGGCCGCCTTCAGCGCCATCTCCCCGCTGTTGACACGATAGCGCGTATTGACCGGGACGGTAACGAAGGTTCCGTCCGGGCGGATGAACTGCCACGGCATCCCCTTCAGCGCATTCACCGTGCTGATGCAGGGCAATTGCGTGAATTGTTCAATCTCCAACGACGGCGGCCACTGCGCCAGCAGCGCCGGAGCGGCCACCACGATGCAGGGGAAAGACGCCAGCGGCTGCGCGACATAGTCGCTGTCGTCCAGCATGCCCCGGCTGATCATCACCGCCAGATCGACATCGTCGAGCAGCGACGTCATACCCGCCAGGTTAGTGACGCAGCTGATTTCGATCTGCGGATGCTGCAGGGCGAACGCCGCCAGCGGCTCGCCCAACAGGTATGGCCCCACTTCATTGGGCACGCACAGGCGCAGCGGCCCGCGCAGCTGTTGCTGCCGTTCGCTGAGGGTTTGCGCAGTGTGTTCCAGCGACGCCAGCAGCGGCTGGGTGTGTTCATGCAACAGCTGGCCGTTCGGCGTCAGCCGCATTGAGCGGGTGCTGCGTTCTATCAATCGCTGCTCGAGCTGGCGCTCCAGCTGAGAGATATAGCGGCTGACGTTGGAGGTCGGCATCGCCAGCGCCCGCGCCGCGCCGACGAAGCTGCCTTGCTCCACCACCGCCACGAAGATGCGTAACAGGTTTAAATCCAATTTATCGCGCATGATTATCCCTGATTTGATAACAAACCATACCATTTCTACCATCTAATCCCGATCAACGCCAAGCGCTACACTGCCGGCCTGACTCTGCAACCGATAGATGCTTATGACACCCACGAGAAAGCTGACGGCGATAGCGCTGGTCATCGCCTTTATTCAGTTCACCAACGCACTGGAATACATGGTATTCAACCCGATATTCCTCTACATGGCCGCCGATTTTTCCGTGCCCGTCAGCTTCGCCGGCTATGTCAGCGCGGCCTATACGCTGGCCGCGGTGATTTCCGGCATCGGCGCATTTTTCTGGATCGGCGGCGTTGAGAAGCGGCGCTTTCTGATGCTCAACGTCACGCTGCTGGGCGTGACCACCTTATTAATCGCCACAACCCAGCAGTTTTACTGGCTGTTGGCACTGCGGCTGTTGGCCGGGCTGTTGGGCGGCACCACGATGGGCGTTGGGATCGGCTTGCTGCTCAACGCCGCACCGGCCGCACTGCACGGCAGAATGTTGGCGACGGTGATCGCGTCCTTTTCTTTGGTGAGCATTGTCGGCATGCCGGGCATGCTGTACCTGTGCGAAGTGGCAAGCTGGCGCGCCGCGCTGGTGACTATCGGCGGGCTGTGTCTGCTGGCGGCCGTCTTGGTCGCGCTGTTCGTTCCCAGGGATGCGCCGCAGCCACGGGCTACCGCGCCCGTCGCGCTCGATCGCCGATTGTTGCTGTTCGCCGCCGCCGCCGGCCTGACGCAGTTCAGCCCGATGCTGCTGATCCCGGTGCTGGCGCCGCTGCTCACCCAGCGGCTACAGGTGGCAGACGCGCATTTACCCTGGCTGTTTCTCATCGGCGGCGTGGCCGGCTATCTGGCGACCGTGCTGGCGGGCCGCTGGCTGCAACGCTTTAGCGCCGTGACGCTGACGGTGGGCGCCACGCTGTTGCTGCTGGGCAGCCTGTGGCTGGCGGCGCGCGGCGGCGATCGCGGAGAGCTGTTCATGGTCGCGTTTCTCGCGGCGGCCTATGCGCGGCTGGTGGCGATCTCTTCCCTGAGCATGCGCTGGCCGGACGCTCGGCAGCGCGCCGCCTTTGGCGTACTGCAAACCGCCCTGATACACCTGAGCGCCACGGCGGCCTTCTTGCTCTCCTCCGCGTTGCTGAGCAGCGGCCTCACCCCGCTTAGCCTGCAACGCCTGTTATGGCTGTGCGCGCTGAGCGCGGTCGCCGTCGCGCCGCTCAGCGTTTGGCTGCAGGCGCGGCTGCGTCAGCGCGGCGCCTGATAAACCACCTTGCCATCCACATAGGTGCGATAAATGTTACGATCGTCTCCCAGCGTCATCAGCACGAACCCTTGTTCCGCCGACGTGGCGCTGTTGGCGTAGCGCAACTGCTGCAGCGGCGTGACCGCCGGATCGAGCACCACGAAATCCGCCTCTTTGCCGACGTTGAAGTTGCCGATTTTGTCGTCCAGCGCCAGCGCGCGGGCGCCGCCCAGGGTGGCGTGATAGAACGCTTCTACGGCGGAGAGTCGGTAATGCTGCAGCTGGCCGACTTTGTACGCCTCGTCCAACGTGCGCAGCATATTGAAGGTGGTGCCGGCCCCCACGTCGGTGCCGATGCCGAGCTTCACTCGCTTGCGCCAGGCCTGCTGCAGGTCGAACAGCCCGCTGCCGAGGAACAGGTTGGAGGTGGGGCAAAACGCGATCGCCGAGCGGGTCTCGCACAGGCAGTCCCACTCCTGCTCCTCCAGGTGCAGGCAGTGGGCGAACACGCTTTTGCCGCCGGTCATGCCGTAACGATGGTAAACGTCCAGATAGCATTGGCTCTGCGGGAACAGCGATTTTACCCAGGCCACTTCCTGCGGATTCTCGCTCAGGTGCGTCTGCAGCCAAACGTCGGGGAATTCTTCGCGCAGCCGCTGCACCTGCGCCAGCAGCGCCGGGGTACTGGTGGGCGCAAAGCGCGGCGTAATGGCGTAACCGAGGCGGCCTTTGCCGTGCCAGCGTTCGATCAACTCACGCGTCTGGCGATAACTTTGCTCCGGCGTTTCCAGCAGCGCCTCCGGCGCATGGCGATCCATCATCACCTTACCGGCGATCAGGCGCATATTCAGCGCTTGCGCCTGGGTGAACAGCGCATCGACCGACTGCGGGTGCACGCTGCCGAACACCAGCGCGGTGGTGGTGCCGTTGCTCAGCAACTCCCGCAGAAAGAAGGCCGACATCTCGTCGGCGTGCTGTTCGCAGCCGTAACGGCTTTCGGTCGGGAAGGTGTAATTGTTTAACCACCCCAGCAGCTGGTCGCCATAGGCGCCAATCATTTCGGTTTGCGGATAGTGGATATGGGTGTCGATAAAGCCCGGCACGATCGGTTTGTCGCGATACTCCGTGACCGCGAAGCCCGGCGGCAACAGCGCCTCACCCTGCTGCCAGCTGCCGAACCAGACGATGGTGCCCTCGTTGAGCAGCAACAAACCGTCGGGAATGTGCCGCAGGCGTTCGTCGAGCTGTTGCGCTTCCTCCACGCAGGCGGTGATATCAAAAAAATTGCCACGAATAGCCGTGGTGAATTGCAGTGCCATTATTTTCTTCCTTGTGACGACCGGCCAAGCTCACCCGCGTAATAATCTTCGCTGATGAAACAATGCCTTTATTACCCAAACTCAAAGCCCGGGTTAAGCATAGCAAGCCGTGTGCCAATAGGCGGCCATAAAATACATTTACATTTAAAAACAGAGACATATTAATTTAATCAAAGAAAACCAATCGATGAAAAAGAATAAAACGCGCGGCGTTCTTCAACGGCAGACCAATAGCAACCGTTTGCTTGTCGGAATAACACCCCGCCGCTGCACCTTTACCGGGCAAGCGGATATTTTCGCGGCCGTTGCGGTTATTTCAACGCGATACAAAGCGGTCTGCCGTATTCCGCAGGCCACCCGACAAACTTGAAACGATAACCATTCTCAATTATCATCCGCGCATCTTTTTGACCAGCAATGCGAAAACCATGTCCGCCACCGCTTCTGCCCAGCACACCGCGCTGTCGCGCCTTTACGCCACCCACCATGCCTGGTTGCAGGGATGGCTGCGCAGGCGGCTGGGCTGCGCTTTCGACGCGGACGATGTGGCGCAGGACACCTTCATGCGCCTGCTGAAAAGCGACGCCGCGGCAACCCTGCGCGAGCCGAAAGATTTTCTGGTCACCGTCGCCAAGCGGGTGATGGTCGATCTGTTTCGCCGCAGAACGCTGGAGCGCGCCTATCTGGAGATGCTGGCGCTGATCCCGGACGGCTATGCCCCGTCGCCGGAGCAGCGCCAGAGCCTGCTGGAAAGCCTGCAGCAGATAGACGCCATGCTCGACGGCCTGGGGCCGAAGGTGAAACAGGCCTTCCTGCTGTCGCAGCTCGAAGGCCTGGGCTATGCGGACATCGCCGTACGCCTCGGCGTGTCGGTCAGCTCGGTTAAAAAATACATGGCCAAGGCCACCGAGCATTGCCTGCTGTTCAGCCTGGAAAACGACGTTTTCTCATGAGCACCGCCATCACCCCCGAGCAGCGCCAGGCGCTGAAAATGGCCGCACACTGGTACGCCCTGCTGTGCGATGAGCACGTCACCGACCGCCAGCGCCAACAGTGGCAAGCCTGGCATCAGCAGCATGACGATCACCGCTGGGCCTGGCAGCGCGTCGAAGCGTTGCAGAGCCAGCTGCAGGGCGTACCGGGCAAGTTCAGCTACCGTGCGCTCGATCGCGCCGGCCGCCAATCGGCGATCGATCGCCGCACCCTGCTGAAAAGCCTGCTGCTGTTGCTCGGCGTGGGCGGCGGCGGCTTCCTTTACCAGTCGCCGCTCGGCCGGGAGCTGCGCGCCGACTACCGCACCGCCACCGGCGAGATCAAACCCATTGTGTTAAGCGACGGTACCCAGCTGGTGCTGAACACCGCCAGTGCGGTGGACGTGCATTACGACGATCGCCAACGGCTGATCCGCCTGCACGCCGGGGAGATCAGCCTGGTTACCGGACGCGACCCCCGGCCGCTGTGGGTGCAAAGCCCACAGGGGGCGATGCGCGCGCTCGGCACCCGCTTTTTGGTACGTGAGAGCGGCGGCGAGACGCGCCTGACGGTGCTGGAGCATGCGGTCGAAGCGCAGCTGGCGCAGGACGCGCGGCAAACTCGCCGGGTGGAGGCCGGAGAACAGATAAGCTTCAGCGCCGCGAGCTTCAGCGAAAAGCAACCGGCTGCGGCGGAGGACGGCTGGCTGCGCGGCGTGCTGAGCGTCAGCCAGTGGCGGCTGGACCGGGTGATCGCCGAACTGGCGCGCTACCGGCGCGGCCATCTGAGCTGCGATCCGGCCGTCGCCGGCCTGCGCGTTAGCGGCAGTTTCCCGCTCAACGATACCGATCGCGCCCTCGCCCTGCTCAGCCAGACCCTGCCGGTGCGCCTGCAGAGCTTTACCCGCTACTGGCTGCAAATCGTCCCCGCCTGAATCTTTTTAAATGAAAATGATAAAAAATCGCATTCTTGATTGTCCCTTTTGCTTTGCTCATCCGACTCCCAGGAAAACACTGCAGCAATAAATAAAAAATGATTCAGGAGAAGGTATGAACAACGCTTGGGGAAAGGGAGCGCCGGCTTCGCTTTGGGGAAAACGGGCCACGCCGCTGGCCGTGGCCATTGGCCTGGCCTTCGCCGCACCGCTGACGGCGAGCGCCGCCAGCGCCGCTGCAACCTATCACATTCCGGCCGGTGAGCTGGACGGCGCGCTGAACGCGTTCGCCGCGCGCGCCGGCATCGCGCTCTCGGTGGACGGCACGCTGACCGCCGGTAAGCGTTCGCCGGGCCTGAGCGGCAGCTATGGCGTCGATGACGGCCTGAACGCCCTGCTGGCCGGCAGCGGCCTGCAGGCTAAAGCGCTCGGCAACCACGGTTACACGCTGGCCAAACTGCCGCAGCCGCAGAAGGAAGAAGACATCACCGTGGTCGGTGACTGGTTGGCGGAAGGCCGTCAGGTAGACGTGTTCGAACATCCCGGCGCACGCGACGTGGTGCGCCGCGAAGAATTCGCCAAAACCGGCACCACCACCGTGCGCGAAGCGTTGAACCGCGTGCCGGGCGTGGTGGCACCTGAGAACAACGGCACCGGCAGCCATGACATGGCGCTGAACTTCGGCATTCGCGGCCTCAACCCGCGCCTCGCCAGCCGCTCCACCGTGTTGATGGACGGCATCCCGGTGCCCTTCGCCCCTTACGGCCAGCCGCAGCTGTCGCTGGCGCCGGTCTCGCTCGGCAATATGGATGCGATTGACGTGGTGCGCGGCGGCGGCGCGGTGCGCTACGGGCCACAGAGCGTCGGCGGCGTCGTCAACTTCGTCACCCGTGCCATCCCGAAAACCTTCGGCATGGAGGCCGGCATGCAGGGGCAGCTCAGCCCGACCTCGCGCCAGGATCACCCGAAAGGCACCGGTAACCTGATGATCGGCGGCACCGCCGACAACGGCCTCGGCGCGGCGCTGCTCTACTCCGGCACCCGCGGCAGCGACTGGCGCGAACACAGCGCGACCAAGATCGACGACGTGATGCTGAAAAGCCGTTACGCCCCGAACGAGGTGCACACCTTCAACAGCCTGCTGCAATACTACGAAGGCGAAGCGGACATGCCGGGCGGCCTGAGCCGGGCGGACTACAACGCCAACCCGTTCCAGTCCACGCGCCCGTACGACAAGTTCTGGGGCCGGCGCCAGCTGGCGAACTTCGGCTATCAGTATCAGCCGGATCAGCAGCACAAGTTCGACGTGCAGAGCTTCTACACCTACACCCTGCGCAGCGGCTATCTGGATCAGGGCAAAAACCTGACGCTGTCGCCGCGCGAATACTGGGTGCGCGGCGTGGAGCCGCGCTACAGCCAGAGCTTCCGCTGGGGCGATTCGGCGCATGAGGTGGGCGTCGGCTACCGCTACGTCAGCGAATCCACCCACGAGTTGCGCTACACCAGCAAGGCCAGCACCGGCCGGCTGCCGTCCACCGCCAGCCCGTACGATCGCGATACCCAGTCCGGCACCGAGGCGCACGCCTTCTATATCGACGATCGCATCGATATCGGCGACTGGACCATCACGCCGGGCATGCGCTACGAGTACATCAAGTCGTATCAGAACAACTACATCAAGAACAACCGCCTCGACGTCAGCTATAACGCGCCGCTGCCGGCGTTGAACGTGATGTATCACCTGAACGAATACTGGAACCTGTACGCCAACACCGAAGGCTCCTTCGGCACCGTACAGTACAGCCAGATGGGCAAAGCGGTCGACAGCGGCAAGATTGAACCCGAGAAGGCGCGCACCTGGGAGCTGGGCACCCGCTACGCCGGCGATGCGCTGACCGGTGAGATCGGGCTGTTCCTGATCAACTTCAACAACCAGTACGACTCCAACCAGGTGACCGACAGCGTGACCGCGCGCGGCAAAACCCGCCACGCCGGGCTGGAAGGCAGCCTGCGTTACGATCTGTCGCAGCTGACGCCGAAACTGGACGACCTGACCGCCTACGCCAGCTACGCCTACGTCAACGCCACCATCCGTGAAGACGGTGGCTACAAGGGCAATCAGGTGCCGTTCTCGCCGAAGCATAAAGGCACGCTGGGGCTGGACTACACGCCAGGCAACTGGGCGTTTAACCTTAACGGCGAGTTCCAATCCAGCCAGTTCGCCGACAACGCCAACACCGTGGCGGAAAGCGCCGACGGCAGCACCGGCCGCATTCCCGGCTATATGCTGTGGGGCGTGCGCGCCGCCTATGATTTCGGCCCGGAAATGGCCGGCCTGAATCTGGGCGTCGGCGTGAAAAACCTGTTCAACCACGAGTATTTCACCCGCGCCTATGACGACAATAACAAAGGTCTGTACATCGGCCAGCCGCGCACGATCTATCTGCAAGGCTCGGTGAAGTTCTGACACTCAGCGGCGGGCGCACCTCATCGCGCTCGCCGCTTCATCCATAACGTGACATTGTCACCCATCCATTTTTCTCACCTTGCCCAAGCGACGAAAAATAAGTCGCTTCTGCCGCCAATGCGCGTAATATCGACAATCCGCCCTAATTTATGGGCGCGGATTTTTGCCGTTCTGGCCTGAAAAGCGAGGGAAAATAAGATGAATCATAATGACCTTTCTCAGTGCCGCGTGGACACCGACCGTTTGTTGATTGCCCCTTTTACCGCAGCAGACGCCGACGATGTTTACCAGGCGATCACCCCCACTCTGACGCGCTTTATGACCTTTGAGCCGGAGGCGTCGCCGGAAGATTTCGCCAACGTCTGGCAAGGCTGGCTGCCGCTGATGCGCGAAGGTGAAGAAGTGATCTTCGTCGCCCGTCGGCGCGAAGACCGGCAGTTCGTCGGCGTCGGCGGCGCGCATAACCTGCGCAGCCGCACCCCGGAGCTGGGCATCTGGGTGAAAGAGGGCCTGCACGGCCAGGGCTACGGCCGCGAAATCGTGCAAAGTATCGCGCGCTGGGCCACCGACCGCTTTCAGCCACCGCACCTTGTCTACCCGGTGGCCGAGCAGAATACCGCCAGCCGCCGCCTGGCCGAGTCGCTGGGCGGCGTGCTGGCCGGCCGCTGCGAACGCATCAAGTATGACGCCGTAGTGTACCACCTGCCGCCTCAGCGCTAATCAGCATCGGGCCGCCGGCCCGGTGTGACCTTTTTTGCGTTCCGCCGTGATAACCGCTGCCACTGCCTGCGGGTTTGTGCTAATGATAGAGGCATGTAGGGTAAAAACAGTTGAGGAACAGCAACATGATTATTTTTGTTACCGGCGCCACCTCCGGTTTCGGCGAGGCCATTGCGCGCCGTTTTATCCGTGAAGGCCATCAGGTGATCGCCGCCGGGCGCCGCCTTGAGCGTCTCGAAGAGCTGCAGGACGAATTAGGGCAAGCCCTGCACATCGTGCGGCTCGACGTGCGCAACCGCGCCGCCATTCAACAGGCAATCGAAGCACTGCCGGCCGAGCTGCGCCAGATCGACGTACTGGTGAACAACGCCGGGCTGGCGCTGGGGCTGGAGCCGGCGCACAAGGCCAACGCCGATGACTGGGAAACCATGATCGACACCAACGCCAAAGGGCTGGTGAACATGACGCGTGCGCTGCTGCCGGCCATGGTCGAGCGCAACGTCGGCCATGTGATCAACATCGGCTCCACCGCCGCCAACTGGCCTTACGCCGGCGGCAACGTGTACGGCGCCACCAAGGCGTTCGTCAAACAGTTCAGCCTGGGCCTGCGCGCCGATCTGCACGGCACGCGCATCCGCGTGACCGATATCGAGCCGGGCCTGGTGGGCGGCACCGAATTTTCCAACGTGCGCTTCAAGGGCGATGACGGCAAGGTCAACAAAACCTACGAAGGCGCCGATGCGCTGACGCCGGAAGACATCGCCGAGTCGGTGTTCTGGGTCGCGACGCTGCCGGCGCGCGTCAACATCAACACGCTGGAAATGATGCCGGTCAGCCAGTCCTTCGCCGGGCTGAATATCCACCGCGGCGCCTGATCTCCAACGGCGGGAGGCGACTCCCGCCCTGTTTCCTCAGGCCGCGCGCCAGCCGGAAACGATGATCAGCATGCCCAGCAGCGCCACTCCGGCGCCCACCCAGTCCAGCGCGGACAGCTTCACCCCGTCCACCACCCGCAGCCACAGCAGCGCCGTCGCCACATACACGCCACCGTAGGCCGCGTAGACCCGCCCGCTGGCCGCCGGATGCAGCGTCAACAGCCAGACAAACAGCATCAGGCTCAATGCCGCCGGCAGCAATAGCCAGGCGCTGCCCTGCTTCTTGAGCCAGAGATAAGGCAGGAAACAGCCGATAATTTCGGCGAGCGCAGTGGCGAAAAACAACAGCGTGGTTTTTAACATCGGTCGCAGTTTTCTCTCGGTAAATTAAACGAATCGGCGCTTGGCTGGTGAATTCCAGGAACGCAGTGGTATATTTGTCACCACGCCTGCGGGCGAGGTAACGCCAGTGTCGCCATCATCAGGCGCACTCACTCATAAGGATGAAACGATGAAAACATTTTCGACCCAACGACTGCTACGCGGGATGCTGCCGGTCGCCATGCTGGCCGTCATGGGCGCCTGGCAGGCGCCGGCGCTGGCCGCCACCTGCACTCAGGGCAGCACCTGCGTCACCGTCGATGGCAAAGGCAGCGGCGCGATGAGCACCGAAGAAGCGCGCCAGAGCAAAGAGCAGTGGAATGATACCAAAACCCTGCGCCACAAGGTTAACACTCGCGTCGAGAAAGAGTTCGACAAGGCCGATCGCGCGGCGGATGACGAAGACCGCTGCAACGACAGCAACAACGTCAACGCGTACTGGGAGCCGGACACCCGTAAATGCCTGGATCGCCAGACCGGGCGTCGGATTATTCCTTAATCCGCCTGCGGCGGGCGGGCAAGCGTGAAACCCGGCCGCCGTTACTGCTATCCTGTTACAGGAAGTCCATTGTCTAAAAGGATGACGTGATGAAAAAAACGCTGATATTAACCGCTGTATTGCTGGCCAGCGCGCCGTTGGCGGCCCTGGCCTCCTGCGAAAGCGTGAAAGCGGACATTTCGCAAAAAATCATCAATAACGGCGTTCCGGAGTCCGGCTTCAAACTGGAGATCGTGCCTAACGATCAGGCCGATCAGGCCGGCGGCCAAGTGGTCGGCCACTGCGAAAACGACACCCAGAAGATCGTCTATACCCGCCTGAACAACGGCGACGATCGCGGTGACGCAGCGCAGACCGGCACCAGCCAGGACACCTCCAACACGCAGTAAGCCGCATCGGCTACCCAGGGCGCGCAACAGCCGCGCCCTTTCCTTTTCCCTTAAGCCTGCTCCGCCTCTTCCTCTTCGCCCTGCGGTCGACAACGCGCCGGGATCAGCATCGCCGCCGCCAGCGCCAGCAACGACACCAGCGCCGACACCAGGAACACCCAATGCAGCGAAGCCGCCACCTGCTGGATAAGCTGCGCCAGCGCTTCGCTCCCCATGCTCTGCCGCACCGCCGGCTCCATCAGCCGTTGCACCGGATCGTCGATTTCAGGCAAACGCCACTGCAGGTTGAGGTTCAGCGTGGCGCCCAGAATGGCGGTGCCGATGGCAGAACCCACCATGCGGGTAAATACCGTGCAGGCGGTGGCGATGCCGCGAATGCTGTAATGCGCCGCGTTCTGCACCGACACTAAAAACGTGGTGTTGCACAGCCCCATGCCGGCGCCGACCATAAACGCCGCCACCCGGCCCCACAGCAGGCCGCCGTTCGGCTGCAGCATCAGCAGGATCAGGCCGCCCGCCACCAACAGCAGCGCCCCCAGCAGCGCCGTCGCGCGATACGAGGTCATCAGCATCAAACGGCCGCTCAGCGTGCTGGCCAGCGGCCAACCGATCGACATCAGCGCCAGCGTGGTGCCCGCCTCCAGCGGCGAGCCGCCCATCACGCCCTGAATGAAAGTCGGCAGGAAGGCGCTGATGCCCATCATCGCCGCGCCGATCACCAGCCCACCGATGTTACCGGCGACGATCACCCGGCTTTGCCACAGCGCCAGCGGGAACAGCGGTTCGACCGCGCGCCGCTCCTGACGTATCAGCAGCGCCAGCGAAGCCGCCGCCAGCGCGAGCAGCGGCGCCACCCACCATCCCAGGCTTTCCATCTGCAACAGCGCCAGTAGCAGCGCCGAAACGAACAGCGTCAGCCAGGCGGTGCCCACCAGATCCAGCGCGTGCCGCCGCAGCTGCTGATGCGCCGGCAGATAGCGCCAGAGGAAGAACATCGCCAGCAGGCCGATCGGCAGATTGACCCAGAACACCAGCGCCCACGGCAGATGCTGGACGATAAACGCGCCCAGCAGCGGGCCGATGATCGCCGACACGCCCCATACGCTCGACAGGTAGCCCATCACCTTCGGCCGCTCGGTGGCGCTGTAGATGTCACCGATGATGGTGGAGGCGATCGGCATGATGGCACCGGCGCCCAACCCTTGCAGCAGACGGAAGCCGATCAGCCAATACATGTCGGGGGCGAAGCCGCACAGCACCGATCCCAGCAGGAACAGCGTAGCGCCAAAGAAGAACACCCGCTTGCGGCCGTAGAGATCCGCCAAGCGGCCGTAGATGGGGATGGTGATCGCCTGCGCCAGCAAATAGACCGCGAATACCCACCCCAGCAGCGAGAAGCCGCCGAGATCGCCGATGATGGTCGGCATGGCAGTGGCGACGATGGTGGCTTCGATCGCCGACATGAACATCGCCAGCATGCAGGCGATCAGAATCAACGGGCGGTGGGCGATGGGTGCGGGTGAAACGTTATTTGTCATGGCGTTATGCAGGTTTCCTGGCGTTTTTATTTTCCCTGAGTATATCAGCAAGCGCCTGCGCCAAGTCTATCCGCCCTCACATCCTGTCTTTGCCGGCGGCGAATCGCACCATTTGGACTGATTGTTACGGCGTAACGTTTTGCTGCGGATTTTTTTCACTTTCCCCTCATCCCAGCGCTGACGCGGGCTGAGGCGCCGATCCGCGTAATCTCAATCAACTGATTTTGTTCATAAAACTTGGCATGGCCAACGACAGGGTGCTATACCTTCCCTAGCCGGGGTCATTGGGCTTCGTGCTTTCTCTAGTTTAAATATCAGTATCTTATGCTGATTAACTCACGTATTGAGCCACCGTTCAGCACGCTATGCCGAACACACCCTGCGCTCAATGTCGCTAACCTCATGCGAAACGCCCGTTTTGTACCGCCACGCCCGCCGGGCAGTGGGTAACAATCAGAGCGGAATGCGCCGTCTCGTCGGCCGCTCCGCGCAACGGAGGACGCAACATCATGCACAAGTCAGCGCCATACCGGCGCCTGCTCCTCGGGAGCCTGCTGTTTATCGCCGTCATCGCGCTGCTGGTTTACGGCATCGGTTGGGAAACCCTCAAGTCGCGCCGGGAAGATTTGATTTACCTCGGCCAGCAGCACATGTTCCTGGTGGTGTGTTCCATGTTGCTGTCGCTGCTGGTCGGCATTCCCAGCGGCATCCTGCTGAGCCGCCCCTTCGCCCGCCGCTGGGCGGAGCACGTGATGCAGATCTTTAACGTCGGCAACACCCTGCCGCCGCTGGCGGTGCTGGCGCTGGCGATGGTGATCATCGGTATCGGCGACCGACCGGCGGTGGTGGCGCTGTTCCTCGCCTCGCTGCTGCCCATCGTGCGCAATACCTATGCCGGCCTGCGTTCGGTGCCGCCGGCGCTGGTCGAGGCCGCCAACGGTATTGGCATGACCGCCGGGCAGCGGCTGCGCCAGGTCGAACTGCCCAACGCGCTGCCGGTGATCTTCGCCGGGGTGCGCATCGCGATGGCGATCAACGTCGGCACCGCGCCGCTGGCGTTTTTGATCGGCGCCAGCAGCTACGGCGAGCTGATCTTCCCCGGCATCTACCTGAACGACTTCCCGACGCTGATCCTCGGCGCCGCTGCCACCGCGCTGATCGCCCTGCTGCTGGATCTGGCGCTGGCCGGTCTCGGCCGCCGGCTCAGCCCGCATACCGCATCCTGATGGGAGAAACGCGATGACTCGATGGTTACAACACCTCCGCCACGCGCTGCTGTTCTCTTTGCTGATGACCGGCGCGGCCGCCTGGGCCGCCCCGCTCACGCTGGCGAGCAAGAACTTTACCGAACAGCGCATTCTGTCGGCGATCACCGTGCAATACCTGCGGGCCAAAGGTTTTCAGGTCGAACCCAAGACCAATCTGGCCACCGTGATCACCCGCAACGCCATGATCAACAAACAGATCGACATGACCTGGGAATACACCGGCACCTCGCTGATCATCTTTAACCACATCAATAAGCGCATGACGCCGCAGGAAACTTACGACACGGCGAAAAAGCTCGACGCCAAACTCGGCCTGGTGTGGCTGCAGCCGGCGGACATGAACAACACCTACGCCTTCGCCATGCAGCGCCAGCGCGCGGAAAAAGAGCAGATTCGCACCATGTCGCAGCTGGTGGCCAAAGTGGAACAGGTGCGTAAAACCGACCCGAAACACAACTGGCTGCTGGGGCTGGATCTGGAGTTTGCCGGCCGCTCGGACGGCCTGAAGCCGATGCAGGCGCTGTACGACATGCCGCTCGATCGTCCGCAAATCCGCCAAATGGACCCCGGCCTGGTTTACAACGCCATCCGCGACGGCTTCGTCGATGCCGGTCTGGTGTACACCACCGACGGCCGGGTGAAAGGCTTCGATCTGCAAGTGCTCGAAGACGACAAAGGCTATTTCCCGAGCTATGCGGTCACGCCGGTGGTACGCGCCGACGTGTTGCAAAACACGCCGGGGCTGGAAGCGGCGCTGAACACGCTGTCGAAACAGTTCAACAATCAGGTGATCACCGAGCTTAACGCCAGGGTGGATATCGACTACCAGACGCCGCAACAGGTCGCCGACGCGTTCCTCAAGCAGCGCGGCCTGATTTAGGGAGGCATGTGATGAATACTGTACTTTACGCCTGGCAAAACTGGGCCTATATCGCCGGATTGACGCTGGAGCACCTGCTGCTGGTCGGCGTCGCCGTCGGCCTGGCGATCCTGATCGGCGTGCCGCTCGGCGTGCTGATCGTCCGCCGCAAATGGCTGGCGACGCCGGTGCTGAGCCTGGCCACGCTGGTGCTGACCGTGCCCTCCATCGCCCTGTTCGGGCTGATGATCCCGCTGTTTTCCTTAATTGGCCACGGCATCGGCTACGTGCCGGCGATCACCGCGGTGTTCCTCTACTCGCTGCTGCCGATCGTGCGCAACACCCACACCGCGCTCGACAACCTGCCCGGCGGGCTGCGCGAAGCCGGCCGCGGCATCGGCATGACGTTCTGGCAACGCCTGCGCTGGGTAGAGATCCCGGTGGCGCTGCCGGTGATTTTCGGCGGCATTCGCACCGCCGTAGTGATGAATATCGGCGTGATGGCGATCGCCGCAGTGATCGGCGCCGGCGGCCTCGGCCTGCTGCTGCTCAACGGCATCAGCAGCAGCGACATCCGCCAGTTGATTACCGGCGCCGTGATGATCAGCCTGCTGGCGATCGTCCTCGATTGGTTATTGCACCGCTTGCAAATTGCGCTTACGCCCAAGGGGATCCGCTCATGATTAAACTGGAAAATCTGACCAAACAGTTCATGCAGAAGAACGGCACGCCGTTCAACGCCGTCGACAACATCAATCTGGACGTGCCGGAAGGCGAAATCTGCGTGCTGCTCGGCCCTTCCGGCTGCGGCAAAACCACCACGCTGAAGATGATCAACCGCCTGATCGAACCCACCGGCGGCACCATTCTGATCAACGGTGAAGACACCAGCGCGCTGGATACCGTCAGCCTGCGCCGCAAAATCGGCTACGTCATCCAGCAGATCGGTCTGTTCCCCAACATGACCATCGAGGAAAACATCACCGTGGTGCCGCGCATGCTTGGCTGGGACAAAAAACGCTGCCACGATCGCGCCGAGGAGCTGATGAGCATGGTGGCGCTGGATCCCAAGCGCTTTTTGCACCGCTACCCGAAAGAGATGTCCGGCGGACAGCAGCAGCGCATCGGCGTGATCCGCGCGCTGGCGGCCGATCCGCCGGTGCTGCTGATGGATGAGCCCTTCGGCGCGGTGGATCCGATCAACCGCGAAACCATCCAGAACGAGTTTCTCGACATGCAGCGCCAGCTGAAAAAGACCGTGATGCTGGTGAGCCACGACATCGATGAAGCGCTGAAGCTCGGCGATCGCATCGCGGTGTTCCGCCAGGGCAAAATCATACAGAACGCCAGCGCCGATGAGCTGCTGGCGCGGCCGGCGAACGAGTTCGTCGCTTCCTTTGTCGGCCAGGACCGCACGCTGAAGCGCCTGCTGCTGGTGCAGGCCGGCGACGTGGCCGATCAGCAGGAAACGGTGACGGTGCGGCGGGAGACGCCGCTAGTGGAAGCGTTCGAGTTGATGGACGATATCGACGCCCGCTCGGTAACGGTGGTGGACGCCGACGGCAAGCCGCTGGGGTACGTCAAACGCCGTGAGGCGCGCGGCGCGCCGGGCGTCTGCGCCGACAGTCTGCACCGTTTCCGCGTCACCGCCCGTGCGGAGGAGAATCTGCGCGTGGTGCTGTCGAAGCTGTACGAGCACAACACCTCCTGGATGCCGATCGTCGATGAAGACGGCCGCTACAGCGGCGAAATCTCGCAGGATTACATCGCCGACTACCTCAGCTCCGGCCGCACGCGCCGGGTGCTGACGCCGCAATAACCCACCCCGGGGCGCTCATCGCCCCGGCCACGCCGCAGTTTGCTAAAGATTCACTGGTCATCGGCCGGAGCGCCAAGCACAATGCGCTGATGACCCTTTGATTTTTCTCACGACGCCGCCCACGCATGAAAAGATTGGTCCACCTGCACCACTACCGCGCCCTGTTGCGCAGCCTGTTTATCGCCGTGTTCATCGGCGTCGCCGCCGCTCTGGCGGTATGGCTGTTCCACCGTTCGATGATTGGCCTCGAGTGGCTGCTGCTCGGCAATGCCGACGGCAGCCTGGTGGCCGCCGCCGCCGCGCTGCCCGGCTGGCGGCGCGCCCTCACTCCGGCGCTGGGCGGCCTGGCGGCGGGCCTGCTGCTGTATATTCACCAGCGCTACCGCCACCAGCGGCCGGCGGCGCCCACCGACTATATGGAAGCGATCGAGACCGGCAACGGCAAGCTGGACACCGGCGCCAGCCTGGTGAAATGCCTGGCGTCGCTGCTGGTGGTGTCGAGCGGCAGCGCCATCGGCCGCGAAGGCGCGATGATCCTGCTGGCGGCGCTGGTGGGCTCGCTGTTCGCTCAGCGCTTTACGCACGAGAAAGAGTGGAAACTGTGGGTGGCCTGCGCCGCCGCCGCCGGGATGGCCAGCGCCTATCATGCGCCGCTGGCGGGCAGCCTGTTTATCGCCGAGATCCTGTTCGGCACCTTGATGCTGGCCTCGCTTGGCCCGGTGGTGATCGCCGCGGTCAGCGCCCTGCTGATAACCAACCTGCTCAACGGCGGCCAGGCGCCGCTCTATCTGGTGACGCCGCTCGCGGCTCCCTTGCCGACGCAATACCTGCTGATGGCGCTGGTCGGCGTGGTGGCCGGCGCCGGCGGGCCGCTGTTTTTATGGCTGATGACCGCCACCGGCCATGCCTTCCGCTCGCTGAGATTGAAGCCGCCGTTGCAGCTGGCGCTGGGCGGCCTGATCGTCGGGCTGCTTTCGCTGCTGTTCCCGCAGGTATGGGGCAACGGTTACAGCGTGGTGCAGGCGCTGCTGATCGCGCCGCCGGGGGTGCTGCTGCTGGGGGCGATCCTGGTGTGCAAACTGTTGGCAATCCTCGCCAGCAGCGGGTCGGGCGCGCCGGGCGGGGTCTTCACCCCGACGCTGTTTGTCGGCGCCGCGCTCGGTTCGATCATCGGTCAGCTGTTTGGCCTGTGGCCGGGCATGGATACGGCGGTGCCGCTGCTGCTGGCGCTGACCGGCATGGCTACCCTGCTGGCCGCCACCACCCATGCGCCGATCATGGCGGCGCTGATGGTGTTTGAAATGACCGGCGAGTACGCGCTGCTGCCCGGCATTCTGCTCTCGTGCGTGATCGCCACCACCGTGTCGCGCGGCCTGCGGCCGGTGTCGGTGTATCATTCGGCGCCGCCGCCCAAACGCGAGGCTTAGAACTCGCCCTGCTGCAGGATTTTCCTGAACTGCGGGCACTGCAGGTGCTCGGGTTCAGGGCAATCAACCAGGTGGCGCAGCCCGTCGCGCACCTGCACCAGGCGCTGGATATGGCGATCCAGCTCATCCGCCCGCGCCGCCAGCAGCCCGCGATCGAGCGCTATCTTGCCTCGATCGTCAAACAAGGCGCTCATCTCGTCCAGCGTAAAACCGGCCAGGCGCGCCAGCGCGATCAGTCGCAGTTGGTCAAGCACGCCGGCGGCGTACTGGCGACGCAAACCGTGGCGGCCCGTCGACGCGATCAGCCCTTTCTTCTCGTAATGCCGCAGCGCGGAAGGCGCGATCCCGCTCAGGCGCGCCACCGCGCCGATATCCAGTTCTTTTGCCATTGACTTGAAGCCGACTTTAAGTTGCACACTTGCGCACATTATCACGTCACTGAGCCAAGGACACCCCTATGACCCCCGATCTGTTAGTGCGCATCTTGTTAACCGGCGTTGGCGCCACCCTCTGCATGGATCTGTGGGCGCTGCTGCTGAAGCGGCGCTTCGGCATCCCTTCCCTCGATTATGCGCTGGTGGGCCGCTGGTTTCTCGGCATGTTCGACGGCCGCTGGTTTCACGCCACCATCGTTACGGCGCCGCCGCGCCGGGGAGAGAGAACAATCGGCTGGATATTGCATTACGCCATCGGCATCGCGTTTGCCTTTATCCCGATCGGTTTGGCGGGCATCGGGTGGTATGCGGCGCCGGAGCCGCTCATCGCGCTGTTGAGCGGCTGGCTGAGCCTGGCGGCGCCGTTTCTGGTGATGCAGCCCGCGTTGGGCTTTGGCGTGGCGGCGGCGAAAACCGCCTACCCGCGAAAAGCGCGGTTCCTTAGCCTGCTCACCCACACGGTGTATGGGCTGGGCCTGCTGATCGCCGCCCGGCTGTTGGCGGCGCTGTACGCCTGAGCAGGCTTACAGCAGCGTGGAAATATCGAGGTAGTGCGCCAGCTCGCGCTGCTCCGCGCGTGGCAAATAGGGAATCTCACCCAGCAGCGGCGCGGGAATGCGCTGCTGCAGCGCCGCGATGGTTTCGGCATAGTGCGCCAACCCCGGGTTGATGCGGTTGGCCACCCAGCCCAGCAGCGGCAGGCCGTCGTTGATGATCGACTGCGCGGTCAGCAGCGCGTGGCTGACGCAGCCCAGCTTGATGCCCACCACCAGCACCACCGGCAGCTGTTCCTGCACCACCCACTCGGCGTAAGGCCGCAGATCGTTCATCAGCACCCGCCAACCGCCGCTGCCTTCCACTACCACCGTGTCGGCTTTGGCGGACAGATCCCGCAGACCGCTGCTCATCACGCCATAGTTGATGTCCTCGGTCGCATGCGCGTGAAACACCTCATCCAGGCAGGTGATGGGATTGATCTCCTCGTAGGACAGCGGCAGGGTTGAAGATGCCTGCAACACCAAAGCGTCTTTATTGCGGATGCCCTCGCTGGTTTCCTGGCAGCGTGCGGCGATCGGCTTGTAGCCGGCCACCGAACGGCCCTCGGCGGCCAGCGCCTGCATCAACCCGCGGGAAACCACGGTTTTACCGACGTCGGTATCCGTGCCTGTCACAAATAAACGCTTCAACATGAATAGAATGCCCCAGAATGCCCCGTTAACAATGTGTCGCCGCACCGGCGGCGAAGAAGTCTTTCGGAAAAATTCTAGGGGATGCTGCCACGTAGGGGCTTGAGGTAGCTCAATCTTTTGCGGGATTAATAAGAAGTTCTGATGTTAGCCCTGCAGCAGCTGTACCAGCAATGAACCGTTGTACAGCGCCTCTTTCACCAGCGCCGCGCCGGGCATAGTGCCCTGATTGAAGAACTGCGTGGATTCGACCTTGACCTGCTCGCTGTAGGCCGGCAGCGCCTGCTGGCGAATGCAGGAGGCGATGGCCGGATGCAGGATCTCCGCCGCGCGGTTAAGCGGCGATCCGACCAGGATCTTCTCCGGATTGAACAGGTTGACCATGATAGCCAGAATGCGCCCCACGCTGTGACCGACGCCGAGAATGATGTCCCGCGCCAGCTGATCGCCCGCCAGCGCGGCGTCGCACAGCGATTCGACGGTCAGCGGCGCGCCGTGCAGGCTGGAGCTCATCGAACCGCTCAGCCGCTGCTGGGCGATCTCCAGCATGTTCTCAATGCTGGCCACGGTTTCGAGGCAGCCGTGGTTGCCGCAGTAACAGCGTTTGCCGTAGGGATCGACCTGGGTGTGGCCGATCTCCACCACGCTGTGGCTGCCGGCGTGCAGCACATGGCCGCCGGTGATCACCCCGGCGCCGACGTTGTGGTCGATCACCACCTGAATCACGTTCTGGCTGCCGCGCGAGGCGCCGTACAGCGCCTCGGCCATGGTCCAGGCGCTGATATCGTGCTGCAGGTAAACCGGCAGGCCGGTGCGGGTTTCCAGCGCCGGGCCGAGCGGCATCTCCAGCACGTCGTAAAACGGCATGCGATGCACCACGCCGGACTGCACGTCGATCATGCCCGGCAGCGTGATGGCGATCGCCGTCAGCCGCTCCAGCTTGCTTTGGTGGCGGATAAAGAATTGGTCGACTTCGGTCAGGATGCGTTTCAGCAGCGGTTCGGGGTGTTCGGCCGCCAGCGGCAGCTGCTCCTCCTCAACCACCAGTTTGCTGCTGAGATCGCGCAGCGCCAGCGTGATGCTGCCGCGGCTAATGCGGGCGGACAGGTAGTGCCAGGCCTCGGTGTCCAGCACCAGCCCCACCGCCGGGCGGCCCCGGCTGCCGATTTCCTGGTACTCGGTTTCCTTGACCAGATGGGCTTCCAGCAGTTCGCGCACGATCTTGGTGATGCTGGCGGGCGCCAGCTGCGCGCGTTTTGACAGTTCGATGCGCGAAATCGGGCCCAGTTGATCGATTAGCCGATAAACCGCCCCCGCATTGGTCTGTTTGATTTGATCGATATGCCCAGGCTGCCCAACCGCAATCACAAACCTGCTCCTACTATTTTTCGCGCTTCTAAATAAAGACTAGGGGTTATGGTGGGGCTTTTGTCATACAGCGTCAACTATTTGATTCGTTATGTGATTTGCTGCACAAATTCCTCGCAATTTCAGCGTGAATTGATTTTTATTTGCCCAAGCTCAACGTCATTTCAGCATCAACGCCATCAGCGCCTGCGCGGCGGCGGTCAGCGGCCGCCGGCGGTGATGCACCAGCCACACTTCGGTGGTGGCGTCCGGCTCCGCCAGCGGCAAATAGCGCACGCCGTCCACCCGCACCCGGGCAAATGAGGCCGGCAGAATCGACACCCCCAACCCGGCGGAGACCAGCCCGATGATGGTCATCGCTTCCCCCACTTCCTGGGTGATGTACGGAGTAATGCCGGCCTTGCCGAGCAGCAGCAGTATTTCGTCGTACAGCGCGGTGCCCACTTCGCGCGAGAAGAACACAAACGGCTCCTGCGCCAGATGTTGGAAACGCAGCGCGCCGCCGGGCGTTTCCGCCAGCGGATGCCCTTCCGGCACCACCGCCACCAGCGGTTCCCGCAGCAGCAGCTGATAGTGAAGCGCCTCCGGCAGCCGCGTGTTGCGCATCACCCCCAGATCCAGCTCACCGTTCAGCAACGGCTCGATCTGCTGTTTGGTGTTGATTTCGCGCATTTTGATATGCACCTGCGGGGAGTGCTGACGAAAGGCGCGCAGGCTGCGCGACACCACGCCGATAAAGGGCGCGGAAGAGGTAAAGCCGATGGTCATTTCCCCCAGCTCGCCGCGATCCAGACGCGCCGCCTTTTCCGCCGCGCGCCCGACCTGATCGAGCACCTGGTAGGCTTCTTTGAGGAACATCTCCCCGGCCTGGGTCAAACTGACGTTGCGGTTGTTGCGCGCCAGCAGCCGCGCGCCGACCATTTCTTCCAGCGCCTGGATTTGCTGGCTGAGCGGCGGCTGGGAGATCCGCAGCCGTTCGGCGGCGCGGCCAAAATGCAGCTCTTCCGCCACGGCGATAAAGTAACGCAGGTGTCTCAATTCGATATTCATATTTAAAACGTCTTAATTTTAATTATTAATATATTAGACAAAAAATTCGCCACTCCCTATCATTTTGTTATCTGTAAAGTGTCTGTTTATCTCCCCGAAGTTCGGTAAGGAAACGCTGTGACAACCCCTGTGCGTTCTGCGGCCGCAATGCCGTCGACGCTGGCCGCCAACGATGACGCGGCCGCTGCGCCAAAAGTAAAACGCTCCACCCTCAACAACAAACTCCCCTATATCGAACGCGGCACGCCGCAGTTTATGCGCGTGACGCTGGCGCTGTTTTCCGCCGGGCTGGCGACCTTCGCGCTGCTCTACTGCGTGCAGCCGATCCTGCCGGTACTGTCGCAAGATTTCGGCGTATCGCCGGCGGAAAGCAGCCTGTCGCTTTCGGTCTCCACCGGCCTGCTGGCGATCGGCCTGATGTTCACCGGGCCACTGTCCGACGCCATTGGCCGCAAGTCGGTGATGGTGGTGGCGCTGCTGCTGGCGGCGGTCTGCACGCTGATCTGCGCCTTTATGACCAGCTGGCACGGCATTTTGTTGATGCGCGCGCTGCTCGGCCTGTCGCTGAGCGGCGTGGCGGCGGTCGGCATGACCTACCTCAGCGAAGAGATCCACCCCAGCTTCGTCGCCTTCTCGATGGGGCTGTACATCAGCGGCAACTCAATCGGCGGCATGAGCGGCCGCCTGGTGACCGGGGTGTTGACCGACTTCTTCTCCTGGCGCGTATCGCTCGGGGTCATCGGCCTGTTCGCCCTCGCCGCCGCCTGCATGTTCTGGCGCATCCTGCCCGCCTCGCGGCATTTTCGCGCCAGCTCGCTGCGCCCGCGCACCCTGCTGATCAACTTCAAGCTGCATTGGCACGATAAGGGCCTGCCGCTGCTGTTCGCGGAAGGGTTCCTGTTGATGGGCAGCTTCGTCACCCTGTTCAACTACATCGGCTATCGCCTGCTGGCGGATCCTTACTACCTGAGCCAGGCGATTGTCGGCCTGCTGTCGGTGGTGTACCTCACCGGCTCCTACAGCTCGCCCAAGGCCGGTGCGCTCACCTCACGCTTTGGGCGTGGCCCGGTGCTGCTGGCCTCGATCGTGATTATGCTGATCGGGATTCTGATTACCGCGCTGCCGCAGGTGCCGGCTATCTTTATCGGCATGATGCTGTTCACCGCCGGTTTCTTCGCCGCCCATTCGGTGGCCAGCAGTTGGATCGGCCGCCGTGCGCGCCGCGCCAAAGGCCAGGCGTCGTCGCTGTATCTGTTCTGCTATTACGTTGGCTCCAGCGTAGCCGGCACCCTCGGCGGCGTGTTCTGGCACAGCTTCGGCTGGAATGGCGTGGCGGCGTTCATCAGCCTGATGCTGCTGCTGGCGCTGTTGGTGGTGCATTACCTGAAGCGCCTGCCGGAAGCGGCCCGCCTCTGAAAAGAAAAAGCCGCGGTGGTTCGCCGCGGCTCGTCATGCCAGTGCCTGTGATTATTGGTCGGTTTTCCAGCGGGTGCGCAGGTACTCCACCGCCTTGTCCGTTTGCGGCTCAGTCAAATAACGTTGCCGGAACAGAATGGTTCCCCCCATTCCCGGCAGGCTCTCGTTGAGATCCAGCTGCCTTTTCAGCTCGGGGACGCCGTCATCGACGGTCCAGGCCGGCTCGCTGGCGGCAGGCGTACCCACTTTATACAGCGCCACCCCGGCATAGAGCCGAACCGGCGTGCCTTTCACCACATCGGCCCACCAGTTGGCCAGCACGTCGTAGCGGACAATTTCACGATCAAAAGGCCAATACAGCTGCGGCGCGATGTAGTCGAGCAGCCCCAGTTTGACCCACTGGCGCGTATCGGCATAGGCCGTATCGTACGATGGCGCGCCGGCCCGCGTCGCCGAGCCGGCAGGATCGTCCGCCTGGTTTCGCCAGACGCCCGCCGGGCTGACGCCAAACGCAACCGCGGGCTTCAAGGCGCGCACGGTGGCTGAAACCTGTTTTATCAATTGCAGCGTGTTGTCCCTGCGCCAGGCGGCTTTGTCTGCAAACCCTTTGCCGTATGCGCGATACGTCTTTTCATCATCCAGCGGCGATTGCGGCGTTTCGTAATAGAAATAATCATCAAACTGAATGCCGTCGACCTCATAGTTTTTAGCTATTTCAGCCACCACGCCGGTGATCCAGTTGCGCACGTCGGGCAGACCGGGATCGAGCACGAAGCGCTCGTTGGCGGTGCGAATCCAGTCGGGATGCAGCGCATAGACGCTGGCCGGCGGCGACTGCAGCGTATGATTGAGTGCGTCAATCGTTTGTGGGCGGGTATTCATAGAAACCCGATAGGGATTCAGCCAGGCATGCACTTTGATGCCGCGCCGGTGCGCTTCTTGCAGCATAAAGGCCAGCGGATCGTACCCCGGATCCTGGCCCACGGTGCCGGTCAAGACTCCTGACCAGGGCAAGATGTTTGAGCGCCACAGGGCCGTGCCGTCCGGTTTAACCTGAAAATACACCGCGTTAATCCCGGTTTTCACCATCTCGTCCAACGCGTCCGTCAACCCCTGCTTCTGTAGGCGAACCCGCTCTTGCGCGGTTTCCGCTTTCAGGGAGGCCGCCGGCGGCCAGTCCAGGCCAATGACCGTGGCCAGCCAGATGCCCCGCATCGGTGTTATCGGCGGCGTCGGTTGCGGGGGCTTCTCCGGTTCGGGTGGCTTGGCGCACCCGCTCACGCCCAGCATGGCGGCCATCAACAGCCATCCGCCTAATTTTATTGCGCCTGTCGGCATCCTGGTTCTCCTTCCGTGAGTGACGGTTATCCCATGTCGTTGTATGCAGAGCAAGAAACGGCCCGATTTCTCAGTGCCATTTCGCTGCCGGCGCCGCCCTGTTCAGACGACGCCGGTGCCCTTATCCCATTACCAGCTCAGCCCCGTCCCGCGAGGGAACGCCACCTTACCCGTATTGGTTTCCACATCGTAGTCATGCCAGGTATTGACCGGCAATTTGCCCTGCGGTTTGATTTTGCCCGTCAGCACCTGCGCCAAAGAGACCATCGAAGGGCCACGCCACACGCCGCTGTCATAACCGTAGTAGGAGTAGGTGGCGACGGCCGCCTCCACCTCGGCGGCATAGTTCACGATATCGTAAGGGGCGCGCAGTGAGAGGTGAACGCGTTTTTTCCCCTGCTCGGCGGCGTATTTCAACCAGCCCGGATAAGGGCTGCTGTCATTGCCCGCCCCGGTTGCGGAGGTAACGACCCCATCCTGTTCAGCAGGCGTAAAGCGGGTTGAGAGGGTTCCGAGCAAGAACACGTCACAGCCGGCAATATGTTCCCTGACCTGGGCGTCGCTTAGCTCCGTTTCCTTCGCGGCAACGACGTTCTGATACCCCTCCTGCGCCATCACGCGCGCAATGCCGTTGGCCTGCTCGCCCCACGGCGTCAGAATAAAGTAGCGCAGCGCCTTGTCCTTTAACGGCAACAGGCTGTGGCGGTTGATAACCACGGTAATGGAACGATCGGCGATGCGTTTTTCCAGCTTGTGCGCTGACGACGCAATGTCATTGGAACACGGCTTCTCGCTATGGCCCACCAGGCTATGGCGTAATTTCAGGCGCAAAATTCGCTCGACCGAGGCATCGATATCGGCCTCGCTGAGATGCCCCGCTTTTACCCTGTCCGCAAGGTACCGGATCAGGTCCGGCAGCAGGCTCGCCTGGGCCGGCGAGGCGATGCTGACAGGCATCAGGGCAATATCCACCCCGGCGGCAAAGACGTTTTCAGCCGCCGCTTGCTGGCTGAAATGCTCGGCAATCGCGCCCATATCCAGCGCATCTGAAATCGTTACGCCCGCATACCCCAATTCATTGCGCAGGATCTGGGTCTGAATTTCATGCGACATGGTGGCCGGCACCGTGATTTTTTCACCGCTGCGGGTATCTATCTGGCGGTTATCCAATGCCGGATACTGAATATGCGCGGTCATGACCATATCCGGCGCCGCGCAGCGATCGATGGCCTGCTTGTAAGGGGCGATATCGATGGCAAAGGCCTCTTCCCGCGTGCGATCGACGCGCGGCAGGCCGGTATGTGAGTCGGTGGAGGTGCTGCCATGGCCGGGGAAGTGCTTATACGCGGTGATCAGTCCCTGGTGTTTCATGCCCGCCACCATTTTCTCTGCCAGACGAGAAACGGTGTTCTTATCATCGCTGAAGGCGCGAACGTTAATCACCGGGTTGAACGGGTTGGTGTTGACATCCACGACCGGGGCAAAGTTGGTATTGATATGCAACGCGCGCATATCCTGGGCCATCAGCTTGCCCTGTTCAACGGCGAGCTGTTCATCCGCGCCCCCTTCAATCGCCGCCGCCAGCGCCATATTGCCGGGGAATGAGGCATAATCGCCGCGCGGCAGCCGGAAAACGTTACCGCCTTCGTTATCCGTGCCAATAAACAAACGAATGCCCGCGTGGGTTTTCATCGCGGCATACCAGGCCGTCAACGTGTTGATCTGCTGCTTGTCTTTCAGATTATTGGCGAACAGGATCACCCCACCCACGTGGTTATCGGCGATCAGCTTGCCAATGGCTTCATCGGGGACGGTCATATCCTGGTTGCTGCTACCGTTCCGATCCCAGTAGCGAAAATCCAGCATGATTTTTTGCCCGATCTTCTCTTCCAGCGTCATATTTTTGACTTTCTGTTTAATATCCACAGTGAACCTCCGTTTAAAGCACCCGTTAATGACAGAAGAAAAGATAACCCCAAGGGCTCATAGCGTCCTGCCATTCTGTTTGTTCCAGGGATTGGACAACGGCGAGCGGAAAATGGATTAAACAAAACGCAAACAAACAGGAGAAAATCCATCAATGAATCAAAACACTACGCATACCGGGTGTATTACGTGCCCTGCCGTAGAGGCCACTATGGCGCATTTTCCGCTGGTAAGCCGGGTGGCCGGTGAAGCTGCCGTCAGCTAAGGGGCCGATGTTGCCCCCAGTCTGCCACTCTTCTATAGTATGTTGTAACTAATATAGGAGCGTGCGATGAGCAGATACGATGTGATTGGCCGGATGAACACCTGCTTTACCGAGCTGGAGCAGGCGCTCGGCGCGCTGCAGCAGCAGATCGCCCCGCTGCGGTTGCTGGCGGCGCGGGTGTTCAGCCTGCCGGAGGTTGAAAAAGGTCAGGAGCATCAGGCTATCTCGCATATCGCGGTCGAACAGCATGTGGGGCAAGCGGCGCGCGATCTGGCGCTGGAGCATTATCAGCGGCTGTTCATCCACCATAACCGGGAGAATGTCAGCAGCAAGGCCGCCGTGCGCCTGCCCGGCGTCATCTGCCTGGCGGTGGAGCAGCCGGAGTATCAGGCGCTGCAAACGCAGCTGGCGCTCATCAACCGCTTGAAGGGTGAACTGGAACAGATTATCACCGTCGATTCCGGCCTGGCGCCGGAGCAGCGTTTCGAGTTCGTGCACACCCATCTGCACGGGCTGATTACCCTTAGCGCCTATCGCACCCTCACTGCCCTGACCAATCCCGACTCCGTGCGCTTCGGCTGGGCCAACAAGCACATCATCAAAAACGTCAAGCGGGACGACATCCTGGCGCAGCTGGAGAAAAGCCTGAAAGCCGGCCGCGCGGTACCGCCGCACAGCCGTGAACAGTGGGCTGCCCTGGTCAGCCGCGAGATAGACGACGTCAGCCGCCTGCCGCAGCACGCAACGCTGAAAATCAAGCGGCCGGTCAAAGTGCAGCCAATCGCCCGGGTGTGGTATCAGCAGCAGCAAAAACAGGTGCAACACCCCTGCCCGCTGCCGCTGATCGCCCTGTGTCAGGCAGAGAGCGGCGCCGCAGTGCCGAAGATTGGCGAGCTGCTCAACTACGACGTCGACGCGGTGAAACACCGCTACAAACCCGACGCCCGTCCGCTGCGGCTGCTGGTGCCGCGCCTGCACCTGTATACCGACGACGCTACTCGCTGAGGGCATATACCCGCAGGCGATGGCCGTCCGGATCTCGCGCCACGAAGGTGTAACCGAACTCCATCTCGGTCGGCGTTTGCTCAATCGGCAGCCCGAGCTCGCGCCACTGGTTATAGCGCGCCTCGACCTCTTGCGGATCCTGGCACAAAAAGCCCAGTTCACCGCCGCCGCCAGTCAGGGTCGCCGCAGGTTTTACCCCCTGTTTGGCCCACATCCCCAGCTTGAAGCCATTGTTGAGCACAAACAGGGCGAAGCCGGGGGAAAGCTCTACCGGCGCCTGTCCCAGTAAACGTTGATAAAAGGCGGCGCTGTTCAGCGGGTTGTCGACGTAAAGCAGGGTCATGCTGGGAAGGGTCATCGGTCTGTCCTCTGGGTGATGGGAACCGGCCGGTTCCCGATAGGCACAGACTAAGGGGTGCGACTGACAGTTTATGGCAGCAACGTGCCGCTATTGATCCGCAATGCCCTCGTTGAGGCGCCACTCTTTCAGCAGCCTCCGTCGGCCGCGCGGATAGCGCTGTTCCAAAGGCGTAGCGGCCTGAATGCGATCGAGGCGAAAATGGCGAAACGCCTGGCGCAGCTCGCACCAGGCGACCAGCATCTGGAACTGCTCGAAAAAACCCAGCGCAAAGGGCCACAGCAGGCGTTCGCTGCGGTGCCCCGCCAGATCGAGATAGTCGATATGCAGCTTGCGCTCGCGGCGGATGGTGTCACGGATCAGCACCCGCAGCTCATCCGCCACCGGCGGCGCCTGAACCGGCGCGATCAACAGCGTGTTGGCCTCCAGCTCCTCCCGCAGCGCCGGCGGCAGCACGTCGGCGATCTTGGCCAGCGCCTGGCCCGCCGCGCTCGCCAGTTGGCTGTCGCCGCGGCGGCTGACCCAGCGCATCCCCAGCACCAGCGCTTCTGTCTCTGCCAGTGAGAACATCAGCGGCGGCAGCATAAAGCCGGGGCGCAGCACATAGCCGACGCCCGCCTCGCCGGCGATCTCCGCCCCCTGCTGCTGCAGCGTAGCGATATCGCGGTACAGCGTGCGCATGCTGATGCCCAGCGTTTGCGCCAGCGCATGGCCCGCCACCGGATAACGGTGGCTGCGCAGCAGCTGCATCAGATCGAGTAAACGTTGTGCGCGCGACATATCACGGCTCCCTGCATAACGCGGTTTGGACAAAGTCGGCAAAGGCCCGCGCCTTGGCCGAAACGAAATGACCGCAGGGGAACACCGCCCACAGCGCCAGCGGCGGCAGCTGCCAGTCCGCTAATGCCGCGATCGCCGCCCCGCTTTGCAGCTCGCTGCGGAACATGCCTTCGCTGGCGATAGTAGGCCCGAATCCCGCCAGCACCAGCTCGCGCACGCACTCCGCCGCATTGACCCGCATGCGCCCCGGCAGCCGCAGCGCGCGCTGTTCTCCTTCGCGGCTGAAGCGCCAGTGCTCGCCGCCACCACGGCGGTGGTAAATCACCAGCTCGTGCTGCAACAGATCTTCCGGCCGCTGCGGCATGCCGGCGGCGGCAAAATAGCCGGGCGTGCCGATCACACATTGCTTTACCTCACCCAGTTTGCGGGCGGTAAAGCCGGAATCTTCCAGCTCGCCGATACACAGGGCAATATCGATGCCCTCTTCAATCAACGACAGGTTGCCGTCATCCAGCAGCAGATCGACGCTCAAACGCGGGTTGGCGCGCATAAACGCCGTCAAATCAGGCAAGGGAACGATGCGGGCGAACACCGCCGCCGAGGCGACCCGCAGCCGGCCGCTCAGCGTTTCGCCGGCGTTCTGCACCAGCGCTTCCGTCTCCGCCAGCTCGTTCAGGATACGCCGGGTGCGTTGATACAGCTGCTGCCCCGCATCCGTCGGCTGCAGGCCGTGGGTCGAACGCAGCATCAGGCGTGTGCCGAGCTGCTGTTCCAGCCGCGCCACCGCTTTCGAGACCGCCGGCTGCCCCACGTGCAGCCGCCGCGCCGCTGCGGTAAAGGAACCGCTCTCGTAAACGCAGGCATAGGTTTCGTAATCGGCAAACTTGCCCATAACATTCCTTACTGGAATAACAGTTAGCATTTATTGCAGTCTACACGCGCCATTCAGGAATGGGCAAGATGAGTGCACCCCTCATTCCCGTCAGGAGAACGCATGACACTGCAAGACAAACTTGATGCCTTCAAAGCGGAGTTCGAATCCGGCCAACTGCCGTTCACACTCACAGAACAAGAGCACGCGCTGATGCGTAAGGCGATCCAAACGCAGATCGCTGCCGGCATCGCCGAACGCGCCCTGAAGGTCGGCGACGCCGCGCCCGGCTTTACCCTGTCGGACAGCGAAAGCCGGCCATGTTCTTCCGCGGCGCTGTTGGCGAAGGGCCCGCTGGTCGTCAGTTTCTATCGCGGGATCTGGTGCCCCTACTGTACGCTCGATCTGCAGGCCCTGCAGGCCGCATTGCCCGCCATCATGCAGTACGGCGCGCAGCTCGTGGCCGTTTCGCCGCAGAGCACGGTGCATAACCGCCAGGCCATACGCGATCACGATCTCACCTTTGCGCTGCTCAGCGATGCCGGCAACCGTCTGGCGGCCCAATTCGGCCTGCGTTACCGCCTGCCGGCCGCGTTGATCGCCCTGTATCAACAGCGGCTCGGCCTCGATCTGGCGCAGTTCAACCAGGATGATAGCTGGACGCTGCCGCTGCCGGCGCGGTTCGTCATCGCCCGCGATGGCCGTATCGCCTATGCCGAAGCGCACGCCGATTACACCCGGCGGCCGGAGCCGCAGGCGCTGTTGTCGGTGCTGGAAAGATTGGCTTGAAAAGACGGGGCGCAAACGCGCCCCGTTTAAACATGACGTGATTACTTCTGCATGCTGCCGACCATCGCTTCCGGCCGCACCCATTCGTCGAACTGCGCTTCGGTCAGGTAGCCGAGCTTCAGCGCCGCGGCTTTCAGCGTCAGCCCTTCCTTGTGCGCTTTCTTGGCGATTTCCGCCGCCTTGTCGTAGCCGATGTGGGTATTGAGCGCCGTCACCAGCATCAGCGATTCGTTCAGCAGTTGGGTGATGCGATCGCGGTTCGGTTCGATGCCCACCGCGCAGTGCTCGTTGAAGCCCTGCATGCCGTCGGCCAGCAGGCGAATCGACTGCAGGTAGTTGTGGATCACCATCGGGCGGAACACGTTCAGCTCGAAATTGCCGGAAGCACCGCCGATGTTCACCGCCACGTCATTACCCAGCACCTGGGCGCACAGCATAGTCATCGCCTCGCACTGGGTCGGGTTGACCTTGCCCGGCATGATGGAGCTGCCCGGTTCGTTCTCCGGGATCGAAATCTCGCCGATGCCGCAGCGCGGACCGGACGCCAGCCAACGCACGTCGTTGGCGATCTTCATCAGCGAAGCCGCCAGCCCTTTCAGCGCGCCATGCCCCTGCACCAGCGCGTCGCAGGTCGCCAGCGCTTCGAACTTGTTCGGGGCGGTAACGAACGGCTGATGGGTCAACTCCGCCAGCGCTTTAGCCACGCGCACCGCGTACTCCGGATGGGTGTTCAGGCCGGTGCCGACCGCCGTGCCGCCCAGCGCCAGCTCGGCGATGTGCGGGATACTGTCCTCGATGTGTTTCAGGTTGTGCGCCAGCATCGCCGCCCAGCCGGAGATTTCCTGCCCCAGGGTCAGCGGCGTGGCGTCCTGCAGGTGGGTGCGGCCGATTTTGACGATGTCATGGTAAGCTTCGGCCTTGTCGCTCAGCGTCTTGTGCAGCACTTTCAGCTCGGGGATCAGGTGCTCGCGCAGCGCAATCACCGCCGCCACGTGCATCGCGGTGGGAAACACGTCGTTGGAGCTCTGGCTTTTATTGACGTCGTCGTTCGGGTGCACCTTGCGCTCTTCACCGCGCACGCCGCCCAGCAGCTCGCTGGCACGGTTGGCCAACACTTCGTTCATGTTCATGTTGGTCTGGGTGCCGGAACCGGTTTGCCAGATTGACAGCGGGAACTGGTCGGCATGGCTGTCCGCCAGCACTTCGTCGGCGGCGTTGATGATGGCGGCGCCCCGCTCGGCCGGCAGCAGCCCCAGATCCACGTTCACCTGTGCGGCAGCGCGCTTGGTCAACGCCAGCGCATGGATCAGTGCGGTCGGCATCTTTTCGGAGGAAATGCGGAAATGCGCCAACGAACGCTGGGTTTGCGCGCCCCACAGCTTGTCGGCCGGTACTTCGATGGGGCCCATAGAATCTTTTTCGATACGAACGCCTGCCATCATTGTCTCCTTAGCATAATTCCTAAAATTGTAGGGTTAGGCCGACGCGCTACCCCCCGTCGGCACGCACTCCCAGTATAGTGACATAATAACTATTCGCATTAAGAGAGTTATCTCACAGCACGTTTCATCTCTTTTACCCATTAACGACGCGGTTATTTTCCGCCGGATAACCCGCGCCGAAATAAACGGTCGGGTATGACCTGGAGAATAAAAGCGTGGGTCACGATTAACGCGGATGACGCGAATTAAAGTTATTGAGGCGCTGGGCCTGTAAATGATTAAGCTCATCGATACGTTGCTGCTGCAGATGATTAATTTCGTCGTAGGCGTCCTGCCGTTCATTATGGCGATAGGCCCCGACCGCCACCGCGCCGGCGGTGAGCGCCAGTGGATGGGCTACGGGCGCGATTGCGGCAGGAACCACTACCGGCGCGGGTGCAACGACGATCGGCGCCGGCGCGATCACCACGGCACGCGGCGCGGCGTAAGGATAGGTGACAATCACCGTCGCCTGGGCTGCGCCGGTGCAAAGCCCCAACAGCAACAACAGTTTTTTCATGCAACAGACCTCTTGTTTCGTTAAATCGACTCGTTAGTCGTTACGGTAAAGAGGTCTGGCGCGCCGGTTTAAGCTCGGCGTGTGATCGCCCGGCGCAGCGCAAAAATAATAATAAAGGAATGGCTCAGACGGTAAAAAATAAATTCAGCCGACATATTTTGACATGCTGAAAAATAAATAATGAGGCAGGATGCCCGGGCTATCGGTAATAACCCCGCTCTCCCAAAGAATAATCGATAGGCGGCGTTTGAGAGCCGCCTTGAGGCTAGTGCGCCATTTGAGGCGCCGATCGTTATCACGTTATACTTTGGCCCGTTGCCGGGCGCGACGTTATCCGGCGTTATTTTGATCGCGCCCATGATTTTTCCCGCCGACGCGGGCGTATGATGGTCGTCGGCACAGATCAAGTTAATTTTATAAAATCAGTGAGTTATTGCTATGCAGTGCGGCAATGACGCAGAAGGACGTTTATCGACATGCAAAAAATGACCAACGCGGTACAGAATTACGCCTGGGGCAGCCACGATGCGCTGACCCGTCTTTACGGCATCGCCAACCCCGATAATCAGCCGATGGCCGAACTGTGGATGGGCGCCCATCCCAAGAGCCCTTCCCGCGTGCCAGGCGCCGATGGCGCACTGCGTTCGCTGCGCGAGCTGATCGATGAGGACCAGCCAAAGCAGCTGGGCGCCGACGTTGCCAACCGCTTTGGCGAGTTGCCGTTCCTGTTTAAAGTGCTGTGCGCCGATCAACCGTTGTCGATCCAGGTTCACCCGAGCAAAGCAGCGGCCGAGGTCGGTTTCGCGAAAGAGAACGCCGCCGGCATCCCGCTAAGCGCCGCCGAACGCAATTACAAAGATCCCAATCACAAACCCGAGCTGGTCTTCGCCCTGACGCCGTTCCTGGCGATGAACGGCTTTCGCGAATTGGCCGATATCGTTTCCCTGCTGCAGCCGATCGCCGGCGCGCACCACGATATCGCCACCTTCCTGCAGCAGCCGGACACCGCGCATCTGTCCACCCTGTTCGCCAGCCTGTTGACCATGAGCGGCGAGCAAAAGTCGCTGGCGCTCGGCGTGTTGAAAGCCGCGCTCAACAACCAGCAGGGCGAACCCTGGGATACCGTGCGCTTTATCGCCGGCTTCTACCCGGAAGACAGCGGCCTGTTCTCACCGCTGCTGCTGAACGTGGTGCAGCTCGCGCCGGGCGAGGCGATGTTCCTGTATGCCGAAACGCCGCACGCCTACCTGAAAGGCGTGGCGCTGGAGGTGATGGCCAACTCGGATAACGTGCTGCGCGCGGGGCTGACACCAAAGTTCATCGACGTGCCTGAGCTGCTGGCCAACCTGCAGTTCCGCCCTCAGCCGGCGTCCGGCCTGCTGACTCAGCCGGAACAACGCGGCAACGAGCTGTTCTTCCCGATCCCGGTGGAGGATTTCGCCTTCTCGCTGCACGATTTGACCGCCGCACCGCAGGCGCTGGCGCAGCGAAGCGCCGCCATCGTGTTCTGCGTCGCAGGCGAAGCGACGCTGGAAAAATCAGGGCAGCGCCTGACGCTCAAGCCGGGCGAATCCTGCTTTATCGGGGCTTTCGAATCCCCGGTCAACGTCAGCGGCAGCGGCCGCATCGCCAGGGTTTATAACCAGCTGGCCTAACCGTTGATAAATTTCAGCAAATTGCTTGCTGAAAGCGAGAGCTACCCCCACAATTAAACGCCTGCGGGCGTTTTTTGTCGGCCCCTATTTGCCCCTCCCGCGCAACGGAGGGTGATAAGAAAAAAGGATGAAACAGAGCTATGAAAAAATCGTTAGTCGCTGTCAGCGTCATTGTGGTTCTTGGCGCAGCATGGACCGGGGCATCCTGGTACACCGGGAAACTGATCGAGCAGCACATGGGCGAAGTCGTCGACAACGCCAACGGCCAGCTGAAAGCCTACCTGCCGAAAGCCGGCGTCAAGCTGAGCTATGAAAATTACCAGCGCGGCCTGTTCAGCAGTAAAGTGCGTTATGTGCTGCGTTCCGACGGCACGGATACCAGTGAAAACGCGGCGCTGAAAGCCGGTGAAGAAGTGGCGTTCCTGGAAACCATCGATCACGGCCCGTTCCCCTTCGCCCAGCTGAAAAAATTCAATCTGCTGCCGAGCATGGCGTCGGTGCATACCGAGCTGGAAAATACCCCGGCGGTGAAGGGCCTGTTTGACACCACCAAAGGCAAATCGCTGTTTACCGCCGATTCGCGCATCTCTTACAGCGGGGACACCTCGTCCGCCATCGATATCATCCCGCTAGACTACCAAAAAGATAAGTCTTCGCTGAAATTCAGCGGCGCCACCATTAACGCCGACGTGTCCAGCGATCTGAAAAAATTCGTGCTGGACGCCAATAGCGACAATATCGTGTTCGCCAGCCCGAACGAATTCGGTCAAAACGAGCAGATCACCTTCCAGGGCTTCAACCTGAAAGGTAACAGCAACGAGAGCAAGTTCGGCGTGAAGCTCGGCGATCAGACGATGACGCTGAAGCAGTTCAAACTGACGATCGACGGTAAAGATACCGTGGCGTTGGACGGTTTCAACCTGGTAAGCAAGTTCGGCGAGCAAGGCAGCAGCAACATCGGCGGCCAGATCGACTACACCATGGACGCGCTCAAGGTGCAGGGCAACGACTTCGGCGCCGGCAAGCTGGCGCTGAAAATCGACAACGTCGACGGCAAAGCGCTGAAGGACTTCGCCGACAGCTACAACCGCCAGACCATGGCGCTGCTGCAACAGGGCGAGAACCTGGATCCGGCCGTGTATGAGCAGCAAAACGCCGAACTGCTGCAAAAGAACCTGCCGCTGCTGCTGAAAGGCAACCCAAGCCTTAGCATCGCACCGCTGAGCTGGAAAAACAGCAAGGGCGAGAGCACCTTCACGCTGGATCTGGCGCTGACCGATCCGAGCAAGGCCGCCTCCCCGGCACAATCGCCGGATCAGCTGATCGCGCAGGCGGTTAAAAAGCTGGATATCAACCTGACCATTCCGGAAGCGATGGCCACCGAAGTGACCGCGAAAACCGCGCTGTTGCAGGGTTACAACGAGGAAGACGCGCAGAAACTGGCACAGCAGCAAGTACAGGGCCTGGCGGCCATGGGCCAGATGTTCAAGCTGACCACCCAGAAAGACGGCGTGATCGCGAGCACGTTCCACTATGCCGACAACCAGGTTGACCTCAACGGCAACAAGATGTCGCTGCAGGAGTTCATCGGTCAGTTCGCCATGTTGGGCGCCCCGGCGGAAGACGGTGAACCGGCGCAGGAAGCGGAACCCGCTCCGGCACCGGCGCAGTAATCGCCTGAAGGTCTGATCAAAGGCCCCCTGCGGGGCCCTTTTTACTTACCCACCTCCGCTGCGTAAACCGCATCGCGGATCTGCTGCGGATAGCGGCCGCACATGCCTTCAAACGCGGTATTGGTCAGTATCACCACGCTCAGCTGCGCCTGTGGATCAAAGAACCAGCTGTGGCCGTAAACGCCGCCCCAGGTCAGCGTGCCGGCATGCTGCGGCGTCTGCGCCGCTTCTGCGTCCACCAGCAGCGCCCCGCCAAAGCCGAATCCCCAGCCCGGCCCTTGCGTTTGCGCCTGCGCGCCCACGTGCGGGCTGCGCAGCAACGCCACCGTGTCCGGCTGCAAAATGCCCTGCCCGCCGCTGCGTAATGCCTCCACCAGCCGCAGCACATCGTCGGCATCGCCGACCATGCCCGCGCCGCCGGAAGGATAGGCCCCGGCGTTGAGCGCCCGCGCGGGTGAAAACAGCACCTCGCCCCCCGCCATCCCCTCCGGCAGCGCCACCCGCAGGCCTTCATGCATGCATTGCGGCCCTTGCGGGGTGTTGTAATACGGCGTCGCCAGGTTCGCGGCGTCCGTCGCATGGAACGCGGTATTGCCGAGCCCCAGCGGCTGCGCCACCCATTCGACAAACATCTGCGGCAGCGGCATGCCCGTCACCCGTTCCAGCACCGCGCCAAGCACGTCGATCGCCAGCGAATAGTTGAAGCGCTCCCCCGGCGCCGACAGCAACGGCGCCTGCGCCAACAGCCGCAGGTTTTGCTCCAGCGTCAGCGTCGACAGCTCCACGCCGTCCTGGATCCCCAGCTGATGATAAACGCCCGCCGGCGGTTGGTTCAGCCGATAATCCAGCCCCGCGGTATGGCTCAGCAAATGACGAATCTTGATCGTCGGGCGCCTGCCGTCGGCAAGCGCCGGGGTAAACCACGGCAGCCAGTCGCTGACCGCGTCGTCCAGGCTCAGCTTGCCTTGTTCAATCAGGCGCAGCGCCGCCAGCGTGGTATAGGGTTTGGAGACCGACGACAGCCGGAACTGCGTTTCTCGCCGCATCGGCCGCCGCGCTTCGCGATCGGCATAGCCGGCCGCCCCGGCGTAACAAATCTCGCCCTGCCGCGCCACCAGCACCACGCTGCCCACGATGCGCCCTTCGGCCATCGCCTGTTGATCGATCGCCGCGATCCGTTCTGTTAACGCCCGTTGTTCTGTCGACATGATTTTCATCTCACTAATGGAAAGTAAAATCAGTCTAAAAGGTTCGTCATAAATTAAAATAAGGCATAATTTAATGAATCATTAAGCACAGGTTATTGATAGATGAGTTCACTCCTGCAGCTGCTGCCCTATTTCGAAGCCGTGGCACGCCTGGGCAACTTTACCCGCGCGGCCAGCCAGCTCGGCGTCACGCCGCCGGCGGTGTCGCAAAACATTCAGGCGCTGGAGAATCAGCTGGGAGTGCGGCTATTTCACCGCACCAGCCGCTCGGTGCGTCTCAGCGACGAGGGCCGGTTGTTCTATCAGAAGGTGTCGCCGGCGATGAGCCAGATCGACGTGGCGGCGGACGACGTGCGCGCCCTGGGCGCACAGCCGGCGGGCCTGCTGCGCATCACGCTGCCGCAGCTGGCCGCCTCGCTGCTGGTGATGCCGCACCTGGCGGAATTTCAACGGCGCTATCCCGAAGTGCAGCTGGAGCTGTTTACCGAAGACCGCTTTTCCGATCTGGTGCTGGGCAGTTTCGATGCCGGCATTCGCATGCACGCCATGCTGCAAAAAGACATGATCGCCGTGCCGATCGATAACGGCCAGCGCCGGGTGCTGGTCGCTTCGCCTGACTATCTGGCGCGCTGCGGCGCACCGGCCACGCCGGACGATCTGCCTGCTCACCACTGCCTGCGCTACCGTTTCCCCGGCAGCGGCAAACTGGAACCCTGGTATTTCAGCCTGGGCGACGATGAACGCGCGCTGGACGTCAGCGGCAGTTTGATTTTTAACGAAGATAGGCTGATCAAGGATGCGGCGTTGGCGGGGCTGGGTATCGCACAGCGTTTTCAGGGCACGGTGTTGCAGGAGCTGGCACAGGGGCAACTGGTGGAAGTGCTGCCGGGTTACGCCAGCGAAGCGTCGGGATTTTTCATCTACTTCCCCGCCAGCAAGCATTTGCCGCTCAAACTGCGCGCCTTTATCGATTTCATGCGCGAGCGGCGTGAACGGCAGCATCGGTGGTAGGGGCGCCCCGCTGGCGCCCCTGATTGTCAGCGCTTCTCCAGCGCCTGGATGATGTGGTAAGTCGCCTCGACGCGATCGTCGTTCGGGAACCACTTGTTGGCCAGCATCACCACGGCGATATTCTTCGCCGGGATAAACACCGCGTAGGTGGAGAAACCGCCGGTGGAGCCGGTTTTGTTATACCAGCCGGCGCGCAGTTCCGGCTGCGGCGGCGTGATGGCGGTGGCCGGCGTGCCGTTCATGATCATCCCGGCGTTGTTGCCTTCAATCAAGCGCGACAGTTTCACCGGATACGGGTAGTTCTCCCACATCAGATCCTGCGTGAACGCGCCCGCCTTGTAATAACCGACGTGCGTCGCGGCCAGCGCGTCGCGCCATGGCTGCGCCACCTTAACCTGCTGCAGGTTGGCGTCCAGATAGCGAATCAGATCGCGGGCGTTGGACTTGATGCCGTAAGACTCGGCGTCCAGCGGGCCAGGATTGACCCGCACCGGCTTATCGTCCTTGCTGTAACCCTGCGCATAGTTGGCCATCTGCGCCGCCGGCACCTGCACGTAGGTGTGGCTCATGCCCAACGCCGGCAGCATCCCCTGTTCCATCGCCTGGATAAACGGCTGGTCGAGGCTCTTGGCGGCGATCATGCCCAGCATGCCGATGCCGAGGTTGGAATAGACGCGGTAGCTGCCCGCCGGGTGTTTCGGCTGCCAGGCCCGGTAGTAGGCCATCAGCTGGACGTTGTTGGTCACGTCGTCCGGCACGAACAGCGGCAGGCCGGAGGTATGCGTCGCCAGATTCAGCAGGCTGACGCCGTCGAAGGCGCTGCCGCGCAGCTCGGGCAGGTAGTGACTGGCCGGGTCTTTAAACGACAGTTTGCCCTGCTGCTGCGCATAGACCGCCAGCGTCGCGGTGAAGGTTTTGCTCAGCGAGCCCACTTCAAACAGCGTCTGCTCGGTGATCGGTTTACCGGTCTGCTTCGAGGCGACGCCATACGGATAAATCTGCTGTTTGCCGTCGACCGACACGGCGATCGCCATGCCCGGCACGCCGTATTTTTTCATCAGCGGCTGAATAACGGCGTCGATATCCTGCTGCTGTGCGGCGTGCGCGGTCGGCAGGATCAGTGCGGCGATCAGCGCGGCCGCCAGGCGGTTCATTTTCGTCATGATAGAAGCTCTTAGGTTGCAGGGCATCGGCCGCGGCCAAAAGTTTTTATTGGCGTTATATACGGCGCTTTCCCTGATTGATGATGTCATTCCTTTACGGCTGCCGTGACACTCTGAGCAGCCGCGCCAAATATCGGATTTTGCCGCCGGGTTGACAAGCGATAATAATTTCAGCCAGCATAAAGAAAAACTTATGGCTATCGACAATGCGCAATCGACTTCCCCTCAACGCCCTGCGGGCGTTCGAATCCTCCGCTCGTCACCTGAACTTCACCCGCGCCGGTCTGGAGCTGCGCGTCACCCAGGCCGCCGTCAGCCAGCAGGTGCGCATGCTGGAAGAACAGCTGGGCATTCAGCTGTTCCGCCGCCTGCCGCGCGGGCTGGATCTGACCGAAGAGGGCCAGGCGCTGCTGCCGGTGTTGAGCGACGCCTTCGACCGCATCGAGGCGGTGCTGCAGCAGTTCGAAGGCGGGCATTTCCACGAGGTGCTGACGGTGGCGGTGGTCGGCACCTTCGCCGTCGGCTGGCTGATGCCGCGGCTGGCGGCGTTCCGCACGGCGCATCCGTTTATCGATCTGCGGGTGCTCACCCACAACAACCTGGTCAATTTGTCGGCCGACGGCATGGATTTCGCCATCCGCTTCGGCGAAGGGCTCTGGCCCGCCACCTGCAATATCAAGCTGTTCGACGCGCCGCTGACGGTGCTCTGCCCGCCGGCGGTCGCCGCGCGCCTGCGCACGCCGCAGGATCTGCAGCACGAGCAGCTGATGCGCACCTACCGCAAGGATGAATGGGAGCGCTGGTTCGCGGCGGCACAGGTGACGCCGTGGCGGATCAACGGCCCGGTGTTCGACTCGTCAAGGCTGATGGTGGAAGGCGCTATCCAGTGCGACGGCGTGGCGCTGGCGCCGGTCAGCATGTTCCGCCGCGAACTGGCCGCCGGCGCGCTGCAGCGGCCGTTTGCCGCCGAGGCCGCGCTCGGCGCCTATTGGCTGACCCATTTGAAATCGCGGGATCTGACGCCGGCGATGAAAACCTTTATCGGCTGGATCCGCCGGGAGGCGGAAGAGGAACAGCGGCAGGGCTAGGCGGAACCGCGCCGGATCAGCGTCGGCGGCAGAATGACGTTCTGCGCCGGCAGGTCGGCGTCACCGATGCGCTGCAGCAGGCGCGCGGCGGCACTGCGCCCCACTTCCCGCGCCGAGCTGGAGACGAAGGTCAGCGGCGGCTCGGTCAGTTCGGCTTCCGGCACGTCACCGAAGCCGATCAGCGCCACCTGCCGCCCGTAGTAGGCGTCTACCCCGTCCGAACCGATGCTGCGGCCGCTGCGCGCCAGGCCAAAATAGGCGCCGAGCGCCACCGACGCCTTGTGGCAGACGATGGCGGTAATGTTCGGATAATGGTGCAGCAGTTGCTCCGCCGCTTCCGCCGCCTGGCGCTGCCGGCAATCGCACTCGACGATCCATTCACTGCGAAACGGCAGGCCGTACTGCACCAGCGTGGCGCAAAAGCCGCCCAGCCGCTCGGCGCGCGTCAATGAATCGCTCTGGCCGCCGAGGTAGGCGATTTGGCTGTGGCCGCGCTTGATCAAAAATTCGGTGGCCAGCTTGGCAGCCTGCATGTTGTCCGGCCGCACCACGTCCACGCCATCGAGGCCGCTGGAGCGCGCCACGCAGACCAGCGGTACGCCCTGCTCGGCCGCCTTCTCCTTCAGGCCCGCCGCCGCGCGAATGCCGCCCGCCAGCACGATGCCGTCGACGCCCTGCGCCAGCAGCGCGTCAAACGCCCGCTGCAAGCCCTGGCCGTCGCGCCCGCTCTGCGTCAAAAACAGCAGCTTGTCGTGCGCCTCCAGCGCTTCGCTCAGCCCGGCGGTCATTTCGGCATAGAAGGGTTCGCAGATGTCGCGCAGAATAAGGCCAATCACTCCGGACTCCCCGCCGCGCAGCGTCGCCGCCTGGCGATTGCGCACGTAGCCCAGCTGCTCTATCGCCTGATTGACCTTCTCGACGGTGGTCGGCGAAATGCGCCCCTTGCCGCTCAACACCAGGGAAACCGTGGTGACCGACACGCCCGCCTGCTGCGCCACATCGGTGATGGTGATTTTTTTGATGCTCATAGTCTCTGCGAACCCGTTCCTGGGCAACCCGCCGTAATGATCAAGGGTATACCGAATCCGTTAGCTCAGTAAAACGTTTTACTGCCTGCCGCATTGTCGCCAAAAACCGGGCGGCAGATTTGTGATTGGCGGCGCATTTTTGCTAGGTAAAACGTTTTATCTTCTTTTTACCTAATCATAAGTCCCCTTTTTGCTCGTCTTTTCGCCAGGAGAAGTCGGTTATGTCAGCAGCCAACAAACCAAAAATCACCCTCTGGGAGTTCTTCCAGAGCCTGGGTAAAACCTTCATGTTGCCCGTCGCCTTGCTCTCTTTCTGCGGCATCATGCTGGGGATCGGCAGCTCGCTGAGCAGCCGCGACGTGATCACCCTGATGCCGTTTATCGGCCACCCGATCTTCCAGCTGATCTTTACCTGGATGAGCAAGGTAGGTTCCTTCGCCTTCAGCTTCCTGCCGGTGATGTTCGCCATCGCCATTCCGCTGGGCATGGCGCGTGAGAACAAGGGCGTCGCCGCCTTCTCCGGCTTCGTCGGCTTCGCCGTGCTGAATCTGGGCACCAATTTCTACCTGACCGCCGCCGGCGTGCTGCCCACCAGCGATCCGCTGGTGCTGAAAGCCAACAACATCCAGAACATTCTCGGCATTCAGTCGATCGATACCGGCATCCTCGGCGCGGTGATCGTCGGCATCATCGTCTATCGTCTGCATGAACGTTTCCACACCATCCGCCTGCCGGACGCGCTGGCGTTCTTCGGCGGCACGCGCTTCGTGCCGATCGTCACCACCGTGGTGCTGGGCCTGTGCGGCCTGGTGATCCCGCTGATCTGGCCGTGGTTCGCCGCCGGCATCACCGGGCTGGGCTGGGTGATCAACAGCGCCGGCGCCTTTGGCCCGATGCTGTTCGGCACCGGCGAACGCTTGCTGCTGCCGTTCGGCCTGCAGCACATTCTGGTGGCGCTGATCCGCTTTACCGAGGCGGGCGGCACGATGGAAGTGTGCGGCCACAGCGTCAGCGGCGCCCTGACCATCTTCCAGGCGCAGCTCTCCTGCCCAACCACCACCGGCTTCGCCGAGAGCGCCACTCGCTTCCTGTCGCAGGGTAAAATGCCGGCGTTCCTCGGCGGGCTGCCGGGCGCGGCGCTGGCGATGTATCACTGCGCCAAACCTGAGAACCGCCATAAAATCAAAGGGCTGTTGATTTCCGGCGTGGTGGCCTGCGTGGTCGGCGGCACCACCGAGCCGATCGAGTTCCTGTTCCTGTTCGTCGCGCCGTTCCTCTACCTGATCCACGCGTTGCTCACCGGGTTGGGCTTTACCGTGATGGCGCTGCTGGGCGTGACCATCGGCAATACCGACGGCAATATCATCGACTTCGTGGTGTTCGGCATTCTGCACGGCACCGCCACCAAGTGGTATCTGGTGCCGGTGGTGGCCGCCGTCTGGTTCGTCGGCTATTACGCCATTTTCCGCTTCGCCATCCAGCGCTTTAACATCAAAACGCCGGGCCGCGAAAGCGACAGCGCCGTCAGCCAGAGCGCGCCGGCCGGCGCGGTGGGCAAATCCGGCTACAACGTGCCGGCGATTTTGGCGGCGCTCGGCGGCCCGGACAACATCATCACGCTGGACAACTGCATCACCCGCCTGCGCCTGTCGGTCAACGACATGAGCCGGGTGGACGACGCGGCGCTGAAGGCCAACCGCGCCATCGGCGTGGTGCATCTCAACGAGCATAATCTGCAGGTGGTGATCGGCCCACAGGTGCAATCGGTGAAGGATGAATTAGACTCACTGATAGCCACGGCGCAACCTGCCGCGGCGCTGCAGGGAGCCACCCATGTTTGATTTCTCCACCCCGATCGACCGCCACGGTACCTGGTGCACCCAGTGGGACTATATCGCCGATCGCTTCGGCAGCGCCGATCTGCTGCCGTTCACCATCTCCGATATGGATTTCGCCACCGCACCATGCATTCTCGAGGCGTTGCAGCAGCGCCTGCAGCACGGCGTGCTGGGCTACAGCCGCTGGCAGCACGAGGATTTTCTCGGCGCGCTGCGCCACTGGTATCAGCAACGTTTCAACGCCGCCATCGACACCGCAACGGCGGTGTACGGCCCTTCCGTTATCTACATGGCGGCGCAGCTGATCCGCCAATGGTCCGTACCGGGCGACTACGTGGTGACCCATACTCCGGCCTACGACGCCTTCTACAAGGTGATCCTCGCCAACCAACGCCAGCTGTTGGCCTGCCCGCTGCAAAAAGCCGGCGACGACTGGCGCTGCGACATGGCGCACCTTGAGGCCTTGCTGGCGCGGCCACAGACCAAGATCCTGCTGCTGTGCAGCCCGCATAACCCCACCGGCAAAGTGTGGCGCCGCGACGAGCTGCAGCAGATGGCCGAACTGTGCGAGCGCCACGACGTGCGCGTCATCAGCGATGAGATCCACATGGACATGGTCTGGGGGGAACACCGCCATACGCCGTGGAGCCAGGTGGCGACCGGCAGCTGGGCCCTGCTGACCTCCGGCTCCAAGAGTTTCAATATCCCGGCGCTGACCGGCGCCTACGGCTTCATCAGCGACGACGCCAGCCGCGAAGCCTACTTCCAGCAGCTCAAAGCCCGCGACGGCCTCTCCTCGCCGGCGGTGCTGGCGGTCGCCGCGCACGTGGCCGCCTATCGCCACGGCGAACCCTGGTTGGATTCCCTGCGCGACTATCTGCAGGATAATCTGACCTACGTCGCCGAGCGGTTGGAGCAGGCGTTTCCGGCGCTGGGCTGGCGCCCGCCGCAGGCCACCTACCTGGCCTGGATCGATCTGCGGCCGTTGGCCGTTGACGATCGGGCGCTGCAGCAGGTGCTGATCGAGCGCGAAAAGGTGGCGATCATGCCGGGCTTTACCTACGGCGAGGAAGGCCGCGGGTTCCTGCGCCTCAACGTCGGCTGCCCGCGCAGCAAGCTGGAGGCCGGCATGGACAAGCTGATCGCCGGATTGCGGTTGGTGCTGGGCGAGTAATAGCGCGAGGGGGCGAGCCTCTGCTCGCCCCTCGATTACCCCTGAACAGTCGGAATGTCCTCCAGGCGGTGATAGACCGTCAGGCCCCACTCGTTGGCCAACCGCACGTCGTTATCGGCTCCCGCAGACGCCCCTTCGATGCGATACACCGCCTGACACTGCGCAATCAGCCGATGCGCCACCGGGTAAAGAAACGCCTCGCTCACCGCATCGCCAACCTGAGTGGAACCCGCCGCCGCCGCCAAAGGCAGCGCCAGCCATTCGCCGATCACCGGCACGTGCCCCCGCTGGTAAACCGCCAGCGCCGCCTGTTCCAGGCGCGCCAGATTGGCGCCGATACGCTGCGGATCGCCATCGGTGCCGCTGCGGTAGGGGCCGGCGATCAGGATTTGTTGGGCTTTCATCGTTCTTCCTCCAATGTCCGGTTCAAGGCGACAAACTGCAGCAGCATGATGGTCTTGGCGTCAACGATCGTGCCCTGGCGAACCGCCTGCAGGGCTTGCGCCAGCGGCAGCTCGAGCACCTCCAGATCTTCCCCCTCCGCCGCCACCCCGCCGCCCTCGTTGATACGGTCGCCCGCCTGATATTCGCCGACGAAAAAGTGCAGCTTCTCGGTGACCGAGCCTGGGCTCATGTAGGCTTCGAACACCTTTTCCACGCTCTGCACGAAATAGCCGGTTTCCTCTTCCGCTTCGGCGCGGATGCGCGCCTCCGGCGACGCGTTGTCCAGCAAGCCGGCGGCGGCCTCAATCAACATGCCGTCATGGCCGTTGACGAAGACCGGAAAACGGAACTGGCGCGTCAGGATCACCGTTTGCGCCTGCCGGTTGAACAGCAAAATCACCGCGCCGTCGCCGCGATCGTAGGTCTCACGGCTTTGTCGCTGCCAAACGCCATCGCGCCGCAGAAAATCAAAGGTGGTTTTTTTCAGCAGGTACCAGTCATCGGACAACACCCGGGTTTCGACAATGCGAACCCTGTCTTTGGTGGCTATCATCGGTTTACTCCGCCAGAGGAAGGAAATTGATACTATCGTGCAGCTTCGTGTATGATCAAGATATTTCGTGCAAAGCAAATTTGAGAGGAAAATGGCCATGTTGACCAGCCAGCGCAAGAAGATCATCCTGGAAAAACTGGCCCAGGACGGCCAGGTGTTGGCCAAGCAGCTCAGCGAAATGTTTGGGTTGTCAGAAGATACTATCCGGCGCGATCTGCGCGAACTGGACGCCGAGGGGTTGCTGCAGCGGGTACATGGCGGCGCCCTGCCGGTTTCCTCTGCCATTGCCAGCTTCGCCGAGCGCAATCAGTTGGAATCCGGTGCCAAGCGCGCGATCGCTAAAGCCGCAGCGGCGCTGATCGCCCCCGGCCAGGTAGTGATTATCGACGGTGGCACCACCTCTGCAGAACTGGTCCGGCAGCTGCCGCTCAACCTGAACGCCACCATCGTCACCCACAGCCCCAGCGTCGCCGTGGGCCTGGTCGATCACCCCACGGTGGAGGTGATCCTGATCGGCGGCCGGCTGTACAAGCATTCGATCGTCAGCGTCGGCGCCGCCGCGGTGGAGGCGATGTCGCATATTCGCGCCGATCTCTATTTTATGGGCGTGACCGGCGTGCACCCCACTGCAGGGCTGAGCACCGGCGATCTGGAAGAGGCCTACATCAAGCGGGCGCTGGCGGCCCGCGCGGCGGAAACCGTGGTGCTGGCTTCCGCCGCCAAGCTTAACGCCGCCTCGCAGTATGCGATCGGTGACATTACGCTGGCGCATACCATCATCGTTGAACGCGCCACCGACGACGCATTGATCGCGCCGTTGCAGCAGGCGGGCGTCAGCGTGTTGAAAGCCTGATTCACGGCGATAATGCGACATACCTCGCATTATTTGTGATTCACATCACTTTTTTATGCAACGAGATGGCAAGTTTCATTCATTTGTTTTTATACTGTTCTGCACTTTACCTACGATAAATTAGCGAGTGCCCAGCATGATCGATCCCCGCCTACCGCTTACCGACATTCACCGCCATCTTGACGGCAACATCCGCGCGCAGACCATTCTCGACCTCGGTCGCCAGTTCAATCTCGCCCTGCCGGCCAATGATTTGGAGAGCCTGCGTCCGCACGTGCAGATCACCCATGCCGAACCGGATCTGGTCAGCTTCCTGCAGAAACTGGACTGGGGCGTAGCGGTGCTGGGCGATCTGGACGCCTGCCGCCGGGTGGCCTACGAAAACGTCGAAGACGCCGCCAACGCCGGTCTGCACTACGCCGAGCTGCGTTTTTCCCCTTACTACATGGCGATGAAGCACCAACTGCCGGTCGCCGGTGTAGTGGAAGCGGTGATCGACGGGATCCGTTCGGGCTGCCGCGATCGCGACATCGACATTCGCCTGATCGGCATCATGAGCCGCACCTTTGGCGAGGCCGCCTGTCTGCAGGAATTGGAAGGGTTGCTGGCGCACCGCGACGGCATCACCGCGCTGGATTTGGCGGGCGATGAGCTGGGCTTCCCCGGCAGCCTGTTCCTCAACCACTTCAACCGCGCGCGCGACGCCGGCCTGCGCATCACCGTGCACGCAGGCGAAGCCGCTGGCCCGGAAAGCATCTGGCAGGCGATCCGCGAGCTGGGCGCCGAGCGTATCGGCCACGGGGTGAAAGCGGTCGAAGATCCGGCGCTGATGGACTTCCTGGCGGAACACGGCATCGGCATCGAGTCCTGCCTGACCTCCAACATCCAGACCAGCACCGTGCCTTCGCTGGCGCAGCATCCGCTGGCCACCTTCCTGCGCCACGGCGTGCTGGCATCGATCAACACCGACGATCCGGCGGTTCAGGGCATCGAGATCGAGCACGAATACCGCGTCGCCGCACCGCAGGCCGGGCTGACGCCGGAGGAAATCCGCACCGCACAGGAAAACGGCCTGAAACTGGCCTTCCTCAGCGAGCAGGAAAAACAGGCGCTGCGCGCCAAAGTTCAGGGTTAAATCTCCCCAAGGCGCCAAACGGCGCCTTCTTCTCACCCCCCATTTTCTTCCGCCTGCTCGTCTTTATCGCTGTTTTCACCCATAGCTCTGCCGCAAGAGAGGAATTCCGTATGTCTGACAAACTACGCCGCATCGTGCTGACCGGCGGCCCGGGTTCGGGCAAAAGCACGCTCATCGACGTTCTTCATCGCCGAGGTTACCCGCATTCGCAGGAGGCGGGCCGGGCGATTATTCAGGATCAGGTGAGTATTGGCGGCAATGCGCTGCCATGGGGCGATCGCCAGGCTTTCGCCGAGCGGATGCTGGATTGGGAACTGCGCTCATGGTGGGAAGCGACGGGCGCAACGTGCTGGTTCTTCGATCGCGGCCTGCCGGATATCGCCGGTTACCTGACGCTGTGCGGGTTGCCGGTCCCCGCCCCCTTAACCGCGGCGATCGACACTTTTCGCTATGCCGATACGGTGTTCATCGCCCCGCCGTGGCGAGCGATCTACGCGCAGGACAGCGAGAGAAAACAATCTTTCGCCGAAGCCGAGCAGACCTACCAAGCGATGCTGGCCGTCTACCGCCGATCGGGTTATCGGCTGCAGGAACTGCCGCGCGCCTCACCCGACGAGCGCGCCGACTTTCTGCTCGACGCGCTGGGCTGCCATTAGCGGCCTGCGGTCTATTTGGCCACCAGCGCCTCCGCCTCGGCCCGCTGTTTGGCGGTTTTACGCGCATAGCGCTGCGCCAGCACCGCGCACACCATCAGCTGCACCTGGTGGAAAATCATCAGCGGCAGCACCATGGCGCCCACCGCTGCAGCCGGGAACAGCACGTTGGCCATCGGGATGCCGTTCGCCAGGCTCTTTTTCGAGCCGCAGAAAACGATGGTGATCTCATCGGCGGTATTGAAGCCCAGCCAGCGCGCCGCATAGGTGTTGATCACCAACACCACCGTCAGCAGCACCAGCGACATCACCAGGATGGTCAGCAGCGACCAGCCGTCGATACGGTGCCAAATCCCTTCCACCACCGCCGCGCTGAACGCGGTGTACACCACCAGCAGGATCGACGAGCGGTCGGTCAGGTTGATCAGCTTGCGATGGCGATCGACCCACTTGCCGATCAGCGGCCGCGCCAGATGGCCAATCACGAACGGCACCATCAGCTGCAGAATGATTGAACCGATGGCGTGCAGCACGTCGGTGTTGCCGCCCTGGGTATGCATCAACGCCCCCACCAGCAGCGGCGACAGGAACACGCCGAGAATGCTCGACGCCGAGGCGCTGCAGATCGCCGCCGCCACGTTACCGCCCGCCGCCGAGGTAAAGGCGATGGCCGATTGCACCGTGGCCGGCAGCGCGCACAGGTAGAGGAAGCCGAGATAGACCGTCGGCGTCATGATGCCCGGCACCAGCAGGTTCATCGCCAGCCCAAGCAGCGGGAACAGCGCAAAGGTGCTGAGGAACACCAGCAGATGCAGCTTCCAGTGGCTCATGCCGGCGACGATCGCCTCGCGCGACAGCTTGGCGCCGTGCATAAAGAACAGCAGCGCGATGGCGGCGGTGGTCAGGTGTTCAAAGAAGGTTTTCCAGATGCCTTCGCAGGGGAACAGCGAGGCGACGATCACCACCAAAATCAGAACCAGCAAAAATTTATCAATGCGCAAACGCTGCAACCAGGACATGAAACGGATTTCCTTGCACGTAAAGTCGTAAAAAGGCCCGACGTTGCGCCGGGCCACTGGAGAAACGGGCGGTATCAGGCCACCGGCAGCGCCTGCTGCAGCCGGGCCGACTCCAGCCCCAGTTCGATCAATGCCATCACCGCAATGGCGTCGGCGGCCGACACCGGGTTTTCGCCGATGCCGGCGATCGCGTCGCGCACCGCGGCGTAATAAGCCGGGTAGTTGCCGGGAATGTTGAGCAGCGGTTGCTCCGCCAGCAGATCGCCACGTGACAGCGTCACCACGCCGTCGCGCATGTCATAGCCCCAATCGGCCTGCGGCAGGCGCTCGCCGGCCTTCAGCCGGTCTTCCTGCGGGTCCAGGCCGCATTTGACATAGCTGCCGCGGGTGCCGTGCACCACGTAGCGCGGGCTCTCCGCCGCCGCCAGCATGCTGGCGTGCAGCACCACGCGACGATTGCCATAGCTCAGCAGCGCGTGGAAATAATCCACCGCCTGCGCGCCCGGCCGCAGCTCCCCCAGATCGACGAACAGCCGGTCGGGCTTGCCGAATAACTGCAGCGCCTGATCGAGCAGATGCGGCCCTAAATCGTACCAGATTCCGCTGCCGACGCCGCCTTGTTCGCGCCAGCGCTGGCGCACCTGCGGCCGGTAGCGATCAAAATGCGACTCGAAATAGACCACCTCGCCCAGCGCGCCCTCATTCAGCAGCGCTTTCAGGGTAAGGAAGTCGCTGTCCCAGCGGCGGTTGTGAAATACCGACAGCAGCAAACCGCTCTGCTGCGCCTGCTGTTGCAGCGCCTGCGTTTGTGACAATGTCACGGTAAACGGTTTATCCACCACCACATGCTTGCCGGCGGCCAGCGCCTGCTGCGCCAGCGGGAAATGGGTATCGTTGGGGGTAGGAATCACAATCAGATCGAGGGCCGGATCGGCGAACAGCGCCTGCGCATCGCCCACCACCGCCATCGACGGCCAGTCGGCGTGCACTTTGCCGGCATCGCTGCTGGCGACGGCGGCCAGCTCGAGCCCCGGCGTACCGGCGATCAGCGGCGCATGAAAGGTTTTGCCGGCGTAGCCGTAACCGACCAGCCCGACACGAATTTTTTCAGCCATGGGATTTCCTCTTGCAGGCTCACGACAGACCTTTCGATTTGACACCATGCGGCCGGATGGAACAAGAAGTAAATGAGATGTTAATTTGAAGCGGGCTCAATACGGCGTCGAGTAGCCAAACGTGCTGCCACGCGCCGTGATGCCGAGCTATCCGGTTGATAGAGATGACGAAGCCGGTATTACCCGCTAAGCTATGCCGCCTGTGATCCCCGTTTCAATCAGGAAGCCTTTATGTCTCAAGCTGAATACTCTCGTATCGGCGGTTGGTTGCTGGCCCCGATGGCCTATCTGATCGTCACCCTGCTCAGCGCCAGCCTGATGCTGCTCCTGTACGCCATGGCGATCTTTATGCCCGAGTCGCGCGACTACCTGCTGACCAACGCCCAGGCGTTTACCCTGCAATGGTACTTTTCGGTGCTGACCACGCTCTTGATGTGGTGCTTCACCCTGTGGCTGCTGTGGCTGTTTTGCCAGCGCTCGCAGCGCTTCCCCAAGCTGTTCTTGCTGTGGCTGCTGATCACGGTGATCCTGGCGGTGAAAGCCTTCGCCTTCGCGCCGGTGCCGGATGAAGTGGCGGTACGCAGCCTCGGCTGGCCGCTGCTGATGGCGGCGTTGCTGGTGCCTTATATCAAGCGCTCGCAGCGGGTCAAAGGGACCTTTACCGAACGTTAAAGGCGGTTGCAGCACGTTTTATTGGGTGGTTTGTGTAAATTTTCACCAAAAAAGGCAATACCCCTGCGATTCATATGTTGTCGTCCGGCCGCCGATTCCCGATAATAGGCGGCTTTTATTTTTTTAGGCATCGCAATGACCGAATACCTGCTCCTGTTTGTCGGCACCGTACTGGTGAACAACTTCGTTCTGGTGAAGTTTCTTGGCCTGTGCCCGTTCCTCGGCGTTTCCAAGAAGCTGGAAAGCGCCATCGGCATGGGAATGGCCACTACCTTCGTCATGACGCTGGCCTCCGTCAGCGCCTGGGTGATCAACACCTTTATTCTGGTTCCGCTGGATCTGGTGTATCTGCGCACGCTTTCCTTCATTCTGGTGATCGCCGTCGTCGTGCAGTTCACCGAGATGGTGGTGCGCAAGACCAGCCCGGCGCTCTACCGCCTGCTGGGCATCTTCCTGCCGTTGATCACCACCAACTGCGCGGTGCTGGGCGTAGCGTTGCTTAACGTCAACCTCGGCTACAACTTCTTGCAGTCCGCCGTTTACGGCTTTAGCGCCGCCGCCGGTTTCTCGCTGGTCATGGTGCTGTTCGCCGCCATTCGCGAACGCCTGGCGGTCGCCGACGTGCCGGCGCCGTTCCGCGGCTCCTCGATCGCGCTGATCACCGCCGGGCTGATGTCGCTGGCCTTTATGGGCTTTACCGGGCTGGTGAAATTCTAATGACTGCGTTGTGGATAGCTATCGCGGCTTTAAGCGCGCTCGGCCTGCTGTTCGGACTGGTGCTGGGCTACGCCGCGCGCCGTTTTGAGGTGGAAGAGGATCCGGTCGCCGAGCAGGTCGACGCGATCCTGCCGCAAAGCCAGTGCGGCCAGTGCGGCTACCCCGGTTGCCGCCCCTACGCCGAGGCGGTGGCCAACGGCGAGATGATCAACAAATGCGCGCCGGGAGGCGAACAGGTGATGCTGAAACTGGCGGAGCTGCTCAACGTCGAGCCGCAGCCGCTGGGCAGCGAAGCCGCCGCCGAGCCGGAGCGTAAGGTGGCCTATATCGACGAGGCCAACTGTATCGGCTGCACCAAGTGCATTCAGGCCTGCCCGGTGGACGCCATCGTCGGCGCCACCCGCGCCATGCACACCGTCATCACCGACCTCTGCACCGGCTGCGATCTGTGCGTCGCCCCGTGCCCTACCGACTGTATTGAAATGAGACCGGTCGCCACCACCACCGCCAACTGGAAGTGGGACATGAAGACGATCCCGGTGCAAGTGATCCACGTGGAGCAACATGCTTAATCTGTTCGCCGCCTTTAAAAAAGACCGGATCTGGGATTTCGACGGCGGGATCCATCCACCGGAAATGAAAACGCAGTCCAGCGGTGCGCCGCTGCGTGTCGCTCCCCTGCCCAAGACCTTTATCATTCCGCTGCAGCAGCATCTGGGGCCGGAAGGCGAGCTGTGCGTCAACGCCGGCGATCGGGTGTTGAAAGGTCAGCCGCTGACCGTCGGCCGTGGCCGCACCGTGCCGGTACACGCCCCAACCTCGGGCACCGTCAGCGCCATCACGCCACACATCACCGCTCACCCTTCCGGGCTGACGGAACTGTGCGTGATTATCGAGGCGGACGGGGAAGACCGCTGGTGCGAGCGCGAGCCGGTGGCGGACTACCGCCAGGCGCCCGCCGCAGAGCTGATTCAACGTATTCACCAGGCCGGCATCGCCGGTCTGGGCGGCGCCGGTTTCCCGACCGCCAGCAAACTGCAGGGCGGCATGAGCGGCGTGGAAACGCTGATCCTCAACGCCGCCGAGTGCGAGCCTTACATCACCGCCGACGATCGCCTGATGCAGGAGCATGCCGACCAGATCATCGAAGGCACGCAGATCCTGCAACATATTCTGCAACCCAAGGTCACGCTGCTCGGCATCGAAGACAACAAACCGGAGGCGATCGCGGCGCTGAAGCAGGCGCTGCGCGGCCAGTCCGGCATTGGGCTGCGCGTTATCCCCACCAAATACCCGTCCGGCGGCGCCAAGCAGCTGACCAAGATCCTGACCGGCAAGGAAGTGCCGCACGGCAAGCACTCCTCCGCCATCGGGGTGCTGATGCAGAACGTCGGCACCGCCTTCGCCATCAAACGAGCGATCGTCGACGGCGAACCGCTGATTGAGCGCGTGGTGACCCTGACCGGCGAGGCGATCGAGCGCCCGGGCAACCTGTGGGCGCGCATCGGCACACCGGTGCAGCACCTGCTCGACTTCGCCGGTTTCCGCCCGCAGGCACAGCAGATGGTGGTCATGGGCGGCCCGCTGATGGGCTTCACCCTGCCCGCGCTGAATGTACCGATCGTCAAGATCAGCAACTGCATTCTGGCGCCGACGGTCGATGAAATGACGCCGCAGGAGCCGGAGCAGTCCTGCATCCGCTGCGGCCTGTGCGTAGACGCTTGCCCTGCCGGGCTGCTGCCGCAGCAGCTGTACTGGTTCAGCCGCGGACAAGAGCACGACAAGGCGCGCAACCATAACCTGTTCGACTGCATCGAATGCGGCGCCTGCGCGTTCGTCTGCCCCAGCAACATCCCGCTGGTGCAGTACTACCGCCAGGAAAAGGCCGAGATCAAGGCTATCGATCTGGAAGCGGCGCGCAACGCCGAGGCCAAGGCGCGTTACGAAGCCAAACTGGCCCGTCTGGAGCGCGAGAAGCTGGCGCGCGAAGAGCGGCACAAAAAAGCCGCCGTCAAACTGACTGACGACGATCAGGGCGCGGTGCAGGCCGCGTTGGCGCGCGTGCGCAGCAAAAATGCCGAAGCGGCGGTCACGCCGGTCGACGGCGAGCAGCCGGATAACAGCGAGATGATCGCCGCCCGCGAAGCGCGTAAAGCGCAGGCGCGCGAACGCCGCGCCCAGCTGGCGGCCGAGGCGGAAACAGAAACACCATCGGCAACCTCCGGCGACGACGCGCGTAAAGCCGCCGTGGCCGCGGCGCTGGCCCGCGTGAAAGCGCGCAAAGAAGCGCCGGCCGCAGATGGCACTGCTCCTGCCGTAGCAGAGGACGATCCGCGTAAGGCGGCGGTCGCTGCCGCCCTGGCGCGCGTCAAAGCCAAAAAAGCAGAGCAGCAGGCGGACGCTCCTGCTCCAGCGGAAACGGCGCCGGCAACCGCCGAGCAAGACCCGCGTAAGGCAGCGGTGGCTGCCGCTCTGGCGCGTGTAAAGGCCAAGAAAGCGGCGCAGCAGGCGGACGCTCCTGCTCCAGCGGAAACGGCGCCGGCAACCACTGAGGAAGACCCGCGCAAGGCCGCGGTGGCAGCGGCTATCGCGCGCGCTAAAGCCAAGAAAGCGGCGCAGCAGGCGGACGCCCCTGCACCGGCGGAAACAACGCCGGCAATCGCCGAGGAAGACCCGCGCAAGGCCGCGGTGGCAGCGGCTATCGCGCGCGCTAAAGCCAAGAAAGCGGCGCAGCAGGCGGACGCCCCTGCACCGGCGGAAACAACGCCGGCAACCGCCGAGGAAGACCCGCGCAAGGCGGCGGTGGCAGCGGCTATCGCGCGCGCCAAAGCCAAGAAAGCGGCGCAGCAGGCGGACGCCCCTGCACCGGCGGAAACAACGCCGGCAACCGCCGAGGAAGATCCGCGCAAGGCGGCGGTGGCAGCGGCTATCGCGCGCGCCAAAGCCAAGAAAGCCGCCAGAGAATCGCTGGCGGCCGAAACGGAAGAAAAATGATCGATAGCGGCGCCGGGCTTACGCCGGGCGCCGTTTAATCGATAGAGATCAGGTAGGTGTAATCCACCTCAATCTGACGCAGTTTAGATTCCGGATTCCACTCTTTGGTTTGAATGATCTCCATTTCCATACTGCCGCGCACCTCATCCTTCAGCCCTGGCATCACATGCGACATCAGGTACCCGAAAAACTGCAGACACTCTTTCGCCGTGCCCTTATGGTTGATGGAGATAAACTCGCGGCTCGGCAGATGGAAGGTGTCTATCTGATGGTTGGAAAGAATATTCTTTTTGTGTTCAGGATCGACCGCCATCACCAGCGTGGATGACAGCTCGTCGCCTTCCCCGGCATGGGGGGAATAGATGCTGTAAATCCGCCGGCAGTCGACGTGCAGTCCCTTGAAGAAGTCGTTGAAAATCTCGTCCTTCATCGCCATGCAGGAAGAGTACTCCAGCTCCTGCTCGGAGGCGAAATCCAGCCGGCGCGTGAAGCCGACCAGTTGCATCTCGGGCAGCGTCAGCCGCTTCACCTCCGGATAATAACCGGCGCCGTAGCTGGCTTCGAAGTTAAAGCGCGGCATCAGGTTTTTCACGTCCCAGTGCTCCATCGCGCGGTAGCGATTGGGGGTGATGTTGAAGCGCTGCTTGAACATGCGGGTAAAGGTCTGCTGCGAGTCGAAGCCCAGCTCATCGGAAATGTCGATGATCGAGCGACGGGTGATGCGCAGCGCCACCGCGGCGCGCGTCAGGATGCGCGAACGGATATAGGTGGCGAGTTGAATGCCGGTAATACGCTTGAATTTACGCTGCAGATGCCACTTGGAATAGCCCGAAATACGCGCGACTTCATCCAGGTTTGGCCGTTTCTCCAGATGTATCTCCACCCACTCAATTAGCTCTTCAATAAAAAAAATGTCTTCATTTGTCATTATTATGGATTCACTAACTCAATAATGTCGCGATAGTAACCTACACAGATTATGTGAAAGTTGTTATTTTGTGCGGAAATTTGGAGAAAAATCATATCTCATTCATACGGTTACCCGGTTTTTTGCGGTCGATAGCGGCACAAGTTCCACTGACAATTCCTCACGTTAGCCCATTTTTCGGCCAAAAAAAAATCAAATTGCATCACCCCGATCGCCGCGAATGCGAAAAGCTGAATACCCCTATTATTAAGGCGTATTACCCTCGCATCGAATCAGGTAGAATGCTCGGCTATCATTTTTGCCGCGCCTTCAGAACGGCGCATCGAAACTGCCGCAGGCGCGGCGCAGAAGGTATCGTTACTCTATGAAGTTCAGGCCGGTATCACCCACAGCCGCCAAAGGCTTACACATCGCCAGCTCGCCTTTCACCCACAACCAGCAAAGCACCAGCCGCATCATGCTGTGGGTCATGTTGGCGTGCATTCCGGGCATCGCGGCACAGATTTGGTTCTTCGGCTACGGCGTATTGATTCAGGTGGCGCTGGCGGCGATCGTCGCGCTGGCGTCGGAAGGCGCGATCCTCAAGCTGCGCAAGCTGCCGGTGCGCAGCCGGCTGGCGGATAACTCCGCCCTGCTGACCGCGCTGCTGCTCGGCATCAGCCTGCCGCCGCTGGCCCCCTGGTGGATGATCGTCATCGGTACTTTCTTCGCCATCGTCATCGCCAAGCAGCTGTACGGCGGCCTCGGGCAGAACCCGTTCAACCCGGCAATGGTCGGTTACGTGGTGCTGCTGATCTCCTTCCCGGTACAAATGACCAGCTGGCTGCCGCCGGATGAGCTGCGCGCCACCGCGCTGTCGCTCCACGACACGCTGCTGGCCATTTTCAGCGGCCATACTTCGCAAGGCGCAACGCTGCACGAACTGCAGATGGGCGTGGATGGCATCAGCCAGGCCACGCCGCTCGACGGCTTCAAAACCGGCCTGCGCAGTGGCCACAGCGTGGAACAGGTGCTGCAGCAGCCGCTGTTTGGCGGCGCCCTGGCCGGCATCGGCTGGCAGTGGGTCAACCTCGGCTTCCTGGCCGGCGGCCTGTTTATGCTGGCGCGCCGCCTGATCCATTGGCAGATCCCTTTCAGCATGTTGGCCACCATCGCCTTCTGTTCCGGCCTGGCCTGGTGGATCGATCCGGCGCATCAGGCTTCGCCGCTGATCCACCTGTTCTCCGGCGCCAGCATGCTGGGCGCGTTCTTTATCGCCACCGATCCGGTCAGCGCCTCCACCACGCCAAAGGGCCGTTTGATCTACGGCGCGCTGATCGGCGTGCTGGTGTGGCTGATCCGTGTCTATGGCGGCTACCCTGACGGCGTGGCCTTCGCCGTGCTGCTCGCCAACATCACCGTCCCGTTAATCGACCACTACACGCAGCCACGCGTGTACGGCCATCGCTAAGGAGCCGCCATGCTGAATTCCATGAGAAAGCACGGCACCACGCTGGCGGTGTTCGCGGCGGTCACCACCGGCCTGACCGCCGTGGTCTACGCCCTGACGAAAACCACCATCGCCCATCAGGCGGCGCTGCAGCAAAAAGCGCTGCTCGATCAGGTGGTGCCGCCGGAAAACTACGACAATGTCATGCAGAACGAATGCTTCCTGGTCAGCGATCCAGCGCTGGGCGACGGCGCACCGCACCGCTTGTACCTGGCACGCAAAAACGGGCAACCGACCGCCGCCGCGCTGGAAACCACCGCGCCGGACGGCTACTCCGGCGCCATCAAGCTGCTGGTCGGCGCCGATTTCAACGGCACAGTGCTCGGCACCCGCGTGATTGAACACCACGAAACCCCGGGGCTGGGGGACAAAATCGAACTGCGCATTTCCGACTGGATTTCCTTCTTCAGCGGCAAGAAAATCGAAGGCCCGGACGATAAGCGCTGGGCGGTGAAGAAAGACGGCGGCATGTTCGACCAGTTCACCGGCGCCACCATCACCCCGCGAGCGGTGGTCAATGCGGTACGCCGCACGGCGTTGTATATGGAAACGCTGCCACCTAAACTTGAAAGCTTACCTGCGTGTGGAGCCAGCGAATGAGTGAAGCCAAAGAATTGATCGTCCAGGGGCTGTGGAAGAACAACTCCGCCCTGGTGCAGCTGCTGGGCATGTGTCCGCTGCTGGCGGTGACCTCCACCGTCACCAATGCGCTCGGCCTGGGGCTGGCCACCACGCTGGTGCTGACGCTGACCAACGCCTCCATCTCCGCGGTGCGCCGCTGGGTGCCGAGCGAGGTGCGCATTCCTATCTACGTGATGATCATCGCCGCCGTGGTGAGCATCGTGCAGATGTTGATCAACGCCTATGCCTTCGGCCTGTATCAGTCGCTCGGCATCTTTATTCCGTTGATCGTAACCAACTGCATCGTGGTGGGCCGCGCCGAAGCGGTGGCCGCCAAGAAGCCGGTCGGCCTCTCGGCGCTGGACGGCATGGCCATCGGCCTCGGCGCTACCGGCGTGATGGTGACGCTGGGCTCGATGCGCGAACTGTTGGGCAACGGCACGCTGTTCGACGGCGCCGATCAGCTGCTGGGCGGCTGGGCCAAGTCGCTGCGCATCGAAGTGGTACATTTCGACAGCCCTTTCCTGCTAGCGATGCTGCCGCCGGGCGCCTTTATCGGCCTGGGGCTGCTGCTGGCGGTCAAATATCTGATCGACGAAAAAATGAAGGCGCGCAAAGCCCGCGCCGTGGCGGTGGAACCGCTGCTGGAACAAGGACGTGCTGAGAAGGCCTGATGAACAAGCAGAAGCGACTGGAAATTCTGACCCGGCTGCGCGACAACAACCCGCACCCGACCACCGAGCTGGTGTATACCACGCCATTTGAACTGCTGATTGCGGTGCTGCTGTCTGCGCAAGCCACCGACGTGAGCGTCAACAAGGCGACCGCCAAGCTTTATCCGGTCGCCAACACCCCCGCCGCCATGCTGGCGCTGGGGGTTGATGGCGTCAAGGAGTACATCAAGACCATCGGCCTGTTCAACAGCAAGGCCGAAAACGTGATCAAAACCTGCCGCATGCTGCTGGAGCTGCACGGCGGCGAAGTGCCGGAAGACCGTGCCGCGCTGGAAGCGTTGCCCGGCGTCGGCCGCAAGACCGCCAACGTGGTGCTCAACACCGCCTTCGGCTGGGCGACCATCGCCGTCGACACCCATATCTTCCGGGTGTGCAATCGCACCCACTTCGCGCCGGGCAAGAACGTCGATCAGGTGGAAGAGAAGCTGTTGAAGGTGGTGCCCGCCGAATTCAAGGTCGATTGCCACCACTGGCTGATCCTGCACGGCCGCTATACCTGCATCGCGCGCAAACCGCGCTGCGGCTCCTGCATTATCGAAGACCTGTGCGAGTATAAAGAAAAGGTTTATCCGGAATCCTGAGTTTGTGGGGTGCGGCAAACCGTACCCCACCGCGTCCTTTCCCCCGCCAACGCCTCTTTTTTATCGGAAATGTGATATCGCGCAGCAGTAACCCCGGCGTTATCGCGGTTTTCAGTGAAAAAATCAGTGCCGTGTTATTTTCAAGCGAAAAATTAGTCGAAAATTGCGGTGAACGTCACGCTTTCGGGATCACAAGGCGTTCACAAATGCCAGTCCCGTTTTCCTAAATTTCTATAATTTTACAAAACGCGCCATATACACAACATTCCAACGGATTAATAACCGTACATACACTGATGCGCTAAAAAATAGCAATTCAGCAGAATATATCCCTGTTTAAAATCCGTATAGCTTTTAATCAAAACAAAAAATCGGCAAACCATTAAAACCCGAAAGTTAATACTGCATAACATTTGCAACATCGCGGCATAATCCTGCGGGCGTTAAATGTAACCGAATATGACAAACTGCTTGCCACGTTGACAAAGATAGTGAACATTAACCGCCGTCCCCATCCTATAACAACGCAAAAGGATGCCGTTCCGCATCAACTTTTGTACTTTCCCGTCCTCCAAAGACGGGCTGCGAAAAAACAGAGGTACCAGTGTCAACAGCAAACAACCAACACCCGGAGAGCGTTAGCCTTAACGCGTTCAAACAACCGAAAGCGTTCTATCTGATCTTCTCGATCGAACTGTGGGAGCGTTTCGGCTATTACGGCCTGCAGGGCATCATGGCGGTTTATCTGGTCAAGATGCTCGGCATGAGCGAAGCCGACTCCATCACCCTGTTCTCTTCCTTCAGCGCCCTGGTATACGGCTTCGTCGCCATCGGCGGCTGGCTGGGCGACAAGGTGCTGGGCGCCAAACGCGTGATCGTGCTCGGCGCGCTGGTGCTGGCCGCCGGTTACGCCATGGTGGCTTACTCCGGCCACGACATCTTCTGGGTCTACATGGGTATGGCGACCATCGCCGTGGGCAGCGGCCTGTTCAAGGCCAACCCGTCCTCCCTGCTGTCCACCTGCTATGAGAAAGACGATCCGCGTATCGACGGCGCCTTCACCATGTACTACATGTCGGTGAACATCGGTTCCTTCTTCTCCATGCTGGCGACCCCGTGGCTGGCGGCAAAATACGGCTGGAGCGTGGCGTTCTCCCTGAGCGTGGTCGGCATGCTGATCACCCTGGTCAACTTTATGATGTGCCACAAGTGGGTGAAGGAAAACGGTTCCAAGCCTGACTTCAAGCCGCTGCATCTGCCGAAACTGCTGATGGTGCTGGTCGGCATCGTGGCGCTGATCGCCGTGTCCAGCTGGCTGCTGCACAACCAGGTGATCGCGCGCTGGGCGCTGGCCCTGGTTTCCGCCGGCATCGTATTGGTGTTCGCCAAAGAAACCTTCGCCCTGCACGGCGCCGCACGCCGCAAGATGATCGTCGCCTTCCTGCTGATGCTGGAAGCGGTGGTGTTCTTTGTGCTGTACAGCCAGATGCCAACCTCGCTGAACTTCTTCGCCATCCATAACGTGGAACACAGCATCTTCGGCGTTGCCTTCGAGCCGGAGCAGTATCAGGCGCTGAACCCGTTCTGGATCATGCTCGCCAGCCCGATTCTGGCCGCGCTGTATAACAAAATGGGCGATCGCCTGCCGATGCCGCACAAGTTCGCTTTCGGCATGATCCTCTGCTCCTGCGCCTTCCTGGTGCTGCCATGGGGCGCCAGCTTCGCCAACGAACAGGGCATCGTGTCGGTCAACTGGCTGATCCTGAGCTACGCGCTGCAGAGCATCGGCGAGCTGATGATTTCCGGCCTGGGTCTGGCGATGGTGGCGCAGCTGGTGCCACAGCGTCTGATGGGCTTCATCATGGGCTCCTGGTTCCTGACCACCGCCGCCGCCGCGCTGATCGCCGGTAAGGTTGCCGGTCTGACCGCCGTCCCGAGCGACATCAACGACGCGCACGCTTCGCTGGCCATCTACAGCCATGTGTTTATGCAGATCGGCATCGTCACCGCCGTCATCGCTATCCTGATGATGCTGACCGCGCCGAAGCTGTACCGCATGACGCTGGACACCACCGAAGACGCCAATCAGAAAGCGCAGGAAGCCACCGCGGCTCGCTGATCGCCGGAAGATTGAGCGTAAATAAAAACACCGGGGTTAACGCCCCGGTGTTTTTTTATGCCTGCAAGAAAAAGGCTTACGCTGACTTGGGTTTGCCGCTCAGGTTGGCCCACATGAATTCGCTTACCAGCGCGCTGTGGAACGCCGCCTGCTGCTTGTCGGCGGCGGCGCTATGCCCGCCTTCGGTATTTTCGTAGAAATAGGCCTGCTGATACCCCATCGCCTGCATGCGCGCCGCCATTTTGCGGGCGTGGGCCGGGTTGACCCGATCGTCGCTGGTCGCGGTATAGAACAGCACCGGCGGATAGGCCGTCTGCGCCTGAATGTTGTGGTACGGCGAGAAGGTCTTGATGTAGGCCCACTCCTCCGGCTTGCTCGGGTCACCGTATTCGGCGATCCACGACGCGCCGGCGGAAAGCTGGGTATAGCGCTGCATGTCCAGCAGCGGCACTTCGCAGACGATGCAGCCGAACAGCTGCGGATACAGCGTCAGCATATTGCCCACCAACAGGCCGCCGTTGCTGCCGCCGCGCGCACCCAGATGCGGCGCCGAGGTCACCTTGCGGGCGATGAGATCTTCGGCCACGGCGGCGAAATCCTCGTAGGCGCGATGACGGTTCTGCTTGAGCGCCGCCTGGTGCCAGGCCGGGCCGTATTCGCCACCGCCGCGGATGTTGGCCACCACGTACACCCCGCCACGCTCCAACCAGGCCGGCGCCTTGCCGCCGAGATAGCCCGGCAGCAGCGGCACTTCAAACCCGCCGTAGCCATACAGCAGCGTCGGCGTGCTGCCGTCCGGTTTGAGATCTTTGGCGGCAATCTGGAAATACGGTACGCGGGTGCCGTCCTTGGAACGCGCAAAATGCTGGCTCACCTGGTAGCCTGACGCGTCAAAATCCTGCGGCGCCTGTTTCAGCAGCGTCGCCTCACCGCCGTCGAGATTGCCCATGTACAGCGAGGTCGGCTGCAGGAAGCCGCTGACGGTCAGGAAATAGGCGTTGCTCTCTTCGTCGATGCCGCCGGCGGAAATGGTGCTGATGGCGCCGGGGTTGCCCAGCGGGCGACGTTGCCAGCTGCCGCCCTGCGGCGTCAGCACTTCCAGCCGGTTGACCACGTTATCCATGATGCTGAGGATCAAATGATCGCGGGTGCCGCTGTAGCCGCTCAGCGCCTGCTCCGCCGTCGGGGTAAACAGCAGCTGCAGCTCGCGCTTACCCGCCAGATAGTCATCGAAGTTGGCCGCCAGCAGCGCGCCGGACGGATAGCGCTTGCCGCCTACTTCCCAGTCGCTGCTCGGTTTGATCAGCAGCCATTCCCGATGCGTGTCCAGCTCGGCGTCGGCCGGGATATCGATTTTTTTCTGCCGGCCGTCCTGCGTCAGCAGGAAATAGTCGCGGCGATAGAAATCCAGGCTGCGGCCGACGAAATCGCGCTCAAAACCCGGCGTGCGATCGTGATAGGCGAAGACCGCCATGTCCTCGGGCTGCGCTTCGTACAGCGTTTCGGCGGCGCTCAGCGGCGTGCCACGCCGCCAGCGTTTGGCGATGCGCGCGTAACCGGACTGGGTCATCGATCCGGGGCCGAAATCGGTGGCGATGAACAGCGTGTCCCGATCGACCCAGGAGACCCGGCTTTTCGCCACCGGCACGTTGAAGCCGTCCTTGACGAAACGTTTGGCCACCAGATCGAATTCGCGGATTTCGGTGGCGTCACCGCCGTCCGGCGACAGCTGCATCAGGCAATAGCGGTATTCCGGCGCCAGCGGTTGCGAGCCCTGATAGACCCAATCCTTGCCTTCCGCCTTGCCCAACGCATCGATATCCAGCACCGTCTCCCAGGCCGGTTTGGCCTTGCGGTACTCGTCCAGCGTGGTGCGCCGCAGCAGGCCGCGCGGGTTGGCCTGATCCTGCCAGAAGTTGTAATAGTACTCGCCGCGCTTGCTCACCCACGGGATTTGGGTGTCTTTATTGAGGATATCCAACACCTCGCGCTCAATGCGCTGAAAGTCTTCGCCCTGGCCGAAACGCGCCACGATGCGCTGATTTTCCTGCTGCACCCATTGCAGCGCTTTTTTACCCTGCAACTCTTCCAGCCACAGGAATTCATCGCCGGCGGCCGCGCCGCCTTCCGCCGCCATCGCCAGGCGGATACTGTTGGGTAATGAAGTCATCGCGAATACGGCTCCTGCGGTTTGCGCACTGAGTTTAATGAACTGACGTCGATTGGTGACCGGCAAAATCAAGCTCCTTTTGAGTCGGCTGCGATGCCGCCCCGTCGTGGGCGACAGCCTGTGAAATAAGAGTCATTTTCAACAAGGTAGGCGTTTGGCGGCGCAGAGTCAAAGCCCACGGCCGCCGCGTTGAGTCAGGATTGAGGATAGTGGATCAGATCGTGGATACGCACCGTTTGTGAACTGGCGTTGCGGTAAGCGTGCGGCCGATCGGCCTGAAAGCGCATCGCCTCGCCGGCGGCCAGGCTGTGCCATTCGCCGTCTATCGCCAACTCCAACCGGCCGCTGATCACGATGACATGCTCGATCACGCCCGGCTCATGGGGCGACGACTCGCTGAGCGCGCCCGGTGCAAGATCGATGACGAACATATCGAAACCCAGCTGACGATCGTAGGGAAACAGCGGCACCACGCGCATATTGGCGTTGTCCTGATCGTACACCGGCAGATCGCCGTAGCGGTGCAGCGTCGCCTGCTGCTGCGCGGGGGAGGCCTCAAGAAAAGCGGAGAACGCCACGTTGAAACCGGTGGCGATCTTCCACAGCGTCGCCACCGTCGGGCTGGATTCGCCGCGTTCGATCTGCCCGAGCATCGCCTTGCTGACGCCGGTGTATTCCGCCGCCTGCGTCAGGCTCCAACCGCGCTGCGCGCGCAGCGTGCGAAGGGTGTGTGCCAAATGGCCGGCAAGTTCCTGCATCCAGTTCTCCTCTGCGTGTCGAGCCCAATTATACCCGCTTGTGCGCTATAGCGCACGGTGCTATGCTGATTTTTCACCGTGCGTTATAACGCACAATCACCGATTGGAGCCACTCATGCGCCCAGCCCTCTCCCTGCGCCATCTGACCCTGCCCGCCATTATGGCCGGCTTTGTCGCCGTTCTGGTGGGTTACACCAGCTCTGCCGCGATCATTTTTCAGGCTGCCGCCGCCGCGGGCGCCACGCCGGCGCAGATTGGCGGCTGGCTGAGCGCGCTGGGGATCGCGATGGGCGTCACCTCGCTCGGACTGTCGCTTTACTACCGTACCCCGATCCTCACCGCCTGGTCGACGCCCGGCGCGGCGCTGCTGGTCACCAGCCTGCCCGGCACGCCGATCAACGAGGCGATCGGCGTGTTTATCTTCGCTTCCGGTCTGATCCTGCTGTGCGGCGTCACCGGGCTGTTCGCCCGCCTGATGGACTACATTCCGCAGGCAATTTCCGCCGCGATGCTGGCGGGGATCCTGCTGCGTTTCGGCCTGGACGCCTTCGCTTCGCTGCAGCTCAATTTCCCTCTGAGCGCCGGCATGGGGCTGGCCTATCTACTCAGCCGCCGTTATCAACCGCGCTACGCCATCGTGCTGACGCTGGCGACCGGGCTGGCGATCGCCGCGCTGCAGGGCAATATCCAGCTGACGCAGCATGCGCCGGCGTTCGCCATGCCGGAATTTATCGCGCCGCACTTCAGTTGGCCGACGCTGCTGGGCATCGGCGTACCCTTCTTCGTGGTGACCATGGCTTCGCAAAACGCCCCCGGCATCGCCACGCTGCAGGCGGCTGGCTACCGCGTGCCTACGTCACCGCTGATCGCCTGGACGGCGCTCACCGCGCTGCTGCTGGCGCCGTTCGGCGGCTTCTCGGTGTGCATCGCCGCGATCACCGCCGCCATCTGCATGGGGCCGGACGTGCATCCCGATCCGCAGCGGCGCTATATGGGCGCGGTGGCCGCCGGCGGTTTCTACCTGCTGGCCGGGCTGTTCGGCGGCGCCATCGGCCTGTTGTTCAGCGCGTTGCCGGTCGCCCTGATCCACACCATCGCCGGGCTGGCGCTGCTCGGCACCATCGGCGGCAGCCTGCAGCGCGCGCTGCATGATGAGAAACAGCGCGACGCGGCGCTAATCGCCTTCCTCATCACCGCCTCCGGCGTCACGTTACTGGGCATCGGTTCGGCCTTCTGGGGCATTGTCGGCGGCGCCATCGCCCATCTGCTGCTGTCGCTGCCACGGCGAGGAACCGCAGCATAAAATGCCAAACGCACGCCGTGCATTGACAAGCTCGGCGGCGACGCCTTCACTTGGTGGGCACACTGCGTTTCCCGCACGAGGCCCGCATGAAAGAAAAGGAACAATGGTCCCAGGTCGATCGCTATATCGCAGACAGCCTGGTAGAACAAGATGATGCCCTGTTGCAGGCGCTGGCGACCAATGCCGCCGCCGGGCTGCCGGCGCATGATGTGGCGCCGAATCAGGGCAAACTGCTGCAGCTGTTCGCCCGCATGGTGAACGCCAAACGCATTTTGGAAATCGGCACGTTGGGCGGCTACAGCACCATTTGGCTGGCGCGCGCGCTACCGGCGGACGGCAAATTGATCACGCTGGAAGCGGATGAAAGGCACGCCGCCGTCGCCCGCCAGAATATCACTCGCGCCGGTCTCGACGGCCTGGTTGAGCTGCGCGTCGGCCCCGCCATGACTCACCTGCCGACGCTGCACACCCTGGCCCCCTTTGATCTCATCTTCATCGACGCCGACAAACCCAGCAACCCCGATTACCTGCGTTGGGCGCTTAAACTCGCGCGCCCAGGCACGGTGATTATCGGTGACAACGTGGTGCGCGATGGCGCGGTCACCGACGCCGCCAGTACGGACGCCCGTGTACAAGGCGTACGCGAGTTCTTCACGATGATGGCGCAGGAGCCCCGCTTGACCGCCACCGCCTTGCAAACCGTGGGCAGCAAGGGCTGGGACGGATTTTCTCTGGCTATCGTCAACTTTTAAGTGACAATGTCACCAAGGAAGCCTATGACTGAGAAAGCCGCGCTGTTAGCTCAGCGCTTGATACGCAATGTCGAACGGGTAGATAAGCAACACGATCGGCGGCCGCCGCTGTATGACAGCGTCGGCGCTCGCCTCGGCACCGGCACCGCCGCCGACAAGCTGGGCGCCTCCTTCGATTGCGTGGCGCCGGGCATGCGTTCCTGCCCCTACCATTTTCACTACGCTCAGGAGGAAATGTTCATCATTTTGGAAGGCAGCGGTACGCTGCGGGTGGCCGGAGAAATGCTGCCGATCGTCAGCGGGGATGTCATCTTCATTCCGCCGGGCCCGGAATACCCACACCAGATCATCAACACCTCGGATGCGCCGCTGAAGTACCTGTCCGTCAGCACGCGCGAGCAGCCGGAGCTGGTGATGTACCCGGACTCCGGCAAATACCAGGCGATGGCGCGCAGCGCAGACGGCGAGCAGGTACGCTATCTGCAGCGCCCTTCAACCTCGCTCGATTACTGGCAGGATGAACCCTGAATCGCCGTCCGGCAGCGGGAGATCCAATGCGCGCGCCGCCAACTCGGCCACGCGGAAGTCGATATCCGCCGCCTGCCCGTCTTCCATAAACCAGGCGGCGGAGAGCCCCGACCAGGCCAGGATCCATTGCAGCAAGCGCCGGCGCTCCAGCCCGGCCAAGCGACAGACCTGTTCCACGCGCCGCTGGAAAATGGCCGGATCGGTGGCGATACCGTAGTTGGGATTACAGAAGATATTGGCGTAATCGAAGCCCCGTTCGCCGTACAAGCGCTTGGGATCGATCGCCAGCCAGCCGCGTTCGCCGAAGTCCAGCACGTTGTCATGGTGGATATCGCCGTGCAGCACGCTTTCTTCTCGCGGGCTGCTCAGCAGCTCAGCCGCCGTCGTGGCGCTGAGACGCAGCATGCCGCCGTGTGCCTGCGCCGCCGGCCACAGCGAGCTGAACCACTCCTGCAGCGGGATCAGCTCGGGCAACGGTTCCGCTCGCGGCGCATGCAAGGCGGCGATCGCCCGGCACAGGATTTGCGTGGCCTGCTCATCGTCGCCGTCACGCACCAGCTGCGCCAACGAACCTTCACCCTGCGCGCGCTCCAGCAGAATGCCGTCGTCGTGCCACGCCAGCACCTGCGCGGCGCCTTCCCCGCGCCACCAGCACATCAGCTGGCCGCCGAAGCGCTCTTCCTGCTCGCGGGCGATCTTCAACATAGCCGGCTCGCCCCGGTAACGCACCGGCATCAGCAGACTGCTGTGGGTTTCGAAGGCTTTGCCGTCCTGTTCCAGTTGCCAGCGTTGCAGGTAGGGAGTAAAAAGCGGGTTCATCGTCTCATGCGTCCTTGTGGCCGTGCTGCGCCGCACTGTCACATTCGGGTGAGAGACGACGTGTAAAATAAAGAGGGATGATACTCTCAAATATCATCAGTGTGCGGCGTCTGGCCGCCGTTTCCTCAGTATCCTAACCAAGTTTGTCGATTTTATTAACCGGTCTTGCGCGGGGTTTGATCATGACATCATTAAAACGCACGAATTATCCGCAGTTGCCTACGCCGGGCGGCCCCTATGTGCATGCGGTGCGCCACAGCGATCGCCTGTACGTGTCGGGATTGACGGCCTTCGCCACCGACGCACAAGGCTTGAGCGCGCCGGAACAGACGCAGGAGATCCTCGAACAGCTGGCGACCATCGCCGCCAGCGAAGGCGTGAATCTCAAGGCATTGATTAAAATCAGCGTGTTCCTGACCGACATTGCCGATCTGGCGGGCGTGCGCCCGGTGCTGTTTGACTATTTCGATGGCGCGCTGCCGGCCTGTTCATTGGTGGCGGTCAGCGCGTTGTTCTCACCGCAGGTGTGCGTAGAGATAGAGGCGGTGATGGCGTTGCAATAATGCGCGGCTAGAGCGCGCCCTCATCCGGCACGCAGGGGCCGATCTTGAACCAGGCTTTGGCAATCTGCCCCTGCTCCACTTCGTAGATGGCGATGACATCCATTTTGCCGCGCCCCTGCGGGAAGTTACGCGTCACCACTTCCTGATCGACCACCATGTTCCCCACCGCCATGCGTTTTATCCGTTCGCCGTACAGGCTCGGCTCCTGGAAACGCACCAGATGCCGTTCGCGGATCGCCGCCTTGCCGCTCGCCAGCAGCGTGTCGGGATGCTCGTAATACTGCGCGTCGTCCGCCCAGCAGGCCATGAAGGCGTCGATGTCGCGGGCGTTATAGGCGTCAAGCTGTTGTTGAACCACATCCTGCGGGCGTGCCGTTTTATCGTTCATCACATCCTCCTGCCGAAGTTAACCGCCGCATGTATCGAACCCATCACGTTAACCGCCCAGTGCTGCAGCTTGATGACACGGCGAGAATTGAATAAAAACCCAAAAATAGCGAATAAATAACCTACCACGCCCAATGGACAATTCAAGCACCCGCGCACAAATTTTCTGCGCCGCGCCAGAGGCGGTGAAAACCGCATGGCACCGTGCGTTAATCTTTGCGGCGGCGAGGGAAATTCTGCTAATTTAGCGTGAACAGCCTGATGATAACGAAACGCTATGCAGCAAAAACCGGTGTTGGACGAAGCCAGACAGTTAAAGCGACTCAACGCCGCCACGCGGCGTCAATCCCATATGTATAAATGGATCGCGCTGATTGCGGCGCTGGACGCGCTGCTGGTGTTTTGGTATGACCGGGATATGCGCAACGTCACCTTCTCGGGAGCGGTTGCGCTGGTGTGCGGCTATCTGTGGATCCGCGATCGCAACAAGGCCCGGGGTTACCGGCGCGAGTTCGACCGCAAATTCGGCAAGCGCAGCGGCGATTAAGGCTGCATCGCTTCCAGCACTTTAGCGCTGTCGACAATCTGTACGAACTTCACGATTTTGCCGGCGCGCAGCGTATAAATATGCGCAAAAGAGGCGCTGAAGGATTTGCCGGTGGCCCGGTAGGTACCGTGATAAAAACCTTGCGCGATCACATTGTCGCCGGCGTCGTAAAAGTGGTCGACATCGGCGCGGTAACCTTGCCATTCGCTGCCCAGACGCTGATGCACGTTCTTGATGATATTTTCCGGGCCGATATAGGTACCGGCGTAGGGAAAACCGGCGGCTTCGGTCCACTCGGCATCGGGGGCCAGCGCCGCCAGCAGATTACGGCCGTTTTCTTCGGAACTGCCTTCATAGGTTGCGCGCACTATCTCAAGAGGGGTTGGCATGTCTCTTCTCCAATGGCTGATGAGGATATTCCGGCCATCTCCGCGGACACAGGCTCTCACCAAGCGGAGACGGCGGAATGCGGCTATTCTAGGTTGCTTGTTTCGCTGCAAAAACCGCAGTTATGACAATAGTGGGTTGCACTTTAGTAAACAATAGCCGTTTTACTGTCATTCTCCCGGCATCCGGCGCGGCTATGCTGATTGACCGATTTCCCACAACAGGAGCTGAACGTGTCTTTACCTTCGCTGACGCAAGAGCTGTTACAACCTTTCTCACCCTACCAGGCGCTGGCGCAAACGCTGCTGCCGCTTACCCTCGAGTCGGACGACGGTTCGCATGACGTCGCGCACCTGCATCGGGTCTGGAAGAACTGCCGCCGAATCAGCAAGCTGGAAGGTGGCGACCGGCGCATTCTCTGCGCGGCGGTGCTGCTGCACGACGCCGTCGCGGTGGAAAAAAATTCGTCGCAGCGCCATTTGGCCTCGCGCATGGCAGCGGAGCAAGCCACGTTGACGCTGACCCGGCTGGAATGGGCGCCGGCGGATATCGCGGCGGTGGCTCACGCCATCGAAGCGCACAGTTTTTCCGCTGGCATCCCCCCGCAAACGCTGGAGGCGAAGATCCTGCAGGATGCGGATCGCCTCGACGCCATCGGCCTGATCGGCGTGGCGCGCTGCTTCTATATCGGCGGCCGCATGCGCAGCGCGCTGTATGACGCCGCCGATCCGCGGGCCGAGCATCGTCAATATGACGACAAGCGTTTCAGCCTGGACCACTTCGAAACCAAGCTGTTCAAACTGCAAGACGGCTTCCAGACCGCCGCCGGACGGCACATGGCCGAACTGCGCACCGAACGCATGCGGCGCTTTGTCGACGATCTGCTGGAAGAGGTGTAATGCCGGCTTACCGGGCATTTTCGTTATGCCCATAACATTTTCGGTCACATAACGCCGCTAAACTGTAAGTCAACTTCACCGAACGGGCGGCACAGATGAAAAAGTTGACGTTGAAAGAGATGACGGAAAGCGAACAGCGGGAAGTGAAAACCGAACTGGACAAGGCACGCAAAAGCCATGGCAGGCCGCTGACCAACGCCGAACAGCACAAGGTCAAGGATGAAGTGGTGGCGCGCATCATGGCCGCCAGAGCGAAGCTCGCCAAGGCGGAGCGTGCAGAACGCAAGGCCAACCGCTACCGGCCGAGCGGCGACACCTTCAGCTGGTCCGCCACCATCGGCTCCCGCCCGCCGCGCTGAGCCAGCCAACCCCTCCCCGCCGCTGCGGGGATTTTTATTTATTAGCCAAACTCATTCCCGCCGACGAATCATGAATAACAATGTTATCAATCTGTTGTAAATTGACAGCCTGATGAAGACTATTCATTATCACCCCACTTCCCCTTTTCGCGAGACCGCCATGGCCTACCCACGCAACGCTGACATTCTGATGACGCCTGCGTTGCCTATTGGTGGTTTGGCGGCGGTAAAATCGAAGAAACAGACGCTCATTTGACCGGGGCGAGCTGTCCCGTCAGATGAGCTGACTGGATGGCACGCAACGCCCCGCCTTCAATTTTCTCATCTGGCTTCTCTGTCGGTCACACAGAAGGAATATTTTATGGCCTCATTTTCGGGTATTTGGGTGGCGATGGTTACCCCTTTCAATCACGATGCCGTCGATTTGCCGGCGGTGAAACGCCTGGCGCGGCACCTGCTCGACGCCGGCATCGACGGTCTGGTGGTCTGCGGCTCCACCGGTGAAGCCGCCGCGCTGAGCAAAGAAGAACAGCTGGCGGTGCTCGACGCCGTGCTGGACGTGGCGCCCGCCCATCAGGTGGTGATGGGCCTGTCCGGCAATAACATGGTCGCCACGCTGCAAATGCAGCAGGCCATTCAGCTGCGCGACATCGCCGGCGTACTGATCCCGGCACCTTACTACATCCGCCCTTCGCAATGCGGCCTGATCGACTATTTCACCCAGTTGGCCGATGCCTCCACCGTGCCGGTGATCCTGTACAACATTCCGCAGCGCACCGGCATCGCCATGGAGCTGGCCACGCTGCGCCGACTCGCACGCCACCCGCGCATCGCCGCCATCAAGGACTGCGGCGGCAATCCTGACGCCACCATGGCACTGATCGCCGATGGCGAGATCGATGTGATGACCGGGGAAGACAATCTGATCCTCACCACGCTGTGCCTCGGCGGCACCGGCGCCATCTCCGCCGCAGCCCATGTTCACCCGGAACGTTTCGTTCAGCTGACGCAGCAGGTCGCCGCCGGCGATCTGGCTGCGGCGCGCAGCAACTTCTACGAGCTGCTGCCGATGATCCACCAGATGTTCAGCTTCCCGAATCCGGCGCCGGTCAAGACGGTGCTGGCCCAGCAGGGGCTGATCGCCAACGAGCTACGCTCGCCGATGCAGGTGGCGCCGCAGGCGCTGCAGCAGCAGATCGCCGCAACGCTGGCGCAGCTGCAGCCCGCCGAGGCGATCGTCGGTTAAATTTGTTAGCTAAACCGCTGTAATTTTGGTGCTATGGGACTACGATGAGAGGTTAAGCATGCCCGTCATTCGTCATCAACAAGGAGCTTCCGATGAAACTGTTCTATAAAGCCGGCGCCTGTTCGCTGTCCCCGCATATCGTGCTGCGTGAGGCAGGGCTGGATTTTACGGCGGAGAAGGTCGACCTGGCGCAGAAGAAAACCGAGAGCGGCGCCGATTACCTCACCATCAACCCCAAGGGACAGGTACCGGCGCTGCAGCTGGATGACGGCAGCCTGCTGACCGAGGGCGTGGCGATCGTGCAATACCTGGCGGATCGCGTGCCGGACCGCAACCTGATCCCGGCGGCGGGCACCCTGTCGCGCTACCACGCGATCGAATGGCTGAACTACATCGCCACCGAGCTGCACAAAGGATTCAGCCCGCTGTTCAACCCGAAAACGCCCGAGGAATATAAAACCATCGCGCGCGCCAAGCTGGAGCAGCAGTTCAGCTATCTGGATTCGGTGCTAGCGAAGCAGCATTTCCTGTTGGGAAGCCGCTTCAGCGTGGCCGACGCCTACCTGTTCACCGTGTTGCGTTGGGCGTTTGCCCTGCAGTTCGACGTGCGCAAGCACGCCCATCTGGCGGCCTGGTTCGATCGCGTTGCGGCGCGCCCGGCGGTAGATGCGGCGCTGAACGCCGAAGGATTGAAGTAAACATTCAGCCCCGGCGGCTATCGCCGGGGCCCGTTGCACTTACAGTTTTACCGCTTTGAATTCGCTGCGCGGCTGCACGATCCGATCCTGCGCCGCCACCACCTGCAGTTCGTACTCGCCCATCTCCTGCGTGGTCAGCATCACCTCATACACGGCGGCGGTCACGTGCTCCAGCGCTTTATCCAGCGCCTCGCCCTTCAGCAGATCCACCAGCAGCAGACCGCTGGTCAAATCGCCGACGCCGACCGGCTGACGCGCGCCGAAATCCACCAGCGGCCGGCTGATGTGCCAGGCCTCGTCCGCCGTCACCAGCAGCATTTCAAAACAGTCGGCGTGATAGCCGGCGCGGGCCAGGTGCTTGACCAGCACCAGCCGCGGCCCTTTGGCGATCAGCGCGCGGGCGGCCTGCACCGCATCGGCCACGTCGGCGACGGCCATCTGGCTCAGCATCTCCAACTCCAGCAGGTTCGGCGCCATCATGTCGCTGCACGGCAGCGCCTGGCGGCAGTGAAACTCGGCCACGCCCGGCGCCACGATGCAGCCCTTTTCCGGATGCCCCATCACCGGATCGCAGAAATACCAGGCATTCGGGTTCGCCTGCTTAACTTGACGCACGATCTCCAGAATATGGTCACCCTGCTCCGGCGAACCGATATAGCCACTCAACACCGCATCACAGCATTTCAGCTGATCGATATTGGCGATGCCCTGCGCGATCTCGGTCAGGTGGCTGGCCGGCATGACGCAGCCGGTCCACTGACCGTATTGCGTATGGTTGGAGAACTGCACCGTGTTTAGCGGCCAGACGTTGACGCCCATGCGGCGCATCGGGAACTCCGCCGCACTGTTGCCGGCGTGACCAAACACCACGTGCGACTGGATAGAAAGAATGTTTTTCATCGACAGAACTCGTTCGGAATACGGCAGCCGGGCGGCTGCCCAAAAATAAAGGGGCCGCCAGGGCCCCTTACCGTCATTATTCGTTATTGCCAATCCACCAGGCAGTAGTGTTTCTTGCCGCGGCGCAGCAGCGTGTAGCGGCCGAACAGACGGTCTGAATCGCTGAAGCGGTATTCGGCATCGGACTGTTTCTCGCCGTTGATGGTCACCGCGTTGGAACCGATCATGGTGCGCGCCTGGCCGCGTGACGGCACCAGTTCAGCATTCACCAGCGCCTGCTGCAGATCGGCGTCGCGGTCCAGTTTGATGGTCGGCATGCCGTCCTGCGCCAGCTGGGCGAAGTCCGCCTCGGTCATGTCGTGCAGCGCACCGGAGAACAGGCTCTGGGTGATGCGCTTGGCGGCCGCCAGGCCTTCCGCACCGTGCACCATGCCGGTCACTTCTTCCGCCAGCACGTACTGGGCGCGTGGCGCCTTGCCGCTGTTCTTGTCTTCTTCTTCCAGCGCGTTGATGTCTTCCAGGCTCATGAAGGTGAAGAACTTCAGGAAGCGGTAGACGTCAGCATCGGCGGTGTTGATCCAGAACTGGTAGAACTTGTACGGGCTGGTTTTTTCCGGCGCCAGCCAGACTGCGCCGCCTTCGGTTTTACCGAACTTGGTGCCGTCTGCTTTGGTGATCAACGGCACGGTCAGACCGAACACCTGCTTCTGGTGCTGGCGACGCGTCAGATCGATACCCGAGGTGATGTTGCCCCACTGATCGGAACCGCCGATCTGCAGCTCCACCTGGTGGCGGTTGTACAGCTCGGAGAAATCGAAGCCCTGCAGCAGGTTATAGGAAAACTCGGTGAAGGAGATGCCGGAGTCGTCGCGATTCAGGCGCTGCTTAACCGCTTCCTTATTGATCATCTGGTTGACGGAGAAGTGCTTGCCGATGTCACGCAGGAAGGTCAGCACGTTCATGCCGCCGAACCAGTCGTAGTTGTTGGCCGCGATGGCGCTGTTGCTGCCGCAGTCGAAATCGAGGAACGGAGAAACCTGCTTGCGGATCTTCTCGACCCACTCGTTCACCGTATCGGTGGTGTTCAGCTTGCGCTCCGCCGCTTTGAAGCTCGGATCGCCGATGAGGCCGGTGGCGCCGCCCACCAGTGCGACCGGCTTGTGGCCGGCCAGCTGGAAGCGCTTCAGGCACAACAGAGGAACCAGATGGCCCAAATGCAAGCTGTCAGCGGTCGGATCGAAACCGCAATACAGTGCAATTGGCCCTTGCGCCAGTCGCTCCGCTAACGCTTCCTCATCCGTAACCTGGGCAACGAGGCCCCGCTCTTGCAGTTGTTTAATCAAGTTGCTGCTTGCCATCAATGACTCCATGTATAAACGAATGCACCTTTGCCGGTACACGGCCTTTCGCCCAGTGGCGAAATAAAAATTCAGGGTAACGCATAGAATAAAGCGCCGGCGGCGTCAGCACCAGCGCTTAGAGGGGATTTTCCGTCTTCAGGGTGCCAGTCGGTCAATTTTCCAGTCATTCCCGTCCCGCTGATACAGGAAACGGTCATGCAGGCGATGGGCGCCGCCCTGCCAGAACTCGACGGAGTCGAATTTCACGCGGAATCCGCCCCAGAAACTCGGCAACGGCACCTCGCCCTGCTGAAACTTCTGCTTCAGCTCGAGGAATTTGCTTTCCAGCACGCCGCGCGCGGAAATGCGCGACGATTGCTGCGATACCCAGGCGCCGATCTGGCTGTCTTTCGGGCGACTGTTGAAATACTTCAGCACTTCGAGGGTCGACAGACGCTCCACCTGGCCGAGGAAAATCACCTGGCGATCGAGCATGTGCCAGGGGAACAGCAGGCTGATATGCGGGTTGTGCGCCAGCTGCTGCGCCTTGCGGCTGCCGAGGTTGGTGTAGAACACCAGCCCCTGCTCATCGAAATGCTTGAGCAGCACGATGCGTTGATAAGGCTGGCCGTGTTCGTCGACGGTCGCGACGCACATGGCGGTAGGATCGGCCAAGCGGGCGTCGCAGGCCTGTTTCAACCAACGCTCGAACAGTTCGAGCGGGTTGGCGGTCAGATCGTTGCGGCGCAGGCCGCCTCGGGTGTATTCACGGCGCAGGTCCGCAACATCAAACTCATTCTTTTCAATCATCTGGGTTATCGACCAACTGAAAAATCCGTCGTTACATTCTGCGCCTGCGGCGCCAGGAACTCAATCGCTCCGACGCCGCCGCCGACCGTCACTCCGTCAACACGCAGTCGCTCATGACTACCTTGCCGTTGCGCTCAAGATAGGCGTTACGGTCTTTCGACCAAAAAGTGTATTTGCCGTCGCTGTATTTGGCACCGGTCAGCGCCAGCACCTGCTTGAGATGCAGCTGCTCGCCATCCATCAGCAGGCTGACTTCGCTCGCCTTGCCGTCGAGCGCCACCGTCAGCGGCGTAGTGCCGCACTGGTAGTGCATCGTCTGGCTGCTTTGCGGCAGGATGTAGCTGCAGCCAGACAGCGCCAGCGCGCCGGCGACGAAAATGACTTTTTTCATGCTGTTGCTCCTTAGAAAAATCCTTCACAGGCTATCCTAACAGAGCTAACGGCCCCCCAATGGCAAAACCGGATAAATCCCACCCAACACCGTTTCACGGCTGGCGCCGGTCACCGAAGGCAGGTTGCCAGCCTGGCCGGACAGCGTGCGAAACGCCAGCCAGGCGAAGGCCAGCGCCTCCATGTCGTCGCCGCTGACGCCGAAATCGTCGGTCAGCCCAACTTCCGTGCCCGGCAGCAGCGCAGACAGGCGTGCCATCAGCAACGTGTTGCGCGCCCCACCGCCGCATACCAGCAAGCGCTCGCACCCGCCGGCCAGCAGCACCTGTTCGCTGATGCTGACGGCGGTCAGCTCCGTGAGCGTGGCCTGCACGTCGACCGGCGCCATCGCCGGCAATCCAGCCAGCTGCCGCTCCAGCCAGGCGATATTGAAATACTCGCGGCCGGTGCTTTTCGGCGCCGGCAGCGCAAAGTAAGGATCCGCCAGCATCTGCTGCAACAGCGGTAAACAAACCCGCCCCTGCATGGCCCAGCCGCCGTCCTGATCGTAAGGCTGCGCGCGGTGGCGCCACACCCAGGCGTCCATTAGCATGTTGCCCGGCCCGGTGTCGAAACCGCGCACCGGCGTACCGGGCAACAGCAGAGAAAGGTTGGCGATGCCGCCGACGTTCAGCACCATGCGCCGCTCGACGGGATGCCCCAGCAGCGCCTGATGAAACGCCGGCACCAGCGGCGCGCCCTGCCCGCCGTAGGCCATGTCGCGCCGGCGGAAATCGCCGACGGTGGTGATATTGGTCAGCGCGGCGATGCGGTTGTTATCGCCGAGCTGCATCGAGAAACGCGCTTCGCCTTCCGGTTCGTGCCACACCGTCTGGCCGTGGCAACCGATAGCGGTGATCTGCTCGGCGTCGATGCCGGTTTGTTTCAGCAAGCCGAGCACCGCCTCGCCAAACAGCGTGCCCAGCTGCGCATCCAGCCGGCCAACGGCCGCCAACGTGGTCTGCTGCCCTTGACACATGCCCAGAATCTCTTTTTTCAGCGCCATCGGCATCGGATGGCTATAGCTGGCCTGCTGCGCCACCATGCGATCGTCGATCGCGGCCAATACCACATCGATTCCGTCCAGACTGGTGCCGGACATGACGCCTATATAGCGGCCTGACTTCATAGCAACATCCTCTAACCCGCGCGGTAAGCAAATTTTATCCTGACAAATAAACCAGAATTGCCGGATTAACGCCATGAATTATGATGCTTTTTTTACAGGCCGTGAGCCAAACACCGCCTCCCGGCGTCGCTGTGGCACATGTTATGTGTTAAACCGTGCCATAACAGGCAACGGAATGTCGCCAAGGCTGTCATAAAGGTAAACCGCGGTTTATTATTGGTTGAACAGAGAAAAGTTAAGCTGCGTGCAGCGATGGAGCATGGTGATATGCCAACTTTCAGCCATACTTTGTCTATCATTTTCACTGAATCTTGCCTGGAGAGCATTGCCAGGTTATGGACTACTACCATCAGGAGTTTTATATGATCAAGCGTCTTCTCGTCGTTGCCGTCGCCGCCGTTACGCTGGCTGGCTGTGCCAATGAATCCATGTCCGGCGATGTCTACTCGTCCTCGCAGGCCAAGCAGGTGCAGAACGTCACCTACGGGACGCTGGTTTCCGTGCGTCCGGTTAAAATTCAGGGCGGCGAAGGCTCCAACGCCTTGGGGATGATCGGCGGCGCGGTGATTGGCGGACTGTTGGGTAACACCGTTGGCGGCGGCACCGGCCGTACGCTGGCAACCGCAGCGGGCGCTATCGCCGGCGGCGCGGCAGGCAACAGCATCGGTGAAGTGGCCGGTCGTACCTCAGGCTACGAGCTGGAAATCAAAACCGACCAGAAAGAAAACATCGTGGTGGTGCAGAAAGCGGGCGACACCAAGTTCAGCCCAGGCCAGCGCGTGCGCATGGCGCGCATGGGCGATACCATCACCGTATCTCCGCTGTAAGTCAGTCGGCGTAAACGGCAAACCGGAGGCAATCGCCTCCGGTTTTATTTCTGATGCTGTGAAACTGTAATCGTAGAAAAATAAGAATATTATTATTTGTTCTGCAGTTCGGTGATATTTTGTTCTAACTTGCCAATCAGCCCTACCAACAGATGCACTTCGTCGGCGGTAATGCCGCTTAAAATCTCACTGCGTGTCGACGTGATCACGCTATCCACTTCCCTGATGATCGGATCGGCCGCTTCGGTCAGCTTGATGCGCTTCGCGCGGCGATCGTTGGCACAGGTGTGGCGCGTGATCAGCCCCTTCTCCTCCAGTTGGTCCAGCGTACGAACCAGTGACGGTTGCTCGATACCGATCGCTTTGGCCAGCTGGATTTGCGACTGCTCCGGCGGCAAGCGATTGATATTGTGCAAAGTGACCCAGTGCGTTTGGGTCAGCTCCAACGGCTTGAGCCGATGATCGATGAGCGCGCGCCAAACACGAACTAATCGTGCTAAATCTGAACCTAATGTTGACTCCACTTCCCCCTCCTTATAATTAGCATGCTAACATTACCTCCCAGAGTTTAGACTATTTTGGGTAACTCACATTAAAAACACAAATGTATATAATGTATATTGTGGAAATAGCCACTGTTTTTAGCCGCTATTGTTTAATCGTTATGCAAATATTCAACATATTCACCCTTAGGGATTGCTAATGTGAATACATCATGGTTACACACCTCATCCCCCTTACCCGATTTGGTCCTGGGGGCATCGCTTTATTTTCCACCTATATTTAAAGCTTTTTTGCTAGGACTGGTCTTATGGCTGTTGATTCATCAGCTGCTGAGAGACTGGATGTATTCCGGTGAAATCTGGCATCCCATGTTGATGGATCTGTCCATTTTCGTTATGACCGTCAGCGGTTCCTTATGGATTTTAGCGAGTTGGTAACCCATGCAGCATAAAACATTAAAATACTTTTCTTCGGTGATCGTTTGCGCTATTGCCGTCTGCGCCGGTTGGTGGCTCTGGAATTATTATATGCAATCCCCGTGGACCCGTGATGGAAAAGTGCGCGCCGAACTTGTCAATATCACCCCTGAAGTCTCTGGAAGATTAGAGAAAATAAGCGCGAATGACAATCAGTTCGTACCTGCGGGAAGTCTGATTTTTACCCTCGACCCGGTGCCCTACCAGATCGCGTTGGACAATGCCGAGGCCGCGGTGGCAAAAGCGCAATCCGATCTCGCCAAGGCGGAACACGAGGCCGCACGCCGCCGTGGTTTGCCGCGTAACGTTATTTCCGCTGAAGATTTGGACGCCGCCAATTTAGCCGCTCAGGCAATGAAGGCCGCCTATAAAGCCGCCTTGGCCAACCTGGAACAGGCTAAATGGAATTTGAGCAAAACCAAAATTTACGCGCCAACCGACGGCTATATCACCAACCTGCAGGCGCGGGTCGGGAACTACGCCAACGCCGGCACGCCGCTGGTGGCGCTGGTGGATGTGCATTCGTTTTATGTGCTCGGTTATTTCGAAGAAACCAAGCTGAAGCATATAAAAGAAGGCAATAAAGCGGACATCGTTTTATATAACGGCAACACGCCGCTGCAGGGGGAAGTCGAGAGCATCGGCCGCGCCATTTACGATCAGAGCGTCGACAGCAGCAACGATCTATTAATGGACGTTAAGCCTAATGTTCCCTGGGTGCGTTTGGCTCAGCGCGTGCCGGTGCGGATAAAATTGCTCAACGTGCCCGCCGATTTAACGCTGGTCGCCGGCACCACCTGCACCATTTCGATTCATCAGCGGAACTAAAGTGTGAACCTGCCTTTTCTGGAGTGGAGCCGCACCCCATGGGGTAAGGCGACCGGCGGCCAATGGCGCTATGCGCTGCGTAACTCGCTGGCGATGTGTCTGGCGCTGTGGGTGGCGTTCGTGCTCGAGCTCGACGAACCCTATTGGGCGCTCACCTCCGCGGCGGTGGTGAGCTTCCCCACCATCGGGGGCGTGATCAGCAAAAGTATTGGCCGTATTTTCGGCAGCCTGATCGGCGCCGCTGCGTCGGTCGCGATCGCCGGCCACTGCCTGAACGACCCTTGGCTGTTTACGCTGTTCATCGCCGCCTGGATCGGGCTATGCACCTACATCTCCAACCATTACCAAAACAACGTCTCTTACGCGTTCGCGCTGGCGGGTTATACCGCCGCCATCATCGCCTTCGGCACGGTCAACGTCACCGACACCCAACAGATCTTCGATATCGCGCAGGCGCGAGTTTGTGAAGTGATCACCGGCATTCTGTGCGGCGGGTTGATGATGATGATCCTGCCCAGCACCTCCGACGGCGAAGCCCTACTGACCTCGCTGCGGCGCATGCAGCTACGCCTGCTGGAGCACGCCGCCATGCTGTGGCAGCCGGAGATCACCGCGCAGATGCGTACCTCGCACGAAGGGGTCATCGGCCAGATCCTGACCATGAACCTGCTGCGCATTCAGGCTTTCTGGAGCCACTACCGGCTGCGGCGGCAAAACAATCTGCTCAACTATCTGCTGCACCAGCAGCTGCGCATCACCAGCGTCATCTCTAGCCTGCGCCGCATGCTGTTGAACTGGCCGGATCGCCCCGCCAATCTGATGCCGGTACTGACGCAACTGCTGGACGAACTGCGCGATCCTGCCACCGACAAATACCGCTTGGCTCGCCTGCTCCAGCAGATCGCCCCACACGATCCTGCGGATTACCGCCATCGCGCCTTCTGGCTGCGCCTGCGCCATTTCTGCTGGCTTTACCTACGCTGCAACCGCTGGCTGCGGCGGTTGGAGAGCGCCACGGCGGTCAGCGATCTCCAGCCGCCGCGCGTCACCCCATTGGCGCGTCATACCGACAGCTACGAAGCCGCTTACAACGGGCTACGCACCTTTTTATGCATCGTGATCGGCTGCGCCTACTGGATTAACACCCAGTGGGACGCCGGCAGCGCAGCGCTGACGCTCACCGCCATCAGCTGCGTGCTCTACTCCTCTACGCCCTCGCCGATCAACAGCGTCAGCACCCTGCTCAAGGCGATACTGCTGCTCTCGGTCGCCTGCTTTGTGGTGAAATTCGGTTTGATGATCCAGATTGACGACTTCTGGGTGTTCTGCGCCTTCCTGTTTCCGATCCTGGTGACCATGCAGATGCTCAAGCTGCAAAACCCGCCGTATGCCGCGCTCTGGGGGCAGCTGATCGTCTTTATGGGTTCATTTCTGACCGTCAGCAACCCGCCGAGCTATGATTACCAGTCCTTCATCAATGACAACATTGCTAAAGTCGTCGGCGTGCTGTTGGCCGGGCTGGCGTTTCAGATCCTGCGCCCCAGCTCGGACAAGCGCAAAAGCCGCCGCATTATCCGCGCGCTGCGGCGCGATTTTATCGATCAGTTGAGCAAACGGCCGCAGCAGAGCGAAAGCCAGTTCGAATCGCTGATCTACCATCGCATCAGCCAACTCAATCAAAGTCAGGATCAGGAAGCGCGCACCTGGCTGCTGCGCTGGGGCGTGGTGCTGCTCAACTGCAGCCATATCGTCTGGCAGCTGCGCGACTGGCAAACCCGTTCCGATCCGCTGTCGGCGGTGCGCGATGTCTGCATCCACTGCCTGCGCGGTATCATGACGGAGAAAGGCGTGCAGCACAGTTCGCTGGACGCCACGCTGCAGGAGCTGCTGCGCATGAGCAACGCGCTGGCGCACCACCCGGAACAGGCGGCACGCGATTTGGCCGGTCTGATTTGGCGACTCTACTGCTCGCTGCAGCAGTTGCAGCAGGCGATGGGCCAGCCCGCCACCGCGCCGGCCGTTAGCGGCGGGTGATCACTTGATCACCCCGCAGGCGAAACGCTCACCGCCGCCGCCGAGCGGCAGTGGATGATCCGAGTGATTATCGCCGCCGGCATGCACCATCAGCGCCTTGCCCTCAATTTCGCTGATTTTTTTCAGCCGTGGCGCCAGCACCGGGTCGTTCGCCATGCCGTCGGCGGTCACATAGATGGCCGGTAAATCGCCCAGATGCCCGTCGGCATAAGGTCCGAGGTGTTTCCCGGTCTTTTGCGGGTCGAAGTGCCCGCCAGCCGCCAGCGCCGCCACCGCTTTGCCGTCCTTCATGCCCGGCTCGCAGCTGCCTTTCTCATGCACGTGAAAGCCGTGTATCCCGGCCGGCAACGCTTTCAGGCTCGGCGTAAACAGCAAGCCGTACGGCGTTTCGCTGATAACCACTTTGCCGATGTCCTGGCCGATCCCCTGCCCGGTCACCAGGTGCATCTCGACGTCAGCGGTCGCCGCCTGAGCCGCACCACACGCCATTAGACCAAACGCTGCATACCAATATCGTTTCATCAATCAATCTCCTTAATGACTATGCTGAACTTTCAGTATAGAAGCCCCAGCAGCGGCGCTGTTGGTCAATGCACAATCTCGTCAATTTGATTCGCATTATTAATACTTGGCGCTAATAATTATTTTACCGATGTTGGTCCTCTGACCAGCTGTCGTTCGGCTAACGTTGTTTCCCTGTTTCCACCGCCGACGCACGAGAGTTCACTTCCCGGCCAGGCGGCATACTTCATAAGGAACTGATATGGGCATCTTTAGCTATAAGGATCTGGACGAAAACACGTCGAAAGCACTGTTTTCCGACGCCTTGGCCATCTCTACCTACGCTTACCACAATATCGATAACGGCTTCGACGAAGGCTACCACCAAAGCGGTTTCGGGCTGGGCCTGCCGCTGACGCTGATCACCGCACTCATCGGCAGCACCCAATCGCAGGGCGGTCTGCCCGGCATTCCCTGGAACCCCGACTCCGAACAGGCTGCGCAGGAGGCGGTGAACAATGCCGGCTGGTCCGTCATCAGCGCCGCACAGCTGGGTTACGCCGGCAAAACCGACGCGCGCGGCACCTACTACGGAGAGGCCGCTGGTTACACCACCGCTCAGGCCGAGGTGCTGGGCAAATATGACAGCGAAGGCAATCTCACCGCCATTGGCATCTCATTTCGCGGTACCAGCGGCCCGCGCGAGTCGTTGATTGGCGATACCATCGGCGATGCGATTAACGATCTGTTGGCGGGCATCGGGCCGAAAGGCTACGCCGACGGTTACACGCTGAACGCCTTCGGCAATCTGCTGGGCGACGTGGCGAAGTTCGCGCAGGCGCACGGGCTGAGCGGCGAAGACGTGGTGGTCAGCGGCCACAGCCTCGGCGGGCTGGCGGTCAACAGCATGGCGGCGCAGAGCGACGCCAACTGGGGCGGCTTCTACGCGCAGTCCAACTATGTCGCTTTCGCCTCGCCGACCCAGTACGAAACCGGCGACAAAGTAATCAACATCGGTTATGAGAACGATCCGGTATTTCGCGTGCTCGACGGTACCACGCTGACCGGGGCGTCGCTGGGTGTGCATGATGCGCCCCATGCCTCCGCCACCAACAATATCGTCAACTTCAACGACCACTACGCATCAGACGCCTGGAACCTGCTGCCGTTTTCCATTCTCAACGTACCGACCTGGCTGTCGCACCTGCCGTTCTTCTATCAGGACGGTCTGATGCGGGTGCTCAACTCCGAGTTTTATTCGCTGACCGACAAGGACTCGACCATCATCGTCTCCAACCTGTCGAACGTGACGCGCGGCAATACCTGGGTGGAAGACCTGAACCGCAACGCGGAGACGCACAGCGGACCGACGTTTATCATCGGCAGCGACGGCAATGATTTGATCAAGGGTGGCAAAGGCAACGACTATCTCGAGGGCCGCGACGGCGACGATATCTTCCGCGACGCCGGCGGCTACAACCTGATCGCCGGCGGCAAAGGCCACAATACCTTCGATACCCAGCAGGCGCTGAAGAACACCGAGGTCGCCTACGACGGCAATACGCTTTACCTGCGCGACGCCAAAGGCGGCATTACGCTGGCGGACGACATCAGCACCCTGCGCAGCAAAGAAACCTCCTGGTTGATTTTCAACAAAGAGGTGGATCATCAGGTGACCGCGGCCGGATTGAAATCGGATTCGGGCCTCAAAGCCTATGCCGCTGCTGCCACCGGCGGCGACGGCGATGACGTCCTGCAGGCTCGCAGCCACGACGCCTGGCTGTTCGGCAACGCCGGCAACGACACGCTGATCGGCCATGCCGGCGGCAACCTGACCTTCGTCGGCGGCAGCGGCGATGACATCCTGAAAAGCGTCGGCAACGGCAATACCTTCCTGTTCAGCGGCGATTTTGGCCGCGACCAGCTGTATGGCTTCAACGCCACCGATAAACTGGTGTTTATCGGCACCGAAGGCGCCAGCGGGAATATCCGCGACTACGCCACGCAGCAAAACGACGATCTGGTGCTGGCCTTCGGCCACAGCCAGGTCACGCTGATCGGCGTCTCGCTCGATCACTTCAACACCGATCAGGTGGTGTTGGCCTAAGGATCGGCGTAAAAAAAGCCGGGCGCTTTCGCCGCCCGGCTTTCCTCTTTTTTTGCTCCGCCTTAAGGCACGTCATACCCCAGCGCCGCCTTGCGAATGCGGAACCACTGCTGGCGGTTCAGCACCAGTTTCTGCGCCTTCAGCGCCGAGCGCACCCGCTCAATCTTGCCGGAGCCGATAATCGGCAGCGGCGACGACGGCAGGCGCATCACCCAGGCGTACACCACCTGTTCAATGGTATCGGCGCCGATCTCTTGCGCCACCCGCTGTAGCTCGTCGCGCAGCGGCTGGAACTCGGCGTCGTTGAACAGGCGCCCGCCGCCCAGGCAGGACCAGGCCATCGGCTTGATGCGCAGTTGCTGGCACTGGTCGAGCGTGCCGTCGAGAATGGCCGGCTGGTGAATCGGCGAGATCTCCACCTGGTTGGTCGCCAGCGTGAACGGCAGGCGCGACTGCAATAGCTGGAACTGCGCGGGCGTAAAGTTGGAGACGCCGAAATGGCGCACCTTGCCGCTTTTATGCAGCGCGACGAAGGCTTCGGCCACGTCGTCAGCATCCATCAACGGATCCGGCCGGTGGATCAGCAGCAGATCGAGGTAGTCGGTATGCAGATGGCGCAGCGATTGTTCCGCGCTCTGTACGATATGGTCGCGGTCGGTGATGTAATGGCCGATCGGGTTGCCGGGCTTGGCGGTGGTGGCGATGCCGCATTTGCTCACCAACTCCAGCGACTGGCGCAGCGCCGGCTTCAGGCGCAGCGCGTTGCCGAACGCCTGTTCGCAGGCATAACCCCCGTAGATATCCGCGTGGTCGGCGGTGGTGACGCCCAGTTCAACATGCTGTTCGATGAACGTCAGCAGCTGCTGCGGCGACATGCCCCATTCCATCAACCGCCAGTAACCGCAAATCATGCGGGAAAATTCAGGCCCCTGCGGCGCGAGGCGTATACGTTCTACCATTGCGAAAACCTCATGACATTAGTTGTCAGCCAGCATACACAAGCCGGTGAGGCACAGGGAAGCGGTAAGCCACACGAACGTGCGGCAGATCAGGAAAGGTTAAAACAGCGACGGCTGTTCCGGCAGCGGCTCGTCGGGCGCTTTATTGGCGCGTTGCAGGCGCAGGAAGCGTTGACGGCAAAGGCGCAGCACCTCGCGCTTTTGCGCGTCGCTCATGTTCATCCAGCCGAAGCGCTCCTCGCGGCTGCGCAGGCAGCCACGGCAGAATCCGCGATCGTCGGCCTGGCAAATGCCGCGACACGGGCTGGGGATGTCGAAAAATTCAAGCTGCTGCGCCACGGGGCCTCCTGCGTTCTCTTGCTAATTGAAGACGCCATCGCCGCCGCTGGCAAGTCCCTTTTCGCCATTGCGGCGAAAATAGTCGCGCAAATAACGCAGCGCCTGGCGGCTTTTCTCCGGCACGTTACGCTCGAGCGTCAGCGCGTGCAGCCGCAGCGGCGCCGGCCGCCACTCCGGCAACAGCAGCAACAGCTCGCCGCGCTGAAGCTCGTCGCCAATTTCATACAGCGGCTGAATGGAAATGCCCAGCCCAGCGCGGGTAAAGGCGCGCATCACGTTCATGCTCTCGCTGACGATCTGCCCTTCCGCCAGCCGCAGCTTAACCTGCTGGCCGGACTGGTGCAGCAAGTCCAGATGGGCCCCGCTGTAGCCGCTGGAGATCCAGCGATGCTGCACCAAATCCTGCGGTTTTTCCGGCACCCCATGCTGGCTGAGATAACGCGGTGCGGCGCACAGCACCATCGGCCACGCCGTCAGCGGGTGCGCAATCATATTGGCGTCCGCCAGCTGCCGGTTGGCCCGCAGCGCAATGTCGACCCGCTGCTCTATCATATCGACGATCCGATCGTCCGCCAGCACCCGCAGCGTCAGCTTGGGATGCGCCTGCAGCAGCGGCGCCAGCGCCTCTGCCAGCGAGCGGCCGCCGATGCCGACCGGGGTGGCGATGCGCAGCTCGCCCACCAGCGTATCTCGCAGCTCCGCCAACCGCTGTTCCGCCTGCTGCGCCTGTTGCAGCATCGCCTCGCAGCCGGGGTAAAACGCCGCCCCCGCCTCAGTTAGCGCCAGACGACGGGTGGAGCGATGCAGCAGCGGCACCCCGAGCACCTTCTCCAGCGAGCGCATATGCTGGCTGACCGCCGACGGCGTCATGCCCAGCCGCCGCGCCGCGCCGGCCAGCGAACCCTCCGCTACCACGGTGGCGAACACCGCCATTCGATTGAGTTTATCCACGATTATGAAGTTTTACTTAATCAAGAAAGCATGAATATGGCACTAATCACGGCTATTGTTAAGGACTAGAGTAGATTCCACGCAGCAGGCACATCAGCCTGCATGACGAGACTGACCCATTCCTGAAGGAGCATACAGATGAAAGTAGCCATTATTGGAGCAACCGGTTTTGTTGGCCGCCGCGTGGTGGATGAAGCGCTGGCTCGCGGCATTCAGGTGACGGCGATCGCCCGCCAGAAAAAAGAGTTGCCGGAGCACGCCAATCTGACCGTCGCACTGGGCGACGTTGCCGATACCGCCTGGCTGGCGGGGCAATTGCGCGGTCAGGATGCGGTGATCAGTGCCTATAACCCCGGCTGGGGCGAAGACAACCTGTATGAAAAAACCACCCGCGGCGCCCAACAGATCCTCACCGCGGTCGAACAGGCCGGCGTCAAGCGCCTGCTGGTGGTCGGCGGCGCCGGCAGCCTGGAAGTGGCGCCGGGCGTTGAACTGGTGGATACGCCGCAGTTCCCGGAAAATATCCGCCCCGGTGCGCAGGCGGTACGCGATCTGCGCAACAAGCTGCGCAATGAATCGGCGCTCGACTGGACCTATCTCTCGCCGGCTGCCCTGCTGGAACCGGGCAAACGCACCGGTCAGTTCCGCCTCGGCACCACCCAGCTGCTGATGAACGGCGAAGCGCCGGCCAGCATTTCGGTGGAAGATCTGGCGGTCGCCATCGTCGATGAGATTGAAAAACCACAGTTTATTCGCGCGCAGTTCACCGCCGCCTACTAAACTGCCTCATTGCCAGGCCGCCCGGCCTGGCCTTTTCCCTGCGTTCACCCCCGCCAGTATTCTGAATTTCTAAGGTTTTCTTAAGTTTCATCCGGTAGATTTCAAGGCATTATCTCCTCTCAGGATCCAGATTTGGCAATGTGGTTACGTCAACGCTTACAGTGCAACAGCCTCGGTTTTATCCTCGCCACCGCCCTGTTCTTCACTCTGTTTCAAAACGCGTTATTCCTGCACCGCGCCTGGTCGTATATCACCTTCGATAGCGTCCACAGCGTCATTTTCGCCGCCAGCATGCCGGTGGTGATTTTCTGTGCGCTGAATATCATCTTCAGCGTGTTGACCGTGCCCTACCTGCGCAAGCCGCTGATCGTCTTTTTCTTGCTGGGCAGCGCCGCAGCCAACTATTTCATGTACAGCTATGGCGTGGTGATCGACGGCAACATGATGCAGAACGCCTTCGAAACCAATACCCAGGAAGCGACGGCGCTGCTGACGCCGCGCATGGGGTTGTGGCTGGCGCTGCTCGGCGTTCTGCCGGCGGTGGCGGTCTGCTTCACCCATATTCGCCAGACCCGCCCCTGGTGGTATATGGTCGGGCTGCGCGCCGCCAACGTCATGCTGTCGTTGGTGGTGATCCTGATCGTCGCCGCGCTGTTCTACAAAGACTACGCTTCGCTGATCCGCAACAATAAAAGCGTGGTGAAGATGTTGACGCCTTCCAACTTCGTCGCCGGCACGCTCAAATTTACCGAACAGCGCTATTTCACCCGCAATCTGCCGCTGGTAAAAATCGGTGAAGACGCGCGCAAAGGGCCGCTGATCGCCGGGCAGGCCAAGAAAACGCTGGTGATCCTGGTGGTGGGCGAAACCGCCCGCGCCGAAAACTTCTCCCTCGGCGGCTACGAGCGCGAAACCAACCCGCGCCTGAAGCAGGACGACGTGGTCTACTTCAAGAACGCCAGCTCTTGCGGCACCGAGACGGCGATCTCCGTTCCCTGCATGTTCTCCAACATGCCGCGCAGAGAGTACGACGCGACTCAGGCGGCACACCAGGAGGGCATGCTCGACGTGCTGGCGCATGCCGGCGTCAACGTGCTGTGGCGCGATAACGACGGCGGCTGCAAAGGCGCCTGCGACCGGGTGCCGCACATCGACATGACCAAATTGAAACTGCCGCAGGACTGTGACGGCGAAGTTTGCATGGATAACGTGCTGCTGTATAAGCTGAACGATTACATCAATAGCCTGAAAGACGACGGCGTGATCGTGCTGCACCAGATGGGTAGCCACGGCCCGGCTTACTACCGCCGCAGCACGCCAGAATTCCAGACGTTTTCGCCGACCTGCAACAGCAATCAGATCCAGGATTGCAGCCATGAACAGCTGGTGAACACCTACGACAACTCGATCTTGTATACCGACGCGATGCTCGATGCCACCATCAAGCTGCTGCAGCAGTATGACGACCGCTTCAATACCGCGCTGGTCTATTTGTCCGATCACGGCGAGTCACTGGGGGAAAACGGCATGTACCTGCACGGCACGCCTTATGTCTTCGCGCCTAGCCAGCAAACACACGTGCCTTTCCTGATGTGGATGTCGGCCGACTATCAGCGCAACTTCGGCGTCGATCGCCAGTGCCTGAACGCGCTGGCGGAAAAGGACGATGTGTCGCAGGACAACCTGTTCCATACCCTGCTGGGCATGCTGAACGTACAGAGCCGCGAATATCAATCCCGGCTGGATATCCTGCAGCGTTGCCGCAACGCGGCGTAAGCGCTTAACTTCCTCGTGCCGCTGGGGCACAATAGTTCGCAGACAACCGGCGTTTTGTGCGCCGGTTTTTTTATTCCCATTGACCTAGACCAATCGGTCTATTATGCTCGGCACCATGATGACCAAATCAACGCATTGCAACGTGGACACACGTGAACATCTGCTCGCCACCGGCGAAACTCTCAGCCTGCGCCTGGGCTTTACCGGCATGGGGCTGAGCGAACTGCTGGCCACTGCGGGCGTGCCGAAAGGCTCGTTCTACCACTATTTCCGCTCGAAGGAAGCCTTCGGCGAAGCGATGCTGCAACGCTATTTCGCGCATTATGATGCAGAAATGCAGGCGCTGTTTGCCGATGAGCACGGCGATGCCCGCCACCAGCTGCTCGGCTATTACGCCCAGGCCATCAGCTACCACTGCCGCAGCGAATGCCATAACGCCTGCCTGGCGGTGAAGCTTTCCGCCGAGGTGAGCGACCTGTCAGAACCGATGCGCCATGCGCTGGAAACGGGCACCGCTCGCGTGATCGGCCACCTGCAGGAGGCCATCGAACGCGGTATCGCCGAGGGCTCGCTGTCGGTGGCCATGAGCCCGGCAGCGACCGCAGAGACGCTGTACTCACTGTGGCTCGGCGCTTCGCTGCGCGCCAAGATCCGCCACTCGCTGGCGCCGTTGACCAGCGCGCTGGAAAGCATCGAGTTGCTGTTGCGCCCGCCGCAACCGTAACAATTTCTTTTTATTGAAAAATGCAGTTCGTGGTTTTTTATCGCCCATTACTAGACGACCGGTCTATTAAATACAGGATGCACTATGAAGACTGAAAAATTGCTCTCTCCGCTGAAGGTTGGCGCCATCACCCTGCCCAACCGCGTGTTTATGGCTCCGCTGACGCGTCTGCGCAGCATCGAGCCGGGCGATATTCCTACGCCGCTGATGGCGGAGTATTACGCACAGCGTGCCGGCGCGGGCCTGATCGTGACCGAAGCGACGCAGGTCTCCTTCCAGGCGAAAGGCTACGCCGGTGCGCCGGGGCTGCATACGCCGGAGCAGATCGCCGCATGGAAAAACATCACGCAAGCAGTGCATGATAAAAACGGCCATATCGCCGTGCAGCTGTGGCACGTAGGCCGCATCTCCCACAACAGCCTGCAACCGGGTGGGCAAGCACCGGTCGCCCCTTCGGCAATCAACGCCGAAACCCGCACCACCGTGCGTGATGAAACCGGCGCCTGGGTGCGCGTACCGACCTCCACGCCGCGCGCGCTGGAAACCAGCGAGATCCCGGGCATCGTCAACGATTTCCGCCAGGCGACCGCCAACGCGCGGGAAGCCGGCTTCGACTTCATCGAACTGCATGCCGCCCACGGCTATCTGCTTCACCAGTTCATGTCGCCGGCCTCTAACCAACGTACCGATCAATACGGTGGCAGCATCGAGAATCGCACCCGCCTGACGCTGGAAGTGGTCGACGCGGCGGTCGCCGAATGGGGCTCCGAGCACATCGGCATCCGCATCTCGCCGCTGGGGCCGTTCAACGGGTTGGACAACGGTGAAGATCAGGAAGACGCGGCGCTGTATCTGGTGGAAGAGCTGAACAAGCGCAACATCGCCTACCTGCACATCTCCGAACCGGACTGGGCCGGCGGAAAGCCGTATTCCGACGCCTTCCGCGACTCGGTGCGCGCCCACTTTAAAGGGGTGATCGTCGGCGCCGGCGCCTACACCGCCGAAAAAGCCGAAGCCTTGATCGAAAAAGGTTTCATCGACGCGGTGGCCTTCGGCCGCAGCTACATCGCCAACCCGGATCTGGTGGAGCGCTTCCGCCAGCACGCGCCGCTGAACGAACCTAAACCGGAAAGCTTCTACGGCGGCGGCGGCGAAGGGTATACCGACTATCCGTTTCTGGCGAAGTAACCCGTCCTGATCCCAAACGGCCATGCGACTGCCTGGCCGTTTTTTTATGCGCCGCACGCAAAAAAGCCCGCACGGGGCGGGCCGGTGTTCCCTGGTGTTGTGCTCTACTGCCGTTCAATTTTTACACGCTTGCCGTCGAAATAGATAATTGATTGTGCAGATCAATTACTCTGTATCGATCGGTACGCTCGATCAATATTTAGACATCACCGTCGCGAGCCCCATAAGTGACATTGTCACTCATTCGTTACGTTGAATTCCCTTGCGGGACAAGGCTATACTCGCTGGTGCTTCAATCCACCCGCCGTCTGCCACGGCACAGCCAATTCAGAGGAATTATGCGCTTACTCCATACCATGATCCGCGTCGGTGACCTGCAACGCGCCATCGACTTCTACACCAAGGTATTAGGCATGCGCCTGCTGCGCACCAGCGAAAATCCAGAGTACAAATACTCGCTGGCTTTCGTCGGCTATACGGAAGAGAGCGAAGGCGCGGTTATCGAACTGACCTATAACTGGGGCACCGACAGCTACGACATGGGCACCGCCTTCGGCCACCTGGCGCTGGGCGTGGACGACGTTGCCGCCACCTGCGACAGCATCCGCCGCGCAGGCGGCAAGGTCACCCGCGAAGCCGGCCCGGTGAAAGGCGGCACCACGGTCATCGCCTTCGTCGAAGATCCGGACGGCTACAAAATCGAGCTGATCGAAAATAAACATGCCGGTCAGGGCCTCGGCCACTAAGCCTCCCCTTCAGGGCGCGCTGCGCCCTGCTGATTCTCCGCGCGATAGCGCCTGCAACCGGGCGCAAAATTTGCCATAATGCGCGCTGCATTCGATGAAGATAAGAAACTGATGGCCGAGAAAAGTGATCTTAACGCCCTGAGTGGTCGTTTTCGTGGGTTTTATCCCGTAGTAATAGATGTTGAAACCGCCGGCTTCAACGCCAATACCGATGCGTTGCTGGAGATCGCCGCCGTCACGCTGAAAATGGATGAGGACGGCTGGCTGCAGCAGGACGAGACCCTGCACTTCCACGTGGAGCCTTTCGAGGGCGCCAACCTGCAGCCGGAAGCGCTGGCGTTCAACGGCATCGATCCGCACAACCCGCTGCGCGGCGCGGTCAGCGAATATGACGCGCTGCACGCCATTTTCAAAGCGGTGCGCAAAGGGCTCAAGGATCGCGGTTGCAACCGGGCCATTATCGTGGCACACAACGCCAACTTCGATCACAGCTTCCTGATGGCCGCGGCCGAGCGCGCCGGCCTGAAGCGCAACCCGTTCCATCCGTTCGCCACCTTCGACACCGCCGCGCTGAGCGGCCTGGTGCTGGGCCAAACGGTGCTGGCGAAAGCCTGCATCGCCGCCGGCATGCCGTTCGACAGCAGCCAGGCGCACTCCGCCCTGTATGACACCGAACAAACCGCCCTGCTGTTTTGCGAGCTGGTTAACCGCTGGAAACGTCTCGGCGGCTGGCCGCTGCCCGCCGGCGACCTCGCCGAATAAGCCCAATAAAAAAGGCGGCCCAGTTTGCACTGGCGCCGCCCATTGCGCGATAACCGTAAGCCTGTCGATTAAGACTGTTGGTCTTCCTGCGCTTTATACTTTTCCGCAGTTTCTTTGATCAGCTGCTGCAGTTCGCCGCGCTGATACATCTCGATGATGATATCGCAACCACCGACCAGCTCACCGTCTACCCACAGCTGCGGGAACGTCGGCCAGTTGGCGTATTTTGGCAGCTCGGCGCGGATGTCCGGGTTTTGCAGAATATCCACGTAGGCGAAACGCTCGCCGCAGGCGGACAGCGCTTGCACAGCCTGTGCGGAGAAGCCGCAGCTCGGCAGCTTAGGCGAACCTTTCATGTACAGCAGAATCGGGTTTTCAGCGATCTGGTGCTGAATTTTTTCAAGTGTCGTCGTCATTTATTGCTTCCTCAAGCCACATTTCATGGCTACAACATGCATCACGCGGGCTATTGTAGCGGCTGGAACAGTCGCAAGAAAACGCCATCTTTTGCAAGGATATTCGCCCGCCGCCGATCGCGTTTCACCGGCCACGTCATTCCGGTCAAAACATACGTCGAGAATAACATTTTTAATCCGACCATTTCACTAATATATTGCGTCGCGATGACGGCGCGGATTAATTATATCCCCACCGCCAACTGGCGCTTTTTCATACATCAACAGGCTGATTTTGAACCAAAAAAAATGTCATTAACGTTTTCTCACAATATGGATTATTATTTATGAGTTCTTCGCTGTTTTATATGGCGAAATTCGGGAATACTGTAACTCTTTCGATATCCGTTTCGGGGCCAAGGTTGGTGACGTCGACATGCGTTTAATTCTTACGCTCTTTGCGCTGCTGTTTACGCAGCTCTTCTTCAATTTGGCGCACGCTGCGCCACAGGCGCGTGTTGCCGCCGAGCAGCGTAAAAGCCATGCTAATGAAGCGCGGCCTGATGACCGCAGAAAAAAGAAGGCGGACAAAGCCGCTAAAAAAGCCAAAGTGACGGCCCCCGAGAAAAAAACCAAGACCGCCAAGGCAAAAAGCGAGAAAAGCGCGAAAAAGATCGTCAGCGCCAAACCCAAGGCCAAAGCGCAGAAAACCGCCAAGATTAAAGTCACCCCGCCGAAAAAAGGCTATAAAAAAGGCTATGGTCGCCACCGCGAAGCCGGTATGGCCACCGCCAAACTGGCGCGTGAAGAAAAACCGTTGAAACTCAGTCCCGCGCACAAAAAACGCTACCAGCACGCCAAGCAGACCGCGATGGCCAAGCTGATGGGCCAGATGGGCAAACCTTACCGCTGGGGCGGCAGCTCGCCGCGCACCGGCTTCGATTGCAGCGGCCTTATCTATTACGCCTATAAAGACGTAGTGAAAATCAAGATGCCGCGCACCGCCAACGAGATGTATCACCTGCGTGATGCGGCGCCGATCAAGAAAAGCGAACTGGAAAGCGGCGATCTGGTGTTCTTCCGCATCAACAACCGCGGCGTGGCGGACCATGTCGGCGTCTATCTCGGCAACGGTAAATTCATCCAGTCGCCGCGCACCGGTGAAGAGATCCGCATCAGTCAGCTCGACAACGACTATTGGCAGAACCACTACATCGGCGCGCGCCGCGTAGTGACGCCGAAAACCATTCGTTAATACCCTGCTCTGCGCGGTTGCGGCCCCGGTCGCAACCGCCTGCTCAAGCTATCGCCCATCGCACTTCCCCACGCGCATTTCTCGCTTTTCCTCCTGTTTTTTATGATGAAAATTGTTAAGATTGAATGACCACAATAAAAAACGGCCCATACGGCTCTCGCCCCGGCGGGAAGCGAATGGCGCTGTAAAGGAGGAAGCAATGTCGTTTGAATTACCTGCATTACCGTATGAGAAAAACGCGCTCGAGCCGCACATCTCCGCCGAGACCCTGGAATACCACTACGGCAAACACCACAACACCTACGTGGTTAACCTGAACAACCTGGTGAAAGGCAGCGAGTTCGAGGGCAAATCGCTCGAAGAGATCATCAAGACCTCTAACGGCGGCGTCTTCAACAACGCCGCGCAGGTGTGGAACCACACCTTCTACTGGCACTGCCTGTCGCCACAGGGCGGCGGTGAACCGCAGGGCGAACTGGCGGCGGCAATCGTCAAATCCTTCGGCTCTTTCGCTGCGTTCAAAGAGCAGTTCACCGATGCCGCAGTGAAAAACTTCGGTGCAGGCTGGACCTGGCTGGTGAAAAAACCGGACGGCGCGCTGGCGATCGTCAACACCTCCAACGCGGCCACCCCGCTGACCGGTGAAGACAAACCGCTGCTGACCGTTGACGTGTGGGAACACGCGTATTACATCGATTACCGCAATGCGCGTCCAAAATACCTGGAAAACTTCTGGGCGTTGGTCAACTGGACCTTCGCAGCGGAAAACCTGGCCTAAGCGCAGGTTCTGAGGTGATAAGGCGCAGCCAGGCTGCGCCTTTTTTATAACCGGGGGTAAATCAGTTCAACGCGGCAACGAAGCTGAAAGCGATAATGACCGCCAATGCGCAGACGGTGGTGAACAGCGACATCTTCAATTCGGTATCCATGACAACTCCTTTAAAATGGGCTTTCCTAAGGATAAAAGGCGCACAATTAGTACGTCAAATCATTTTCCCACAGTTCGCCGATAAAATCTTGTTATCATTTCCCTGTTTATAATCTCGATTACCTCTTCCACTTTTGTTCAATATGCGACAAAATTCGCAGTTCACAACTGCGTACCGGCATCCATGCCCCTCCTGATTAAGCGCTGAAGACTTCAACACACTAAAAACTCAGTTTTCGCTTCTCTGGAGAAGGATCTACGTAGGCAAACGATTAACATCACACTTACATGCTGTAAACATGTGAGTTCAGGAGTCATTCCTTACATGGCAACGATTAAAGATGTGGCCAAACGCGCGGGCGTTTCCACCACCACCGTTTCGCACGTCATCAATAAGACTCGTTTCGTCGCCGAAGAGACCAAAGCGGCCGTGTGGGCCGCCATCAAAGAGCTGCACTACTCGCCGAGCGCCGTGGCGCGCAGCCTGAAAGTCAATCACACCAAGTCGATCGGCCTGCTGGCCACCTCGAGCGAAGCGCCCTACTTTGCCGAAGTGATCGAGGCGGTGGAAAACAGCTGCTACAGCAAAGGCTACACCCTGATCCTGTGCAACTCGCACAACAATCTGGACAAGCAGCGCGCCTACCTGGCGATGCTGGCGCAAAAGCGCGTCGACGGCCTGCTGGTCATGTGCTCCGAGTACCCCGATCAGCTGCTGGGCATGCTGGAAGACTACCGCAATATCCCGATGGTGGTGATGGACTGGGGCGCCGCGCGCGGCGACTTCACCGATACCATCATCGATAACGCCTTCGAAGGCGGCTATCTGGCCGGCCGTTACCTGATCGAGCGCGGCCACCGCGATATCGGCGCCATTCCGGGCCAACTGTCGCGCAATACCGGCGGCGGCCGTCACCAGGGCTTTATGAAGGCGCTGCAGGAAGCGCATATCGACATTCGCGAAGAGTGGATCGTCCAGGGTGACTTCGAGCCGGAGTCCGGCTACAAGGCGATGCACCAAATTCTGTCGCAAAAGCAGCGGCCGACCGCGGTATTCTGCGGCGGCGACATCATGGCGATGGGCGCCATCTGCGCCGCCGACGAGCTGGGGCTGCGGGTGCCGCAGGATATTTCCGTGATCGGCTACGACAACGTGCGTAACGCCCGCTACTTCACCCCGGCGCTGACCACCATTCACCAGCCTAAAGAACGCCTGGGCGAAATGGCCTTCACCATGCTGCTGGATCGCATTATCAGCAAACGCGAAGAGTCGCAGGTGATCGAAGTGCATCCGAAGCTGATTGAACGCCGCTCGGTCGCCGACGGCCCGTTCATCGACTACCGCCGCTAATCCTCCGCGCCGGAAGCCTGCGCGGCTTCCGGTTCCGCCTCGCTCAGCCACTCCTGGTTCAGCGTCTCCCCATCGCCCAGATACGCCAGCAGCCAGCTCATCGCCGGTGAGGGTTTATCCTGCTGCCAGGTCAGGCAGCAAGGGCTGGCGGGAAACGGCTGCTGCAGCTGCAACGCCTTAAGCTCACCGCGCTGCACCCGCGGCAGCGCCCGATGTGCCGGCATCATGCCGACGCACAGCCCCGCGCACAAACAGTCGAGCGCCGAAGTCCAGTCCGGCACCACCAGCCGCCGCTGGTTATCCAGCGTCCAGGTGACGCGCTTGGGCAGGTTGCGCGAGGTGTCCTCCAGGCAAAGCGAAGGGTACGGCCGCAGCTGATCGTCCTTCAGCGGCCCCGCCAACTGCGCCAGCGGGTGCTGCGGACTGACCACGCACAACCAGTTCATATAACCCATGTCGCGAAAGGCGAAACCGCCACCGACCGGCACCGCGCGCGTGGCGCCGATCGCCATGTCTGCCCTGCCGTCCACCAGCGCATCCCACACGCCGTTGAACACTTCGGGTTGCAGCATCAGTTCGACGTCGGGGAAATGACGGTAGAAATCCAGCACCAGTTGGCGGCTGCGCTGCGGTTTGACGATGATGTCCACCGCGATATTCAGCTGGCCGCGCCACCCGTTGGCCACCTGCTGACAGTGGCGGCGGGTGTCGAGCATTTTTTTGATAACAGCTCGCGCATCCTTGATAAACATCGCGCCGGCCGGCGTCAATTCCACATCGCGGTGACGCCGCTCGAACAGCGGCACCGCCAGCCATTGCTCCAGCTGCCGTACGGTATAGCTCACCGCCGACGGCACCCGGTGCAGCTCCTGCGCCGCCGCGCTGAAACTGCCGGTGCGCGCCACCGCGTCGACGACTTCAAGAGAATATTCAGACCACATCGCTTTGCCTTCAATTTTTTTAACAGCACTTTGCAAATATTACCGTTTCACAAGCAGAGATCCAGCCGGATACACTGGCCGGCGCTAAAAACCTGCGACATTAAAATATTAACGAGAAATACCATGCGAAATTCCTTTGGCTTTATGTTCTACCTCGCCGGCCTGAGCATGCTGGGTTATCTGGCGACCGATATGTACCTGCCCGCCTTCGGCGCCATGCGGGAGGAGCTGCAAATTTCCGCCGGCGCGGTGAGCGCCAGCCTGAGCATCTTCCTGGCCGGCTTCGCCTTTGCGCAGCTGCTGTGGGGGCCGCTCTCCGACCGTCTGGGCCGCAAACCGGTATTATTGATCGGCCTGACGCTGTTCGCCCTCGGCTGTCTGGGCATGCTGTGGGTGGAAAACGCCGTGCAGCTCTGGATCTTGCGCTTTATTCAGGCCGTCGGCGTCTGTGCCGCCGCCGCCATCTGGCAAGCTCTGGTGGTCGACCGCTACCGTGAAGGCCAGGCCAACCGCGTATTCGCCACCATTATGCCGCTGGTCGCGCTATCGCCGGCGCTGGCGCCGCTGCTGGGCGCCTGGTTGCTGAACCACGCCAGCTGGCGCGCGATCTTCGCCGCGCTGTTGGTGATCACCGCGCTTCTGCTGCTGCCGACGTTGATGCTCAAAGAACGCGCCAAAACGCAACCCACCGCCGATGCGCCAAAAAACGGCGTCAGCTTCTGGCAATTGTTGAAATCCCCGGTGTTCAGCGGCAACGTCGCCATGTACGCCGCCTGCTCGGCCGGCTTCTTCGCCTGGCTGACCGGCTCGCCGTTCATCCTCGGTGACATGGGCTACAGCCCGAGCGACATCGGTCTGAGTTACGTGCCGCAAACGCTGGCCTTCCTGCTGGGTGGCTACGGCTGCCGCGCCGCGCTCAAGCGCATCAATGGCAAAACCCTGCTGCCGTGGCTGCTGGTAGCTTATGGTGTCAGCATGGTGGCGCTGTATCTGGTGGCGACCCTGACCGCACCGACGCTCACCACGCTGCTGATCCCGTTCTGCGTGATGGCGCTGGTCAACGGCGCCGGCTACCCGATCATGGTGGCGAATGCGCTGATGCCGTTCCCGGAAAGCAGCGGTAAAGCCGCCGCGCTGCAAAATACGCTGCAGCTGGGGCTGTGCTTTGTGGCGAGCATGCTGGTGTCGGCGTTTATTGCCCAACCGCTGTTGGCGACGGTGACGGTGATGGTATCGACGGTGATCCTGGCCGTGCTGGGGTATTTCCTGCAGCGGGGAAAAGCGGCCGATGCGCAGCGAAAGGCGCAGCGGGAACATGCTAACTCAGCGTCATAATTACCAAGTTTAATAATCACTTAAAGAATATGCGTGCCGAGTGCGATTTACAGTTGAGTCAACGCCTCGGCACGCCTATACTCAAAAACAACCTTGTAAAGTAACACCTTATAATCTCTATATCTCAATTAGCGCTTGTGTACGCGCCTTGCGTCACACTCTTTTTTTAAGGATGCGTTTATCCCGCGCCGTTCGCGTCGGGTAGCTTCTTAAAATTTCCTCTGTTCATAGTCGGATATCAGACGCCGCGGGCCTATTTTCCGCCGGTAAACGTATGCACCCGCAGAAATTGTCTAAGCTGTTTCCTAACGGGTCATCAGTCAGAAGAAGGTGATGGAGAAGCTATGAGTTCATCGTGTATAGAAGATCTGAGCATCCAGGACAATCAGTGGTACCGTATCGCGCACGAAATGCTCGGTCTGGCCGGCATTGAAATCAACGGATCGCGCCCTTTCGATATTCAGGTTAAAAACCCCGATTTCTTTAAACGCGTCTTGCAGCAAGGGTCGCTGGGCCTGGGCGAAAGCTACATGGACGGTTGGTGGGAGTGCGAACGGCTGGATATGTTCTTCCAGCGTGTGGTCAGCGCCGGGCTGGAGAAGAAACTCCCCCACCACCTGAAAGATACCCTGCGTATCGCCGCCGCGCGCCTGACCAATCTGCAATCGAAAAAGCGCGCCTGGATCGTCGGCAAAGAACATTACGATCTTGGCAACGATCTGTTTACCTTGATGCTCGACCCTTACATGCAATATTCCTGCGGCTACTGGAAAGACGCTACTACGCTGGAGGAAGCGCAGGAAGCCAAGCTGCGGATGATCTGCGAAAAACTGCAGCTGCAACCGGGCATGCGCCTGCTGGATATCGGCTGCGGCTGGGGCGGCCTCTCCGCCTATGCGGCGAAGCATTACGGCGTGTCGGTGGTCGGCGTGACCATTTCCGCCGAGCAGCAGAAGCTGGCTCAGGCGCGCTGCGCCGGGCTGGATGTGCAGATCCTGCTGCAGGATTACCGCGATCTGCATCAGCAGTTCGATCGCATCGTGTCCGTCGGCATGTTCGAGCACGTCGGGCCGAAAAACTACCGCACCTATTTCAACGTGGTAGAGCGTAATCTGGCGCCGCACGGTTTGTTCCTGCTGCACACCATAGGCTCCAACAAAACCGACATGAACGTCGATCCGTGGATCAACAAGTACATTTTCCCGAACGGCTGCCTGCCTTCAGTGAGCCATATCGCCGAAGCCAGCGAAGGCCATTTCGTGATGGAAGACTGGCACAACATCGGTGCCGACTACGATCGCACGCTGATGGCTTGGTTCGAACGCTTCAAACAGGCGTGGCCGCAGCTTGCCCCGCGCTATTCCGAACGCTTCGAGCGGATGTTCAGCTACTACCTGAACGCCTGCGCCGGCGCGTTCCGGGCGCGCGATCTGCAACTGTGGCAGGTGGTGTTCAGCCCGAAAGGCGTTGAAGGCGGCATCCGCGTCGCCCGTTGAATGCTTTCCCGATAAAAAAGCCCCGGCAACATCATCGTCGGGGCTTTTTTTTGCTCTTTCGGACCCTGCGGGTTAACCGCAATAAACGCGAATGATTTTATCGTTGCTATCGCCAAGGAAGTTCAGGCGGCGCAGGTTGAAATCCATGGTGACGGCAGAGTTGTACGGAATGGCGCGCACCTTGGCGTCGATCCGCACGCCTTCCAGCGAGGTCATCGGCTTACCGACGAAGTTTTGATACTGCGAAGCGCCGCAGGTATCGTCCGCATCGGCCATTTGCGCGCCGGCGCCCTGCTCAGGTGAGCTGCTGCAGGCGCTCAGCGCCAGCAACGCGGTTAACAACAACGTTTTCCCATAAAACTTCACGCGTTTCTCCTCTCTGCTTATGATTCGATACCGGCGGCAACGCCAGAATCGCTGTCAGTCTTTGTGCGCCGGCGCCATCGCCGCCGCCAGCGTCGCTTCGCGGTTGGCCAGTACGCGCTCGACGGTGTCCACCACCGCCTGCGTTTGCGGATCGATTTCGATGTTCACCTTGTCGCCCAGGCGTTTCTTACCCAGCGTGGTTCGCTCCAGCGTTTCCGGGATCAGGTGCACGCAGAAACGGTTATTCACCACTTCACCGATGGTCAGGCTAATGCCGTCGATGCCGATGAAACCTTTGTGCAGCACATATTTCATCAATTCCGCATTCGGCATGCGCAGCCATACCTGGCGGTTATTTTCCGACGTATAAATCTTGGCCACTTCCGCCGTGCAGATAATATGGCCGGACATCAAATGACCGCCAATCTCGTCATTGAATTTCGCCGCGCGCTCGATATTGACGATGTCGCCCAGCGCCAGATCGCCGAGGTTGGTCAGGCGCAGCGTTTCCTTGATCAAATCGAAGCTGACGCGGTTGCCTTCCACCGCGGTCACGGTCAGGCAGCAGCCGTTATGGGCCACCGACGCGCCCAGCTCCAGCCCCGGCAACAGCTCGGCAGGCATCTCGATCACGTGGGTGCGGAAATTGGGTTTCTCATCAATGGCGACCAGCGGCGCGGTGCCTTGTACGATACCGGTGAACATATGTGCCTCTTCTTACTAATAGGTTAAAACGCTCCCGGCAGTTTGCCCCAGTTGGCGCTGAAAACCAAATCCGCGTAGGCGAAAAACGCGGGCCTGCGCATTTAATAACTATTTATCTGCGGCGTTTGCTTAACGACGCCGAGCAGGTACAATATTTTTGACAAAATTCCGCTATTTTAATTGTTGTCCTCTCGCGGCAGCCCTCCCTCCCACATATATAAATAGAAAGGTGTATGCGTGCAGAAGTACTTAATTGAAGCGCGTAGTTTATTGGCTCTCGCTATCCCGGTCATCATCGCGCAAATATCGCAAACCGCCATGGGCGTGGTGGATACCATCATGGCCGGCGCCTACAGCGCCACCGACATGGCGGCGGTTGCGGTCGGCACGTCAATCTGGCTGCCGGCCATCCTGTTCGGCCACGGCCTGCTGCTGGCGCTGACCCCGGTTATCGCCCAGCTTAACGGCGCCGGGCGGCGCGATCGCATCGCTCACCAGGTGCGCCAGGGTTTTTGGCTGGCTTCCGGCGTGTCCGTGCTGCTGATCGTGGTGCTGTATAACTGCAAGTTCGTCATCGACATGATGCACAACATCGATCCGCAGCTGGCGGATAAAGCCGTCGGTTATCTGCACGCCATCATGTGGGGGGCGCCGGGTTACCTGTTCTTCCAGGTGATGCGCAACCAGTGCGAAGGCCTGTCCAAAACCAAGCCCGGCATGGTGATCGGCTTCCTTGGCCTGCTGGTGAATATCCCGATCAACTACATCTTCATCTACGGCAAGTTCGGTATGCCGGAGCTGGGTGGCGTCGGCTGTGGCGTCGCCACCGGCAGCGTCTACTGGATCATGTTCCTGATGATGCGCTGGTACGTGAAGCGCGCGCCCTCGCAGCGCGACATTAAACGCCAAACGGGCGATCTCGGCGGCCCGGACTGGGCGGCGCTGAAGCGCCTGATCGGCATCGGCATGCCGGTGGCGCTGGCGCTGTTCTTCGAAGTCACACTGTTTGCCGTGGTGGCGCTGCTGGTTTCGCCGCTGGGGATCGTCGCGGTCGCCGGCCACCAGATCGCGCTTAACTTCAGCGCGCTGATGTTCGTACTGCCGCTGTCGCTGGGCGTCGGCGCCACTATCCGCGTCGGTTACCGGCTGGGGGAAGGTTCGGTTGAAGGCGCGCGCGTCGCCGCCTACTCCGCCATCGGCGTCGGCATCACCATGGCCGTCTGCACCGCGCTGTTTACCGCCACCTTCCGCGAACCGATCGCCCTGCTGTACAACGATAGCCCGGCGGTGGTGGCGATGGCGTCGCAGCTGATGCTGCTGGCGGCGCTGTACCAAATCTCGGATTCTGTCCAGGTGATCGGCAGCGGCGTGCTGCGTGGTTATAAAGACACCCGCGCGATCTTCTTCATCACCTTCATCGCTTATTGGGTGTTGGGCCTGCCGAGCGGCTATCTGCTGGCGTTAACCGATGTGGTGGTGCCGGCGATGGGGCCAAGCGGTTTCTGGATCGGCTTTATCATCGGCCTGACCTTCGCCGCCATCATGATGGCGCTGCGCATGCGCTGGCTGCAGAAACAGCCGACCGCCGCCATTCTGCAGCGTTCCACGCGCTGAGCCCGCGTCCGGCCGGTTTTCTCCCGGCCGGACTGCGGTTTGCGGAAAAAAGCGCCGGACTGCGCACAACCTCAGCAATCGCGTGAAATACCGAATAAAATTGCGTTTTTCCCCTTGCCAGCACGCGGGTAGCTCGTTAATATTCGTCCCCGCTGTCAGCCATGACAGACAGGAAAAGATGCGTCCGTAGCTCAGTTGGTTAGAGCACCACCTTGACATGGTGGGGGTCGGTGGTTCGAGTCCACTCGGACGCACCAAATTCCTGAAGCAGTTCAGTGCGTCCGTAGCTCAGTTGGTTAGAGCACCACCTTGACATGGTGGGGGTCGGTGGTTCGAGTCCACTCGGACGCACCAAATTTCAGAAGCAGCGCAGTGCGTCCGTAGCTCAGTTGGTTAGAGCACCACCTTGACATGGTGGGGGTCGGTGGTTCGAGTCCACTCGGACGCACCATATTGCTGATTCATCTCCCCCTATCGCGTTATACTTCCCGTTGTTACGTCTCTGCCCGACCGCTCGATGCTTATGTCGTTCGCGCCGTGCTACCGCCATCAGCCATCAGGAACGCCGTATGACCACCTTTATCGCCAAAACCGCCTTTTTACCGCTCGACAATGGCCTTGCCCGCCGTGAAGGCGTGATGAGCGACGGTTCGCCGGCGGCGGAAGTGCGTTTCGAGGCCGGCGCCTTTGGCCAACTGCAAAAGCCCGCGCACGCGCGGCAAACCCGGGTGATATCCGGTGAATTCGAGTTTACCCTCGGCGGCGACACGCGGGTGGTTCGGGCCGGCGAGAGCCTGATCTTGCCGGCCAACGTCGCCAGCGGCTGCTTCTGCCTGAGCGCCGGCGTGCTGTTGGAAATTCCCCAAACGCGTTAAACCTGTATTTACAGCAAGGTTATTTGCGCAACAAGCGGCCCGCAACGCGTTGCATTTGCGCCACATTTGCCCCCGTTTTGACATATCCGCCGCGCGGCAGAGGTTTTTTATTTTGTTTCCCGCCGCTTAGCCTTTATAATGCGCAACGTCTATCAGTTGAATGGTTTCAGCCCTTGATCTGCGAAAACGCAATAACAACACGATCTGATCTTACCCCGTTGCGCAGCATCCCCGCGCCCCCACGCGGGCTGAATTTTTCCGCCCCACTTCAACTGTCGTCACCTATCCTTAACTATGTTTTTCACCACCAGATACGGCTCAAATTCCCTATCGGCGTAAACAACGCCGGTCAAATTCGTTTTTTTATCCATCACAACTTGTAGAAAACTCCGCCATGAAAAAGACCAAAATTGTTTGTACCATCGGTCCAAAAACCGAATCGGAAGAAATGCTGACCAACCTGCTCAATGCAGGCATGAACGTGATGCGTCTCAACTTCTCTCACGGCGACTATGAAGAGCACGGCAACCGCATCAAGAACATGCGCGCCGTGATGGCGAAAACCGGTATCAACGCCGGCATCCTGCTGGATACCAAAGGCCCGGAAATTCGCACCATGAAACTGGAAGGCGGTAAAGACGCCTCGCTGGTCGCCGGCCAAACCTTCACCTTCACCACCGACCAGAGCGTGATCGGTAACAGCGATCGCGTGGCGGTCACCTACGCCGGCTTCGCCGCCGACCTGAAGATCGGCAACACCGTGCTGGTTGACGACGGCCTGATCGGCATGGAAGTCACCAACGTGACCGAGAACGAAGTCATTTGTAAGGTGCTGAACAACGGCGATCTCGGCGAGAACAAGGGTGTTAACCTACCGGGCGTTTCCATCCAGCTGCCTGCGCTGGCCGAAAAAGACAAACGCGACCTGATCTTCGGCTGCGAACAAGGCGTCGACTTCGTGGCGGCGTCCTTCATCCGTAAGCGCTCCGACGTGCTGGAGATCCGCGAACACCTGAAAGCCCACGGCGGCGAGCAGATCCAGATCATCTCCAAGATCGAAAACCAGGAAGGCCTGAACAACTTCGACGAGATCCTCGAAGCGTCCGACGGCATCATGGTTGCCCGTGGCGACTTGGGCGTCGAGATCCCGGTCGAAGAAGTGATCTTCGCCCAGAAGATGATGATCGAGAAGTGCAACCGCGCGCGTAAAGTGGTGATCACCGCCACCCAGATGCTCGACTCCATGATCAAGAACCCGCGCCCTACCCGCGCGGAAGCCGGCGACGTTGCCAACGCCATCCTGGACGGTACCGATGCCGTCATGCTGTCCGGCGAGAGCGCCAAGGGCAAATACCCGCTGGAAGCGGTCAACATCATGGCCACCATCTGCGAGCGTACCGATCGCGTGATGCCTAGCCGTATCGATACCCTGAACGACCGTCGCAAGCTGCGCATCACCGAAGCAGTGTGCCGCGGTGCGGTTGAAACCGCCGAGAAACTGGACGCGCCGCTGATCGTCGTCGCCACCAGCGGCGGCAAGTCAGCGAAATCCGTGCGTAAGTACTTCCCGAACGCAGTGATCCTGGCGCTGACCACCAATGAAACCACCGCGCATCAGCTGGTGCTGAGCAAGGGCGTTATCCCGCAGATGGTCAAGGAAATCGCCTCCACCGACGACTTCTACCGCATCGGTAAAGAAGCCGCGCTGGCCAGCGGCCTGGCGCAGAAAGGCGACGTCGTGGTGATGGTTTCCGGCGCGCTGGTGCCGAGCGGTACCACCAATACCGCCTCGGTACACGTGCTGTAATATAAAACGTGACATAATTGCCTTGATCAAAACGCCGCTTTGCGGCGTTTTTTTTATCGGCAGTAACCTATTTTTCTCAAAACGCAACCGCGATCCGCTCATTATTTAACTAATAACAAATCGGAGTAGTCCCATGGAAGCCGGCTGTTTTCCCTCGTTTTTTTAACTAATTTGTAAAACCAGATGCAAGTTTGAGCGAACGATCAAAATAAAGCACCTCAACACTAAAAAATTATTCTCTTTCGAAAAAAGTTTGTGTAATACTTGTAACGCTACATGGAGATTAACTCAATCTAGAGGGTGTTATAATGAATCGTACTAAACTGGTACTGGGCGCGGTAATCCTGGGTTCCACTCTGCTGGCTGGCTGCTCTAGCAACGCTAAAATCGATCAACTGTCTTCTGACGTTCAGACTCTGAACGCTAAAGTTGATCAGCTGAGCAACGACGTGAACGCAATGCGTTCTGACGTTCAAGCTGCTAAAGACGACGCAGCACGCGCTAACCAGCGTCTGGACAACCAAGCTCACGCTTACAAAAAGTAAGATAGCTTTGGTTATTGAAAACGGCGCACATTGTGCGCCGTTTTTTTTTGCCTGCTCGTCGGCCCGGGGGTTCCTCTTTGGCAGACAAAAAAAGAGGCTCAGCACGCTGAACCCCTCTTCGACCGCTCAATCCTGCAAACTTAGTTCACAGAACTGATTGGCGCTGCCTTGAATGGGCTCTTATTCGCCGCAGGAGCCGCTACAGGCGTTAAACTCACCTCAGACGGGTTCTCCCCCACGTTGACCAGCACCGGCATGCCAGAACGGCGTACAACCGCGCTATCGAACACGGCGCGATCGGTTTGCCCATCTGCAGCGAAGGCTTTTTCCGCTTTAGACAACGCAATCGGCATGGTCTGCGGATCGTCGCTTTCTACCCGCGACAGCGGCTGATGCACTTCCACATAGCGCTTGCCGTCCGGTTCGACCGAAACCTTCACCGGATCGTTGATCACCTGCACCCGCGTACCGCGCGGCACCTGATTGAACAGCGCCTCGATGTCCGTCGGACGCAGACGAATACAACCGGAGCTAACGCGCATGCCGATCCCGAAGTTGGCATTGGTGCCGTGGATCAGGTATTCACCGCGCCCCATCGCCAGACGCAGGGCGAACAGCCCCATCGGGTTCTCAGGGCCGGCCGGCACCACCGCAGGCAGCGTCACGCCCTGGGACTGATAGCGTTTGCGGATGTTCGCGGTAGGCGTCCAGGTCGGGTTGGGGATCTTCTGGCTCACGGAGGTCACTTCCAGCGGCGTGTGCATCCCGGTCTGGCCGATACCGATCGGATAGACGATCACTTTGTTCTCGCCTTTCGGATAGTAGTAAAGGCGCAGCTCGGCCAGGTTGACGATGATCCCTTCACGCTTGGTATCAGGCAGCAGCATTTGGGTCGGAATGGTCAGCACCGTACCCGGCTTAGGCAGGAACGGGTCGGTGCCGGGGTTGGCTTCCAGCATGCCCAGCAGGCCAATCTTGTAGTCGGCGGCGATCGCCTCCAGCGGACGGCCGTCGTTTGGCACGGTATAAGTGGTGTTTTCACCGATCAGACGGCTGTCCGGCGGCGGCAGCGGGTACTCGGTCGCACTGGCGGCCTGCGTGCCGGCCAATACGGTGGCGAAGACCATGCCCATTAAACTCAACGCACGTTTCATTATCATCCCTATATTTTTTATGACGGTTCGTCCCCAAGGCTAACGAGCGCCCGGCGGCGGGTAAATCAGACAATACCTGATTAATACTAGCAACGCTGGTATCAAAGGCAATAAGTTCTCTAAAAATCAACACGTTATAACGTAATCGTCGCCGCTAATTGTCAACGAAACGTCAACGGATAAGCTGCTGAAATATCACTGAATTGGGGATGTTATCTGGGGGGAAAGCGTAGATTGTAAAGGCTCATTGACAAAACGAATGTATCAATGAGCCCTCAAGGACGGGGGCCGTTCAGGTTCAGCTCAGCTGCGTGGCTTTACTGCGAATGGCGCGGATCATCGCCTCCAGCCCCTGTGAACGCGAAGGCGTCAGGTGTTGGCTGAGTGCCAGCTCGGCGAAAAACGGCCGTACGTCGAGCTCGACAATCTGCTGCGGCGTCAATTGGCGATACAGAATAAACACCACCGCCAGCAGGCCTTTGACGATCGCCGCGTCGCTGTCGCCGTGAAACTCGACCTGCCCCTGCTCATCGAGGTGCATCACAATCCACACCTGGCTCTGACAGCCGGAGATCAGGTTGCCGGCCTGCCGCTCGGCCTCGTCCAACGGCGGCAATTTGGCGCCGAGTTCAATCACGTACAGGTATTTCTCCTCCCAGTTCAAACAGCGGGAGAAATTTCGCACCAATTTATCTTTGTCCGGCAAATTCGCCATGGGGATCCTTTTGTACCGCCGGGGACGCGCCCCGGCCTAGCCTAATAGCTGATGAATGCGTTGCAGCCCGGCCACCAGCCGGTCCACCTCTTCGCGGGTATTATATAACGCCAGCGAAGCGCGGCACATGCTCGGCACCTGATAAAACGCCATCAGCGGCATGGCGCAGTGATGGCCGGTGCGAATGGCGATGCCGTACTGATCGAGGAAGCTGCCGACGTCATAGGCATGGTGTTCCCCCAGATTGAAGGCGATCACCCCGGCGCGATGGGCCGGGCCATAGACTTTCAGCGTCGGCACCTGGCTGAGCGCCTCCAACGCGTAGTGCATCAGCGACTGTTCATAATCGTGGATCGCATTCAGGCCCAGGGCTTCAACGTAATCAAACGCCGCCCCCATCCCCATGATGCCGGCGGTGTTCGGCGAACCGGCCTCGAAGCGCCACGGCGGATCGGCGAAGGTGGTGCCCGCCGTCAGGCTGACCTGGCGGATCATCGAGCCGCCCCCTTCCCACGGCGGCATCTGCTGCAGCAGCGCCTGGCGGCCATACAGCATGCCGATGCCGGAAGGACCGTACAGCTTGTGGCCGGAAAACACATAAAAATCGCAGTCCAGCGCCTGGACATCGACGCGCTGGTGCATCACCGCCTGCGCGCCGTCCACCAGCACCGTCAAATTCGGCGCCAGGGCTCTGGCGCGGGCGATAATGTCGCGCACCGGGTTGACGGTGCCCAGCACGTTGGAGACCTCGGTCAGCGCCAGCAGTTTACAGGACGCATCGACCAGTTCCGGCAGTCGCGCCAGATCCAGCGTACCGTCCGGCTGTAGCGGCCACACCCGCAGCTGCAGCCCGCGCTCCTCCGCCAGCATCTGCCACGGCACGATGTTGGCGTGGTGCTCCATCTCGGTGATGAGAATCGCATCGCCCGGCTGCAGCAGGTGGCGGCCAAAGCTGTTGGCCACCAGATTGATGCCTTCGGTGGTGCCCTTGACGAACACCATCTCTTCCGCCGAGGCGGCGTTGATAAAGCGCGCCGCCTGCTCCCGCACCGCTTCCATCTGCTGAGTCGCCTCGGCGCTCAGGGTGTGGATACCGCGATGCACCGCCGCATAACCGTGGCGGTAGAACTCCAGCTCGCGGTCGATCACCGCCTGCGGTTTCTGCGCGCTGGCGGCGCTGTCGAGATAGGCCAGCGGTTGGCCGTTCACCTCACGCGCCAGCAGTGGAAAATCGCTGCGCACGCGTTCAATCGGATAACTCATGCAGCCTCCCCCGGCAGACGCTGGGCGATGCGCGCCAGCACCCGTTCCCGGATGATGTCGTTGGCGATGCCTTCGGTCAGCTCGGCGGCGAAGGCAAAGATGATCATCTGCTGCGCCGCGTGTTTGTCGATGCCGCGCGACTGCAGATAGAACAGCTGCTCTTCATCGATACGCCCCACGGTGGCGCCGTGGCTGCATTTGACGTCGTCGGCGTAGATCTCCAGCTGCGGCTTGGTATCCACTTCCGCCACCTTACCCAACAGCAGGTTATGGTTGGTCATCTGGCCGTCGGTTTTGATCGCGTGCTTGGCCACTTTGATCATGCCGTTAAACACCGCCTTGCCGCGATCGCTGACCACGGTTTTATGCAGCTGGCGGCTTTCGCAATAGCCTTTGTTGTGCTCCAGATAGGTGCGGGTATCGCAAATCTCTTTGCCCACCGGCAGCACCAGGCTGTTGATCACCAGGTTTGCGCCTTCGCCGTTCAGCTGTGCGCTGGTGTTGTGCCGCGTCAGGCCGGCACCCAACAGGAAGCTGTCGCTTTTCACCCGCGCGTCGCGGCCGATAACCAGATCGTTATGGGCAAAGTGGTAGCTCGGCTGGCTCTCAAACGCCAGCTTGCAGTGCAACAGCCCGGCGTTGTCCGCCACGTTGGCGGTCAGGCGCGCGCCGGTGAAGTGCGCGGCCTCGTCCAGGCTGACATAGTGTTCAATCACTTCCGCCTCGGCGCCGCGCCCGATCTCCAGATGGTGACGATGATGCACGGTGTTCACTTCCCCGGTGGCGCCGCGTCCGCTGCTGATGTGCAGCAGGTACAGCGGGCGGGCCGGGGCCTTGCCGGCCGGCAAGCGAATCAGGCTGGTTTCCTGCGCCAGGCTTTCGGTCAGGTGCAGGAAAATCTCCGGCTGGATCGGCTCCGGCAGCGCCTGCGGCGTGCCGTAGGCGGTCAACTCGAACTGGTAGTCGCCCAGATCGCCATCGCTGAGCGCGGCGCTGTAACGGCCGTCGATAAACACCAGCCGACAGGCATCGATACCGAGCGCCAGCGCCTCAAGCTGCTCTGCGCTCACCGGCGCGGGCTGCGGATCGAGGAACTGCTGCTCCAGCAGGCTCTCCAGCGGCGTGTATTTCCAGTTTTCATGCTTGCGCGTCGGCCAGCCGAGGCGCAGCGCCTGCTGCCAGTGCGCCAGCGCATGCGGCGAACGCTCGCCGCCGCGGCCTTCGAACAGGCGATACAGCTGCTGCAGCGCGTTTGAATTACTGTTGGTCGGTAAGCCAGCCATAGCCCTGCTCCTCCAACTGTTTCACCAGCGAGAAATCGCCGGATTTAACGATGCGCCCCTGGGACAGCACGTGTACGTAATCCGGTTTGATGTAGTCCAGAATGCGCTGATAGTGGGTCACGATGATAAAGGCGCGCTTGCCGTCCCGCAGCGAGTTGACGCCGTTGGCGACGATCTTCAGCGCGTCGATGTCCAGGCCCGAGTCGGTTTCATCGAGAATGCACAGATCCGGCTCCAGCGCCGCCATCTGCAGAATATCGTTGCGTTTTTTCTCACCGCCGGAGAAGCCGACGTTGACCGAACGGGTCAACAGATCGGCCGGCATATCCAGCAGCGCGATTTTCTCTTCGATGAAATCGGCGAAGTCAAAGCGATCCAGCGGCTCCTGCTCGCGGTATTTGCGCACCGCGTTGACCGACGTCTGCAGAAAGAAATGGTTGCTGACGCCAGGGATCTCCACCGGGTACTGGAAGGCCAGGAACACGCCTTCGCCGGCGCGATCTTCCGGATCCAGCTCCAGCAGATCCTTGCCCTTGAAGGTGACTTCCCCTTCGGTCACTTCGTACTCTTCACGCCCGGCCAGCGTGGCGGACAGCGTGCTCTTGCCCGAGCCGTTCGGCCCCATGATGGCGTGCACTTCGCCCGGTTTGATCTCCAGATCCAATCCCTTGAGGATCTCGTTGCCTTCCACGCTGACTTTCAAATTCTTGATGCTTAACATGCTGTGTCCTCAGATAGCGCCGACGGCGCTAAAAATGCGGCGATTAACCCACGCTGTGTTCCAGGCTGATGGCCAGAAGTTTCTGCGCCTCGACGGCGAACTCCAGCGGCAGCTCGGAGAAAACGTCCTTGCAGAAACCGTTGACGATCATCGAAATGGCGTCATCCTCGCTGATGCCGCGCTGCAGGCAGTAGAACAGCTGGTCGTCGCCGATCTTCGAGGTGGTGGCTTCGTGCTCCAGCTGAGCGCTGTTGTTGCGCGCTTCAACGTAAGGGAACGTGTGGGCACCGCTGTCCGGCCCGATCAGCATCGAGTCGCACTGGGTAAAGTTACGGGCGTTTTCCGCCCCCGGCAGGATTTTCACCAGGCCGCGATAGGTGTTCTCGCTGTGGCCGGCGGAGATGCCTTTGGCGATGATGGTCGACTTGGTGTTTTTGCCGATGTGGATCATCTTGGTGCCGGTGTCCGCCTGCTGATGGCCGCTGGTCAGCGCCACCGAGAAGAATTCGCCGATCGAATTGTCGCCCTGCAAAATCACGCTCGGGTATTTCCAGGTGATGGCCGAGCCGGTTTCCGACTGGGTCCAGGACATTTTCGAGCCGGCGCCTTCACACAGCGCGCGCTTGGTGACGAAGTTGAGGATGCCGCCCTTGCTCTCGCCGCCGGAGAACCAGTTCTGCACCGTCGAGTATTTCACTTCGGCGTCTTTATGCAGGATCACTTCCACCACTGCCGCGTGCAGCTGGTAGCTGTCGCGCACCGGTGCCGAGCAGCCTTCGATGTAGCTGACATAGCTGCCTTCGTCGGCGATCAGGATGGTGCGCTCGAACTGGCCGGTTTTGGCGGCGTTGATACGGAAATAGGTCGACAGCTCCATCGGGCAGCGCACGCCTTTCGGCACATAGACGAAGGTGCCGTCGGAAGCCACCGCGGCGTTCAGCGCGGCGAAGAAGTTATCGTTGGAGGGCACCACGCGGCCCAGGTACTGACGCACCAGGTCCGGGTATTCCTGGATCGCTTCGCCGAACGAGCAGAAGATCACCCCGCTCTCCGCCAGTTTTTCACGGTAAGTGGTAGCGACCGAGACCGAGTCGAAGATGGCGTCCACCGCCACCTCGCTGCCCTCGCGCACCGGCACGCCGAGCTGGTTGAACGCCAGCTCCACTTCGCTGGTCAGGTAATCTTTTTCCGTCGCCGCGCCCGGTTGCTGCTCGGCGCCGGGTTGCGAACCGCAGGCATCGTCGCAGCTGCCGCAGGACGGCGCCGAATAGTAACTGTAGTCCTGGTAGTTCAGGCGATCGTAATTGGCCTTCAGCCAGTGCGGCTCTTCCATCTGCAACCAGGCACGGTAGGCCTCGAGGCGGAATTCCAGCATCCACTCGGGTTCGTTGCGCTTGGCCGAAATGGCGCGCACCACCTCTTCGTTGATGCCTTTGGCCAACTCATCGGTTGCCAGCTGGGTGAAGAAACCTTCTTTGTAGCGACCTTCGCTGACCCAAGCCTGCACTTCATTAGGCATTTCTACATTGCTTCGTGTCATGTTGATTGCATCGCTCAAACGCCAAAGCTCTCGCCGCACCCGCAGGCATGCTGAGCTTTAGGGTTGTTGAATTTGAATATCTGATTCAGCCCTTCGCGGACATAATCTACCGTGGTGCCGTCGATGAACGGCATAGCCTTCAGCGGCACATAGAGTTTGGCGCCGTCGCGCTCAAACAGCAGATCGTCATCGGCGGGTTCGCGGGTCAGATCCAGCACATAGGCAAAGCCGGCGCAGCCGGATTGTTTCACCCCTAGCTGCAGCCCTTTCACCTGCGGATCCTGCTGCATCAGTTTCGTTATTTGTCGTACGGCGCTGTCGCTGAGCGAAATGCCTTGCCAGACATTTTCATCCAGAGAAAAAGTGCCGACATTTTCCGTTTGCATAGGGTCTACCTCACACTCGTGTTTGGCCACAGCCAATCTGGGTTGCTTATATGTTAGTGATAACGATTATCACTTCAACCGTTTGTTTTGCGGGGGTATCCGCCGCGAGCGCGGTTTTTCGCTGCGGCGCGCGGCAAGCCAACGGGACACCCGTGGCGGCTTGCGGCGTCTGGCGGCAAGGTGTGCATGCTATCCCTATGAATTCGTTATCTATCCTGCATCACCGTACCGCACTCCCCGGTGGCCCGTCAGCGTTACAGCGCTGCGGTGCGTTGCCGATCTAAACATTCATAGAAAATACCTATTTCTGCATTCTGTCTGTCGTAAATGTGCGTTTATCGGCATTTCGTGGCGCGGCGCAAGCGCGCGGCCCTCAGGTTAAAGTTTAGTCGCTCAGGATTAAGTTGGGTCGGCGGCGGTCTTTTACCCTCCTGAGCAATAAAAAAACGCCGCGCCGGGATTGATCGGCAACGCGGCAGTTTATATGATAATGATTATCATTCAATTTGAATTTGAGCGCGAAGCCAATGACTCTTTCGATCAACGCATGGTTGCTGGGCAAGATTGATGAATACAAATTCAGCGTGCGCGACGCCACGGTGGACTTTTATATGGCCGAAGCGGCGCTGCGGCGCCCGGAATGCAATATCGACCATCTGAAGCGGTACAACAGCGTCAGCCTCACCATGGCCAATCTTTGTCTGGAGAACGGCGACGACGACAGCTACCTGCACGCGCTCAGCAAGCTGCACAACCGGCTGATCGTCGAGATCAACAACCCACAGCGCTGCCAGCTGTTTCGGGTGCAAAGCTACCACTTCGCCCGCCACACGCTGACGCTGATCTGCCAAAAATATGCAATGGAAGGCACCTGGGAGAAGGCGAACGCGTTTCAAAAGGACTTCGTCAAACGCGTGCCGTTTCAGCTGTAAGGCGAAAGGCTCCGCAGGCCGATCGCCTGCGGAAACCGGCGGGAATCAGTCGATGACCGCCGTGGTCAGACGCGAGGTGCAGCACAGCCGATCGCGCGCGTCGAAGATCTCGATTTGCCACACCTGATGGCGACGGCCGACGTGCAGTGCGCGACACACCCCGCGCACCTGGCCATCGAACACCGCGCGCAGGTGGTTGGCGTTGATCTCCAGCCCCACCACTTTCTGCTCGCCTTCGCTGCACAGGTAGCCGGCCATCGATCCCATCGACTCCGCCAACACCACCGATGCCCCGCCGTGCAACAGCCCGAACGGCTGCCGGGTGCGGCCATCGACCGGCATGGTGGCCTCGAGGAAATCTTCGCCCAGCTGGGTAAACTCGATGCCCACATGGCTGACCATGCAGCCGTCGCCGGCGCGGTTCAGCTGCTCCAGCGATGTTTCACGTTTCCACAATTTCACTCAATCATCTCCAGAAGTGCCTGTAATGGGTGGCGCACGCCATTGCCCTCGATGCGTTTCACCTGGCTGCGGCAGGAATAGCCGGTCGCCAGGCAGCGCTGCCGCGGCAAACGCTGCAGCGTCGGATGCCATGATAGCTCATAAATGCCGAGCGAGTTTTGCAGGTTCTTGGCTTCATGGCCGTAAGTGCCCGCCATGCCGCAGCAGCCGACGCTGACGTTCTCCAGTTTGGCACCGAAGCGGGCGAAGATCGCCGCCCACTGTTGGCCGCTGGCCGGCAGCGCGGTGGTTTCGGTGCAGTGGCCGAACAGATACCACGGCTCGCCGGTCGCCGGCTGTTCGGCGCGATCCGCGATCCGCTGCTGCAGCCATTCATGCACCAGCTGCACCTGGAAATCGCCGCGTTCGGCGCCGAGGATCTCGCGGTATTCGTCGCGGTAGCACAGCACCAGCGCCGGATCGACGCCCACCAGCGGCATGCCAAGCTGGGCCACACGGTTGAGGAAATCGGCGGTTTTGCGCGCGGTGCGGGCAAAGCGCGTCAGGAAACCTTTCACATGCTGCGCCTTGCCGTTCGGCGAGAACGGCAGCAGCACCGGTTTATAGCCGAGCTTCTCCACCAGCCGGACAAAGTCCGCCACCACTTTGGCGTCGTAATAGCTGGTGAACGGATCCTGGACGATCAGCACGTGATCTGCGCGCTGCTCGGCGCTCAGCCCTTCCAACTGCTCCAGCGTCAGCGTGGTCGCGCGGTGGCCGGACAGCTGCTGACGCAACGTTGGGCTGGACAGCAGCGGCAGATCGACCATACCGATGGCGTTGCGGCTCATCTCCCGCAGCCACGGCTGGCGGAAGAAGAAGTTGAACACCTTCGGCGCGCGGGCCATCAATGGACTATAGCTCTCCACGCCGGCGACCATGTAGTCGCTTACCGGGCGCAGATAGCGGGTGTGGTAGAGCTGCAGGAAGCGCGAACGGAATCCCGGCACGTCAATCTTGATCGGGCACTGGGTGGAGCAGGCCTTGCAGGCCAGGCAGCCGGACATCGCCTCTTTCACTTCGTGCGAGAAGTCATACTCGCCCTTGCCCGCGTGCCAGCTGTTGCGGGTCTTTTCGATCAAACCGCGCAGGCTGACCCGCTGCTGCGGCAACTGTTTTTCCAGCGCCAAAGGATCGACGCCCTGCTCGGCCAACAGACGCAGCCACTCGCGCACCAGCGTCGCCCGCCCTTTCGGTGAATGAATGCGGTTGCCACTGATCTTCATCGACGGGCACATCGGGCTGCGCACGTCGAAGTTGAAGCACAGGCCGTTGCCGTTACACTCCAGCGCGCCGCGGAATGAGGTGCGCACCTCGACCGGGATCTGGCGATCGAAGGCGCCGCGTTTGACCGCGTCCACCTGCATCATCGGCGCATCCACCGCCAGCGGCGAACAGATCTTGCCCGGGTTCAGGCGGTTATCGGGATCGAATGCCGCCTTGATGCGGCGCAGCTCTTCATACAGCGTTTCGCCGAAGAACTCAGGGCTGTATTCCGCGCGGAACCCCTTGCCGTGCTCCCCCCACAGCAGGCCGCCGTATTTGGCGGTCAGCGCCACCACCCGATCGGAGATTTGCTTCATCAGCACCTCCTGCTGCGGGTCGCACATGTCAAGCGCCGGGCGCACGTGCAGCACCCCGGCGTCGACGTGGCCGAACATGCCGTAGCTCAGGTGGTGGTCGTCGAGCAGTTGACGGAATTCGACGATATAGTCCGCCAGGTGTTGCGGCGGCACGCAGGTGTCCTCGGCGAACGGAATCGGCTTGGCGCGCCCTTTGGCGTTGCCCAGCAGCCCGACCGCTTTCTTGCGCATGTTGTAAATGCGCTCGATGCCCGCCAGATCGCCGCAGATTTGGTAACCGATCACGCCGCCCTGCCGTTGCGCGATCAGTTCGTCCAGCCGTTGGCACAGGTTTTCCATCTGGCCGTCGATCAGCGCCCGATCGTCACCGGCGAACTCGACGATGTTCAGCCCGAGCATCTCTTTATCCGGCACGTCGGCGATCAGTTCGCTCACCGAGTGCCAAACGATGTCTTCACGCGCCAGGTTCAGCACCTTGGAATCGATGGTTTCCACCGACAGCGCCTTGGCTTCGACCATAAAGGGGGCATTGCGCAGCGCCGAGTCGAAGGAGTCGTATTTTACGTTAACCAAACGGCGCACTTTCGGCAGCGGCGTGATGTCCAGCCGCGCCTCGGTGATAAACGCCAGCGTGCCTTCGGCGCCGGTCAGGATGCGCGTCAGATCGAAGGTTTGCAGATCGTCGCTCAGCACGTGGCGCAGATCGTAACCGGTGAGAAAGCGGTTGAGTTTGGGGAATTTCTCCAGGATCAACGCACGCTGCTCGCGGCAGCGGTTGAGCACCGTGCGGTAGATGCGCCCTTCGGCGGTCTCTTCCAGAGCAATCGTTTCCGCCAGCGCCGTCGGCATGACGCGGGTATCGATCATCTCGCCGCCGAGCAGCACCGCCCGCAGGCCCAACACGTGATCGGAGGTTTTGCCGTACACCAGCGAGCCCTGGCCGGAGGCGTCGGTGTTGATCATGCCGCCCAGCGTGGCGCGGTTACTGGTGGACAGTTCCGGCGAGAAGAAGTAGCCGAACGGCCGCAGATATTGATTCAGCTGATCCTTGATCACCCCGGCTTCGACTTTTACCCAGCCCTGTTCGACGTTGATCTCCAGAATGCGGTTCATGTGGCGCGACATATCGACCACGATGCCGGTATTGAGCGACTGGCCGTTGGTGCCGGTGCCGCCGCCGCGCGGGCTGAAGGTCAGCGTCTTGAATCGCTCATCCCCGGCCAGGCGGGCGATCAGCGCCACGTCGGCGGTGGAACGGGGGAACACCACCGCATCGGGCAACAGCTGATAGATGCTATTGTCGGTGGCCATCGTCAGCCGGTCAGCATAGCTGGTGGCGGTGTCGCCGTTGAATCCGTTTTGCTTCAGTGCTTCCAAAAAGTCGAGCACCCGTTGAACGAGGCCGGGCGCCTGAGAAATCTGTGGGATCATTCGCTTTTTTGACCCTGTCCGTCTATTTTTTATGCGCTGATGTACGCTGAATCGGGCCTTTAATTCAGACCCACCCTATTTTTTAGTGACACTAAAAACTAACATACTCGTTTAGTGAAGGCATTCACATTATTACCGCCCTGCGAGCGCCGCCACAGGCGGCCGCCCGGCGGTGAGAAACCGACCGACAGGCACCCCGATTCCCCGGTGCCAGGGATTTAATTGACCAGGATGAGAAGCCACTGATGCCACTCCCGCAATCGCGTTACGACTTACCGCGAATTATTTTCGGCGTGCTGTTTATCGCCATCATGATCGTCGCCTGTTTTTGGGTGATCCAACCGTTTATTCTCGGCTTCGCCTGGGCGGGCATGGTGGTGATCGCCACCTGGCCGCTGCTGCTAAAACTGCAAAAGCTGCTGTGGGGCCGCCGCTCGCTGGCGGTGTTGGTCATGACCCTGCTGCTGATCCTGCTGTTCATTCTGCCTATCTCCCTGCTGATCAGCAGCGTGGTGGATAACAGCGCGCCGCTGATCGCCTGGGCCAGCTCACCGGGCAAGCTGCACATTCCCGACCTCGCCTGGCTGCAGTCCGTGCCGATGATCGGCGACAGGCTCTACACCAGCTACCACACGCTGGTTAACGCCGGCGGCGCCGCGCTGCTGGCGAAGGTACAGCCGTACTTCGGCCAGACCGCCACCTGGTTCGTGGCGCAGGCGGCGCATATCGGCCGTCTGCTGCTGCACTGCGCGCTGATGCTGCTGTTCAGCGCATTGCTGTATGCGCGCGGCGAGCAGGTAGCGCTGGGTATCCGCCACTTTGCGGTGCGCCTCGGTTCTGCGCGCGGCGATGCGGCGGTGCTGTTGGGCGGCCAGGCGATCCGCGCCGTCGCGCTGGGCGTGGTGGTGACGGCGCTGGTGCAGTCGGTGCTGGGCGGTATCGGTCTGGCGGTGAGCGGCATTCCGGCCGCCACCCTGTTGACGATGCTGATCTTTATCTGCTGCGTGGCGCAATTGGGGCCGCTGTTGGTGCTGGTGCCGGCCATCATCTGGCTGTACTGGCATGGCGATACCACCTGGGGCACCGTGCTGCTGGTCTGGAGCTGCGTGGTGGCCACGCTGGATAACGTGCTGCGCCCGGTGCTGATCCGCATGGGTGCCGATCTGCCGCTGCTGTTGATCCTGTCCGGCGTTATCGGCGGTTTGCTGGCCTTCGGCATGATTGGCCTGTTCATCGGCCCGGTGGTGTTGGCGGTGTCTTATCGCCTGCTGACCGCCTGGATGGATGAAGCGCCGGAGCCGACCACCACGCCGGAGCAAGTCATCGAAGATCTGGAAAAACGCTAATCCCACTTCCGCCCGCATCGTCGGGCGGAATATTTCGCCCCATCATTATTCCTACCTCATTCGAGTAATATCTTCGTCAAATATAATGCCGCCCTATATTGATTGGGGCTCGGCGAATGAAAGGTGCAATGTAAAGCCCTGTTTGTTGCAAGCGATAAAAAGAGATAACGCCCGCAAATAAAATGTGATGCCGCTATCGATTAGGATGATTCTTAATGACTAGTCGCGTTCAAAAATCTAGTATTATGGCCATCTATTGCTTCAAATCACTGATTTTAAAACAACCTTTCTGAACAATGTAATGCCATACATGTGAATTGCTGTGTGTAGTCTTTGCCCATCTCCTACGGTGGGCTTTTTTTTATTCTTTTTTCGCCAAATTGATTATTTTACGCGCCGTTATTTACATTCAGAAATAAAAAGGCCGCAGCGTAAACTGCGGCCTGGCATTAATGCCTTAGCGATGCCGAGACATTATTTCTTTTTCGACAAATTGATCCAGGTCTGCACCACGGTGTCCGGATTGAGCGACAGGCTGTCGATGCCCTGCTCCATCAGCCACTCGGCGAAGTCTTCGTGGTCGGACGGGCCCTGGCCGCAGATGCCGACGTATTTGCCGTGGCGCTTGGCCGCCTGAATCGCCATCGACAGCAGCGCTTTCACCGCCTCGTTACGTTCGTCGAACAGCTCCGACACCACGCCGGAATCGCGATCCAGCCCCAATGCAAGCTGGGTCATATCGTTGGAACCGATAGAGAAGCCGTCGAAGTGCTCGAGGAACTGATCCGCCAACAGCGCATTGGACGGGATCTCGCACATCATGATCACTTTCAGCCCGTTTTCGCCGCGCTTCAGCCCCTGACGCGCCAGCTCGCCCACCACCGCTTCCGCCTGCGCCACGGTGCGCACGAACGGCACCATGATTTCGACGTTGGTCAGCCCCATTTCGTTACGCACGCGTTTCACCGCCTCGCACTCCAACGCGAAGCAATCGCGGAAGCTGTCGGCCACGTAACGGCCGGCGCCGCGGAAGCCCAGCATCGGGTTCTCTTCGTGCGGTTCATACTTGTCGCCGCCCACCAGGTTGGCGTACTCGTTGGATTTGAAGTCGGACAGCCGCACGATCACGCGCTTCGGCCAGAAGGCGGCGCCCAGCGTCGCGATGCCTTCGGTCAGGCGGCCGACGTAGAACTCGACCGGATGATCGTAACCCTGCATCAGCGCGCGAATTTCGTTTTGCAGCGCCGGCGTCTGCTGGTCAAACTCCAGCAGCGCACGCGGGTGCACGCCGATCATGCGGTTGATGATAAATTCCAGCCGCGCCAGGCCCACGCCTTCATTCGGCAAACGCGCAAAGTCGAAGGCGCGATCCGGGTTGCCGACGTTCATCATGATCTTCAGCGGCAGATCCGGCAGCTCGGTCACTTCGGAACTCTGCACGCTAAAGTCCAGCATATCGCTGTAAACGAAGCCGGTGTCGCCTTCCGCGCAGGAGACGGTGACTTTCTGGCCGTCTTTCAGCACGTCGGTGGCGTGGCCACAGCCCACCACCGCCGGAATGCCCAGCTCACGGGCGATGATCGCCGCGTGGCAGGTGCGCCCGCCGCGGTTGGTGACGATCGCGGCGGCTTTCTTCATGATCGGTTCCCAATCCGGGTCGGTCATATCGGTGACCAGCACGTCGCCCGGCTGGATGCGATCCATTTCGCTGATGTCGTGGATCACTTTCACCGGGCCGGCGCCGATGCGGTGGCCGATGGCGCGGCCTTCCACCAGCACCGGGCTGGAGCCGTTCAGCTGGTAGCGCTCCATGGTCTGCTCGTTGGAGCGCACGGTCTCCGGGCGCGCCTGCACGATCAGCAGCTTGCCGGTATGGCCGTCTTTCGCCCACTCGATATCCATCGGGCGGCCGTAATGTTTTTCGATCAGGATCGCCTGCTGCGCCAGCGCCTGCACTTCGTCATCGGTGAGCGAGAAACGGCTGCGCTGCGCTTCCGGCACGTCTTCGATGCGCACCTGCTTACCGTGATCCTGCGACGGTGCGTACACCATGCGGATCTTTTTCGAGCCCAGGTTGCGGCGCACGATCGCCGGCTTGCCGTTTTGCAGCGTCGGTTTGTGCACGTAGAACTCATCCGGGTTCACCGCGCCCTGCACCACCATTTCGCCCAGGCCGAAGGCGGAGGTGATGAATACCACCTGATCAAAGCCGGACTCGGTGTCGATGGTGAACATCACGCCCGAGGAGGCCAGATCGGAGCGCACCATCCGCTGTACGCCCGCCGACAGCGCCACACCGCGGTGGTCATAGCCCTGATGCACGCGATACGAGATGGCGCGGTCGTTGAACAGCGACGCGAACACGTGCTTGATCGCCACCATCACGGCGTCGATGCCCTGCACGTTGAGGAAGGTTTCCTGCTGGCCGGCGAAGGACGCGTCCGGCATGTCTTCCGCCGTGGCGGAGGAGCGCACCGCAAAGGAGGCTTCCGGTTCGCCGTCGGCGAGCTGTTGGTAAGCCTGATGAATTTCACGTTCGAACTCGGCGTGGAACGGCGTGTCGATCACCCATTGGCGGATCTGGGCGCCGGCCTTGGCCAGTTGTGCAACGTCGTCAACGTCGGTCTGATCCAGTAGCTGATAGATGCGCTGGTTAACACCGCTTTGTTCGAGGAAATCGTTAAACGCCTGTGCGGTGGTGGCAAAACCGTTTGGCACGGCCACGCCCAAATCGGAAAGATTGGTGATCATTTCACCGAGGGAGGCGTTTTTGCCGCCGACACGGTCAACGTCGTGCATGCCAAGCTGGTTGTACCAAAGCACATTACGCAAGTCTGGGCCATTGTTGGACATCGAGACAATCCTTATTGCTATCAGTAGGGTAAAGACGGATTTAATTCGCTTGCTTTACGGCGCCGCTAACACGGAGCCGAATCAGACTAGCACACTGATCTGGGGAAAATGGAAAGGTGAATCGATCAACCCACTGAAGAAAGTGGTTTTTAAGAGAATGTCCTAACCGGCTGATTTGCCTGGGAACCGTTCCCAATCGCACGAAAAGCTTAGTTCTCAACAAATTACGTTTTTTTTAAACTTCTGTTTTAATGACCACGCAAACGCTACCATTTTTGGTGAAAATAGCGGCAAATTTGCGTTTCGGATCGAAAAGCGTCGCTGCGCCACGATTTTTACCGTCGTCAAAGTGCGCTTTTCTTCACGCGCCGCCGCAAGGCGGTTTACCGCCCCGCCGTCACAATTTTTTCCCTCGCCCCTTTACCGGCGAATCGTCTGCGGCTCATGATATTGGCAGTGATGACAGCAGGAACACCGTTTTCAGGTAAGGAGCCTCGGGTGGAAAGAAGCGTTTTTTATATTTCGGATGGTACGGCGATCACCGCTGAAGTGCTGGGGCACGCGGTGCTGTCGCAGTTCCCGGTCACGGCGACCACGTACACCCTGCCGTTTGTCGAAACCGAGGCCCGCGCACGCGCAGTTCGCCAACAAATCGATGATATTTATAATGAAACCGGCGTGCGGCCGCTGGTGTTTTACTCCATCATCTCGCCGGAAGTGCGCGATGTGATCGTCCAGAGCCAGGGCTTCTGCCAGGATATCGTGCAGGCGCTGGTCGGCCCGCTGCAGGGCGAGCTGGAAGTGGAGCCAACGCCGGTGCCGAACCGTACCCACGGCCTGACCGCCAGCAACCTCGGCAAGTATGATGCGCGCATCGCCGCCATCGACTATACCCTGGCGCACGATGACGGCATTTCGCTGCGCAACCTCGATCAGGCGCAGGTGATCCTGCTCGGCGTGTCGCGCTGCGGCAAAACCCCCACTAGCCTCTATCTGGCGATGCAGTTCGGCATCCGCGCCGCCAACTATCCGTTTATCGCCGACGATATGGACAATTTACACCTGCCGGCTTCGCTGAAACCGTTTCAGCATAAATTATTCGGCCTGACCATCGATCCGGAGCGCCTGGCGGCGATCCGCGAAGAGCGGCGCGAAAACAGCCGCTATGCCTCATTGCGCCAGTGCCGCATGGAGATCGCCGAGGTCGAGGCGCTGTTCCGCAAAAACCAGATCCGCTACCTCAATACCACCAACTATTCGGTCGAAGAGATCTCCACCAAAATCCTCGATATCCTCGGCATGAGCCGCCGCATGTTCTGATCTTTTCCTCGCGGGGCCGTCGCGCCCCGCCGCCTGCCGTTTATTTCAGCAGCAGCTGATTTTTTTGTGCTTTTTTTCGCGGCTTTGATCAACAGAACGCAATCTCTACGGTTGAATTCAGCGCTTTTTGCGTTATTGTGATCGCCATCACTTCCCGGCACTCCTGCCGCAGAGAAGAACAGTTTCCAGGGAACAACATGCACAAAACAGATGAACTGCGGACCGCGCGCATCGACAGCCTCGTCACGCCGCAAGCGTTGGCGGACAAGCTGCCGATCTCGGCGGCCGTCGCCGATAACGTGACAGCGTCACGAAAACGCATTGAAAAAATCCTCACCGGTGAAGACCGCCGCCTGTTGGTGGTGATCGGCCCGTGCTCCATCCACGATCTCGACGCCGCCGTCGATTACGCCGGCCGGCTGAACGCCCTGCGCGAACGCTACCAGGACCGTCTGGAAATCGTGATGCGCACCTACTTCGAAAAACCGCGCACCGTCGTCGGCTGGAAAGGCCTGATCTCCGATCCGGCGCTGGACGGCACCTTCCAGGTCAACCGCGGCATCGAGATGGCGCGCCGCCTGCTGCTGGAAGTGAACCAGCTCGGCCTGCCGACCGCCACCGAATTCCTGGACATGGTGGTCGGCCAATACATCGCCGATCTCATCAGCTGGGGTGCCATCGGCGCACGCACCACCGAAAGCCAGATCCACCGTGAAATGGCCTCGGCGCTCTCCTGCCCGGTCGGCTTCAAAAACGGCACCGACGGCAACACCCGCATCGCCATCGACGCCATTCGTGCGGCGCGCGCCGGGCACATGTTCCTGTCGCCGGACAAACATGGCCAGATGACCATCTACCAGACCAGCGGCAACCCGTATGGCCACATCATCATGCGCGGAGGCAAAACGCCGAACTACCACGCCAGCGATATCGCTACCGCCTGCGACAGCCTGCGCGAGTTCGATCTGCCGGAGCACCTGGTGATCGACTTCAGCCACGGCAACTGCCAGAAGATGCACCGCCGCCAGTTGGAAGTGGCCGACAACGTCTGCCAACAGATCCGCGCCGGCTCCGCCGCCATCACCGGCGTGATGGCGGAAAGCTTCCTGGTGGAAGGCACGCAGAAAATCGTCGCCGGCCAGCCGCTGACCTATGGCCAGTCGATCACCGATCCTTGCCTGAGCTGGTCCGACAGCGAACAGCTGCTGGCGATGCTGGCGGATGCGGTCGATAGCCGTTTCTGACACAACCTAGGCCGGGGCTTTGCCCCGGCTTTATCCCCCCCGCCTCGCTCATCTATACTGATTGCAACCTATTTGCACCCGCCGATACGCACCTGGAGCCCCGGCATGATTCACTCTCTGTTATCCATCCCCTGCGTCACGCTGCAGGGCGAGCAAAAAACGCTGGGCGATTTCCCGGCGCGCGCTTACCTGGTGGTCAACACCGCCAGCAAGTGCGGCTTCACCCCGCAATACCGCGGGCTGGAAAATTTGTGGCAATACTATCGCGAACGCGGCCTGGTGGTGCTCGGCTTCCCCTGCAACCAGTTTGGTTCTCAGGAGCCGGGCAGCCCGCTGGAGATCGCCAACTTTTGCAGCCTCAACTACGGTGTCAGTTTCCCGCTGTTCAGCAAGATAGACGTTAACGGCCCCGGCGCGCACCCGCTGTTCAATGAGCTGAAACGCCTGGCGCCCGGCATTTTGGGTAGCCGCCGCATCAAGTGGAATTTTACCAAGTTTCTGCTCACCGCCGACGGCCAGCGCGTCACGCGCTTTGCGCCGATCACCAAGCCCGAACGTCTGTTTGACCGCATCGAAACCCTGCTGAAATAACTCCCCTTTTTTACGGGCCGAGTGCACTCGGCCCGCCGCCGGATGTCCGTTCGACAAAAAGGTTCCATCGGTAAGAAAATTTTCCTTGATGTAACCTTTCCTTCACATGATAATGATTCTCAGTTTGATATTAATTACCATTTAATGGTCTGTTTTATAAGCACAATGATGATGGATACTGCCAACACGCCTACCCCCGCCGCCGCGGCCCCGACCGAGCAAAGCGCAAACGCGCCGCCCAGCTACGACAGCGCACAGCTGCTCGGCGCCGACGGCATCGCGTTCATTACCCATCAGGGCCAGCGCTATCAGCTACGGCAGACCAAAGCCGGGAAATTGATCCTGACCAAATAACTACAGAATCCTCAAACGCCAGCCACCCCGATCTTTTGATCCAGGCAGCCAGCAAATCTATTGATATGTTTTATTACATACGGAGAGTTGCACCATGCCTCTGACATTTTCCACCCGGCTGCGTTTTTCCGCTTTGAGTCTGGCGATTGCCTGCGCTCTGCCTACGGTGGCCTTGGCACAAAACACCAGCACAACATCCTCTTCCAACGCGGCGCCGGCTAAAAAAGCCAAAGCCGCCGACGAGACCATGACCGTGGTCGCCACCGGTAACCAACGCAGCAGCTTTGAAGCGCCGATGATGGTCACGGTCATCGAAGGCAACTCGCCGGAAAGCCAGACCGCCACCTCGGCCGCCGATATGCTGCGCCGCGTGCCGGGCATCACCGTGAACGGCACCGGGCGCAGCAACGGTCAGGACGTAACGATGCGCGGCTACGGCAAAAACGGCGTGCTGACGCTGGTCGACGGCATCCGCCAGGGTACCGATACCGGCCACATCGGTGGCACTTTCCTCGATCCGGCGCTGGTCAAGCGCATTGAAATCGTGCGTGGCCCCTCTGCGTTGCTGTACGGCAGCGGCGCACTGGGCGGCGTCATCGCCTACGAGACCGTCGATGCCGCCGATCTGCTGCTGCCGGGCCACGATACCGGGTTCCGCGTCTATGGGTCCGCCGGCACCGGCGATCACAGCCTGGGCATGGGCGCCAGCGCTTACGGCAAGACCGATAACCTCGACGGCCTGCTGTCGTTCGGCACCCGCGACGTCGGCAATCTGCGTCAGGGCAACGGCTTCGATGCGCCAAACGACGAAACCATCAGCAACGTGCTGGCCAAAGGCACCTGGAAAATCGACGACAATCAGTCATTGAGCGGCGATCTGCGTTACTACAACAACAGCGCCCAGGAGCCGAAAAACCCGCAGACACCGGGCAGCTCGAGCAGCAACCCGGTGACCAACCGCTCCACCATCCAGCGCGATGCCGCTCTGAGCTATAAGCTCAAGCCGGTCGGCCAGGATTGGCTGGACGCCACCTTGAAACTGTATACCTCGGAAGTCAAAATCAATGCGCACAACGCCGGTGCGACCGACGAGTTCCGCAAGCAGACCACCAACGGCGGCAAGTTGGAAAACCGCACGCGTCTGTTCGCCGACAGCTTTGCGTCACACCTGCTAACCTACGGCTCCGAGGTCTATGAACAGAAACAGCAGCCGGGCGGCGCCACCACCAGCTTCCCGCAGGCCAAGATCAACTTCGCCTCCGGCTGGCTGCAGGATGAAATTACGCTGCGCGATCTGCCCATCACGCTGCTCGCCGGCACCCGCTATGACAATTACAAAGGTTCAAGCGACGGTTATGCCGATGTCAATGCTGACAAGTGGTCGTCACGCGGCGCAGTCAGCATTACCCCCACCGATTGGTTGATGCTGTTCGGCTCCTACTCTCAGGCGTTCCGCGCGCCGACGATGGGTGAGATGTACAACGACTCCAAACACTTTTCGATACCCATGGGGCCTACCACCCTCACCAACTATTGGGTGCCTAACCCAAATTTGAAACCAGAAACCAACGAAACCCAAGAGTACGGATTTGGTCTGCGTTTCGATGATTTGATGCTGGCCGATGATAGCCTGCAGTTCAAAGCCAGCTACTTCGATACCAAGGCTAAGGATTACATCACTCCCGATTACACCATGGAGATAGGGCGTGGGCCACGCGGGCCTTACTGCATCAGCTGCACCACATTTTCAACCAACGTCGATCGCGCCAAGATCTGGGGATGGGACACGGCACTCAGTTATAAAACACCGTGGTTTGGCTGGGACTTGGTCTATAACCGCACCCGTGGCAAAAATGAAGCGACCGGTGAATGGCTGGCCGACATCAACCCGGATACCGTCACCAGCTCGCTGGACGTGCCACTGGGCGAAACCGGTCTGTCCGTCGGTTGGGTCGCCACCTTCGCCGAGCGCGCCAAGCGAGTGCCCGCCACCTACTCGGAACAAGGCGGCTACGGCGTCAACGACTTCTATCTGAGCTATAAGGGCCGCGATCGTCTGCAGGGCGTGACCACCACCGTAGTGCTGGGCAATGCCTTCGACAAAGAATATTACTCGCCGCCGGGCATCCCGCAGGATGGCCGCAACGCCAAACTGCTGGTCAGCTACCAGTGGTAATCATTTGACTATCTGGCGGACAACCCGGTTGTCCGCCGTTCGCATCACAGCGCAGGAGAATCCCGCATGAGCAACACCCTATACGAACGCTACCAACAGGCTAAAATCGATCACCCCGGCAAATACGCCCGCGATCTGGCGGCGATCCTCGGCGTCAGCGAAGCGGAGCTGACGCACGCCCGCGTCGGCCACGACACTCGCCGCCTGCAGGCCGACGCGCGCACCCTGCTGACCGAGCTTGAGCAGGTCGGCGTCACCAAGTCCATCACCCGCAACAGCTATGCGGTGCATGAGCAGATGGGCCGCTACCGCAACCAGCACCTCAACGGCCACGCCGGGCTGATCCTCAACCCGCGCGAGCTGGATCTGCGCCTGTTCCTCAACCACTGGACCAGCGTTTTCGCCATGAGCGAAACCAACAAGCGCGGCGTGCGCCACAGCATCCAGTTCTTCGACCAACAGGGCGATGCGCTGCACAAGGTCTACACCACCGAAGAAACCGATCTACCGGCCTGGATGGCACTGGTGGAGCGCCACCTGAGCGAAGAAAACCCGGCGCTGGCGCTGCAGCCCGCCGAGGCGAGCAGCGCGGATGAAACGACGCAGGATCATGCCAAAATCGACGGTGAATGGCGCGCGATGACCGACGTTCACCAGTTCTTCCAGCTGCTCAGCCGCAACAAGCTGACGCGCCAGCAGGCGTTCCGCGCCGTTGGCGACGATCTGGCCTATCAGGTGGACAACAGCGCGCTGTCGCAGCTGCTGGAAGCGGCGCAGCAGCAGCAAAACGAGATCATGATCTTCGTCGGCAACCGCGGCTGCGTGCAGATCTTCACTGGCCAGATCGAACGTTTGATGCCGCAGGAAGGCTGGATCAACGTGTTCAACCGCCGCTTCACGCTGCACCTGATCGAAGACGCCATCGCCGAAAGCTGGATCACCCGCAAACCGACCAAAGACGGCATCGTCACCAGCCTGGAGCTGTTCGCCGCCGATGGCGCGCAGATTGCGCAGCTGTATGGCCAGCGTACCGAAGGTCAGCCGGAACAAACCCAGTGGCGCGAGCAGGTTGCCGCGCTCGCCGCCAAGGACATCGCCGCATGAAATCTTCCTTGATCCGCCGCCTGGCGTTGATGATGTCGCTGGCGCTGCCGCTCACCGCTGCGGCGGCGCAGCGCATCGTCTCGATCGGCGGCGACGTGACGGAAATCGCCTTCGCGCTCGGCGCCGGCGACGAGGTGATCGCCCGCGACAGCACCAGTCTGCACCCGGAAGCGGTGAAAAAGCTGCCGGACGTCGGCTACATGCGCCAGCTGAACGCCGAAGGCATTTTGGCGCTGAAGCCGACGCTGGTGCTGACAACCGAGCTGGCACAGCCGGCGCTGGTGCTCAAACAGCTGGCGGACAGCGGCGTCAACGTGGTCAGCGTGCCGGGTGACACCACCCTGCAGGCGGTGCCGCAGAAAATCGCTACGATCGCCGCCGCGCTGCAGCGCGTTGAGCAAGGCAAACAGCTGAGCGAGCGCTATCGACAACAGCTGGCGGCGGTCGATACCTCCCCGCTGCCGGTCAAGGTGCTGTTCGTGATGAGCCACGGCGGCATCACGCCGATGGCCGCCGGGCAACACACCGCCGCCGACGCAGTGATTGCCGCCGCCGGCCTGAAAAACGCCATGCAGGGCTTTGACCGCTACCGTCCGCTGTCGCAGGAAGGCGTCATCGCCAGCGCGCCGGATCTGTTGCTGGTCACTACCGACGGCGTGCGCACCCTCGGCGGCGAACAGCAGCTGTGGACGCTGCCGGGCCTGGCGTTGACGCCGGCGGGCAAGCAGCGCCGCGTGCTGATCGTCGATGACATGGCGCTGCTGGGCTTCGGTCTGGAAACGCCGGCGGCGCTGGCCAAACTGCGCCACGCGGCGGAGCAAAAGTAATGCGCTGTCGCACCTCGCCTCAGCTGGCCATCATCGGTCTGCTGGTGTTGCTGACGCTGCTGGCGCTGGTCGCCGCCAACCTGGGCGCGCTGACGCTGTCGTTTCGCACCCTGTGGCGCGAACCTTTCAGCGACGCCGCCTGGCACATCTGGTTGAACATCCGCCTGCCGCGCGTGCTGCTGGCGGTGGTGATCGGCTGCGCGCTGGCGGTATCCGGTGCGGTGATGCAGGGGCTGTTCCGCAACCCGCTGGCGGATCCGAGCCTGCTGGGCATCAGCAGCGGCGGCGCGCTGTTTGTCGCCCTGTTCATCGTGATGCCGCTGGCGTTGCCGGTGACGATCGCGCTATACGGCCATATGCTGGCGGCGTTCCTCGGCAGCCTGCTGGTATCGCTATTGATCTACGGTATCAGCCGCAGCGGGCACGGCAATCTGTCGCGGCTACTGCTGGCAGGCATCGCCATCAACGCCCTGTGCATGGCGGCCATCGGCGTGCTCTCCTACGTCAGCAGCGATCAACAGCTGCGCCAGTTCTCGCTGTGGATGATGGGCAGCCTCAGCCAGTCGCAGTGGCCGACGCTGGCGGTTTCCGCCTCGCTGATCCTGCCAACGGCGCTGTTGACGCTGCTGCAGGCGCGCCGGCTGAACCTGTTGCAGTTGGGGGACGAAGAGGCCCACTACCTCGGGGTGAACGTCCAGCGCGCCAAGTTGCAGCTGCTGTTGCTGAGCGCCTTGCTGATCGGCGCGGCGGTAGCGATGAGCGGCGTGATCGGCTTCGTCGGTTTGGTGGTGCCGCATCTGGTGCGCATGCGCCTCGGCGGCGATCATCGTTGGCTGCTGCCCTGCTCCGCGCTGGGCGGCGCCTGCCTGCTGCTGGTCAGCGATACGCTGGCGCGCACGCTGGTGGCGCCGGCCGAAATGCCGGTGGGGTTGATGACCAGCCTGATCGGCGGTCCTTACTTTTTATGGCTGGTGATGCGCCAGCGGGAGCGAACCGGTGGATAACGCCGCCTGTCTGACGGCCCGAGAGCTGCGCTACAGCCTCGGTGCGCGCCGCTTGATCAACGACGTTTCGCTCAGCCTCGCCGGCGGCGAAATGGTGGCGATTATCGGCCCTAACGGCGCGGGTAAATCGACGCTGCTGCGCTTGCTGACCGGCTATTTGACGCCGGACTGCGGCGAATGTCGCCTGCTTGATCGCCCGCTGGAACAGTGGGCGCCGCAGCAGTTGGCCAAAGTCCGAGCCGTGATGCGCCAGTACAGCGATCTGGCGTTTCCGTTCAGCGTGGAGGAAGTGGTCAGCATGGGGCGGGCGCCGCACGGCAAACGCGACGAGCATCAGGCGATCCAACAGGTAATGGCGCAGACCGATTGTCTGGCGCTGGCGCAGCGCGACTACCGCCAACTGTCCGGCGGCGAACAGCAGCGGGTGCAGCTGGCGCGGGTGTTGGCGCAGCTGTGGCAACCGCAGCCGTCTCCCGCCTGGCTATTTCTCGACGAGCCGACCTCGGCGCTGGATCTGTACCACCAGCAGCACACCCTGCGCCTGCTGCGCTCGCTGACGCGCCAACAGCCGCTGGGCGTCTGCTGCGTGCTGCACGACCTCAATCTGGCCGCGCTGTACGCCGATAGGATCCTGCTGCTGCATCAGGGGCGTCTGGTGGCGAGCGGCACGCCGCAAGAGGTGTTGCAGACGGAGATCCTCACCCGCTGGTATCAGGCCGATCTCGGCGTGGTGCATCATCCCGAAGTGTCGCTGCCGCAGGTCTACCTGCGTCAATAACGTCAAGGGCGCCATTAAGCGCCCTTTTTTCATCTCAGCTGGAGCAGGAAATCTCCAGATGTTTGCCCCAGTCCGGCGGCAGCGCGGCGAGCTCGTCATATTCCGGCGCATCGTCGAACGGCCGCAGCAGGGCCTGATGCAACCGCTGTAAACGGCCCACCTCGTCTTGCTCCGCGTCTTCAATCGCCTGCTGCGCCAGATAGTTGCGCAGGATCAGGCGCGGGTTCACCGCCTTCATCGCCCGTTGCCGCTCCTCATCGCTCACCTGCTCCTGCTGCAAACGCTGACGATACTGCTGATACCAGGAATCGAACGCCGCACGGTCGATAAACTCGTCGCGCAGCGGCGACTGCGCCTGTTGCTGTTCAGTGTCGCTCAACAGGCGGAACGTGCGGGTATAGTCCCGCCCTTCCTGCGCCATCAGGCTCAACAAACCGGTGAGCACGTCATTATCCTGCGCCGTCGGCGTGAAGAAACCGAGTTTGGCGCGCATCTGTTCGCCGTAGGCGCGCATCAGCGCCGGTTCATACGCCGCCAGCGCCTGCTGCAGCTGTTCGGTAGTCATCAGCCCAGACAACGTCTGCGCCAGGCGATGCAGGTTCCACAGCGCCACCGCCGGCTGATTGTCGAAGGCGTAACGCCCCTGGTGGTCGGAGTGATTGCAGATATAGCCGGGCTGGTAGTCATCAAGGAAGCCGTAAGGGCCGTAGTCGATGGTGATGCCGAGAATCGACATGTTGTCGGTGTTCATCACGCCGTGAGCGAAACCGACGGTTTGCCAATGGGCGATCAGGCGCGCCGTCCGTTCGACTACGTCGGTAAACCACAGCAGGTAGCGCTCAGCCTGATCCTGCAGCTGTGGCCAGTGACGGGCAATGACGAAATCCGCCAGCTGCCGCACCTGCTCCGGCTGTTTGCGGTAGTAAAAGTGTTCGAAGTGGCCGAAGCGCACGTGGCTTTCCGCCACCCGCATCAGCATGGCGCCGCGTTCCGGCTGCTCGCGGAACACCGGCTGGCGGCTGGTCACGATGGTCAGCGCTCGGGTGGTCGGGATCCCCAAATGATGCAGCGCCTCAGAGGCCAGAAACTCGCGGATCACCGAACGCAGCACCGCGCGGCCGTCCCCCATACGCGAATATGGCGTCAGCCCGGCGCCCTTCAGGTGCCAGTCGCGGCGGCTGCCGTCCGCCAGGACCTGTTCGCCCAGTAAAATGCCGCGGCCATCCCCCAGCTGCCCGGCCCACACGCCGAACTGGTGGCCACTGTACACCTGCGCCAACGGCTGCATGCCCGGCAGCAGCGTTTCTCCCGCCCAAATGGGGGTTTTATCCTGGGTAAACCAGCTTTCATCCAGCCCCAACTCGCGCGCCAGCGGCGCGCTGTGGTACAGCAGGCGCGTATCCCTGAGCGGCGTCGGGTTCAGGGCGGTGTAGAAACCGGGTAACTGTTGGTAGTAAGCATTATCGAACTGCGGCATAGGCCCTCCGTTTCAGCGTAGTGTAGAGCCTGGGCGGGCGGATTAACACCGAAGGAATGCAGGGAGAACGCATCCGCCTGTTGCCAGGACGGATGCGGGGAGTTTGGCGTTTGCCCCTAACGGAGGAAACGCGATTTAACGCAGGCTGACAAACGGTGTCATCAGCTCAAAAACGATGGCGAATAACGGCGACGGAATCACGACAAACATCATCCCGCGCATTATTTACCTCATTGTGTGTAGTTTTTATATCACTTCTTAATTATTGAACTCGCTGGGCTTCGCCAGCAAAGCTTGCAGATTATCCACACCAACGCTGGGCCATAAAAAACCTTGCAGGCCTAAAACACCGGCGTATCTGAGTTTATTAAAGTACTCTTTTTTCTCTATTCCTCCGACGATCACGCCTTTACACAACAGGTTGATATTCTTTAACAACGAGTCGATGACCACGTCATACCCCTGATGGGTAAACAGCTGCCAGTAAAAACGCTTGTCTATCTTTACGTAGTCAAACAAACCATCATACAGCGCGGTTAAGGTGGCTTTACCGGAACCGAAATCATCAAGCCATAGCGTAAACATTTCGCTTAATCGCTGCACGCTCGGGTTGTTCTTCCCGGCCGAAAGATTCGGAAAACTCTCACTCATTTCGAATGCAATAAAAGGATATTGCCTGATCCATTGGCACAACGCCGGATCGGAAAGAATAAGCTCAACGACGGTTTCTTCGATATTGATGGTCAACTGCACGCTGTTACCGGTAAACCAGGCCGCATGCCGCTCTGCAAGTTTCAATTGCTCATTAAATAACTCAATCCTTTGTTCAGGTGCCAATAAATTAATCCCAATTTCGGCCGGCATGGCTAAATCACCGTCGGGACTGTTGAAACGGCTCAACATTTCCACCGCCAACAGCCTGCCCTCCATTGAGTAAACAGGTTGAAAAACATAGCTACTAATAAAGTCAGCTTCGAGTTGGATGTTCATTTTAATGCCACAGGATGAATGGCTAGCGTATCATCGTATATCAATATATTTTATCGATCAATCCTTCTGGGATTAATCGGAAATATCAATGTAAATATCCATGAAATATCATTTAATTGATAGATTAAAGCTATACGAAAATCACGAAAGGCGCAAAAGAAAAGCAGCCAAACTTATGCCATTTTCCTCACCCAACGCGTGATGTGAAAAGCTATTTGGCTTAAGTAGAATGGATGAGGGGCTAAATTTGACTTATCTCCTTTGTTTTATTTAAGAAAAATCTTAAATAAAGTAAAATAATCTTTCTGCCTTAACATCAATTTTCCCTGTCGTTAACGATGACTGATTAAATCTAATAACACATCAATTCCTCTCGTTATTCGTGGCATTGAAAACGTAAAAAAATGCCCACCTTGATTTTCAGAAAATCTGCGCTACCGTACCTGCGAAACGTCAATTTAAGCGATAAAAAAAGGGATGAGCACGCTCATCCCCTTCACCATCCCACGCCGGCTAACGGATCGTTTCGCTTAGCCATTGCCGCAGTTCGGTCAATTCGGCCGCCTGTTGCGGATAATCCGCCATCAGCCGATCGCAGCAGGCGGCAACGGGCTCGCTGCGATACGCGCAGCCCACCAGCGCTTCCGATAGCCGCTGCAGCGGGGCGGGATTCAGGCTGTCGGTGAACACCTGCGCGCGAACAATCGTTCCCTTCTCCACGTCGAAGAACAGATCCACGCCGCCCCAGACGAAACGCTCATTAAGCAGATGGCTGAACGCCGGCGCCTTGCCGAAATTCCATTCCCAACTGCTCTGTTTGGCGAACTGCGCGGCAAAATCGGGCAAATCGGGGAAGACGTCCGGCGAAATGATCTCCGGCTCGGCCGTCTCGCCATAGTGGGCAAAAAAGGCCTGCACGATGGCTTCGCACACTTGTTCATGGCTGATACCCGGCAAAAACTCCGCCAAATTGGCGACGCGCGAACGCACCGAGGTGATGCCCTTGGCCTGCAGCTTTTTGGGATCCGGATTGAGGTAGTCCGCCAACCGCTCCAGATCGGCGTTCAGCAGCAGCGTGCCGTGGTGGAAACCGCGATCCTGGGTTTCTCGATAGGCCGAGCCGGATATTTTGCGCGGGCCGTCGGCGGTCTCCATCACCAGATCGTTGCGTCCTGACGCGCCGGCCGTGACGCCCAATTGCCGCAGCGCTTGCAGAATGATGTCGGTCGAGACGCTTTTGTCGTAACCCGGTTTGCCGGCCATAAAGGTGAAGCAGGTATTGCCCAGGTCGTGAAATACCGCCCCGCCGCCGCTGCTGCGCCGCGCCAGCCGAATGCCGTCCTGCTCCATGCGCCGGGTGTTGCACTCTTTCCAGGGGTTCTGCGACTGACCGATCACGACCGTTTCGGCATTGCGCCACAGGAAGAGGATTTTTTGCGTGGTCATCTCGCGGAAGATGCATTCTTCCACCGCCAGGTTGAACCAGGGATCGTAGGAATCGGAGATCAATAAACGCAGGCTGTTCATGGCAGGCACCGTTCAAAACACGTGATGCCGCCATGATACACCAAATCAATAGGTTAAGGCTAAATGCGTCGCGCCTGCCAGTATACCCGCTTCCAGTAGACGTTATCGAGCGAGGAGCGGATCACTCCGCGGCTGGTCGACGCGTGGATAAATTGGTCGTTGGTATCGTAAATGCCGACGTGCAGGCCGTTCTCACCGCCGCCAGTTTTGAAGAACACCAGGTCACCCGGCATCAGCTCATCACGCGAAACCTTGGTGCCCAGCGAGGTTTGCTCTTCGGTCGAACGCGGCAGCTGCATGTCGAAACGATCGCGGAACGTGCGGTAAACAAAGCCGGAACAATCTACGCCGCCGCGATCCAAGCCACCGTAACGGTATGGCGTGCCGTACCACTGACGCAGTTGCTCGTTGAGCTGGGCCACCACCACGATAGAGTCCGCCAGGCGGCCGCTCGGCGGCGGCGCATGGCTGCTGCAGCCGGCGAGGATCAAACTGGCTAATAAAAACCACACACGCATCCGCATAATATTCCTTCATTGAACACGCTGCCGCATTATGCCAATCGGCACACCACCACCGCCTGCGAGACGAAGCCGGCACCACGTAAGGAGAGCGCTATTTGGCGTTAATTTATCTCCCGCACGGGGAAAAAGGCAAGCGCCATGAGGGAGATAATAGCAGGATCGCCGGTTTTGACCCTATTCCGGTGATTTTGTCTCGGATTTGCTGTTAATCAGCCAGACACCGAACAGAATAAACAGCGTGCCCAACGTTTTCAGCAGCGTAGCGGATTCGTTAAACCACGGCAGGATCACCGCCGCCAGATAGACCAGCGCGTAGCTGACGCTCAGCAGAGGATAAGCGCGGTTTAACGGCAGGTGGCGCAGCGCAAAGAACCAACACAGCATCGACAGCGCATAACCGAAGATGCCGCCGCCCACCGCCAACAGCGGCAGCCAGTAGTCGCCGATCAACGCCAACGAGACGTCGGCGAACGACATCAGCGGGATTTGCACCATGCCCCACTTCATCAGCAACTGCGCCAGCGTCACCAGCAACACGCTGGCGGCGCCCCAGGCATAGCCCCTCATGAATGCACGCTCATCAGCAGGATCCCCAACATAATCGACGCTACGCCACACCAGTGGCGCACGGTCGTCGGCTCATGAAACAGCCAGCGCGCCGCCAGCGTCACCATCACGAAGTTCAGGCTGAGCATCGGGTAAGCCAGGCTGAGCGGCAGGCGTTGCAGCACATTGAGCCACACCGCCATGCCCAGCCCCAGCAGCAGCACCGCCAGCACCAGCCAACGCAGCGTCTGCTTCAGCCGCGCTTCGTCCGCCCGCTCCCAACAGTGCGCCGCCTGCTTCTGGCACAGCTGCCCACCGCAGGTGAGCAGGCTGACCACAATCACCAACAGAAAACCCATCATGGTTGCTGTTTATACCACATCAGCACCAGGCGGTTCATACGATCCACCTTGTCTGCGGCAGGCAGTTCCTGCGGCAGCGCTTCGCCACGGGACAGCTGCAGCACCAGGGACACATTCCCCTGTTTGCGCGCCTGCGCCAGCCACTGCGGGAAGTCGGCGTCGCTGATCAGGTGGCCTTTGGCGTCCGGATACTCCAGACCATAAGCTACCTCGCCTTTCTGGCTGTACATCAGCACGTCGCTACGCTTCAGTTCCCAGGCCAAACCGGCCGCTACCCCGACGCTGTCGGTCAGCACGTAACGGCTGTCGCCCAGCTCGGCCATCGTGGCGCGCGCGAAGTTCTGCGGCAGCTTGGAATCGGTCACCTGTTGCGGGATGGCGTAGCCGATCACCAGGCACAGCAATACCGGGCAGGCCGCCGCCCAGCGCCATTGACGGCCGTTATCGCGTGCGGAAACCAGCGCGAACAGGAGCCAGCCGCCGAAGGCGATCAGGCCGAGCACCACCTTCGGCCACTCTTGCGCGGTAAACAGATGGGCTTTCGGCAGCAGGCCGGAGCTCAACACCACCAGCGCCACGATGCCGATCAGCCCGAACAGGCCGTTCAGCCAGGCATTGGCCTTGAACAGCCTGGCGCGCAGGGTGGCGGCGTAGTCTTCCGCATAGGCGGTCATCAGCAGCGCCAGCGGCGCCATGCAAGGCAGAATGTAGGTCGGCAGCTTGCCTTTGGCGATGCTGAAGAAGATCAGCGGCATCATCGCCCAGCTCAGCAGGAAGAACAGCTCTGGGCGCTGTACGCGTTCGCGCCAGCCCTTGAGCAGCGCACCGGGCAGCAGCGCCAGCCACGGCAGCACCGCCGCCAGCAGGATCGGCAGGTAATACCAGAACGGCGCCTTGTGCTGGGCGTTATCTTCGGCGAAACGCTGAATATGTTCGACCCAGAAGAAGTAATTCCAGAAATCGGGTTCGCGTTGCGCGATCGCCAGCGCCCACGGCAGGCTGAGCAACGTAGCGGTCACGATCGCCACCGGGCCGTAGCACAGCAGATCCTTGATACGACGTTGCTGGATGACGATCGGGATCACCGCGATCACCGGCACCGCCAGCGCCAGGAAGCCCTTGGTCATAAAGCCCATGCCGCAGGCCAAGCCCAATAGCGCGTAGGCGCCCAGCTTGCCTTTGACCGAGGTGGCTTTCAGCGTCAGGTAGTAGCTGACCATCGCCGCCGCCAGCCACAGCGAGATCATCGGATCCAGCACGCTGTAGGTGCCGATGCTGAACACCAGCACCATCGACAGGAATATCAGTGCCGCCAGGCTGGCGCGGCGCGCATTGCGCCACATCAGCATCGCCAGCGCGAACACCAGCAGTGCGGTCATGCCGGTGCTGAACACCGAGCCGAAGCGCACCGCAAAGTTGTTTTCGCCGAACAGCCACTGGCTGATGTTATTGAACCAGTAACCCGCCACCGGCTTTTCGAAGTAGCGCAGCCCCAGCAGGTGCGGCACAACCCAATCGCCGCGCTGCAGCATTTCACGGCTGATCTCGGCATAACGCGTCTCATCCGGCTGCCACAGCAGGCGGCCGTTAAGCGGGATCAGGTAAACCAGAGCAAAAAAAACGGCCAGCAGAATGGCCCAGGATCCTTTTAGCGCCTTCATGTAACGTCCTTCACATCGGTTTGACAGCCCAGCCAACCTTCGCGGCCGGGGAAAGGAGCACGCTTGATGCGGCCCAACGGCAGTGATGCCAAATCTTGTGGTAACAGCGCGCTAAGCGGACAGAATTCGATGCCCTGCTGCCGTGCGCGTTGCAATAACTGTTCGAACATCGTCGCTTGCGACATGCCTTCCACTTCGGTGTGAATGGTGTACACCGGCACGCCGCGATCGTTCTCGATGGCGCGCAGAATGTAGTCGTTGAAGTCGGCCATGCTGACTTCGCTGCCGATCACTTCGTCGAAGGTCGGCAACGTCACCGGGATCTGCACCGTGCCGTGACGCCCGTCGCTCAGCACCGGACGGAACGGATGGGTGCCGCGGCAATCGCTGTTGTAATGGAAGCCGAAGCGTTGCTTGACCTCCAGCACGCGCGTATCGGCACGCCAGCCCGCCACGGCGGAGCATTTCACCGGCTGGCCGGTGCTGGCGCTCAGGGCATCGACGCCCAGCTGCACTTGTTCGGTCAGCTGCGCCTCGCTCCACTTGCCGACCTTGGCCTGCCACCCCTGGTGATCCCAGGCGTGCAGCCCGACTTCATGGCCGGCTTCGGCGGTGCGCTTCATCAGCGGCCCCAACGCGCGTGAAATGTTGCGCCCCGGCCAGGCGGTGCCGGCCAGCAGAATGTCCAGGCCGTACAGCGAGGCGGCGTTCGAACGCAGCATTTTCCACAGAAATTTCGGACGCAAAAGGCGCCAAAGATGGCGCCCCATGTTGTCCGGTCCCACGCTGAAGAAGAAGCTGGCCTGAATGTCGTACTTGTCGAACAGGTCCAGCAACTGCGGCACCCCTTCACGGGTGCCGCTGAAGGTATCTACATCAACCCGCAGACCGACTTTCTTCATGCATCGTTCCCTTCCTGAACGGTAGTGCGCAGGAAGTAGTCCAGCGTATCGGCGACGGTTTGCTTCATCTCGATGGTCGGCTGCCAGCCCAGCAGGCGGTGAGCGTTCTTGATGCTCGGCGTGCGGTGCTCGACGTCCTGGTAACCTTTACCGTAGTAGCTGCTGCTCTCAACGTCCTTGAAGCCGGCAAACGGCGGGAAGCGGTCGCGCAGCGGGTGGTTGTTGAAGCTTTCCAGCAGCATTTCCGCCAGCTCGCGGATGCTCGCTTCGTTGGTCGGGTTGCCGATGTTGACGATCTGGCCGTCGCACAGGCCGTCGCGGTTCTCGATGATGCGGAACAGCGCTTCGATGCCGTCGTTGATGTCGGTGAAGCAACGTTTCTGCGCGCCGCCGTCCATCAGTTTGATCGGCGAACCTTCCACCAGGTTGAGGATCAGCTGGGTGATGGCACGGGAAGAGCCGATACGCGCAGCGTCCAGGTTATCCAGGCGCGGCCCCATCCAGTTGAATGGACGGAACAGCGTGAACTTCAGGCCTTCTTTAGCGCCGTAAGCCCAGATCACCCGATCCAGCAGCTGTTTGGAGACCGAGTAGATCCAGCGTTGTTTGTTGATTGGCCCGACGATCAGGCGCGAATGGTCTTCGTCGAACTCTTTGTCGTCGCACATGCCGTACACTTCTGAGGTGGACGGGAAGATGATGCGCTTGTTGTATTTCACGCAGTCGCGAACGATCTTCAGGTTCTCTTCGAAGTCCAGCTCGAACACGCGCAGCGGGTTACGGGTGTATTCGATCGGCGTCGCGATCGCCACCAGCGGCAGCACCACGTCGCATTTCTTGATGTGATACTCGATCCACTCGGAGTGGATACTGATGTCGCCTTCCACGAAGTGGAAACGCGGGTTGTCGAGGAAACGGCTGATGGCGTCAGAACCGATATCCAGGCCGTAGATGTCGTAGCGATCGTCACGCAGCAGGCGCTCGGTCAGGTGGTTACCGATGAAGCCGTTAACCCCGAGGATCAGCACGCGAGTGCGGCGTTTCATTACGGCGTTCGGCTTGGCGGCCAGGCGCACGTCGGTGACGATGCCCATTTCCTGCGCCAGGCGGCTGCCCTGCACGTACAGGCCGCTGTCGTTCTGACCGGCAACGATCTGCAGCGCGCCTTCGCCACAGGCGATGACCAGCGGCGAGGTGCTCAGTACGGTGCCCGGCTGCTTGTCGTGTTGGGTATCCAACACGCGAGAGCGCCAGACGATCAGCTTGCGCTGGCCGAGGTAGCTGAAGGCACCCGGGTACGGTTCCGTGACAGCGCGTACCAGGTTGTTGATCTCTTTGGCGGACTTGTGCCACAGGATCTCGCCGTCCGCCGCGGTGCGACGGCCGAAGTAGCTGGCCTGAGACTCATCCTGCTTGGTGAAGGTGGCGGTGCCATTCTTCAGCTTCGGCAACTGCTCTTTCAATACGGCCTGCGCGGCTTCCAGCACTTTTTTGTGCAGCGTCAGCGCAGTGTCGCTGTCAGCGATGGTCACTTTCTGCTGACCGACGATGTCGCCGGCGTCCGGGCGTTTCACCATCTTGTGCAGCGTGGCGCCGGTTTCGGTTTCGCCGTTCACCAGCGCCCAGTTCACCGGGGCGCGGCCACGGTAATGCGGCAGCAGCGAACCGTGCAGGTTGAAGCCGCCCTGCGGTGCCAGCGAGAGGATCTCGTCGCTCAGCATGTGGCGGTAGTAGAACGAAAAGATCACGTCCGGCTGCAGGTAGCGAATGCGGTCAACCCACAGCGGGTGGTTCACGTCTTCCGGCGCATAGACCGGGAGATCCAATTCGGCGCCCAAACGGGCCACGGAGGAGAAGAAGTTGTTCTCACCAGGGTCGTCGGTGTGCGTGAATACGGCCTGCACGTCATAACCCGCCTCAGTCAGCGCTTTCAGACCTGCGCAGCCAATATCATGGTAAGCAAATACAATAGCTTTCATCATTCTTCTTCCTGAGTATTGTGGTCCTGCTGTACGCCGACCACTTTCTGAACAAAATAGCGAGGACGTGCGCGCACGTCGGTATAGATGCGGCCGATGTATTCACCCAGTAGCCCCATGCCAACAAACTGGGCGCCGATAAAGGTGAACAGCACGGCGAAGAGGGTGAACACGCCGCCGGCGGCCCATTCAGGGCCGAGCAGCAGACGCAGCGCAATCAGCACCAGCGCCAACACAAACCCGGACAGCGCCACGATGCTGCCGACCACGCTGAGCAAACGCAGCGGGGTGGTGGTCAAGCAGGTGATCAGGTCGTACATCAGGTTGATCAGCTTCATCAGGCTGTACTTGGAATCGCCAAACTCGCGCTCGGCGTGACGCACGTCGATCTCGGTCGTGCGGCGGGCGAAGGTGTTCGCCAGAATAGGGATAAAGGTGCTGCGCTCGTGGCAGTGCAGCATCGCCTCAACGATGTGACGACGGTAGGCGCGCAGCATACAGCCGTAGTCTCCCATCGACTTGCCGGTGGCGCGTTGAATCATCATGTTGATCACGCGCGAAGCGCTTTTGCGGAACCAGGAGTCTTGACGGTTGGCGCGCACGGTGCCCACCACGTCATAGCCCTCTTCCGCCACGCTGACCAGACGAGGGATCTCCTCCGGCGGGTTCTGCAGATCGGCGTCCAGCGTAATCACCAGATCGCCGGTCACCTGGTTGAAACCGGCCATGATCGCCGAGTGCTGGCCATAGTTGCGGTTCAGCAAAACGGCGATGACGTGGCTGTCCGGCTTTTCCGCCGCCGCGGTCAGCATGTCCGCGGAGTTGTCGCTGCTGCCATCGTCGACGAGGATGATTTCATAAGGTTGAGATAACTGCTTACAAGCGGCGGTAGTACGCTCCAGCAACGCCGGCAGGCTTTCCTGCTCGTTGTATACCGGGATGACTATCGACACTTTTTTAATCGGTTCAACGCGAGACACGTAAAGACTCCACAACAGAAGACAAGGCATTGACCACGCGATCCACGTCGGCGTCGGTCATATCAGGGAATAGCGGTAAAGTGCACAGCCGCGCCGAGTTCCATTCGGTATTCGGCAAGGAAAGCTGCGGATAACGCTCACGGTAGAATTTCTGGGTATGCGCGGCGCGGAAATGCAGCCCGGTGCCGACGCCAACCTCTTTCAGGCGCTCCATCAACCGATCGCGATCGATGCCGCAACGCTCAGGATCGACACGCACCATAAACAGGTGCCAGGCGTGGTCATGCGGGTAATCCGGCACCCCCAACGGTTGGAACGGCGAGCCTTCGAGCGCGCTCAGGTAGCGCTGTGCCAGCGCCTTGCGGCGCGCGTTCAGCTCAGCGAAGCGCGACAGCTGCACCACGGCGATCGCCGCGTGAATGTCGGACAGATTGTATTTGTAACCCGGCTCCACCACTTCGGCCTGCGGTTTGCGGCCAAGCTGCTGGCGATCGAAGGCATCGACGGCCAGACCGTGGAACTTCAGGCAACGCAGGCGATCCGCCAGCGCATCGTCGTCGGTGGCGATCAGGCCGCCTTCGGCGCAGGTCACGTTTTTAATCGCGTGGAACGAGAAAATCGCCGTGCCGCGCGCGCCGACCCACTCGCCGTTGTAGCGCGTGCCGACCGCATGGGCGGCGTCTTCGATCAAAGGCAGGCCGTGGCGTTCGGCCACGGCGCGCAGCGCGTCCATCTGCAGAGGAGCGCCGGCGTAGTGCACCGGAACAATCGCTTTGGTTTTCGGGGTGATGGCAGCCTCGACATCGGCGGCGCTGACCATCAACGTATCACGGTCAACGTCGATCATCACCGGCGTGGCGCCCAGCAGCTCGATCATGTTGAGGGTGGAAACCCAGGTTTGCGAAGGGGTGATGACTTCGTCGCCGGGGCCGATGCCCAGCGCCATCAGCGTGATGTGCATGCCCGCCGTGGCGGAACTGACGGCGATCGCATGTTTACAGCCGAAGGTGGAACAGAAGTCGCTTTCCAGCTGCTGGTTTTGCGGCCCGGTGGTGATCCAACCGGAACGCAACACTTTCTCTACCGCGGCGATTTCTTCATCGCCGATGGCCGGACGAGAGAAAGGCAAAAATTGATCCATAGTTAACCCCAAACGTATCGAACTGCTTTTGATGACACTGTAAATCCCTTTCGTTTAACGGATATTAAACGCCAGAGAAGAATCGTTTCCGTGGATTAACTGCCAATGTAAGGCCGCAAGCTTAACTAAACCTTAAGACGAGACTTGTCATCAGTGGGTCAACTGATTGGTGGGTGTCGCCATCATCTATTTAAAATTATTATGAAAATCAATTTCTTATATTTATTAATAATTATTTACGTATTTTATTTTTGCCGAATCAAGCGTAGCACGTCATCGACGTTTTTCAAGAAAATCGATAAGAAAGTGAGAGGCAGCCCAATATTAACCGATGATTACCCGGCTATTTATATTCACTACGTTTAGTTTTCGTTTACGTTGCGCGCCGCCGCCGCGATTTAAGCCGTACGGGTCATGATCCAACGCTGGTCCCCCACCCATTGCAGGTGGAAATCCACTTCATAGATCTGCGACAGCAGCCCGGGCGCCATCACCTCACGCGTGGCTCCCTGTGCCACCAGCCGCCCGGCGTGCAACAACCAAACCCGATCGGCCTGCTGTAGGGTATGATTCAAATCGTGCGCGCACACCAGCGCGCTGCGCCCGCTTTGGCAGAACTCACGCAGCAGGCGATCCAACGCGACTTTCTGCGCCACGTCCAGACTGTTGGTCGGCTCATCCAGCAACAACAGCCGGCTGTGCGGATTGACGCTGGGCCACACCTGCAATAACACCGCCGCCAGCCGCACCCGCTGCCATTCGCCACCGGAGAGCTGCGTCAACATGCGTGACAGCTTATCCACCAGCTTCAGCCGCTGACACAAATAGAGAATGGCGTGTTCCACATCGGTTTGCGCCGCTGCAGCAGGCCGATGCAAGGCCAAATACTGGAACACGGGCATCAGCGACACCGGCGGCTGTTGCTGGCTGAGATAGCCGCGCCGGCATGCCAGCGCGTTCCCCGGATAATCGGCCAGCGCGCGCCCGTCCAGGCGAACCTCGCCCAGCCCCGGCAGCATGCCGGCCACCCGCGCCAGCAAGGTGCTCTTCCCGGCGCCGTTTGGGCCGATCAGATGAACCTGCAACCCGCCTTCAATCTGTGCCGAAAAAGGCGCCAGGCGCCCCGCCACCCCAACCTCGACGAGTTGCAGCATCCGTCTTAGCCTGCCAGCGCTTGTTTTACCGCCGCCACCAGCGCCGGATCTTCCGGCGTAGTGTCAGGCGAGAAGCGTTGGATCACCGTGCCGTCGCGCGCGATGAGGAATTTCTCGAAGTTCCACAGAATATCGCCGGCGTGCTTCGGCGCACGCCCTTTGCTAGTCATCCGCGCCAGAAACTCGCTGCCCTCCGGTGCGACAGCATCCGGCTGCGCGGCAATCAGCGCCTGGTACAGCGGATGCCGATGTTCGCCGTTCACCTCAATCTTGGCGAACATCGGGAATTGCACGCCGAAGGTGCCGCGGCAAAACGCCAGGATCTCTTCGTTGCTGCCCGGCTCCTGGCCCAGGAATTCATTGGACGGGAACCCCAAAACTTCCAGCCCCCGATCGCGATAGGTTTCGTACAGCGCTTCCAGCCCTTCATATTGCTTGGTCAGGCCGCACTCCGAGGCCACGTTGACCACCAGCAGCACCTTACCCTGATAGGCACCCAGCGTGGTCGCCTGATTTTCGATGGTGTGTAACGGCAGGTTGTAGATTGGCTTGCTCATCGGTTGTCATCCTTTGGTTTTTTAATGGCAGGTGAATGAAGAAAACTACCTTACGCCCTTTGTTCGGGTCAGTAACCAGATAAATAGCGGCGCCCCCAGCGTGGCGGTCACCACGCCGATCGGCAGCTCGGCCGCCAGCAGCGCAACGCGGGCGATCACATCGGCCACCAGCAACACCCCGGCTCCCGCCAGCGCGCAGGCCGGCAGCAGATAGCGCTGATCGGTCAGGCCGGTGAGCCGCAAAATATGCGGGATCACCAACCCAACAAAACCAATCACTCCGGCGAGCGCCACGCTGACGCCGACCAGCCAGCCGATCGCCAGCACCAGCAAATTACGCCACAGATGCAGCGACAGCCCAAGTTGCCGCGCCTGTACCTCGCCCAGCGCCATCAGGTTGAGCGCTCTGCCCTGGCCGCACAGCCACAGCAGCACCGGCAGCAGCGCCAGCACCAGCCACTTTTGCCGCCAATCGACGCCGCCGAAACCGCCCATCATCCAGTACATCAGCTGCCGCAGATCGAGGCTGGTGCTGAAATAGACCGCCCAGGTCATCAGCGCGCTGCACACGATGCCCAGCGCCACGCCAACCAGCAACAGCCGTGCATTGGTCAGGCGCCGGCGCCGAGCGAAGCCCAGCAGCAAAAAGGTCATCGCCAGCGCACCGGCTATCGCGGCGGCGCTCATCAGCGCCACCGGCAACAAACCGTGCCCCAACAGCACCGTCAACACCAGCGCGACGCCGGCGCCGTTAGCCACCCCCAGCAGACCGGGCTCCGCCAGCGGGTTTTCAAACAGCGCCTGCATCACCGCGCCTGCCACCGCCAGGGCGGCGCCGACCAGCATCACCGCCAGCGCGCGCGGTAAACGCAGTTGCCAAACGAACAGCTGCGCCCGATCGCTGAACCACGCTGACGGCCATATCCATTGGTCACCGGCGCAGAGGCTGAACAGCAACGCCACCGCCACGCCCAGCGCCAGCAGAGTGACCTGGCGCTTATCGCGGTAGCGCTGATGTTGCAACAGTAAGGTGAAAGTACGGCTGGTTGGCATGGCGCGGCGGTTCCCTGCCGGCCGCTGTCGTGGCCGGATAATTGACGTCTGAGTCGAATATTAGGGGGTTAACGCCGCAAGGGGAAGCCTTGCGTAGGCGATGGCGCAGGAAAGCAGCGGCTGGCCCTGCCCGTCATCACCATGATGATGGCAAAACCAGCCGCCGATAAACTCAGGGATTAACGATGCGGGCCGGCGTTGCCCGGTGGATAAGGCTGACCGCGGCCGTCATCGCGGCGATCATGGTCACCCCGATCGTCATGACGGCGGTCGCGATTATCGCGATCGCCATGGAACGGATTGCCGCTGCGCTCCGGCTCGCGATGCTCATAACCACGCGGCGGCGAAGGTTGCCAGCGTCCGCCGTCCCAGTACAAACCGCGCGCATTGCGCTCACCCAGACCGCGGCCCTGGTGCGCATGCCACCACTGCGGTGGACGCCAGTCGTAGCCATCCCAGTAGTAGCCGCGACGGTCCTGATCCCCCAGATGCAGGGAAACTCCCGGCACGTTGATATCGACGGACACATCGGCCTGCGCCGCCAGCGGCAGCAACAGCGGGAAACACACCAGCAACAGGATCTTTTTCATTTTACCTTCTCACTCTATTTTCCTTGCTGCAGTGGTTATATCAGCGTGCTTATTTAACGACTATCTCATCGATGCCTATTTTCAGATCGTTTTCGACGGCCTTACACAATCCCTACACTGTTTGCCGCCGCCTTTAATTATCATAACCACTGACAAGGTTTAACGAATAACTGACGTCTCTCAAGCCGCAAGACAATTATAATTAAATGGATTCCCACCGGAGGATAATAAGATGATTAAACGTATCGGTATCTTGCTGGCCGTTGTGGCCCTGGCCTCAAGCCTCAGCGCCTGCTGCTGGGGACCCCACTGGGGCGGCGGCCACCGCGGCGACGGCCCAGGCCATTATTATGGCCGTTATTGAAATGACAAATAAGGCCGCCTATCACACAAAATAAGATATAAGAATATTCCGCAAATAAGATTAAATAAATTTTTCCCGTAGTGCTTTAATGAATAATTTTAATTCTTACATTACCCATTAGGAATAAACTGAATTTTCCCCAAAAAAAGAAAAAGGCCGCGCAAGCGGCCTTTTTTGATGTCACGTCACTCACCCTTTCGGGCTGGCGTTTTCTACCCGGCTTTTCAGCTTCTGCCCCGGACGGAAAGTCACCACGCGGCGCGCCGTAATCGGAATGTCTTCGCCGGTCTTCGGGTTACGCCCCGGACGTTGGTTCTTGTCACGCAGATCAAAGTTGCCAAAACCCGACAGTTTTACCTGTTCGCCATTCTCAAGGGCCCGACGGACCTCTTCAAAGAACAGTTCCACCAGGTCTTTGGCGTCCCGTTTGCTAAGCCCAAGCTTCTCAAACAGGTGTTCTGACATTTCAGCTTTAGTAAGCGCCATAGGTTCAATCCCTCAAGGATGCTTGGAATCGCTGTTTTAGAGCCTCTACGCATTTTGCAACGGTAGCGGCTATCTCCTCTTCTTCCAGTGTACGAGCGGTATCCTGCAATACCAGACTGATAGCCAGGCTCTTGTCACCTTCTGCCACGCCCTTGCCACGGTACACGTCAAACAAGTTTACGCCAACTACCTGATTTGCGCCAACTTTCTTACACTCGGCCAAAATATCTTCTGCGGGGACGTTTTCAGCCACCACAACGGCGATATCACGGCGGTTTGCCGGGAAGCGCGAAATCTCCCGCGCCTGAGGCACGGCGCGGCTCGCAAGCTTGTTCCACTCCAGTTCAAACACCACGGTGCGGCCGTTAAGATCCAGTTTACGTTCAAGTTCCGGGTGAACCACACCGATGAAACCTACGCGTTCGCCGTGCAAATAAATCGCCGCACTTTGCCCTGGATGCAGGGCTGGATTGGCTTCCGCCCGGAACTGAATTTCGGATAATTTACCGGTCAGCTCGAGGACAGACTCCAGATCCCCTTTTAAATCATAGAAGTCGACGGGCTTGCGCGCCAGATCCCAATGCTCATCGTGCGTATGGCCAGCGATCACGCCTGCCAGCATGACATCCTGACGGATACCCAGATCTGCCGCACTATCAGGCACAAAGCGCAGGCCGCTTTCGAACAGGCGCAGGCGCGTCTGCTGGCGGTTCTGGTTATACACCACCGCAGACAGCAGGCCGGTCCACAGCGACAGACGCATCGCCGACATCTCGACCGAAATCGGGCTCGGCAGGATCAGCGCTTCTTCATTCGGATGCAGCAATGCCTGCACTTTCGGATCGACGAAGCTGTAGGTGATCGCTTCCTGGTAGCCGTGATCGACCAGCATGGTCTTCACGCGCTTGAGCGTCAGATCGGCTTCGCGATGCTGGGTCATCACCAGATCGGCACGAATCGGCACATCCGGGATGTTGTCGTAGCCGTAAACCCGCGCCACTTCTTCCACCAGGTCCTCTTCGATCTCCATATCGAAACGCCAGCTCGGCGCGACCGCTTGCCAGCTGTCGCCCTGTTCGGTTACCTGGCACCCCAGGCGGCGCAGAATGTCGCTAACCTGCTCGCTCGGCACCACGTGGCCGATCAGGCGATCCAGCTTCTCGCGGCGCAGCGTGATGGTAGCGCGCTTCGGCAGTTCGTTTTCATCGGTCACGTCGATAACCGGGCCGGCCTGGCCGCCGCAGATATCGAGCAGCAGGCGCGTGGCGCGCTCCATCGCTTTGTACTGCAGCGCCGGATCGACGCCGCGCTCATAGCGGTGAGAAGCATCGGTGTGCAGGCCGTGACGGCGCGCGCGGCCGGTGATCGACAGCGGGCTGAAGAAAGCGCACTCCAGCAACACGTCCTGAGTTTCCCCGTTGACGCCGGAATGCTCGCCGCCGAAGATACCGCCCATCGCCAACGCTTTTTGATGATCGGCGATCACTAAGGTGTCGGCGTTCAGTTTGGCTTCGCTGCCGTCCAGCAGCGTCAAGGTTTCCCCTTCTTCCGCCATGCGCACCACGATGCCGCCGTCGATGCGGCTCAGATCGAAAGCGTGCATCGGCTGGCCAAGCTCCAGCAGCACATAGTTGGTGACGTCAACCACGGCATCGATAGAACGGATACCGCAGCGACGCAGTTTTTCACGCATCCACAGCGGGGTTGGCGCCTTAACGTCGATGCCTTTCACTACGCGGCCCAGATAGCGTGGGCACGCCTGCGGCGCGTCAACGCGGATCGGCAGCGTGGCGTCGATAGTGGCGGCCACCGGGTTCATGGTCGGCTCGGTCAGCGCAACCTGGTTCAGTACGCCCACGTCGCGCGCAACGCCGATGATGCCCAGGCAGTCGGCGCGGTTCGGCGTGACGCTGATCTCGATGGTGTTGTCGTTCAGTTTCAGATAGTCGCGGATGTCGGTGCCGATCGGCGCATCCAGCGGCAGCTCAATGATACCGTCATGATCGTCGGAAATGCCCAGCTCGGAGAACGAGCACAGCATGCCTTCCGAAGGCTCGCCGCGCAGCTTGGCGGCCTTGATTTTGAAATTGCCCGGCAGCACCGCGCCCACGGTGGCGACCGCCACTTTCAGGCCGGTACGGCAGTTTGGCGCGCCGCAAACGATGTCGAGCAGGCGATCGCCGCCTACGTTAACCTTGGTGACGCGCAGTTTGTCTGCGTTCGGGTGCTGGCCGCACTCGACCACCTCGCCCACGACGACGCCGTTAAACGCGCCGGCAACCGGATCCACGCCGTCCACTTCCAGGCCGGCCATGGTGATTTGATCGGATAATGCTTCGCTGCTGATGGCCGGGTTTACCCACTCGCGCAACCAGAGTTCACTGAATTTCATGTGATATTCCCGCCTTACTTAAACTGTTTGAGGAAACGCAGATCGTTTTCGAAGAATGCGCGCAGGTCGGTGACGCCGTAACGCAGCATCGTCAGGCGCTCCATGCCCATGCCGAAGGCGAAGCCGGAGTAAACTTCCGGATCGATGCCCACGTTGCGCAGCACGTTCGGATGCACCATGCCGCAGCCCAGCACTTCCAGCCACTTGCCGTTCTTGCCCATGACGTCCACTTCAGCGGACGGCTCGGTGAACGGGAAGTAGGACGGACGGAAACGAACCTGCAGGTCTTCTTCAAAGAAGTTGTTCAGGAAATCGTGCAGCGTGCCCTTCAGGTTGGTGAAGCTGATATCTTTATCGACGATCAGCCCTTCCATCTGGTGGAACATCGGGGTATGCGTCTGATCGTAATCGTTACGATAAACGCGGCCCGGCGCAATGATGCGGATCGGCGGCTGCTGGTTCTTCATGGTGCGGATCTGCACGCCGGAAGTCTGGGTGCGCAGCAGACGCGTGGCGTCGAACCAGAAGGTGTCGTGGTCGGCGCGCGCCGGGTGATGCCCTGGAATGTTCAGCGCGTCGAAGTTATGGTAATCGTCTTCAATCTCCGGGCCGGTGGCAACGGAGAAGCCCAGCTCGCCGAAGAAGGTTTCGATACGGTCGATGGTGCGGGTCACCGGATGCAGGCCACCGTTCTCCATGCGACGGCCCGGCAGGGAGACGTCGATGGTTTCAGCCGCCAGGCGCGCGTTCAGCGCGGCGCTTTCCAGCGCGTTCTTGCGCGCGTTCAGCGCGTCTTGCACCTCTTGCTTGGCCTGGTTGATCACCGCGCCGGCCGCCGGACGGTCTTCCGCCGGTACGTCGCGCAGAGACTGCATCTGCAAGGTGAAATGACCTTTCTTGCCAAAATATTCGACGCGTACCAAATCTAACGCGGCAACATCCTGGGCATCTTCTACGGCTGCCTTGGCATTGGCAACCAGCTCTGCGAGATGTGGCATTGCTTTCCTCTTCCTCTGGCCGGGATGGCCCTAAGTAATTGTTATCTATTATTCGAACACGCCTTTGAGCAATCTTCAAAGACTTTTCAATACGTTGCCGGCCAGGCGACCCACCAGCGAGGCACAAGGCTCGCTCAACGCCTGCCGCTCTCATCGCAACGCTTTGCAAGGCGGGACGATGGCCAAAAACAAAAAAGCCTCCACGAGGGAGGCTTAGGCGCTACTTTTCGTTTCTTTTCTTACGCGCAAAGCCTCCTGAAATCAGGCGCTAAAGTAAAAAAAGAAACGAAAAATAGCTGCGTGCATGATTGCGGTACCTTGTCGATGATTGCCCACCAGTGATATAGCGGCGGCCAATAAAAGTCAATATTTGTCGCTGAAAACAAAGATTAAAAGAGGGAGCAAGCTCCCTCTTCTACTGACTTACGCCAGAGCTGCTTTCGCTTTCTCAACCAGTGCGCCGAAGGCCACTTTGTCGAAGACTGCGATGTCAGCCAGGATCTTACGGTCAATTTCGATCGACGCTTTTTTCAAGCCGTTGATGAATTTGCTGTAAGACAGACCGTTCTGACGAGCAGCTGCGTTGATACGTGCAATCCACAGCTGACGGAACTGACGCTTACGTTGACGACGGTCACGGTAAGCGTACTGACCTGCTTTGATTACTGCCTGGAAGGCAACACGATATACGCGCGAACGGGCACCGTAGTAACCTTTCGCCTGCTTCATAATTTTCTTGTGACGTGCGCGTGCAATTACACCACGTTTTACGCGAGCCATATGCTCTCTCCTAAAGTCTTATTCTAAATTCAAAAAAAATGGCTTATGCGTACGGCAGGCACGCGGTAACCAGGACCAGATCGTTTTTAGACACCATGCCTTTCGGACGCAGGTGACGTTTACGCTTGGTTGCTTTTTTGGTCAGAATATGACGCAGGTTGGCATGTTTACGCTTAAAACCACCGCTGCCGGTTTTTTTGAAGCGCTTGGCTGCACCACGTACAGTTTTAATCTTTGGCATTTTAATTAAATCCACTTCGCATTGTTAAACAACGAATCAGTTGGGCGAATAAAACCCACACAGCGCAAGCGCCGCGCGGGTTCCATTACTTGTAAGCCTTACTGTTTCTTCTTAGGAGCGAGCACCATAATCATCTGGCGGCCTTCGATCTTCGTAGGGAAGGATTCGACCACTGCCAGATCCATATCTTCACACAGGTCTTTACGGACGCGGTTAAGCACTTCCATACCGATCTGCTGGTGCGCCATCTCACGCCCGCGGAAACGCAGGGTGATTTTGGCTTTATCGCCATCTTCCAGAAAGCGAATCAGGTTGCGTAGTTTGACCTGATAGTCGCCATCATCGGTGCCAGGACGGAATTTGATTTCCTTAACCTGGATAACTTTTTGCTTCTTCTTCTGTTCTTTCGTCGACTTGCTCTTCTCGTAGAGGAATTTGCCGTAATCCATGATTCGGCAAACTGGCGGTTCGGCATTTGGGCTGATTTCTACTAAATCAACGCCCGCTTCCTCAGCTTTTTCAAGAGCTTCATTCAGACTGACAATACCAATCTGCTCGCCATCGACGCCGGTTAGGCGAACTTCTTGCGCGCGAATTTCTCTGTTAATGCGATTAGGACGCGCCGGTTGAACTCGTTTTCCGCCTTTAATACTTTATTCCTCCAGTTGATGAAGACTACGGCTGCGAATCTCTTTCAGCAGCTTGTCTACGACTTCGTTTACGTCCAGGCTTCCCAGGTCTTTGCCACGGCGGGTACGAACGGCAACTTTGCCTGCTTCGACCTCTTTGTCGCCGCACACCAACATGTAAGGGACTCGACGTAAAGTATGTTCGCGAATTTTAAAGCCAATCTTCTCATTTCTCAAGTCCGCTTTCACGCGAATACCTGCATCCTGCAGTTTTTTGGTCAATTGCTGGACGTAATCAGACTGGCTGTCGGTGATATTCATCACCACCACCTGCACCGGAGCGATCCAAGTCGGGTAGAACCCGGCGTATTCTTCGGTAAGGATACCGATGAAGCGTTCCATGGAGCCCAAAATGGCGCGGTGAATCATTACCGGCACGACGCGATCGTTGTTTTCGCCAACGTACGAGGCGCCCAAACGGCCCGGCAAGAAGAAATCGAGCTGCACGGTACCACATTGCCATGCGCGATCCAAACAATCATGCAGGGTAAATTCAATTTTCGGTCCGTAGAAGGCACCCTCACCCGGCTGATATTCAAACGGAATGCCGTTCTCGGTCAGCGCGGCGGCCAGGTCTTCTTCCGCACGGGTCCACATGTCGTCGGTGCCGATGCGTTTTTCCGGACGAGTGGACAGCTTGACGGCGATCTTGTCGAAGCCAAAAGTGCCGTACACATCATAGACCATGCGAATGCATTCGTTCACTTCGGCACGCACCTGCTCTTCCGTACAGAAGATGTGGGCGTCATCCTGAGTGAAGCCACGCACGCGCATCAGGCCGTGCAGGGAGCCCGATGGCTCGTTGCGGTGGCAGCTGCCGAACTCGCCCATGCGCAGCGGCAAATCGCGGTACGACTTCAGGCCCTGGTTGAAGATCTGCACGTGACCCGGGCAGTTCATCGGCTTGATGCAGTATTCACGGTTTTCCGACGCGGTGGTGAACATGGCGTCTTTGTAGTTTTCCCAGTGGCCGGTTTTTTCCCACAGCACGCGGTCCATCATGAACGGACCTTTCACTTCCTGGTACTGGTACTCTTTGAGCTTCATGCGCACGAAGGCTTCCAGCTCGCGGAAGATAGTCCAACCGTCGTTGTGCCAGAACACCATGCCCGGCGCTTCTTCCTGCATGTGATACAGGTCGAGCTGTTTGCCGATCTTGCGGTGATCGCGCTTGGCCGCTTCTTCCAGACGCTGCAGGTAGGCGTTCAGCTGCTTCTTGTCTGCCCAGGCGGTGCCGTAGATACGCTGCAGCATTTTGTTTTTACTGTCGCCGCGCCAGTAAGCGCCGGAGGTTTTCTGCAGTTTGAAATGGTGGCAGAAACGCATGTTCGGCACGTGCGGACCGCGGCACATGTCGACGTATTCTTCGTGGTGATACAGGCCAGGACGATCGTCATGGCTGATGTTCTCATCCAGGATCGCCACTTTGTAGATTTCGCCGCGCTCAGCGAAGGTGTCGCGGGCTTCTTGCCAGCTGACCTTCTTCTTGATGACGTCGTAATCCTTATCGGCCAACTCGTGCATCCGCTTTTCCAGCAGATCCAGGTCTTCCTGCGTCAGGGTGCGGTCGATATCCACGTCATAATAGAAACCGTTGTCGATCACCGGACCGATCGCCATTTTGGTATCCGGCCACAGCTGCTTGATCGCATGACCCAGCAGGTGCGCGCAGGAGTGGCGCATGATTTCCAGACCGTCTTCATCTTTGATGGTGATGATGGCCAGCTGCGCATCTGATTCGATCAGATCGCCGACATCAACCAGCTCGCCGTTGACGCGGCCGGCGATACAGGCTTTCGCCAGGCCAGGGCCGATATCGCGCGCGACATCCATCGGGGAAACGGGGTGGTCGAAATGACGCTGACTACCGTCAGGAAGAGTAATAACAGGCATTAATAATTCCTTATCTACAGTGGTGACCCACACGACAGATCACATGCAGTACGAAAATTGGGTTTTGGGTTTGGTCAGCCAGGTTTCAGATCTCGCCCACAATTGCCAGATTGAAACCTCACTGGGTATACAGAATGGAACGCATACCTTCTCAGCCGCATTCGGCTAAGCGAATAGTATCACTAAAATTGTTCCGGATAAATAAAGCGCCGCCCTCACGCTTTCGCGTCATCCGGCGCAAAGACGGTTTTCATGTAGCTCAGGGTGGCCAGCAGGCACAGGCCGTAGCCCAGCAGTTCGCAGCCCTCTTCCACCATGTTTTTCACTACCCGGTTATAACCGTCCAACATCAGCGTTTGCCACAGCGCGCTCATGCCGAACAGGCGGGAAAACACCAGAATGCACAGCAGGCCCGCGCACATCATGCCGTAGCCGGGATGCGTTACGAAATCGGCCAGGCCGCGCACCGTCGCCGCGATGTGCCTGGCGGCATGCCACAGGCAAACCAAGGCGATCGCCAGCGCGAACCACACCCACGCGCCGTGCCACAGCGCATCGAAGGCGAAGTCCATCTCGCGGATCAACATGCAGAGAAAGAAGCCGCCGACCAGCATCCAGGCGGAGCGGCGTTCAGCCTGTCGCCAGGCCGCGGCGAAAAAACCGCCGGCGATGGCGAGCAGCAACAGTTCCTGCGCCACTTCGGTCAGCGAGGTTTCATGCACGAAGTTGTGCAGCCAGTGTACGTCGATAAACACCAGGCCGACCAAGGCCGCCAAGAAAGCGCCAGAAAGCGCGAATGCGCCGATTTTCCCCAGTAAAAGTTTCAACTCGTCTTGCATAATCAGTCTCATTATCGTTTTAAAGCGCGCCTATGGTAGGCAGCTGAACCTGCGGGGTGTAGCAATTGATGCGAAACATCAGCTTTTACCGGCCAACTGCGGTGAAAAAGGCCATAAAACACAAAAATTGCGCACACTTTCCGAGCGCAGCGCATTTTGTCATCGCCGCTCGGCGATATATCCGCTCCGCGTGGCGATCTTCGCCGCCAGCCGCTATCCTGAAACCAGTCAGTTCCCCACCGAGACTTATGCAGAATATGAACCGGTTACTCGCAGTCCTCGTCGTGGTATGCGCGGTATTAGCGACGCTGTATGGGCTGGTGCATTTTGGCGCGCGTTCAGTGCCGCGAGCGATTGCGGTCAATGAAGCGCCGCTGGGGTGTGAGGATGAACCTGAGCTCGCCGCCGAGTGCAATGGTGAAGAGGAAACGCCGGCCGACGGTTAATTAACCTTCCGAGCTATCCCCATTGCCGCCAGAGACACGGCAGGCTAGGCTGTTCAGCTCATGGGCCGCCGCCTGGCGGCTTGAACGTTGCACAGGGAGTTTTTTATGACGGGTATTTTGCAGTTATTCCAGGCCATCGGACTGGGTTTGGTGCTGCTGTTGCCGCTGGCCAATCCGCTGACCACGGTGGCGTTGCTGCTCGGGTTGTCCGGCAATATGACGCGCGAAGAGCGCAATCAGCAGTCGCTGATGGCCTCGGTTTATGTGTTCTGCATCATGACGGTGGCGTTTTACGCCGGGCAGGTGGTGATGAACACCTTCGGCATTTCGATCCCCGGTCTGCGCATCGCCGGCGGTCTGATCGTCGCCTTCATCGGTTTTCGCATGTTGTTCCCGCAGCAGAGCCCCGAAGAGGCGCCGGAGGTGGAGAGCAAGTCGCACGAGCTGCGCCATAAGACGTCGGCCAACATCGCCTTCGTGCCGTTGGCCATGCCGAGCACCGCCGGGCCGGGTACCATCGCGATGATCATCAGCTCGGCGTCGAGCGTCAAAGCGAACACGCTGGGTTTTGAACCCTGGGTACTGGCCGTGGCGCCGGTCGCCATCTTCCTGACGGTCGCGGTGATCCTGTGGGGCTGCCTGCTCAGTTCCGGCGCCATCATGCGCTTGGTGGGGAAAAGCGGCATCGAGGCGATCTCGCGCCTGATGGGCTTCCTGCTGGTGTGCATGGGTGTGCAGTTCATCATCAACGGCGTACTGGAGATTATCTCCACCTATACGCCGGCCGCCTGACGATAAAAAACGGGCGCGATCGCCGCGCCCGTTACCGTTATTTCCCCGCCGGCGCCTGCGCGCCCAAAATGCCCTTACCTTCCGGCACTTCGGTAAAGCGGCTGAGGATCTCGCTGTAGGTCTTGGCCGGATCCAGATCCGGGAACTGCGCCGGATAGATAAACTTCGCCAGATACTCCAGCCCGACGATGTTGTACGGGTGGTTATAGAAGTTATGGTAGATGCCGTAGAACCGCCCTTCCTTCACCGCCGACACCTGAGCGAACCCCGGGCGCTGCTTCATGCGGTTGAAAGCCTCATCCACCTGCTGCTGCGTCACGCCATAGCCAAACGGCACCGCGGCGTTGGTCTTGCTGGCCCACTGCGAACCGGAAACGATGTAGGCATCCGGTTTCATGGCGATCACTTTTTCCAGCGACACGTCGCCGGTGGCGCCCGGCAGCAGCGCAGAGCCGATATTGCGCGCGCCGACCGCTTCCACCAGCGCGCCCCAGCCGACGTGGGCGTGGGTATAGCAGCAGGACTCCAGCCCGTTCAGGCCGGCCTTGGCTTCAAAGAACACCAGCGGCTTGGGTTCCACCGCCTGCGTCTTGGCCAGAATGGCCTGATAATGCTGCTGATAATAATCGGTATATTGCTTGGCTTCGCTTTCGCGGTTGAGAGTTTCCCCCAGCAGCGTCACGCTTTTTGGCGTGTTTTCCACCGGCTTGAGCATGGTGTCGATAAACAGCACCGGCACGTTCAACGCCCTCAGCTTATCCAGCACGCCGGTTTGGCTCAGCGAAGGTTTGGAACGCAGCTGGGCGATCATCAGATCGGGGCGTTTGGCGATCACGCTTTCCAGATTGACCTCGCCCTTGTCGCTGAACCCCATATCGATGATGTTTTTCGCCGCCGGCCATTTGCTTTGCAAGATGTCCCAGGTCGCCGCATCGCTTTTCTTCAGCAGGTTATTCCAGGCCACCAGCCGATCGAACGGGTTGGCGCGATCGAGCAGCGCCAGCGTGAGAATATCGCGCCCGTCCTGCACCACGATGCGTTTTGGCTCTTGCTGGAAGGTGAGCGTCTGGCCGGAAGTGTCGGTCAGGGTCAGTGGATAGGTAGTGGCCATCGCCGAGGCGGAAAGCGCGGCGGCGCAAACCAGTGCCGACAGAGTGATTCGACGGTGCACGAAAAGCTCCTTGGTAAATAATTCAACCAGGGAATAGTAATGAGAATGGCTTGCATTATCAAAGGTCGCGCCGCATTGCCCGGCGATTAATTGCAAAGGGATGTGTAACGCGGGATGAAGAGGCGCGCCGGAAGCGGCGCGCCCTGAGGATCACACCAGGCCGTAGATCAGCGCCGACAGCGCAATCAGGCCCATCACCAGTACGAATACGTTGCTCGCCGCGCGGTATTTACGCATTGCCGGCACCGCGCGCACCGCGTACATCGGCAGAATGAACAGGATGGCGGCAATCAGCGGGCCGCTGATGGTTTCGATGATGTGCAGCGCGCTGGGGTTCCACACCGTCGCCGCCCAGGTGAGCAGGAACAGCGACACCGCCGAGATGCGGTGCGTCATACGCGAACTGAGCGGCTTGCCGACCGCGCGCGTGACGCCGTCGATCAGGCTGGTCGCCCCTTCCGTCACCCCCAGCGAGGTGCCGAGATAGGATTTGGCCATTGCCAGCATCGCCATCACCGGGCCGAGATAGGCGATCAATGGGTTGGAAAACTTGTTGGCCAGCGTGGTCAGCACCGTGATGTTCTGGTCTTTCGCCTGCTGCATGTCTTCATGGGTCAGGCTCAGCACGCAGCTGAACACGAAGAACAGCACGGTGACGCAGATCAGCACATAGCTGTAGCGCATGATGCGCGCGCAGCGGCGTTCGGCCTTATCGCCATACAGGCTCTTCTGCGTCGAGGCGAAGGAAGAGATGATCGGCGCATGGCTGAAGGAGAACACCATCACCGGCACCGCCAGCCACAGCGAATGCCACAGCCCCGGCGTGTCGAAGCGGGTGGCGGCCAGGCCATTAACGAAGTTGGCGGTATTCCAGCTCGGCATCAGGTACAGCGAAATGCCCATCAGGAACACCAGCAGCGGGAACACCAGCATGCCCATCGCCGCCACGATGCTGTCTTTGCCGCGCAGCAGCACCAGATTGAGCACCACCACTACCGCCAGGCTCAGCCAGATGCGCGGCAGCGGCGCCACGTGGAACTGATGGATCAGGAAGCTGTCCAGCGCGTTGGTGATCGAAATGCTGTACACCAGCACGATCGGGAAGAACGCCATCAGATACAACATCATGATGATTTTGCCGGCCAGCACGCCGAAGTGTTCCACCACCACATCGTGAATATTGCCGTCGCGGCTGGAGCCGGAAAGCACGAAGCGGCTGAGCGCGCGGTGCGGCAAATAGGTCAGCGGGAAAGCAAACAGCGCCATCAACAGCAGCACCAGCGGGCCGTTCAAACCGGCGTTGATCGGCAAGAACAGCGTGCCGGCACCCACCGCGGTGGCATAAAGGCCGAACATCCAGACGGTGTCGGTTTTGTTCCATTTGGCTGGCTGAGCGGCTGTCAGCGTGCCTGAATCGGGAGAAATCGTACTCATGAGACAGTCTACCTTAATCTGCGGCGCCAACGATTGCGCCTAACGGGATATCCTTCTCCGCAAACTTTTTAATAGTAATCAGTGAATTAAAGCGATATTTCATACTTACGCCTGATGAAAGGACGGCAAAGGATAATGAAAAATCCCCTGCGGGTCTATGTTTTATCGGCCGAGCGGGCAATTTGCGAACAGGAAATGCTGAAAAAACCGGCATGCACAGAAAAAACTAAGGGCCCCTTGCGGAGCCCTTAAGCGGTTTACTTTTTCGCGTCCGGATGGTCCGGCACCTCGGCGCTGCCCATCTCCTTCTCGTCGCGGATCATCGAGCGGTCTTTACGCACGTCGGCCACGTCGGAGGCGCTCACCGGTTTGGCGCTGTTGCCCCAGCTGGTGCGGATGAAGTTCACCACGTCCGCTACCTGCTGATCGTTCAGACGCCAGCCGAACGGCGGCATGGTGATGTTGGACACCGCCCCTTGCACCGCCGGCGTAGTGTTGCCGGTCAGCACGATGTGGATCAGCGAGGTCGCGTCCTCGGTCTGCACCACCGGGTTGCCCTTCAGCGACGGGAAGGCGCGCTTGTAGCCCACGCCGTCGGTGCGGTGGCAGGCCGCGCAGTTATCGACATACAGAGCCGCGCCGGGCTTGCTGTCGTCGCCGCGCCACAGATCCTTGGCCACGCTGTCTTCGACCGGCGCCGCCTGCTGCGTGCCGTCTTTCGGCGGCAGCGATTTCAGGTAGCGTGCGATGGCGGTCAGATCGTCGTCGCTCAGGTATTGCAGGCTGTGCTCCACCACGTCGCTCATGCCGCCAAACACGATCGCCTTGTCGTTACGGCCGGTTTTCAGGAACTCGGTCAGCTCGGCTTCGCTCCAGCTGCCCAGGCCATCCTTACGGTCGCTGCGCAAGCTGGAAGCCACCCAGCCGTCGATCGGCGCGTTGCTGCCGGACAGATAGTCGTCGCTTTCGCTGTTGCTCAACGCTTTTTCCTGCATGGTGATGCTGCGCGGGGTATGGCAAGCGCCGCAGTGGCCCAGGCCTTCCACCAGATAACGACCGCGTTCAATCACCGGATCGGCTTTGGCGTCAGCCACGAAGTCCGCCGGCGACGGCGCAAACATGCCGCGCCAGATGCTCAGCGGCCAGCGCATCGACAGCGGCCACGGGATGTCGGAATCCTTGTTGGCCAGCTCCACCGGCTGCACGCCGTGCATGAAATAGGCATACATGGCGCGCATGTCTTCCTCTTTCACCAGCGCGAACGACGGGTACGGCATCGCTGGGTACAGGGTGCTGCCGTTTTTGGCTACGCCCTTACGCACCGCGTTGTCGAAATCCTCGAAGCTGTAATCGCCGATGCCGGTTTTCTTGTCCGGCGTGATGTTGGTGGAGTAGATGGTGCCGATCGGCGTCTCCATCGCCAGACCGCCGGCGAAGGTTTTGCCGCTCTTGCCGTCGGTGTGGCAGGCCACGCAGTCGCCGGCGCGCGCCAGGTATTCACCGCGCTTGATAAGCTCGCTGCTGACGGTGGCGTCCTGCGCCCAAACGGAAAAACTCACTGCACTGAGAACCAGTGCCGGTACAAATGCTTTCATCGTTCGCCGTCCTTATGCCTGCACCAATGGGCCTGGGTTTTTCAGATACTGCTCGCGAATAGCGCGGGCAGACCAGTAAGCCAGCGCCGCCACGGTGCCGGTCGGGTTGTAGCCCAGCCCCTGCGGGAAGGCCGATGCGCCGATCGAGAACACGTTGTGCACGTCCCAGCTCTGCAGATAGCGGTTGACCGCGCTGGTCTTCGGATCTTCCCCCATCACCGCGCCGCCGTTCATGTGGGTGGTCTGGTAGCTGGTGGTATCGAAGTGGCTGTTGGCGTTTTTCGGGCTGCCGGCGATCAGTTTCGGGTTCATCGCCTTGGCGATCGGCGCCATCTTGTCGTACATGAACTGCGCCATCTTGATGTCGTTTTCCTGCCAGTCGAACGTCATGCGCAGCAGCGGCTGGCCAAAAACGTTCTTGTAGTTGGGATCGAGATCCAGATAGTTGTTGCGGTACGACTGGTGCGCGCCGTGGGCGTCCATCGAAACGTGGTGGGTGTAGGCATCCGCCACCGCCGCTTTCCACTTGCTGCCCCAGGCCGGGGTGCCCGGCGGGGTCGGCAGGCCGGAGATCGGCTTGGTGCCCGCCTGGTTGACCCAGAATGGCGAACCGCCAACGAAGCCTTCTTTGGCGTGGTCGAAGTTATCGGCGTTGAAGTCGTCCACGCCCACGCCGTTGCCGCCGGCGCCGATGAACGGGTTGGTAAACACGTCTTTATCGAAGAACGCCTTGATGGTGGTCATGTTCTGGTAGGCGAAGTTACGCCCGACCACGCCTTCGCCGGTCACCGGATCGTAAGGCTTGCCGATGCCGGACAGCAGCATCAGGTGCACGTTGTGGAACTGGAACGCGCCCAGGATCACCAGATCGGCCGGCTGTTCAATCTCGCGGCCCTGCGCATCGACGTAGTTCACGCCGGTGGCGCGGGACTTGTCGTCGGTCAGATTGACCTTTAGCACGTTGGCGTTGGTGCGCAGCTCGAAGCGTTTTTCCATGCGCAGCGCCGGCAGAATGTTGACGTTCGGCGAAGCTTTGGAATACATGTAGCAGGCGTAGCCGCTGCAGAAACCGCAGAAGTTGCACGGGCCCATCTGCGCGCCGTACGGGTTGGTGTAAGAGTCCGAGGTGTTGGCGGACGGCAGGTTGTAAGGGTGATAACCCACCTCCAGCGCCGCTTTCTCGAACAGCTGGGCGGAGTAGGTATTTTTCTGCGCCGGCAGCGGGAAGTCGCTAGAGCGATCTGCCGCAAAGCGGTTGCCGCCCTTCTGCGCCACTTTCTGTCCTTTGATGGTCCAGGCGGTGCCGGAGGTGCCGAACACTTTCTCCGCTTTATCAAAGAAGGGTTCCAGCTCGTCGTAGGTCACGCCGAAGTCCTGGATGGTCATGTCCTTCGGAATGAAGTTTTTGCCGTAGCGCTCTTCATAGTGGCTGCGCATGCGCAGTTCGATCGGATCGACGCGGAAATGCACGCCTGACCAGTGCAGGCCGGCGCCGCCGACGCCGGTGCCCGGCAGGAACGCCGCCAGCTGGCGGTAAGGCACCGCGGTCTGGCTGCTGTTGTGGCGAATGGTGACGGTGCTTTTCGACAGATCCTGGAATAGTTTGCGACGGATGTTATAGGTCAGTTCGTCGATCACCTGCGGATAAGAACCGTCCGGATAAGTGTCGCGCATCGGGCCGCGCTCCAGCGCCACCACGTTGAGGCCGGCCTCGGTCAGCTCTTTGGCCATGATCGCGCCCACCCAGCCGAAGCCGACGATCACCGCGTCTACTTTTTTCATTACCGTTGCCATGGTTAGCCCCTCTCCCCTCGAATCGATACCGGCGGGAAGGGATAACGCTCCCCTCGCTCAACCCAGTCCATAAAATCGGCGCGCGCGCCCGGAAAATTAATCAGCTTCCAGCCAACCATGTCTTTGTTGCCGCCATGGATAGGATCGCTGAAGAAACCTTCACGGGTGTTTTGCAGCAGATAGGAGAAGAACAGTTTCGACGGCAGCTGCTGGAACTCCGCCTCGCCGGACTCGAACTTTTGCAGCATGGCGTCTTGCTGCGCGCCATCCAGTTCGGCGAAAGGCTTGCCGGCGGTTTTCTTGCTATAGGCGTCGGCGTCACTGATGCCGAGGTTGTAGATTTGCTTGGGCACCAGCGGCAGCTGATAGCCCATCTCCTTCGGCACGTCGGGGTTGAACGGCCCCTGCATGTACCAGATGGAGCCGGTGGCGTACGGGGTATTCATCTGGCGATCGATAAACTCCGGTACGCCGGCTTCCAGTGCGCCAGGGCCGCGTTCGTCGGCCGGGATCAGGCGCGCAACGGCGGCCTTGATGAAGGCCCACTCTTCCGGGGTGAAAAAGGTCGGTTGGTAATCGTTCTGCGTTGTGGTGTTCGAGGCCGCGACCGCCGGTGTCGGTGCCGTCAGCGCGCCAACGCCGCTGCCACCAATTACCGCCGCAGGAATTAAGGTCATCGATTTCAACAAGAAATCGCGCCGCGAATTGTTGGTTTTATGGTTCGACATGTCACATTCCATCCAAAGATAGTCACAACTATTTAACCGCAACCTTGCGATCGATACGGGTTTTTAAAATAATTTGTTACTTATTTGTATATTTATTGAAGGTCACAATGCGCGCAAAAGCAAAAATGTTACCGGTAACTTATTGAATGAACGTAAAGATTTATCTGCTAACGTAAATTTAACTTTTTGTGCGGTTTTTCCGATAAGCGGTGAGGAAATAACGAAAAATGAGAGGTAGGTCGCGCTCTGCAGCGGCATCTGAAACAAAATCGGCCGCGTTTTGCGGCCGATTCGACAGGATAGAGGGTTACTGCGACATCGCCTGGTAGGCGGTGGTCACCTTCCACAAATAGCGCGGTGCCTGCGGCGCCGGGTGCTTTTTCTGGATGTGCTGATAAAACTCATCCGGGCTCATCTGATTGATGCGATTGACCGCCACGCGCTTGTCCGAGGAGAAAGTGCGCAACATGGCGCCCGCCCCGTTCACGTACGAAACGATGGTGGCATAACGCAAAGTCTGTGGGTTGTTGATCCCGGCTAGCTGCTGGCTTTGAAGAATATTGATATAGGCCGTTCCCAGATCAATATTGACCGCCGGATCCTTCAGCTCTCGCGAGCTGGGTTGCCCGCTTCGTCCTTTCATGCGATAGGCGTCGCGGCCGGCGGTAGAAGCCTTAAGCTGCATCAATCCCACTGCGTTCGAGGTGCTGACCACGTTCGGGTTAAACCCGGACTCCACCTGAATAATCGCTTTAATCAGCGTTTCGTCGACGCCATAGTTGCTGGCGGCCTGACGAATGTAATCGTTATAAACAACCGGCGTGCCTGTGCGATTTACCGGTGCCTGCGGAGGGGGTTTTAACCAACCGCCGCGCGTTGTGCCACTGCCTGAAATATTGCTTGCCGTTTGCGGGTCTTTGGCGCACCCCGACAAAAGTAAAATTGCCGTAAGGCAACCTATTTTTGTTTTCACAGAATCCCTCACTCCTTTCAATGAGTTGCGTAGCATATACAACTTGTAAGGACACCTGCAGTAATTTTTTGGACTAATCTCAAGCTATCCATATACCAAGAGGTGATTTATGAGTCAATCTGCAACAAGCTGCTTTGTGGTGACTTTTCGCTATCAGGAAGAGGGATTGACCGACCTGGCGAAGCTGACCGGGCAATTGACACGCGAGGGTTTTGTCACGTCGGTGACAGACGAGAATGGCGTTCACCACGAACTCGGCAGCAACAGTTTTGCGTTTATAACCGTGCTGGATCAAGAGGATGTACAGCGGCTGGCGCAGGGGTTCGGGCAGTTGGCCTTGGGAAAACAGCCGGAGGTGGCGATATGCAGCTGTAAGGACTACCTTCAGCGGTTACATACTGATACATAAAATGCTATAACTCCCCGGACGGTATTATTTTTTCAGTTGGAGAAATACCCCGCCGGCGGTGGGCAAGTGACGCTTGACTTCGCTTCAATTGATATTGATAATCATTTTCATTTGAACCAGGAGACGTCATCATGCCATTGATAAGTTGCGCTTTTCGCCGCAGTCGCCTTCCCCGCGCTGCCGCACTGTTACGCCCTTTCACTCTCGCCTGCCTGCTGCTCGGCGCCGCTATGGCCAGCCCACACGCACTGGCGGAAAAGAAGCTGCGCGTGGTGACCACCTTTACCATCATTCAGGACATCGCCCAGAACGTGGCGGGTGACGCCGCCGTGGTGGAATCCATCACCAAACCGGGCGCCGAGATCCACGACTATCAACCTACCCCGCGCGACATCGTCAAGGCGCAGCACGCCGACCTGATCCTGTGGAACGGTATGAACCTGGAACGCTGGTTCCAGCGTTTCTTCGAGAATATCAAGCAGGTGCCGGCGGCGGTCGTAACCGAGGGCATCACCCCGCTGCCGATCCGCGAAGGGCCGTATAACGGCAACCCTAATCCACATGCGTGGATGTCGCCGAGCAACGCGCTGGTGTACATCGAGAACATCCGCAAAGCGCTGGTGGAGCACGATCCGGCCCATGCAGAAACCTACAACCGCAACGCCAAGGCCTACGCAGAGAAGATCGGCGCGCTGGACGCCCCGCTGCGCGAACGCCTGGCGCGCATTCCTGCCGCACAGCGTTGGCTGGTGACCAGCGAAGGCGCCTTCAGCTATCTGGCGCAGGACTACCAGCTGAAAGAAGTTTATCTTTGGCCGATCAACGCCGATGAGCAAGGCTCGCCGCAGCAGGTGCGCCGGGTGATCGACGCGGTGCGCGCCCACCATATTCCGGTGGTGTTCAGCGAGAGCACCATTTCCGACAAGCCGGCCAAGCAGGTGGCGAAAGAGACCGGCGCCAAATACGGCGGCGTGCTGTACGTGGATTCACTGTCCACCCGCGACGGCCCGGTGCCGACCTATATCGACCTGCTCAACACCACCGTGCAAACCATCGCCAAAGGATTCGATCAATGACCCATGAACCGTTTGTCCGCCCTGAATTGAACGTGGACGACGTCACCGTAACCTACAACAACGGGCACACCGCCATTCACAACGCCAGCTTTACCCTGAGCGGCGGTTCGATCTGCGCGCTGGTCGGCGTCAACGGCAGCGGCAAATCGACGTTGTTCAAAAGCATCATGGGCCTGGTCAGGCCCACTGCCGGCCAGGTGTCGCTGAGCGACAAACCGGTGGCGGACGCGCTGAAAAAGAACCTGATCGCCTACGTGCCGCAGACTGAAGACGTCGACTGGAACTTCCCGGTGCTGGTGGAAGACGTGGTGATGATGGGCCGTTACGGCAAGATGAACTTCCTGCGCATCCCGTCGCGCGAAGACCGGCTGCGGGTCGACAAGGCGCTGGAGCGCGTCGGCCTGAGCGAGCTGCGCAGCCGGCAGATCGGCGAGCTGTCCGGCGGCCAGAAAAAACGCGTGTTTCTGGCGCGCGCGCTGGCGCAACAGGGCACGGTACTGCTGCTGGACGAGCCGTTCACCGGCGTGGATGTAAAAACCGAGAACGCCATTATCGAACTGCTGCGCGCGCTGCGCGACGAGGGGCACCTGATCCTGGTCTCCACCCATAACCTCGGCAGCGTGCCGGAATTTTGCGATCGGGTGATCCTCATCAACCGCACGGTGCTGGCCGCCGGCCCGACCGAGACCACCTTCACTCAGAGCAACCTGGAGCAGGCATTCGGCGGCGTGCTGCGCCATATCAACCTCTCCGGCCCGGATCTGCACGACGACAACGATCCGCGCACCGTTACGGTGTTGACCGACGATGAGCGCCCCGCGGTGTTCTACGGCCACACCAAGAGCGATCCGCCGGCCAACAGCCAGGCCAGGGAGAAACAATCCTGATGCTGGACCTTCTGCTGCAACCTTTCAGTTATAACTACATGGTGAAAGCCATCTGGGTCAGCGCCATCGTCGGCGCCGCCTGCGCGTTCCTCTCCGCCTACCTGATGTTGAAAGGATGGTCGTTGATGGGCGATGCGCTGTCGCACTCGGTGGTGCCCGGCGTGGCCGGCGCCTACGCCCTCGGCCTGCCCTACGCCGCCGGCGCTTTCTTCACCGGCATGCTGGCGGCGCTGGCGATGACGCTGGTGCGCCACATCACCCGGCTGCGCGAAGACGCCATCATCGGCTTTATCTTCTCCACCTTCTTCGCCGTCGGCCTGCTGATCGTGTCGCTCAACCCCACCTCGGTCAACGTACAGTCGATCATCTTCGGCAATATCCTCGGCATCGCCGACGAAGACGTGCTGCAGGTGGAAATCATCATCGGCGTTTCGCTGCTGATCCTGTGCCTGGTGTGGAAAGACCTGCTGGCGGTGTTCTTCGACGAAAGCCACGCGGTGTCGATCGGCCTGTCGCCGCTAAAGCTGAAGATCCTGTTCTTCACCCTGCTCAGCGCCTGTACCGTCGCCGCGCTGCAAACCGTCGGCGCCATTTTGGTGATCGCCATGGTGATCACGCCGGGCGCCACCGCCTACCTGCTGACCGATCGCTTCAGCCGGCTGGTGATCATCGCCATCATCATCGGTTCGCTGACCAGCGGCGTCGGCGCCTACCTGAGTTTCTTCCTCGACGGTGCCACCGGGGGCGTGATCGTCACCCTGCAAACGCTGGTGTTCCTGGCGGCGTTCTTCTTCGCGCCGAAACACGGCCTGCTGGCGTCACGACGCCGCGTGGCGCATTCGCAAACCGGAGGCCGCTGATGGACACCCTGTATCAACTGCTCAGCGAACCCTTCGCCTACCCGTTCATGCAGCGGGCGATCGTCGCCGCCATCGTCACCGGCGTAGTGTGCGCCGTGCTCTCCTGCTATCTGGTGCTCAAAGGCTGGTCGCTGATGGGCGACGCCATCTCGCACGCGGTGCTGCCCGGCATCGTGGTAGCGTTCGTGGTCGGCATCCCGCTGGCGATCGGCGCTTTCCTCTCCGGCATCTTTTGCGCGGTAGCCACCGGCTACCTGAAAGAGAACAGCCGGGTGAAAGAAGACACGGTGATGGGCATCGTCTTTTCCGGCATGTTCGCCTTCGGCCTGGTGCTGTTCTCGCGCATCGATACTGACCAGCATCTGAGCCACATTCTGTTCGGCAACATGCTGGGCATTACCGACGGCGAGCTGAAGCAAACCCTGCTGATCGCCGGCATCACCCTGGCGGTGGTGCTGCTCAAGCGTAAAGACTTCATGCTGTACTGCTTCGATCCGCATCATGCGCGGGTGATTGGCCTGCCGGTCAAGCTGCTGCACTACGGGCTGCTGTGCCTGCTGGCGATGACCATCGTCGCTTCGCTGCAGGCCGTGGGGGTGATCCTGGTGATCGCCATGCTGATCGCCCCCGGCATCATCGCCTTTATGCTGTGCCGCCGCTTCGACCGCATGCTGATGGTGGCGACGATAGTATCGGTGTTCTCCTGTGTGCTCGGCACCCTGATCAGCTTCCACATCGACGGCGCCACCGGCCCCTGCATCGTCATCGTACAGGCCGTGCTGTTCGTTATCGCCTTGTTGTACAGCAAGCTGCGTCCGTTACAGCGTAACCAAAGCGCCCTCACCGGCGGTTAACTCACCGATGCGGCGATGCCCTCTGCTCGCCGCATCACCTTCCCCCGCTCATCGCGTCGTTGTCATCAAGTTGCAACCGGTATTGCGCTTAAATTAATCAATAGGGTATATACTTTGAGCTGGCGAGGCGCTGAAAAAATCGCCGCCTTTGACGCCGGCTGTGCGCCGCGTCGTGTTTTCACCACGGGAAAGACGCTAACCTAATGAATTATCAGGCAGCACAGAGGGGGAAATACCATGTGGCAAGCCGTTAGCCGTCTGTTAAGTGAACATCTTGGCAGCGCAGAGATACGCGAAAGGATTGAACTGCCCGGGGGCGACATTCACCCGGCGTGGCGCGTGAGTTACGGTGACAACGAGGTGTTCGTGAAATGCGACGCCCGTGAACAACTGCCGATATTCACCGCCGAGGCCGATCAGCTGGCGTTGCTGGCGCGCAGCAAAAGCGTGCGGGTGCCGGAAGTGTACGGCGTCGGCAGCGATCGCGACTACAGCTTCCTGCTGCTGGAGTATCAGCAGCTGAAACCCCTCGACGCCCACGGCGCCTACTGTCTGGGCCAGCAGCTGGCGCACCTGCACCAGTGGAGCGAGCAACCGCAGTTCGGCCTCGACTTCGACAGCGATCTGACCACCACCCCGCAACCCAACGCCTGGCAGCGCCGCTGGTCGGAATTCTTCGCCGAACAGCGCATCGGCTGGCAGCTGCAGCTGGCGGCCGAGAAAGGCATGACCTTCGGTGACATCGACGACATCGTCGATCGGGTGTATCTGCGTTTGCAGCATCACCAGCCGCAGCCTTCGCTGCTGCACGGCAACCTGTGGCCGGGCAACTGCGCGATGACCGCCCACGGGCCGATTCTGTTCGATCCGGCCAGCTACTGGGGCGACCGGGAGTGCGATTTGGCGATGCTGCCGCTGTACCCCGAGCTGCCGCCGCAGATCTACGACGGCTATCAGAGCGTATGGCCGCTGGGGGCCGGATTTATCGAGCGCCAGCCGCTGTATCAGCTGTACTACCTGCTCAACCGCAGCAACCTGTTCGGCGGCCAGCATCTGGTGGCTGCGCAACGCGCGGTGGAAGCGCTGTTGCAGCCCGAGGCCTCGTAATGTTTCGGGGCGCCGCTCGGCGCCCCGCTCATGGCTCAGGCCGCGCCGGCCAACTGCCCCAGCAGGCGGATCACGAACCAGGCGATCACCGCAATCACGATCGGCAGGATATACAGCGGAAAGTACTGCAGGAAGATGGTGTGGTGCGGCAGCGTGATGCGCGCCTCCAGCTGCTGGCGCGTGTGCCCTTCGCTGCCCTTGGCCTGCTCCAGGATCATCTGGTCTTCCAACCCTTCGCGGATGAACTTGACCTGGCGCGACATGCGTGCGCCGGAAGCCTGCAGCGCCAGCCCGACGAAGATCAGTATGTAGATGATGATGAACATCAGATTGGCGCCGCTGAACAGGCTTTTATCCACGTCAGGCACCGGCGAGTTGTACCAGAAAAGGTTCAGGAACGGCGTATTGAAGCGCACCATGTCCACCATCACGTGGACAAAATCCAGCATCACCGCGTTGATGCCCTTGGTTTTTTCACTGTGCTGATAGATAAAGCCCAGCACGGAAATCAGCGTCGACAGCAACGCCGGGATAAAAACTACCCATCCGAGAATGCGTTTCAAAATGGCGATACGCCCGGCCTGTTGATACGTCATGTGTTCCCCTTGTTAGCGACGTAACCGAATCGGCTAAGTCTACCTGCAGTTGGCGAAAATCGCCCACCGTTTTCTTCATTCCCGTTGTGCTACAAGCTTAGCCGAATTCGCCGAAATCAACAGTTTACCCGCGATTCACGCCCCCTTGTTGGTGGCGCCCCGTTTTGAAGCGCCCCACCGGCAATGCTACAGTAGCGGGACATTCACCCGCGCCGGCAGGAGTTAACCGCTAATGGCTTATTCGCAACGCATTGAAACCGCAATTTTTGATATGGACGGCTTGTTGATCGATTCGGAACCGCTGTGGCTGCAGGCCGAGCTGGATATCTTCGGCGCGTTGGGTCTGGATCTGTCCGATCGCCACAAGCTGCCGGACACCTTGGGGCTGCGCATCGATCTGGTGGTGAAAATGTGGTACCAGGCCATGCCGTGGCAAGGGGTTTCGCTCGATGAGGTGTCGGCACGGATTATCGAACGCGCCATCGAGCTGGTGCACGAGACGCGCCCGCTGCTGCCGGGCGTCCGGCAGGCGCTGGAACTGTGCCGCGAGCAGGGGCTGAACATCGGTCTCGCCTCCGCCTCGCCGCTGCACATGCAGCAGCAGGTGCTGAAGATGTTCGATCTTGAGGGCTACTTCGATCAGCTGGTTTCTGCCGAATACCTGCCGTACAGCAAACCGCACCCGGAGGTCTACCTGATCGCCGCCGAACGGCTGGGCAGCGATCCGCTACGCTGCATCACGCTGGAAGACTCCTTTAACGGCATGATCGCCACCAAGGCCGCGCGCATGCGCTCCATCGTGATCCCGGCCGCCGAATACCGCCACGATCCGCGCTGGGCGCTGGCAGACCACCAGTTGGAGACCCTGGAACAGCTCACCCCCGCCCACTTTGCCTGACCTGCGGCGCCGGCCACCGGCGCCCTGGCTTTTCGCTCAGCGCCATAAAAGGGATCCGCGCCGCAAAACAAACGAAACAGCGTTTCATTATTATTGAATCGGCATGCTGTTGTTATTATGCTGGGCGACAGGGAAAGCGACGGTCCGCGGAACGTTGTCACTGCCACGCAGCGCTCTTCGCGGCCGCCGCTTCCTCCCGCCGCTGCGTACTGAAAACCGCCTTCATTTCTCTCCGTTCCGCACCGCCCATCGCCCGCTTTTTGTTCCCGCCCGTCAAAAGCGATGATTTGTTACGCATTGCCGTAACAAGCCGTTGTAAAACCGGGAAAAATAAACAATTGGTTACAGGGTAACTACTTCCACTACTGGGAATTTTCCCATATACTGGATAAATTAACAGTTTACCAGCCGGAATCGCAACAGCATGACCGCGGAAGGACACCTTATATTCTCTGTCGCTTGCGCGATCTTCGCCAAGAAGGCGGAAGTGACGCCAGAGCTGGCTACCGGCGACTGGTGGCACATCATACCCGCCGCGCTGCTGACCTCGCTGCTGCCGGACATCGATCACCCCAAGTCGGTACTGGGCCAGCGTCTGCGCTGGATTGCCCTACCCATCGCCCGCGCCTTCGGCCACCGCGGCTTCACCCACAGCCTGCTGGCGATCGCCGGCGGCATGGCGCTGTTCCAGCTGGACGTGCCGCGCAGCTGGCCGATCCCGGCCGACGCGCTGCACGCCATGATCATCGGTTACTTCAGCCATCTGCTGGCCGATATGCTCACTCCCGCCGGCGTTCCGCTGCTGTGGCCATGCCGCTGGCGTTTTCGCCTGCCGCTGCTCAACTCGCAAAAAGGCAATCAGCTCGAGCGCGTGCTGTGTCTGTGCCTGGTGGCATTTGCCATCTGTTGGCAAGGTGATTTCACCCTGCCGGTGCAATCCTATGTCGAGCAAATCAGAAATATCAGACTCTGATCACAAAAATCCGCTCAACCCATCACCTTCATGTATATAAAACGAACAAAAACACATAAAAAGCTATATCAAATTCCATTTGGATATAAGTAGGCCACTCGGCAAACTGTTACGATATTTACATCGCGACATACGTGATGCGTAGTCGTTTTTATAAGAAAGATTATTGGAGACATTGGGGATGAATCTTCCGCTCGTGATTAACGTGCTGGTGTTTGTCGCGCTCCTGTTGCTGTTGGCGCAAACCCGCCACAAGCAATGGAGCCTGGCGAAAAAAGTGCTGGTCGGCCTGGTGGTCGGCGTGGTGTTCGGCCTGGGCCTGCAGCTGGTGTACGGCTCCGACAACCCGGTGCTGAAAGAATCCATCAGCTGGTTCAACATCGTCGGCAACGGCTATGTGCAGCTGCTGCAAATGATCGTCATGCCGCTGGTGTTCGCCTCGATCCTGAGCGCGGTGGCCAAGCTGCACAACGCCTCTTCTCTGGGCAAAATCAGCGTCCTGACTATCGGCACACTGCTGTTCACCACGCTGATCTCGGCGCTGGTGGGCGTGCTGGTCACCAACCTGTTCGGCCTGACCGCCGAAGGCCTGGTGCAGGGCGCGCAGGAAAGCGCGCGCCTGACGGCGATCCAGACCAACTACGTGGGTAAACTGGCCGACTTGACCGTGCCGCAGATGGTGCTGTCGTTCATCCCGAAAAACCCGTTCGCCGATCTGACTGGCGCCAGCCCGACGTCGATCATCAGCGTGGTGATTTTCGCCACCTTCCTCGGCGTGGCGTCGCTGCAACTGCTGAAAGACGACAAGCCGAAAGGCGAGCGCGTACTGGTCGCTATCGACACCCTGCAGGCCTGGGTGATGAAGCTGGTGCGTTTAGTCATGAAGCTGACGCCGTACGGCGTGCTGGCGCTGATGACCAAAGTGGTCGCCGGTTCCAACATTCACGACATCGTCAAGCTCGGTAGCTTCGTCGTGGCCTCGTATATCGGCCTGGCCATCATGTTCGTGGTGCACGCTGTCCTGCTGGCCTTCACCGGCGTTAACCCGATGAAGTTCTTCCGCAAGGTGTGGCCGGTGATCACTTTCGCCTTCACCAGCCGCTCGAGCGCCGCCAGCATTCCATTGAACGTGGAAGCGCAGACCCGCCGCCTGGGCGTGCCGGAATCCATCGCCAGCTTCTCGGCGTCTTTCGGTGCCACCATCGGCCAGAACGGCTGTGCGGGCCTCTACCCGGCAATGCTGGCGGTAATGGTTGCGCCGACCGTCGGCATCAACCCGCTGGATCCGGTGTGGATCGCCACCCTGGTCGGCATCGTCACCATCAGCTCCGCCGGCGTAGCGGGCGTGGGCGGCGGCGCGACCTTCGCCGCGCTGATCGTGCTGCCGGCGATGGGCCTGCCGGTGACGCTGGTCGCGCTGCTGATCTCGGTCGAACCGCTGATCGACATGGGCCGTACCGCGCTGAACGTCAACGGCTCCATGGCGGCAGGCACCATCACCAGCCAGCTGATGAAGCAAACCGACAAAGCCGTGATGGACAGCGAAGACGAAGTCGAATTGGCTCACCGTTAACGCCGTCTCAAAACGAAAAAAACCGGGGATAATCCCCGGTTTTTTTATGCCTCGCGCTCGGTCGTTACGGCCGCTCGCCGTTCGCCAGCCGCCGGTTGATGTCGGCGATCACGCCCGGCAAGTGCGCCAGCGTGTCTATCACATAGTGCGCGCCCGCCGCGGACAGCTTATCGGCGGCCGCCGTACGGCGCTGCTCTATCTCACCTTCCGCCATTTGGCGGTACTCCTGCCAGGTCGCGCCAAACTCATTGCCGGACAGCGCCAATCCGACGCTCCACATCCCGGCGTTCAGCCCTTCAGCAATGCCCGGCACCGCGTCGTCCACCTTCACGCAGTGCGCCACCGCATCGATGCCCAGCGCGATAACGTTCTGCAACGCCATCCACGGCCCCGGCCGGCCACCGGCCGCGAGATCGTCAGTGGCGACCCAGTAATCTGGCGCGTAGCCGCGCTGTGCGGCGGCGGGCACCAGCACCTCCATCACCGCACGCGGATAACCGGAGCAGGAGCCGATTTTAATGCCCTGTTCGCGCAGCCCGGCAATCACCTGCGGCACACCCTCGATGGGATCGGCGAAGTCGATCACTTTGGCGATTTGCAGCGGCATAAACGCCTGATACAGCGCGTCGATGTCCTGATGGGTCATCGAACGGCCCAGCTTCTGCCGCCAGCGCGCGTCGACCGCCGGCAGCTTGCCTAGCGCCTCGATGTGCTGCCATTTACCCAGCCCCATCGGAATGCGCGCCTCCGCCAGGCTGATGTCGATATCGAAGGTTTGTTTGAATGCCTCGACAAAAATCTGCGTTGGCGCAAAGGAGCCGAAGTCCACCGTGGTGCCGGCCCAGTCGAGGATCACTGCGTTGATCTGTTTCATGGTCAATCCTTATTGATTCCAGTACATCGCCTGCCCGACGGCCGCCAGCAAACGTTCGATATCCTGCGGATAAATTTCCCCGATGTTGCCGATGCGGAAGCAGTCGCTCTGCGACACTTTGCCGGGATAGATCACAAACCCTTGCTGCTTCAGGCGCTGATAAAATTCGGCAAAGCGGTAAGTGTCGGCTTTTGGCGAATAGAACGCAGTGATGATCGGCGAATGCAACGCATCATCAAGCAGAGTCTCAAAGCCCAGCTCGCGCATGCCCGCCACCAGCCGCCGCTGATTGGTCTGATAGCGGCGGTGGCGCGCAGCGATGCCGCCCTCTTGTTCCAGCTCTTTCAGCGCCTGCGCAAAGGCCAACACGGTGTGGGTCGGCGACGTAAAGCGCCATTTGCCGGCCTGGTCTTCCATACAGCGCCACTGGGCATACAAATCCAGCGACAGCGAGCGCGAACGGCCGGCGCATTTCTCCAGTACGCTGCGGCGGGCGATGACAAAAGCGAAGCCCGGCACGCCCTGAATGCATTTGTTGGCGGAGCTGATCAGAAAATCAATGCCCAGCGCGTCCACATCCAGCGGAATGCCGCCGAAGCTGCTCATGGCGTCGACGATAAAGGTCTTGCCGTTGCGCGCCGCCAGGCCGGCGACCTTCTGCAACGGGTTGAGCATGCCGGTGGTGGTTTCACAGTGCACCATGGCGATATGGCTGATGCGCGCATCACTTTTCAGCACCGCCTCCATCGCCGCCACGTCCGGCTCATTCACCTCGCCGCAGTCGAAAGCGTGGTGGTCGATATCCATCAGCCGTGCCATTTCGATCATCCGCGCCCCGTAGGCGCCGTTGTTGACGATCAGTAGCTTGTCCTGCGGGCCGATGACCGTGCCTAGCACGCCTTCCACCGCAAAACTGCCGCTGCCCTGCAGCAACACCGAGGTGTAACCGGCGGACGGCGTCGCCAGCGCCACCAACTGCTGGCGGATGCTTTGCACCACGCCCAGGTTGTAATCTTCATCCCAGGTGCAGCTGTCGAACAGCATCGCCTCTTTTACCGTTTTCGACGTGGTCAACGGGCCGGGGGTCAACAGCAGGTAGTTACGATCGGACATGTTATTCACCTATTTGGTCTATACCAGATTGCGGGCATTGTGGCCGCAAATTCCTTCCCCGGTCAAACGACAAAGCGCGGTGAAACAAAAAATTCATCTGGCTATGTATAATAAGCGCGTGCCGGAATGTCGGGCCGATGCCATAGCGAGATGAAATGAAAGAACATCAGGGCGATATGCCCCACTACCTGCAGATCAAGGATCAGCTTCAAGCGCGTATCACCCGCGGCGCGCTGCAGGCGGGCGACAAGCTGCCTTCGGAGCGCGAGCTGTGCGCCATCTTCTCCACCACCCGCGTTACCATTCGCGAGAGCCTGGCGCAGCTGGAGGCCACCGGCGCCATCTACCGCGCCGATCGCCGCGGTTGGTTCGTCACGCCGGAGCGGCTGTGGCTGGATCCGACGCAGAACACCAACTTCCACCGCCTCTGCCAGGAGCAGGGCCGCACGCCGCGCACCGCGCTGCTGTCCGGCGAAAAAACCACGGTGCCGCTCGACGTCATGCAGCCGCTGGCGCTCGAACCGTTCGATCAGGTGTATCTGCTACGCCGCGTGCGCTACGCCGACGGCCGCGCCATCTGCTATTGCGAAAACCACTGCCTGCCGCAGCGGGTGCCGGAACTGCTCAGCCACGATCTCAACGGCAGCCTGACCGAGGTCTATCAACAGCATTACGCCTTGATTTACAGCAATATGCACCTGTCGTTCTATCCGACGGCCCTGCCTTACCGCGCCGCCAACGCGCTCGGCGCCATGGTCGGCCTGCCCGCCTTGTTGCTGCGCCGGTTGAATTACGATCAGCACGGCCGCATTCTCGATTTTGATATCGAATACTGGCGCCACGACAGCCTGCGCATCGAAGTCGATACGCTTTAACCCCCGGCAAGACAGGGGCTGCGCCCGCCGCCCCGCCTTTCTCTCCCACGCTCAATCCCCCGTTGCCGGCAAATATATTTTGCCGCTTTCATTTGTTTGTCATATTCACCGATTAGCTTGGCCGCATATCTGGTGTATACCAGTTTCGCATTAACCCGCAACAGTGAGACTGAAGCTATGAAACTTTCTCGTCTGGTCGTGATGACCGCCATCGCACTCGGCTCCGCGCCGGCCTGGGCCGCCGATGCGGTGGTGACCGTCTACTCCGCCGATGGTTTGCACGACGGCGATCACAGCTGGTATCAAACCCAGTTCGACGCCTTCACTCAGGCAACCGGCATCAAGGTGCAGTACGTCGAAGGCGGTTCCGGCGCCATCGTCGAGCGGCTGTCGAAAGAGCGCAGCAACCCGCAGGCCGACGTGCTGGTGACGCTGCCGCCGTTCATCCAGCGCGCCGCCGCGGAAAAACTGCTGCAGGATTTCACCCCGCAGGATGCGGCGCAGATCGCCGACGCCCAGCCACAGTTCGTGCCGCTGGTGAACAACTACCTGAGCTTCATCTATAACGCCAAGCTGTTGCCGCAGGCGCCCGCCAGCTATCAACAGCTGCTGGACGCGCAGTTCCGCAACAAGCTGCAGTACTCCACGCCGGGCCAGGCGGGTGACGGCACCGCGGTGATGCTGCAGGCGTTTCACAGCTTCGGCAGCAAAGACGCCGGTTTCGACTACCTCGGCAAGCTGCAAAGCAACAACGTCGGCCCTTCCGCCTCTACCGGCAAGCTGACTGCGCTGGTCAATAAAGGCGAGCTGTTGGTGGCTAACGGCGATCTGCAGATGAACCTGGCGCAGATGCGCAGCAACCCGAACGTGAAGGTGTTCTGGCCGGCCGGGCCGGACGGCAAGCGCAGCACGCTGGTGTTGCCTTACTATGTCGGCCTGGTGCAAGGTGCACCGCAAAGCGCCAACGGTAAAAAACTGATCGACTTCCTGCTGAGCAAAGAAGCGCAGAGCAGCGTCAGCGCCATTTCCTACGGCATGCCGGTGCGTAAAGACGTGACCCCGACCGACGATAACTTCAAGCAGTCGCAGGCGGCGCTGAAAGGCGTGGACATCTGGGCGCCGGACTGGAATGAGGTGGTGAGCAGTCTGTCTGCCGATATCTCCCGCTGGCACCAGGTGACCGAATGACGCTGACGATGCCTCCTACCCTCTCTTCCCGCGCCGAGGCGCGGGATAACAGCCAAGACATCGCCGGGCCGTCGGGTATTCAGCTCGACCGCGTCAGCGTGTCGTATCGCGGCACCGAAGTGCTGAAACCCCTGACGCTGACCATCGCCCCCGGCGAAGTGCTGGCGCTGATTGGCCCCTCCGGTTCGGGTAAAACCACCGTGCTGCGGGCGATCGCCGGCTTCGTGCAGCCCTCCGCCGGGCGTATTGCCATCGGTGACGTCGATGTCACCGACGTGCCGCCCTATGAGCGTGGTCTGGGCATGGTGGTACAGAACTACGCGCTGTTTCCGCATATGCGCGTCGAAGACAATGTGGCGTTCGGCCTGCGCGCCCAAGGCAAGCCACGCGGCCTCACCGCCGAGCGCGTCGAAGAGGCGTTGGCCATCGTCGGCATGTCCGCCTACGCCAAGCGCTATCCCAGCCAGCTCTCCGGTGGCCAACAGCAGCGGGTGGCGATCGCCCGCGCCATCGCGGTGCGCCCCAAAGTACTGCTGTTGGATGAGCCGCTGTCGGCGCTGGACGCGCAAATTCGCCACAGCATGGTGGAGGAGATCGCCCGCCTGCACCGCGAACTGCCTGACCTGACCATCCTGTACGTCACCCACGATCAGGGCGAAGCGCTGACGCTGGCGGACAAGATTGGCATCATGCGCGACGGCCACCTGATCGCCCACGGCGAGACCCGCGCGCTGTACCATCATCCGACGAACCGCTTCGCCGCCGAGTTCCTCGGCCGCGCCAACCTGCTGCCGGCCACCGCGCTGGAGACGACCACCGGGCAAGGCATGACCACCGTCAGCTGCGCCGGCAAAGTGATCGGCTGCTTCACCTACGGCGCACAACGCGGCTTCGATAAATTGCTGTGCATTCGGCCGCAGCATATTGCGCTCGATGCCGATGCTCAACGCAGCAACTGCATCATCGGTACGCTGCGCGACATTCACTGGCAGGGGGAGTTGACGCACCTGCAGTTCGACGCGGAAGGCCATCCGCTGCGCGTGGTCACCACCCATCGCAGCCAGATGCCGCAGCTCGGCGAGCGCGTGCCGCTCTATTTCGCCCCCGACGACGCGGTACTGATCGAGGACTGACATGACCGACTCTACGCTTATTCGCCCGGCCCAGCGGCTGCGGTTGCCGCGCCGACTGTGGATACTGTTGCCGCTGCTGGTGCTGGCGACGCTGTTTTTCTACCCGCTGGCGCTGATCGTCAAACAGGCATTTACCGACGAGCAGGGGCTGTTCAGCACCGCCGCACTGCAACAGGTGTTCGAATCCCGACGCTTTATCGGCGCCCTGCTCAACACGCTACAGATTGCGCTGCTGGCAACGCTGGGCTGCCTGGTGCTCGGTACCCTGCTGTCGCTGCTGCTGGTGTTTACGCCGTTCCCCGGCAGCCGGCTGATCGCCAGGGTGATCGATACCTTTATCGCCATGCCGACTTTCCTCATCACCTTGGCCTTCACCTTTATCTACGGCTCTGCCGGCCTGCTGAACGGCACGCTGATGGCAACCTTCGGTTTTACCCTGCCGCCGGTGGACTTTCTTTACTCCATTTGGGGCGTGATCCTGGCGGAAATCACCGTGTTTACGCCGCTGGTGATGCGCCCGCTGATGGCGGCGCTGTCGCAGATCGATCGCAGCCAGCTCGAGGCCGCCAGCATTCTCGGCGCCCGGCCGGGGCGCGTGGTGCGCCAAGTGATTTTGCCCGCCGCGCTGCCGGCCTTGCTGGCCGGCGGCAGCCTGTGTTTGCTGTTGACCACCAATGAATTCGGCATCGTGCTGTTTATCGGTGCCAAGGGCGTCACCACGCTGCCGATGATGGTCTACTCCAAAGCGATTCTGGAGTCGGATTACGCCGTCGCCTGCACGATCGCCGTCGTGAATATCGCGCTGTCGCTCGGGCTGTTCTCCCTTTACCGCTACGCCGCGGCGCGCGCCGGGCTGAGGAACTGACGATGTTGATTTGGTCTCGCACCGGCCGCACCCTGACCTGCACGCTGGCGGTCACGCTGTTCGCCCTGTTCTTCTGCCTGCCGCTGGCGGTGATCCTGATGTCCAGCCTGAGCGAACAGTGGAACGGCGTGCTGCCGAGCGGCTTCACTCTAAGCCATTTCCGCCAGGCCTTCAGCGGCGCCTCCTGGGACGCGCTGGTCGCCAGCCTGGCTATCGGTTTCAGCGCCAGCCTGTTCGCGCTGCTGTGCGGCACCTGGGCGGCGTTGGCGCTGCGCCACCATCAGGGGCGCGGCCAGCGCCTGCTGAGTACGCTGTTCTTCATACCCAGCGCGGTGCCTTCGGTGTCGATCGGTTTAGGCATGCTGGTAGCATTCAGCCAGGGGCCGCTGCAGATGAACGGTACCTTCCTGATCGTGCCCGTCGCCCACTTCGTGCTGATTTCCGCCTTCACCTTCGGCAACGTGATGGCCGGGCTGACCCGGCTTTCGAGCGACTACGAAAACGTCGCCGCCAGCCTGGGCGCTTCGCCGCTGTTTCGCCTGCGTCACGTCACCCTGCCGATGATCGCTCCCTATATGATCTCCGCCTTCGCCCTCAGCCTGTCGCTGTCGATGGGTGAGCTGGGCGCGACCATGATGATCTACCCACCGAGCTGGGCGACGCTGCCGGTCACTATCTTCAGCCTGACCGATCGCGGCAGCATCGCCAACGGCGCGACGCTGACCATGATCCTGGTGGCGGCCACGCTGCTGCTGATGTTAGTGCTGGAGCGGATTGCGCAGCGGCTGACGCCGGGCGCAAAATAGCAACAAGGCGCTGCCATGGCAGCGCCTTGTTCATCGAAGCGAGGGGGTTAGAACGGGTAGTCGTGATAGCCCTGCTGTTCACTGATACGGCGGGCGGCGACGTGCAGCAGCGCCACATACTCCTCCCGCGCCGCGCCGGAAAAGCGCAGCGTCGGGAAAGAAATGCTCAGCCCGGCGATCGCCACCCCGAACCGATCGAATACCGGCACCGCGATGCAGCGGATCCCCGCCTCCTGCTCCTCGGCATCTTCGCCGTATCCCTGCTCCCGCACCCGATTCAGCACCGGCAACAGTTCGGCGGCGCTGGTCAGGGTATGCTCGGTGCTGCGGGTAAATTCAATCTGCGACAGGATCTGCGCCACCTCATCCCGATCGCGCCAGGCCAGCAGCACTTTACCGATTGCGGTGCTGTGCAGCGGGTTGCGGCGGCCGATGCGCGAATACATGCGCAGGTTGTACATTGCGTCAATCTTGTGGATATAGACGATGCCGTCCTCGTCCAAGGCACCGAGGTGGATGGTTTCGCGGGTGCGGTTCGACAGTTCGCGCATCTGTACGTCGGCGCTGCGGATCAGATCGACGTTCTGCAGCGATTTGGCGCCCAGCTCGAACAGCTTGAGCGTCAGCGCATACTTTTCCGTCTCGCCTTCCTGCGAGACGTAGCCCAGCGTTTTCATGGTTTGCAGAAAACGGTAGACGGTGCTTTTGGACATCATCACCCGCTGGGACAGTTCGGTAATGCCAATTTCGCGCTCATCGCCGAGCGCCTGCAAAATGCCGAACACTTTCATCACGGATGAGACGGCATCCGGTTGCTTGTCTGAATCTGCGTTAGCCATGGTGAATACCCTACTTAACGGTTTTGTTTCAGGAAATTTAAACAAGGGTTTCAGTATAATCGGAACAGATCGCGGCGCGCAACGCGGCTGAACGCTAAGCGATTGAAGCCTAATGGATAACCCCGGCCCGCTCACCGCCGTTTACAATAAAGCGGATAAGGGGCATGCAATCACGGGCGAATATGATTAGCATGATAATACTCCCCTGAATAAATACCGCTGAGACCAACATGCGTCCTTGTTCCGACGGCCTCCCCGTCCCGCAACGCTATGGGGCGATCTTCGCCATCGCCCTCGGCATTACCGTATCCGTGCTCGACGGCGCGATAGCCAACGTGGCGCTGCCCACTATCGCGCGCGATCTCAACGCCAGCCCGGCCAGCTCCATTTGGGTGGTTAACGCCTATCAGCTGGCGATCACCGTGTCTCTGCTGTCGCTGGCGTCGCTCGGCGATCTGATCGGCTATCGCCGCATCTATCAGGCCGGGTTGCTGGTGTTCAGCATTACCTCGCTGTTCTGCGCCCTGTCAGACTCGCTGCTCACGCTGACCATCGCCCGCGTGCTGCAAGGCTTTGGCGCCGCCGCCATCATGAGCGTCAACACCGCGCTGATCCGCATCATCTATCCGCAGCGTTTTCTCGGCCGCGGCATGGGCATCAACTCGCTGATCGTCGCCTGCTCCTCGGCGGCCGGGCCAACGGTGGCGGCGGCGATCCTGTCGGTCGCTTCCTGGCAGTGGTTGTTCGCCATCAACCTGCCGATCGGCCTCGTCGCGCTGCTGCTGGGCATGAAGTTCCTGCCGGCCAACGGCCAAAAAAGCGATAACCGCCGTTTCGATCCCACCAGCGCCGTGCTGAACGCGTTGACGTTCGGCCTGCTGATCACCGCCATCAGCGGCTTCGCCCAGGGCCAAAGCCTGACGCTGATCTTCAGCGAGATCGCCGCGCTGCTGGCGATTGGCGCGGTGTTCGTGCGCCGCCAGCTGCGCCAGGAATTTCCGCTGCTGCCGGTCGATCTGCTGCGCATCCCGATCTTTGCCCTGTCGATGGGCACCTCAATCTGCTCGTTTGCTGCGCAAATGCTGGCGATGGTGTCGTTGCCGTTCTTCCTGCAAAGCGCATTGGGCCGCGACGAAGTGGCGACCGGACTGCTGCTGACGCCGTGGCCGCTGGCGATCGTGGTGATGGCGCCGATCGCCGGCCGGCTGGTGGAGCGCGTGCACGCCGGCCTGCTGGGCTGCATTGGGCTGGCGGTGTTCGCGCTCGGGCTGTTCTCGCTGGCGCTGCTGCCCGCAGATCCGTCGAATGGGGACATCATCTGGCGCATGGTGCTGTGCGGCGCCGGCTTCGGCCTGTTCCAGTCGCCCAACAATCACACCATCATCTCCGCCGCGCCGCGTAACCGCAGCGGTGGCGCCAGCGGCATGCTGGGCACCGCTCGCCTGCTGGGGCAAACCTCGGGGGCCGCGCTGGTGGCGCTGATGTTCAACCTGTTCCCCACCTCCGGCACCCACGCATCGCTGATCCTGGCCGGCATGTTCGCCACTCTGGCGGCGGCGGTCAGCAGCCTGCGCATCACCCAATCGACGGCGCAAACGGCGCAGCCAAGCCGCGAGGTGAAATAGCGGACATAAAAAAACCCCGGCGAGCCGGGGTTTTTCCTTTCATTCAGCCGATTACTTCAGGTACTGGCCGGAACGCAGCGCTTCGATACGCTTGTCGAGCGGCGGGTGCGACATGAACAGCTCGCTGAACGACTTGGATTTACCGTTGATGCAGAACGCCATCATGCTGCCCGCTTCCTGCGGTTCGTAGCTGGTTTTCAGGCGCTGCAAGGCGGCGATCATCTTCTCGCGGCCCACCAGCTTGGCGGAGCCGGCGTCGGCGTAGAACTCGCGGTGACGCGAGAACCACATGGTGATGATGCTTGCCAGGATGCCGAACACCAGTTCCAGCACCATGGACACCGCGAAGTAAATCATCGGGTTGCCGTTGCCTTCCCCTTCGCCATCACGGTTGCCCAGGAAGCCGGCGGCGACCTGCGCGATCAGGCGCGAAATGAAGATGACGAAGGTGTTCACGATGCCCTGAATCAGGGTCATGGTCACCATATCGCCGTTGGCGACGTGGCTGATTTCATGCGCGATGACCGCTTCCGCCTCGTCGCGGCTCATGCTCTGCAGCAGGCCGGTGCTGACGGCGACCAGCGAAGCGTCGCGGCGCGCGCCGGTGGCGAAGGCGTTGATGTCCGGCGCGTGGTAGATAGCGACCTGCGGCATGGCGATGCCCGCCTGCTGCGACTGACGGCGTACCGTTTCCAGCAGCCAGTTTTCGGTTTCGTTACGCGGTTGTTCAATCACTTCCCCGCCGACGGAGCGCAGCGCCATCCACTTGGACATCAGCAACGACACGAAAGCGCCGCCGAAGCCGAACAGACCGGCCATGATCATCAGGCCCTGAACGCTACTGGATTGGATTCCTGTCAGGCTGAGCACCAGCCCGAAAACCAACATCACCGCCAGGTTGGTGAGCAGGAACAGAGCTATACGCATCATAAAATGTTTACTTCCTCATAAATGTTAACAAAACGCTGTCTAAGATACCCTAGATCGTATGGGCATTCGTCACAGTTTCAAGAGTCGCGCGTCATTAACCCACTAAAAATACGAAACTTTACAAAAACGACGCGCGATCGGGATTTGGCAAATTGTAAACGATTGTTGCGCAAGGCGGAGGGATTTCTCAGAAAAAATTCTTGGCCCGCGCAAAATGACGTCGAGAAAAATTGCCCGCACACTTTTTATGGCCGCCAGGCTCTCACCGCCTTCGCTCACGCAGCGCTCGCCTCGCCTGACAGGAAAGTTTGAATCCCGCGATTAATTGTTACATTATAACATCACAATTAATCGTAAAGGGATGTCAATCATGTTACCTCGCCTCGTCTGTATGCTGACTGCGTGGCTGCTCTTTTGCCACGTCGCGCAAGCTGAAATCCACCTCACCGACGCAGAAGGACGCCAGGTCACCCTGGCCGCCCCCGCACAACGCGCCTATATCGGCTTTTACTACGAAGATTTTCTGGCGGTGAACGGCCCGGACAGTTTTCAACAGGTGGCCGCCTTCTCTAAAAGCGACTGGGCCTTGCGCACCAGCCAATGGCCGCGTTATCAGGCGGCTCTGCCGCGGCTCGCTCAGCTGGTCGATGTCGGTTCACTCTACAATCAGAGCTTTGACTTCGAACGCCTGCTGACCACGCGGCCAGACCTGCTGATCCTGGCGAAATGGCAGCTCGACGGCTTCGCCAACTACCTGCCGGTGCTGCAACAACTCAACATTCCTTACATCGTCGTCGACTTCAACCAGGGTGCGGAAGTCAAACTCGCCAGCATTCGAGCCATGGGTCAGGCGATGGGCCACCCCGAACGGGCAGAACGGCTGGCCAGCGAGTATCGGCAGAGCCTTGAAGATACTCAGCGGCGTATTCGCGAGGCGCAGCTGCCGCCACCGACCGCTTATATCGAACTCGGCGACAAGGGGCCCGGCGAATATAGCAGCAGCTATGGCGCCTCCGTCTGGGGGCCGCTGTTACAGCTGGCCGGCGCCCGCAATATCGCCGCCAGCGTCGTCGGTAGCCCCGCGCCTTTACGCGCCGACTATGTACTGACCCAAAAGCCGGACGTCATTTTCCTCGCCGGCGGTGACTGGGAAAACATGCCAAACGCCGTACCGATGGGCTACGGCGCACAGGCGGCCCCCCTTCAGGCACGCCTCGCTCAGTACGCCCAGCGTGCCGGTTGGCCGCAGCTGCCGGCGATAAAAGACCAGCGCCTCTATGCGCTCTACCATGGCGGCGCGCGCACGATTTACGATTTTATTTTTGTTCAGTATCTGGCGAAAGCCCTCTATCCGGCCGCGTTTGCCGACGTTGATCCCCCACGCAACCTGGCGCAGTTCTACCGCCAATACTTACCGATAGAGGCTGACGGCGTCTTCCTGCAACGCTGGCAAGGAGAGTAGCCGTGGCCCACACAGGACGTGCGTTTTTACAACGGCGCAGGCTGCGCCGCGGGCTATTGACGCTGGCGCTGCTCGGCGCGCTGCTGGCGGCCGCCGCCGTCGATCTGACCGTCGGCGCCGCGCACCTTAGTCTCTCGGATATCCTGCCCATGCTCTGGCCCGGCTCCACGCCAGGCAACGAGCTGCATCAGGTGGTTTTCTGGTCGATTCGCTTGCCGATGACGCTCACCGCGTTGGTCGTCGGCGCCAGCCTGGCGCTGGCCGGTCTGTTGATGCAGACCGTGCTGGCCAACCCCCTCGCCAGCCCGTATACGCTGGGGATCTCGGCCGCGGCGGGATTTGGCGCGGCGCTGTCGATCATCACCGGATTCAGCTTGGGCGGCGCGCTGGCGCTGGGCACGCCGCTGCTGGCTTCGCTGATGGCGCTGTTGGCCTGCGTGCCTATCTATCTGCTGGGACAGCGCCGCGGCATGACGCCGCAAATTTTGGTGCTGAGCGGCATCGTGGTGCTGTTCTTCTTTCAGTCGCTGCAATCCCTGCTGCTGTTTCTGGCCTCGCCCGAAGCCATGCAGCAAATCGTCTTCTGGCTGTTCGGCAGCCTGCTCAAAGCCAATATGCACGGCGTGGCGATCACCGGCGGCGTCCTGTTCTGCGCGCTGGTCGTCAGCCTGCGGCTGGCCTGGCGCCTGACCGCACTGTCCGCCGGCGAAGAACAGGCCCAGGGGCTGGGCATCAACGTCAGCGCGCTGCGCAAGCTGGCCTTTCTGCTGGCGACCTTACTGACGGCCGCCTCGGTCTCGTTTGTCGGCACCATCGGGTTCGTCGGGCTGATCGCCCCGCATTTCGCCCGTTTTCTGGTGGGCGAGGATCAACGCTATCTGATCTGCATTTCCGCCCTTTGCGGCAGCCTGCTGCTGCTATGCGCGTCGATCGTCGCCAAACTGGTGCTGCCGAACGGCGTAGTGCCCATCGGCATCGTTATCGCCTTAATCGGCGTGCCGGTGCTGTTCTACTTCGTCACCCGACAGGTTAAACGCCCATGACTCAACTGACCCTCACCGGCGTCGGCGTCACGCTGCATCGACGTCAGCTGTTAGCCGACGTTTCATTAGCCTGGCCGGAGGCAAAGCTCGGCGGCATCATCGGGCCCAACGGCGCCGGCAAATCAACGCTGCTCAAAGTGATCAATCGCATGCTGCCGCACAGCGGCGCTATCGCCTACCGCGAGCACCCGCTCGATCCGAAAACCAGCCGCATCGCCTATGTGCCGCAGCTCAATCGCAGCGAGTCGGCGTTGACCGCGTTTGACATGGTGCTGCTGGGCAAGGTACGGCAGTTGGGGTGGCGCGTCAGCGCCGCACAGGCCGACGCGGTAGAACAGGCGCTGGCGGAATGCGGCATTTCCGCGCTTGCCGATCGCCCTTTCAACCGCCTCAGCGGCGGGCAGCGGCAGTTGGTGATGTTGGCGCAGGCCTTCGTCTCTCAGCCGCAGCTCATTTTACTCGACGAGCCCACCAGCGCGCTGGACATCCACCATCAGCTGCGCGTGCTCAATCAGATCGCCGACTACAGCCGGCGTCATCGCTGCATCACGCTGCTGGTGATCCACGATCTGGGGTTGGCACTGCGCTACTGCCATTCTCTCACCTTGCTCGAGCACGGACGCGTCATTTGCCACGGCGACACCCATCAGATGATGGGGCACCCGATGATGTCCCGCGTATTTGGCGTCGGTATCGAAAGCGGCATCAGCCCCCAAGGCTACCCCTTTCTGCTGCCGACACAGCTGTTACACGCACACGGAGAAACCCCATGTACACTCTGACCAAGGCGGACATGCTGGCGCAACTCGCCGGCTTGCAACAGGAAATCCACCAGCTTCACCGTTCCGCCCGGCAAGATCGGCGCCATTTTTCCCTGCTGGAACGGCGCTTCAGCCGCCTGCAGGCCTTTAACGACCTGCCGCAGCTGCAGGCCTATCGCCGCAAGTTGGAAAACGATCGCTCGATAACGGCGCAAATCACCCAGCTGCGAGCGGTGGCCAATGCCGCCTTGTGCGATTACGAGAAGCATCGCGTCGCCACGCTCTGCCGGGAGCCGGCGCAGACCAACGCCTACCTGAACAGTTTCGATAGAGCCCTGCAGCTGGAGATCGCCGCCGCCGACATCAAACCCGGTGAACGGGTGTTGCTGGTGGGCAGCGGCGCCTTGCCCACCACCGCGCTGGCGCTGGTCGCCAGGCTCTCCGCCACCGTCATTTGCTACGATTGCGACCCGGCGGCCCAGCGTTTTGCCCGCCGCCTCACGCGCCATCTGGGGCTGTCACGGCAAATCCCCTGCATCGATAAATTGAACGGCCTGACCGACTGCGACATCGATCACATCATCATCGCCTCTCTGGTGGCGGACAAGCAGACCCTGCTGACGCAGCTGCGGCCTTTACTGCCTCAGCGCGGCAAACTGCTGCTGCGCTACGGTAACGGCCTTAAGTCGATCTTCAACTGCCCTTATCACCATCTGGCTGCCCGTTCACCCTGGCGCGTCAGCGGTAAACCGGTTGCCACCCCGCTGTACGACCTCTTGATTTTGGAGTCTCATCGCCATGAATAACGCCTTTTCTACCCTGATCCTCGGCGCCGGTCCGGCGGCGATCCAATTGGCTGTGGATATCCAGGCCACGGCCGACACGCGCATCGGCCTGTACAATCGCCCCAGCGAGAAAGGGCAACGCCTGAAGGCGCATCTGGCGCACACGCCCACTCTATCTCTGGAAGGCGTCGGCAAGGCGCGGCAGACCCAGCGCGATGCGCAGGTGGCAGTAGACAGCTATTGCGACGATCTGTCGCTCGTCGGCGGCGACTGGCAGCGGCTGATCCTCGCGGTTCCCGCCGATCGCTATTACGACGTGCTGCGGCAGGTGCCGTGGGCCACCTTACCCCACCTGCGTTCGTTGATCCTGCTTTCCCCGTCCATCGGCTCCGGTCTGATGGTGCAAAACCTGCTGCAGGCGGCTGGCCAATCCCACGTCGGGATCATCAGTCTGTCCAGTTATTACGCCGACACCAAATATCAGGATGCGGCGCAGCCCTACCGCGCCTATACCAAGGCCTTCAAACAGCGGATCTATCTCGCGGCCCAAAGCCCGACGCCAGACTCCGCCGAACTCGACTGGATCGTCTCGGTGCTGGCGCGTCACGCTATCGACGCCCGGCGCTGCGACAGCCTGCTGGCCGCCGAGCGCTTCAGCATCACCAACTATGTTCATCCGCCGCTGGCGCTGGCCGACACCACGCTGCAGGCGATATTCCAGCCGCAGGCACCGGTGCAATACCTGTATAAAACCTATCCCGAAGGGCCCCTCTGTCCCGAGGTTATCGCCGATATGCTCGAACTGTCGGAGGATTACAAAAGGCTGCTCAACCATCTCGGCGTCGAAGAGATCAACCTGCTGCGCTTTTTGAACGACGACAGCTACCCGGTTCCCTCCCGCATGGTGAGCCGCCGCTGGATTGACCATTTCCCGCAGCTCGCGCCGGCGGAACAACGCTATGCGCTGTTTACGCGCTATACCGCGCTGCTGGTCGATCCCTATTCCGAACCGGACGCGCAGGGTCGCTACTATGATTTTTCCGCCGTCAGGGTCGCCCGCGTCTTTCAGGATGCTCAAGGTCTGTGGTGCCTGCCGCGCGTGCCGCTGGAAGACGTGCGAAAACTCCGCACGCTGGTCTTGCTGGCGGAGCGGCTTGGCGTCGAGATGCCCACCGCCCGGTGCCTGTTGGCACGCTTTCAGCAGACGCTGCAGAGCTTCGTCACCCGGATCGGCGCCGAGCATTGCCATCATTCGCTGCTGGACGATACCTGCGACGAACAGGCGGCCATCACCTACCGTCAGTGGCGGGGGCAAGCATGAATCAGGGTGCGCTGCTGGCCATTTTCGCCTCGCTGATTTTCAGCGTCATGAATGCGCTGGTCAAAACCATCGCCGACGACATCCCCACCGGGGAAATCGTGTTCTTTCGCAGTAGCATCGGCTGCCTGCTGGTTCTGCTGCTGATGTATCGCCACGGCGTCGCCTTCAGCCGCGAGGACCGGCCGCTGCTGGTACTGCGAGGCACTATGGGTGGGCTGTATCTCATCTGTTATTTTTACAGCATCGCCCACCTCACGCTGGCCGACGCCAGCATGCTGGCCTACCTGTCGCCGTTTTTCTCCATTCTGCTTTCCTTGCTGGTGCTGCGTGAACGGATCAGCGCCAACACCGCATTTTGGCTGGCGCTGGTCATCATCGGCGCCGTACTGCTGGTGCGGCCGTGGCATTTCTCAACGTATACCCTGGCGTCGCTGGTCGGCGTGATGAGCGCGGTGTTCGCCGCTATCGCCTATCTGTCGGTCAACAAGCTCAGCAAACGCCACCACAACTACGAGATCGTGTTCTATTTCCTGTTTATCGCGACGCTGATCTCGCTGCCGCTGATGTGGAACGCCTTCGTCTGGCCCAACGTCTACCAGTTTGCCATCCTGCTCGCCATCGCCCTGGTATCTCTGTTGGGACAGGTTGTCTTAACCCAGGCCTTTTCCTCCGATAACCTGATCGTGGTCTCGGTGGTGCGCTATATCGGCATCGTTTTCAATATTGCCTGGGGCTGGCTGTTCTGGCACGAAGTCCCGCTGTTGCTGTCGCTGATCGGCTGCCTGCTGGTGGTGATTTCCTGCATCCGGCTCGGGCTGCGCCACCGCAAGAAAGCTGTCTGAGCAGCACGTAACCCGGCCATAAAAAAACGCACCCGAGGGTGCGTTTTTCATCCTGCCTGACGCGGCCTTATTTGGCCGGCGTTGGCTGCTGAGCGGGCTGATCTTTTTCCAGATGAGCCAGGTCCAGCGCGATATGCACGGTTTCGTCCAGGTACGGATCCGGTTCCTGGTAATCCTTCGGCAGATCGTCGAGCGATTTCAGCGGCTTCTTGCCCGCACGTTCCAGGCGCTCGTTGATGCGTTTCAGACGGGTCGCATCGTCATCGTGGTTCTCTTTCTCGCGCACGGCCAGATTGAGGGACACGATGTTGCGTTTATCCTTCAGCGCCTTGTAATGCGCGATATCCTGCGCGATGTACTGGAACTCCGGATTCTGCGCGATGCGCTGCTGGTGATCTTTCAGCAGCTCCGGCTCAAACGGCGCCATATCACCGGTCTTGCTGTAGGTCGCCGCATTGATGCTGTCCCACGGCATGGCGTTGTCTTCAAACGCTTCGCCGGTTTCCGCCGGATCGACGCCGGTCGGCATCAGAATGTCCGGGGTTACCCCTTTGCGCTGGGTGCTGCCGCCGTTGACGCGGTAGAACTTCTGAATGGTGTACTGCACCGACCCCAGCGCCGGCCACTCAGGGCGCAGCATCTGATCGTAGATGCGGTTCAGCGAACGGTACTGCTGCACGGTGCCTTTACCGAAGGTCGGTTCGCCGACGATCAGCGCGCGGCCGTAATCCTGCATCGCCGCCGCAAAGATCTCGGAGGCGGAGGCGCTGAAGCGATCGACCAGCACCACCAGCGGGCCTTTGTAGTAGGTCACGCCGTCGGTGTCGGCGTCTTCACGCACTTTGCCGTTGTTGTCGCGCACCTGCACCACCGGGCCGCTCGGAATGAACAGGCCGGACAGCGACACCGCTTCGGTCAGCGCGCCGCCGCCGTTGGTGCGCAGATCGATGATCACGCTCTTGACGTTCTGCTTGGCCATCTTCTGCAGCTGCACTTTCACGTCATCGGTCAGACCGACGTAGAAGCCTGGGATGTCGAATACCGCCACCTTCTCTTTGCCGACGGTCTTGATGGTCATTTTCACCGCGCGGTCTTCCAGGCGGATGCGCTCGCGGGTCAGGGTGACCACGCGGGTTTTGGTGCCCTTGCCGGCCGGCAGGATCTCCAGGCGCACTTTGCTGCCTTTCGGCCCTTTGATCAATGACACCACGTCGTCCAGGCGCCAGCCGATCACGTCCACCATCGGTTTGCCGGCCTGGCCGACGCCGACGATGCGATCGCCCACGGTGATCGCCTTGCTCTTCGCCGCCGGGCCGCCCGGCACCATCGAGTTGATCAGGGTGTAGTCGTCATCCATCTGCAGCACCGCACCGATGCCTTCCAGCGACAGGCTCATCTCGGTGTTGAACTGCTCGGTATTGCGCGGAGACAAATAGTTGGTGTGCGGGTCGATTTCATGCGCGAAGGCATTCATCGCCAGCTGGAAGACGTCTTCGCTGTTGCTTTGCGTCAGGCGCTTGATGGCGAACTGATAACGCTTGGTCAGCGTGTCGCGGATTTCTTTGTCGGTCTTGCCGGTCAGCTTGAGGTTCAGCTCGTCATAGGTGACTTTCGCATCCCACAGGCTATCCAGCTCGGCCTTGTCTTTCGGCCACGGCGCTTTGCTGCGGTCGAGATCGATAGTGCCGTTGCCGGTGAAGTTCATCGGCTTGTCCAGCAGCGACAACGCATAGGTGTATCGCTCGAAACGGCGTTTCTGCGCCAGATTGAACAGCGCGTAGAAGGTGTCCAGCTTGCCGGTTTTCAGCTCTTCGCCAACCTGATTGCGTTTGCCGGCGAACTGCGCCACGTCGGAGGCCAGCAACACGTTATGGTTGTAGTCCAGCATGTTCAGGTAGCGATCGAAGATCTTGCCTGAAAACTCCGCATCGAGGGCAAACTGGCGGTAATGAGAGCGAGTGAAGCGCGAGGTTACGCGCTCACTCACCGTAGCGTGCTGGGGTTCCTGTTGCAGTTGGGGCAGTTGACTAATGCGGATGTTGGCTGTTTCCGCACCGTAACTGACACCCGCCCACAGCAGCCCTGCAATCGCTGTTAATCTGACGAATTTGTTCATGCCTTGGTTGGCCTCCGTATCAGAACTGCAAGTGTTCTGCGCGCACAATCATCGCCAGACCGGAAGAGAGCTGCACACGTACGCCATCTTTAGCGATTTCGAGTACGGTAGCATCCATCGCGCTCTTGCCTGCTCTGACTTTGATTTCCTGGCCAATTTGCAGTTTAGAGATATCCGTGACTGGCGCATAACGCGGCTGGTTTTCCTCTTTTGCTGCACGAGGTTGACGAGCTGGCTGTGGGCGAGTTTGTGGGCGCGGCTTGCGGTTTTCCGGCGCGGCTCCGCCTTCGCGACGTGCAGCAGGCTTTTTACCGGCTGGGCGCGGACGGCGTGGCGCGGCATCAGCAGATTCACCGGCGGCTTCACGTTTTTTGGCGTTTTGTTCGGCACGCTGTGCCTGAACGCGTGCTTTGGCTTCTTCAAGCTGCTGGCGAGCATGATCGACATGCTGCTGCTCCAGTTCACCGCACGGATTGCCGTCCAGGTCGACGCGCTGCGCGCCAACTTTGACGCCGTACAGGTAACGCCAGCTTGAGGTGTACAGGCGCAGGGCAGAACGCAATTGCGTTTTGCTGAGATTCTCTTCCCCCTGCACGCGCTCTACCAAATCCTGAAAAATACCGATTTTCAGCGGACGAGCTTCGCCTTCGGCGCTAAAGCAGAGCGGAAAACGCTCGGCAAGAAAAGCAATGACTTCTTTACTAGAGTTCAACTTAGGTTGATTTTCCATGAAATTTCCTGATTACAACGGTATTGCCAACAAGCCACAGGCATGAACAGGCGTCATTATAATGACGCCATCGGTAATTGCCACGTTAACCGTCGATCAACTTGCCGCTACAGTCACATATTTCGCACTGTCGCACTGTTCCAGTTGCTCACAAAGCCCCGCCACCACTGCTTTCAGGCCCGCTTCATCCTGTTCGTCGAAGCGTTGATAAACCGTGCTGTCGATATCCAAAACGCCGATCACCCGGCCGCCAACCGCCAACGGCAGCACGATTTCCGCATTGCTGGCCGCATCGCAGGCGATATGGCCCGGGAACGCATGCACGTCGCCGACGCGCTGCACGCGATTTTCCGCCACCGCCGTGCCGCACACGCCCTTGCCCACCGGGATGCGCACGCAGGCGATCTTGCCCTGGAACGGCCCCAGCACCAGCTGGTCGCCATCCATCAGATAGAAACCGGCCCAGTTCACGTCATCCAGACGCTCGTTGATCAACGCGCTGGCGTTGGACAGCGCCGCGATAAAGTTGGTCTCCCCGCCGAGCAACGCGCTCAGGTCACGTTTTAATTCCGCGTAGAATTGTTCTTTTGTCATGTGATAACCATTGAAACAGTGAAGATGGCCAGAAGCCCAAAGCTTAGGCCCTATAAAATAAGCATTAAATGCGTATAGCCACAAGGTTAATCATCTGTTGCTTCACAAAACCCTGCCGCTCGGGGTATGTTTGCCGCTCAGAATCCCGGTTTACCTCGTTTTACCGTCCGGCGCCCGATCGCCGGTGACGCGGCCGGTTTATTTTTCAGCTACGCTGACAGTTCCGGCGGGCTCAAGGGCAGCTACTTGTCAAAGATGAAAATACACGCGATCACCGCCCCCCTTTCCAAAGCGCGCCACCAGCGCTGCTGCGAGTGCGACCTGCTGTTCGTGCTGCCGCCGCTCAGCGGCAATCAGGCCGCCTATTGCCCGCGCTGCAACGCCAAGGTGGTGAGCGGCCGCGACTGGTCGATGACGCGCCTGACCGCCATGGCGATCGCCATGCTGCTGCTGATGCCGTTCGCCTTCACCGAACCGCTGATCAGCATCCGCCTGCTCGGCACGCGCATCGACGCCAGTTTGCTGGAGGGCATCTGGCAGATGAGCCGTCAGGGCGATCCGCTGACCGCCAGCATGGTGGCATTCTGTACCCTCGGCGCCCCGCTGACGCTGGCGCTGTCGCTGCTCTACCTGCGCTTCGGCCACGCGCTCGGCATGAACCTGCGCCCGGTGCTGCTGATGTTGGAGCGGCTGAAAGAGTGGGTGATGCTGGACATCTATCTGATCGGCATGGCGGTGGCGGCGATTAAGGTGCAGGATTATGCCGACATCCAGGCGGGCAGCGCGCTGATCGCCTACCTGTCGCTCACCCTGCTCAGCATCCTGACGCTGATCCACGCCAACCTGGAGCAGCTGTGGGAGCGTTACTACCCGCAGGAGCAGCCGGAAGGCCCGCCGACGGCGCTGCATATTTGCCTGTCCTGCCACTATACCGGCTACCCCGACGCGCGCGGCCGCTGCCCGCGCTGCCACGTGCCAATGTGCCACCGCCAGCCTTACAGCCTGCAGAAAACCTGGGCGGCGCTGATCGCAGCGATGATCCTGCTGATACCGGCCAACCTGCTGCCGATTTCCATCATTTACGCCAACGGCGCACGGCTCGAAGACACCATCTTCTCCGGCGTGGTCTCGCTGGCCACCTCCGGCAACGTCCCGATCGCCGCCATCGTGTTCATCGCCAGCGTGCTGGTGCCCTTTACCAAGGTGATCGTGCTGATCACGCTGCTGTTCAGCATTCACTTCAAAACCTCGCACAGCCTGAAGACGCGCATTCGTCTGCTGCGCCTGGTCACCTGGATCGGCCGCTGGTCGATGCTGGATCTGTTCGTTATCGCCTTGATGATGTCGCTGGTAAACCGCGACCAGCTGTTATCTTTTACTATGGGACCGGCCGCGTTTTACTTTGGCTCGGCGGTCATTTTGACTATTCTTGCCGTTGAGTGGCTGGATAGCCGATTGATTTGGGATGCACATGCAACAGGAAACGCCGACTACACCGACTGAAGCGCGGGTCAAGAACAAGCGCCGCATTTCACCGTTCTGGTTACTGCCGTTCATCGCCCTGCTGATCGCCGGGTGGCTGGTCTATAACAATTTCCAGGAGCGCGGCACCACCGTCACCATCGATTTCCAATCGGCGGCGGGCATCGTCGCCGGCCGCACGCCGGTGCGCTACCAGGGCGTTGACGTCGGCACGGTGCAGAAGATCAGCCTGAGCAAGGATCTGCGCAGCATCGTGGTAGAAGCCAGCATCAAAAGCGATCTGGAAGACTCGCTGCGCGAAGGCACCCAGTTCTGGCTGGTGACGCCCAAAGCCTCGCTGGCCGGGGTCTCCGGGCTCGATGCGCTGGTCGGCGGCAACTATATCGGCATGATGCCCGGCAGCGGCAAGGCGCAAACCCACTTCGCCGCGCTCGATACCCAGCCGAAATACCGCCTGAACACCGGCGAGCTGATGATCCACCTGCACGCCGACGATCTGGGCTCGCTCAACAGCGGCTCGCTGGTCTACTACCGTAAAATCCCGGTCGGCAAGGTATACGACTACACCATCAGCGAAGGCAACAAGGGCGTGACCATCGACGTGCTGATCGACCGCCGCTTCGCCCATCTGGTGAAAAACAGCAGCCGCTTCTGGAACGTCTCCGGCTTCAAGGGCGATTTCAGCCTGTCCGGCGCCACGGTACAAATGGAGAGCCTGGCGGCGCTGGTCAACGGCGCCATCGCCTTCGACTCGCCAGCAGACAGTCAGCAGGCCAAAGGGGATCAGAACTATACCCTGTATCCGGATCTGGCCCACAGCCAGCGCGGCGTCAATATCCTGCTGGATCTGCCTAGCGGCAACAACCTGAGTGAAAACCGCACGCCGCTGATGTACCAGGGGCTGCAGGTCGGCACCCTGACCAAGCTGACGTTGCAGCAGGACAGCAAAGTGGTCGGTGAACTGACCATCGATCCTTCGGTGGTCGATCTGATGCGCAGCGGCACTCGCATCGTGATGCGCAGCCCGCGCATCAGCCTCAACGACGCCAAGCTCAGCCAGCTGCTGACCGGCACCACGCTGGAGCTGGTGCCAGGTGAAGGCGAACCGCAGCAGCGCTTCAACGTGCTGGACAGCAGCGAGACGCTGTTGCAACAGCCTGGCGTGCTGACCGTCACGCTGAATGCGCCGCAAAGCTACGGCATCGACGTGGGGCAGCCGCTGGTGGTGCACGGCGTGAAAGTCGGCCAGATCCTGAGCCGCACCCTGACCGCCGGCGGCGTGGTGTTCACCGCCGCCATCGACGCCCAATATCGCGGCCTGCTGCACAAAGACAGCAAATTCGTGGTCAACAGCCGCCTCGACGTCAAGCTGGGCATCGACGGCATGGAAGTGCTCGGCGCCAGCGCCCAGGAGTGGGTAGACGGCGGCGTGCGCATTATTCCCGGCAGCAAGGGGGAACCGGGCGGCCAATACCCGCTGTACGCCAACAGCGAGAAAGCCGAGGAAGGCATCGTCGGCAACGCCCCGGCCACCACCCTGACCCTCAGCGCCACCAGCCTGCCGGACGTGCAGGCCGGCTCGGTGGTGCTGTATCGCAAATTCCAGGTGGGCGAAATCGTCAACGTGCGACCAAAGGCCAACGAGTTTGAGGTGGACGTCTACATCAGCCCGGAATACCGCAAGCTGCTGACCCGCGAAAGCATCTTCTGGGCCGAAGGCGGCGCCAAGGTGCAGCTCAACGGCAGCGGGCTGACGGTACAGGCTTCGCCGCTTAACCGCGCGCTGAAAGGTGCCATCAGCTTCGACAACCTGCAAGGCGTGACGCTTAACAAGGGCGCCAACCGCGTGCTGTACGCCAGCGAAACCGCCGCTCGCGCGGTGGGCAGCCAAATCACGTTGAAAACCTACGACGCCAGCAAGCTGTCGGCAGGCATGCCGCTGCGCTACCTCGGCATCGACGTCGGCCAGGTGGAGTCGCTGCAGCTGGCGCCAGAGCGCAACGAAGTGTTGGCCAAAGCGGTGCTGTATCCGGAATACGTGCAGACCTTCGCGCGCCTGGGTAGCCGCTTCTCGATCGTTTCGCCGGAGATCTCCGCCGCCGGCGTCAGCAACCTCGATACCCTGCTCCAGCCTTATATCAACGTGGAGCCGGGGCGCGGCCGCGAGCTGCGCACCTTCGAGCTGCAGCAGGCCAGCATCACCGACTCACGCTATCTCGACGGCCTGAGCGTGGTGCTCGACGCCGCCGAAACCGGCTCGCTGCAGATCGGCACGCCGGTGCTGTTCCGCGGCGTAGAGGTCGGCACCATCACCGGCTTCTACCTGGGCGCCATGTCAGACCGGGTGCACGTCGCGCTGCGCATCAGCAAGAAGTATCAGCATCTGGTGCGCAACAACAGCGTGTTCTGGCTGGCTTCGGGGTACAACCTGCAGTTCGGCCTGACCGGCGGCGTGATCAAGAGCGGCACCTTCCAGCAGTTCATCCGCGGCGGTATCGCCTTCGCCACGCCGCCGACCATTCCGCTGGCGCCGAAAGCGACGCCGAACAAACACTTCCTGCTGAATCCGGAAGAGCCGAAGGACTGGAAAACCTGGGGCACCGCCATTCCGCGCGATTAAATTTCGCATTTTCCTCAGGGCCCGGCATTGCCGGGCCCTGTTTTTTTCCGCTTTGTGATAAACTCACGCCCTTGTCTTTATTGCACCCTGAGAGTTCGCCCCGTGGCCAAATCCACCGCCGTTTTTCTGCCCCCCGCTTTCCTTGACGCCACCCGCGCCATCATGCCCGCCGAGCTGGCGATGGAAGATTTTATCGCCGCCTGCCAGCGCCCGCTGCGCCGCAGCCTGCGCGTCAACACGCTGAAAATCAGCGTCGCCGACTTCCTGGCGCTGGTGCAGGATTACGACTGGCGACTGGAACCCATCCCCTGGTGCGCGGAAGGGTTCTGGATCGAGCGCGACGATGAAGAACTGCGTCTGGGCAGCGCCGCCGAACACCTGAGCGGCCTGTTCTACATTCAGGAGGCCAGTTCAATGCTGCCGGTCAGCGCGCTGTTCTCGGGCGGCACAGTGCCGAATCGGGTGCTGGACATGGCGGCGGCGCCAGGCTCCAAAACCACCCAGATCGCCGCGTTGATGAGCAATCAGGGCGGCATCGTCGCCAACGAATACTCCGCCAGCCGGGTAAAAGTGCTGCATGCCAATATCAGCCGCTGCGGGGTGAAGAACGCCGCGCTGACCCACTTCGACGGCCGGGTGTTCGGCGCCGCGCTGCCGGAGAGCTTCGATGCCATTCTGCTCGATGCCCCCTGCTCCGGCGAAGGCGTGGTGCGCAAGGATCCGGACGCCATGAGCAACTGGTCGCCACAGAGCGTGGCCGAAATCGCCGCCACCCAACGCGAACTGATCGACAGCGCTTTTCATGCGCTGGCGCCGGGCGGCGTGATGGTGTACTCCACCTGCACGCTCAATGCGCAGGAAAACCAGCAGGTGGTGCACTGGCTGCTGGACACCTACGGCGACGCGGTCAGCGTCGAGCCGCTGGGTGCGCTGTTCCCCGGCGCCGACAAGGCGCTGACCGCCGAAGGCTTCCTGCACGTCTTCCCGCAGATTTACGACAGCGAAGGCTTTTTCGTCGCCCGCCTGCGCAAACAGCGCGCCGTGGCGCCGTTGGCGAAGCCGACCTACAAGGTGGGTAAATTCCCGTTCAGCCCTCTGTCCGGCAAAGAGGCGGCGCTGGTCGCCCAAGCCGCCGCCGCATCCGGCTTAACCTGGGGCGATGACAGCCGGCTGTGGGAACGCGACAAGGAGCTCTGGCTGTTCCCGGCCGAGCTGGAACCGCTGTTCGGTAAAGTGCGCTTCTCACGTATCGGCCTCAAGCTGGCGGAACGTTTCCCGAAAGGTTTCCGCTGGCAGCACGAGGCGGCGATCGCGCTGGCCGGCACCGGCGGCAAAACGCATTTCGAGCTGGACGCCGCGCTGGCGCAAGAGTGGTATCACGGCCGCGATCTCTACCCGGAGCAGCCGCCGGCCGGCGATGAATGCATCGTCACCTACCAGGGCCAGCCGCTGGGCATCGCCAAGCGCATCGGCAGCCGCATCAAGAACAACCTGCCGCGCGAGCTGGTGCGTGACGGAGCGCTGGATTTTCACCTGTGATCGATTTGGTGCCGGGGAGCCGCATTCCCCGGCACCAAAATAACGTTAATAATATTCCTACCGACATTCGTTATTATTCTAATCATTTCCAAGTTGCACTATTCCGCCTCCCCGTCCGTATTTTCCCGCCGGAAAAGAAAAAAGTTTTTGGCCTTTGATCAAGACAATTTCGCGTTCTTATCCTATTAATTTAAATGTAAGTAAATTAATGCGTTCAACTCAGCTCTGGGTGGCGTTTTTGCGGGCTTTCTCTGACACGGCAAGGAATCATGATGAATAAAACTCTGATGGTTTTGACCTCGGTAGCACCTCTGCTGTGCATCAGTGGCACAGCCAACGCAGCGGGCACCATTCAGGGCACGCTGGGCGTGACGATCACCATCGGCGCCGGCTGTGTGGTCACCGGCGGCAACAGTTCCGGCACCACCAACGACTTTGGTTCGATCAGCTTCGGGACTTACTCGTCGCTGGCCAACGTCATCACCGCCAGCGCCACCGGCAGCGGCGGCACCGGCACGCTGGGGCTGAACTGCACTACCGGCACCAACTATACCGTAGCGCTGGACAACGGTCTCAACGCCTCCGGCAGCCAGCGGCGCATGGCCAGCAGCGTGCCGGCCTACATCAGCTACAACCTTTATCAGGACAGCGCTCACGCCCTGCCGTGGAACAGCACCACCGGCGTGCTGACCGGCACCGGCACCGGATCGGCGGTGCCGCTGATCGTTTACGGCCTGGTGCCTGCCGCGGGAACGACCCCGGCGGCCGGTGCGTACAGCGACACCGTCACCATGACCGTCACCTGGTGAGTTCCATCGTCAACGGAGCGCCGTCAGTGCGCTCCGTTATTCATTAAGTAATAATATTCCCACCCGCCTTATCAATATCCCCTTAGTGTTCATGCCCGGTGACACAGCCGCCGCAGCGAACCTGCGACCGCGGTTAAAAATAAATAAAGTTTTTAATCTTTTAGCGCGACATTCTCACGTTCTTATTCTATTAATTAATCTGTAAATAGATTAATGCATTTGACTCATTTTTCGGGCTTTTTGGCAGGCTTCTCTACTACGGCAAGGAACCACGATGAAAAAGACTCTGGCGGCATTAACCTCGGCAGCGCTTCTGCTGTGCGCCTCTGGCACCTCCTACGCGGCGGGCACCATTCAGGGCACGCTGGGCGTAACCCTGACCATCGGCGCCGGCTGCGTGGTCACCGGCGGCACCAGCTCCGGCACCACCAACAGCTTCGGCTCCATCAGCTTCGGCACCTACTCCTCACTGGCTAACGTCATCACCGCCAGCGCCACCGGCAGCGGCGGCACCGGCACGCTGGGGCTGAACTGCACTACCGGCACCAACTATACCGTAGCGCTGGACAACGGCCTCAATGCCACCGGCAGCCAGCGGCGCATGGCCAGCAGCGTACCGGCCTATATCAGCTATAACCTCTACCAGGACAGCGCCCACGCCGTGCCGTGGAACAGCACCACCGGCGTGCTGACCGGTACCGGCACCGGTTCGGCGGTGCCACTGATCGTCTACGGCCTGGTACCTGCGGCAGGCACCACCCCGGCGGCCGGTGCGTACAGCGATACCGTCACCATGACCGTCACCTGGTAAACATGACGCGCCTGGCCGTCACCTGCATGCTGCTGTCGTTGGCGGGCATTTGCCGCGCCGACGTCAGCACCGCGACGGTGGGCGTCAGCGCCACCCTGGTCAAGTCCTGCGTCGCGGGCACCACCAGCGGCGGCAACACCACGTTCGGCACCTTTAACTTCGGCACGGTCTATTTCCTCAATACGGCGATAAAGGTGACCGGCCAGGCGAACGCCGGCGCACTGCAGATCAACTGCAACAACGGCACCAGTTACACGGTGCTGCTCAGCGGCGGACAGAGCGGCAATACCGCCGCGCGCTATCTGCAAAGCGCGGCGGGCGCCCGCGTGAACTACAACCTGTATACCAGCGCCAGCTACGCCACCGTCTGGGATAACGTCACCGGCGTCACCCAGACCGCCACCGGCCAAAGCGTCTGGCTGCCGGTGTACGGCATGATCCCGGTACAAACGACGCCGGCGACGGGCAACTATACGGATACGGTGCAGGTGACGATAAATTGGTGATTAACGGAACGCTGCGCACCCTGCTGCTGGCGGCGCTGATCGGCGCCCCGACGGCCCGTGCCGACACCGTCAGCCAGGGCTTCACGGTCAACGCTTCGATCATCAAAGGCTGCGTGCTCGGCAGCGGCGTCACCAACGTTACCTCGTTCGGCAGCATGAGCTTCGGCCAGGTGGCGTCCTTGAGCAGCCCGATAAAAATCGTCTCTAGCGCCGGCGCGGGCTCCATTTTGATCCGCTGCAATCCCGGGCTCAGCGTCACCCTGGGATTGAACGTCGGCAATAACGTCACCGGCTCCATCGCCGGCGGGCGAAAACTGTTGAACTCGGTGACCTCGGAAACGCTGGTTTACCAGCTCTACCAGGATGCCAACTACGCCGTTTTGTGGGGCGACGGCGGCAACGGCGGCGCCGTCCAAACCGTCTCCTCCACCGGCAGTACGCAAGAAATAAAAATCTACGCCAGTTTAATGGCGAGCAGCACCTTGCCCACCAGCGGCACCTACAACGATACGGTCTTAGTGACGGTGAGTTATTGAGCTTTTAAAAAGGATCACATTATGCGTAGTACTCTGCTCCGCCTGCCCCTGCTGGCAGGATTGCTGTTAGCCGGTCAACCGCAGGCCTTCGCCGCCGCCTCCATTCTGATTTGGCCTATCGATCCGGCGATTGAAGACAACCAGCAGGCGACGGCCCTGTGGCTGGAAAACCGCGACAGCAAACCGGTCTATATGCAGATCCGCGTGCTCGGCTGGCAACAAACCGGCGGTAAGGACGACTACCGCAACCAGAGCGAAGTGGTCGCCAGCCCGCCGGTCGCCACCATTCTCCCCGGCAAACGCCAGCTGATTCGCCTGATCAAGCAGACCCCGGTCGCCGCCGGGCAAGAACGGGCTTACCGGATACTGGTTGACGAAGTGCCCATCAAGGATAAAGACGGCGCAGCGCCCGACAAGGGTGCGCAGATGGGGCTGAAATTCCAGATGCGTTATTCGGTGCCGCTGTTCGTCAGCGGCAAAGGCGTCTGGACCAAGCAAGACTTCGAACACCCGCGCGACTATGCCACCGCCAACCAGCCGAAGCTCAGCTACCGGCTGCTGCAGCAAAACAGCCAGCGCTGGCTCGACGTGCGCAACGACGGCATCGTGCACGCCCGCCTGTCGCAGGTCAGCATCCAGGGCAAGCCGCTCAACAACGGGCTGCTGGGCTATGTGCTGCCGGGTTCGCAAATGCGCTTTGCCCTGCCGCCTTCGGGCAGTTTCGCCGCCGGCAAGCTGCAGGCGATGGTCAATGACAATAAGCAACCCGTAACCATTCCGTCTTACTGAGCCTGAGGTGCAGGTGAAGCGGATCTCGTCGCCGGCCACGCGCGGCATGCAGCTCAAGCCGCTGGCCCTGGCCGTACTTTGTATGGCGGTGGAGCTGTGGCCGCCGCACGCCGCCGCCGACGACCTTCCACCGCCGCCCAGCGCCATCAGCATGCCGGACACCACGCTGTATCTGGAGCCGGTGGTGAACGGCCGCCAGACCGGCAAAGTGGTGCCAGTCACCTACCGCAGCGGCCACTACTATTTGACGCCGCAGCAACTGAGCGACGCCGGCCTGCCGGTGGCGGACAAGCAAGCGAAAGAGATCGCCGTCGATCAATTGGATAAGGTCGACGTCACCTACAGCGGCGAAACGCAGCAGCTGTTGATCTCGGTACCCAACGACTGGCTGCCCAAACAAACCCTCGGCGACGCCAACCCGGAACAGCGGTTGCCGGCGCAAAGCAGCCTGGGCTTCTTGCTGAATTACGACGCCTACGTCAGCCAGAGCGGCGGGCGCGGCAATCCGGGCTATTTTTCCGCTTGGAGCGAACAGCGGCTGTTCGACGGCTTCGGCGTTATCGCCAACACCGGCATTTTCCGCAGCAGCTTCAACGGCGAGACCGCCGCACAGCAGAACAATCGCTATATCCGCTACGACAGCAGCTGGCGCTACAGCGACGACGACACCATGCTCAGCTATACCGCCGGCGATCTCACGACCGGCTCGCTGCCCTGGACCAGTTCGGTGCGCATCGGCGGCCTGCAGGTGGCGCGCAACTTCGCCACGCGGCCGGATCTGATTACCTATCCGCTGCCGCAGTTCTCCGGCCAGGCCGCCGTGCCGAGCAGCGTCGACCTGTACATCAACAGCTACAAGAATACCTCCGTCAGCGTGAACCCCGGCCCGTTCACCCTGAATACCGTGCCTTACATCAACGGCGCCGGCCAGGCGACGGTGGTCACCACCGACGCGCTCGGCCGCCAGATCAGCACCACGGTGCCGTTCTATGTCGCCAGCTCGCTGCTGCAGGCCGGGCTAAGCGATTTCAGCCTGTCGGCAGGGGCGCTGCGTCAAAATTACGGCTACCGCTCTGCAGACTACGGCCAATGGGTGGCCAGCGGCAGTGGGCGTTACGGCGTCACTGATTGGTTGACGCTCGAAGGGCGGGCGGAAGGCGCGGCTGAGCTGGCGGTCACCGGCGCCGGCGCGGGCGTGCGCCTGGGGCAGCTAGGGGTCCTCAACGCCTCCTACAGTTACAGCCAGGCGGGCAGCGATGCCTTCAACGCCCCGCCGGTCACGCCCCTTTATTACGATCCGACCACCGGCCAACCGGTACAACAACCGGATGCCGGGCCGGTTTATCAGTACACCGGCCGCCACGGCGATCAGACCAGCCTGAGCTATACCTACAGCAACCAATATTTCAGCCTCAATGCCCAACGGGTACTGCGCAGCGCGGACTTCGGCGACCTCTCCACCTACAAGAGCAGCTACCGCCTGAGCCGCCGCACCGATCAACTGACCGGCAGCATCGGCCTGAGCCGCTTCGGCAGCCTGGGCGCTGGTTATTTCGACGTGCGCGACGCCATCGGACAACGCACCCGCCTGGTCAACCTGTCGTACAGCCTGACGCTGTGGCGCAATATCAGCCTGTACGCCTCGGCGAACCGCGAGATCGGCGGCGACGGCTACAGCTCGCAGCTGCAGATCAGCATTCCGTTCGATGCCTGGGGCACCGCTAACGTCAGTACCGCCCGCGACGCCGGCAACCGCTGGAGCGAACGCGTCGCGTACAGCCGCGCCGCGCCGACCGACGGCGGTTTCGGCTGGAACCTGGCCTACGCCGGCGGTCAAGGCAGCGCCAGCGATTACCGCCAGGCGGACCTGACCTGGCGCACCTCGCTGTTGGAAACCCGCGCCGGGCTGTACGGCAACCGTAACGATTACACCCGCTGGGGCGAAGTCAGCGGTTCGCTGGTGGCGATGAACGGCGGCGTATACGCCACCAACACCATCAACGACGCCTTTGCCCTGGTCTCGACCAACGGCTATGCCGGCATTCCGGTCAGCTACGAGAACCAGCGCATCGGCGTCACCAATGACAAAGGCTACCTGTTGGTGCCCACCGTCACTTCGTATTACCACGCCAAATTCCAGATTGATCCGCTCAATCTGCCGGCGGACGTCAATTTGCCGTCGGTCGAAAAAACCGTCGCCATTCGCGATCACAGCGGCTACCTGGTCGAATTCCCCGTCCAGCGCCTTTCCGCCGCCGACGTGGAGCTGGTCGATGCGCAAGGCAAACCGCTGGCCAACGGCAGCCAGGTGGCGGTGATCGGCAGCAATCAACAAAGCTATGTCGGGTGGGATGGCATGACCTATATCGACCCGGTGCAGCAGCACAACCGGCTGAGCGTGATCCCAGCCGACGGCGGCGCGCCGTGCCAGGTCAGCTTCAGCCTGGCCAATCCGCAGGGGCTACAGCGCGTCGGTCCCCTCGTCTGCCAATAACACACGGAGAGAAGAACGATGTATCGGCAAGTGAAAATTCTTTTGGCGGCGCTGCTGCTGCTGTGCGGGCAACGCGCGCTGGCGGACTGCGCCACCACCAACGGCACGGTGACCCTGCCCAGCAGCAACTCCTTCGCCGTCTACAACGGCCAGATCAGCGCCCAGGGTACCGCCGGGCTCAACTGTACCGGGCTGGGGCTCAATCTGTTGACGCAAAACACCGTTACGGTCAAGATCGCCTCCACCACCAACAATATGGCCCTGCTGAACGGCAACGGCTCCGGCGATAAAATTTCCTATCTCATCTACCCGGATGCCAACTACCAATATCCCTACAGCGTCGGCCAGACCATCGACTACAGCTCGCTGAACCTGCTGTCGCTGATCCTGATCTCTTCCAACGTCAACTTTCCGGTGTACATCAAAACCGTGGCGGGTGCGAACGTCAGCGCCGGCACCTATACCGACACCATCAACCTGGTGTGGAACTACCATATTTGCGGCATAGGGCTGATAGGCCTGTGCCTTTGGTGGGACGGCACCAACCAGCCCAGCACCGTGACCGTCACCGCGGTCATCACCAAAAGCTGCTTGATCAATACCGCCAACAACGTCAACTTCGGCAGCATGGCGCTGGTGGGGCAATTCAACCCGATCAACCAGAGCATCACCCTGACCTGCACCAAATCCCAGTCATACAGCTCCTACTTTACCAACGGCAACAACCCCATCACCGGTTGGCGGCGAATGCTCAGCGGCACCAGCAACTTCCTGCAGTATCAGATCTACCTGCCCAACACCAGCACCGTGTGGAGCAGCACCAACGCGCAAAGCGGCACCGGCACCGGCCTGGCGCAAAGCATTCCCTTTACCGCCGCCATCAATCCGGCGCAGACCGAAGTGCCGGTCGGTACCTATCAGGATAACGTCAGCTATGTCGTGACCTATTAGTCTGGCCGGAAGAATGTTGCCAGAATGTATTTTTTATGTGGCATTTTTTGCTCATTTGGCTATGCTCATACCGATGGCCTTACTGGTCTAACCTCCTACCACATCATTGAGCAAGGAGTTCCCATGAGCAAAACCGTCGTAAAAATTGGCAGCTTCGAGGTCGATGACGCGCATCTTCACCCCGGCGCCGACCGCGCCGGCACCCTGAGCATTCCCTGCAAGTCCGATCCGGACCTGTGTATGCAGTTGGACGGCTGGGATGAACACACCAGCATTCCAGCGATCCTTGATGGCAAACAGTCGTTGCTGTACAAGCAGCACTACGATCGACAGGCGGACGCCTGGGTGATGCGGCTGGCATGAAAACACGCCAAATCTGCTGACGACGCGCTGCTTTCATCGGAAACAGCGCGTTTTTTTATGCGATGGCGATGCCGCGGCCGGCAAAGAAAGGGGCGAATCGGCTGAGTGGCAGCTGTACCCGCTCGCGCGTCGCCGGGCTGTCGCCCGAAGGGTTGTGGAAGGTCACGCTTTGCGCATCGGCGGCGGTGATCAGCACCAGATGCCCGCCTCGCTGCGGCGGCTCGCTCTCGGGCCGGCGGATGGAAGGATGCACCGAGGCGATAAAGTAGCGGCATGCGCTGAACAGCGCCGACACATCGGCAGCCTCCAGCCCCACCTTCACCTCCGCTTGCAGCGCGAACTGCTCGCGCACGTACTCGACGAACGGCGCGTAAATCAGCCCTTTGATCCGCTCCCCCTCGCGCACATAGGCACCGTAAGGCAGGCTGCGCCGCGCCAGCTCCAGCAGCGGCGGCGCTTCGCCGTCGCGGTGGCCCAGCACCATTTTCAGGCAGGCCATGCCGCACACGTGGTTAGCCCACTCGACGTACTCCGCCCGATCGCGGGCGCCGCTGCGCGCCCAATTCTCGTCCTGCGCCAGCGTAGCGCGGCCGGCGATCAGATCGGCGGCCAACTCCGGGCTCGCCCACTGGCATTCGTAGGGAACGGCGCGCATCTGTTTAGAACTTGTCGACGACTTTGAAATTCATCAGCACCAGCGTCATGTCCGTCGAGAACAAATCGTACTCTTCGAAGAAGCGCTGCAGCTCTTTGCGCCAATGCGCCAGCGAACGATCGCCCTCGCCTTCGGCAAAGGCGTGCGCTTCATCGACCTGATCGTAGGTTTTCATTTCCACCGCGGTCAGTTCAACCGCGCAGACCGGTTCACCTTTGCCGTCCACCACCAGGAACAGATCGCCGGCCTGCGGGATCCCTTCGCCGTCCAGGTTGGAACAGGTGGCCGTTTTGGTGCCATTGAGGATCAATTGCACCACTTCATCGGCCTGCTGCTCGGTGTCGCCGAACGCCCAGCGCTCAAGGTGCTCGTATTTCTGTGGAATTGCCGTCGCCATGATTATACCTTTTGGAAAAATGCATCAATGCAGACAGGATAGTACAACGTATTGCCGGCCGTCTGCATCCGTCGCAGGCGCGACTGCGCGTTCCGCCACCGCCGCCTTTACGAGTTTTTACCGTTCTTCGCTGTGCCTGCCGCGCAACCGGGCGCATACTGTGGACATTATTCACCCAATGGCAACCGCCAGGCGGCAACATGCGACAAGACGACATCAATGCTGACGATACCTTCAGCGATTTACTCAACGGCGTCGCCCTGGTGACGCTTTTCCTCATCACCCTCGTCGGCGGGTGGTACCTCAGTTAAGGGGGCAACGTGGCGACAAAACGCATGGGCAACAAACTCAGTAAAATGGTCGTGGTGCTGCTGCTGATCTGCCTGGCGTTGCTGCTGTTGCGTTGGGCGGCGATAGCGTTCGGCTAGCCCGCAAAGCGCCGGCGCCCTGTTCACCGCCGGCGCGGCGCGGTCGGCTCCAGCAGCTCCCGCAAATAAACCAAACGCGCCTCCCCCTGTGGCAACCAACGGCGGCACAGCCAATGTTGCGTTTCACCCGTGCGGCTCAGGCGGTAGTACTCCGCCAAGGTTTCGACCCAGTTCATGATGTTTTCTCCTGCTTTTCGACACCGCCAGTATTGAGCGTAAAAACCAGAAGAAATACTGATGGCTTGTTTTTTATGCTTCCTGTTTTGGGTGGCCGGTAGCGAAGCCGCAGTTCAGCTGCTACATTGGGCAAAAATCAACCAGCCGAGGTAGGCCATGACGTTCTCGGAACAGGAGATTAAACCCGTGTGGGATGAGGTCGCACGCCTGATCGGCGACGGCGTGATGCAGCTGCGCCATCGTGGCGAAGCGCTGTCGGTGGAAACGCTGGAAAAACATCTGGCGCGGCAGCTGGCGGACAGCAACGATATCGAGCGGCGCATCCTGCTCGGCGCCGCCATCAACATGCTGAAAGGCGGAAAATGAATCGCCAACCGAAAAGGTTGGCGATCCGACAGAAGCCCGAGGTATGCAAGCCCGGCCTTCTGCGCGCTACTATGTCACGCTAATATGACGGAATTAATAGGAATTGTCGGGTTTTCGCCCAAAACACCCTATTTTTGTTGCCCGCATTACGCCAACACGAAATCGCCGTCATCCAGCGGCTGCCCCACCACTTTCACCAGGAAATCGCTGGCGCCAAAAGCGCCGCCCAGGTTGATCGCCACGTCGCTGACGTGACTTTGCGCGTCATAACTCAGCATCGCTTCACCCGCCTTGCCGCTGAACTGATCGACGAAGCGAATGCCGTCCGCGCTGCCGGTGTTGAACAGCGTCAGATCGATCTTGTCTTCACCGCGCACGAAGTCGCGGATCCAATCCGGTGCCGCCGCCGTCGACTCATCCGCAGCGAAATAGACGAAGGTGTCCTTGCCGGCGCCGCCCCACAGCTGATCCGCCCCTTTGCCGCCATACAGCACATCATCGCCCGCGCCGCCCTTGAGCACGTTGTCGGCGGTGTTGCCCACCAGCACATCGTTGCCCGATCCGCCGATGGCATTTTCAATCGTCACGCCTGCGGCGATAGACACATTGCCTTTCAGGCCGCCAACGTCCGAGAACGCTTTTTCATCCAGGTTGATGCGCTGATTCTGGCCGAAGCCGGAGAAGTCGAAGGTGTCGTTACCGCCGGCATCCCAGGCGGTGAAAACAATCTTGTCCTGCGCGCCGGTGGCGGTGAGGAAGTCGCGATCGGTATTGGAATTGAAGCCGTAGATCGTATCGCCGGTGCGGGTGTTCATGTTGGCGCCGTAGAAATGCTGGATCGCCGTAATGTCGTTGAGCAGCGGCCCGGAAGAGTACGCGCCTTTAAAGTCCTGCCCGGTGTTGCTTTCGCTGAAATAGCTCATCACGCTGTGGGCGCGGCTGTCCTCGAAATAGGTCGCGTCCTTGCCGTAGGTGATGCTGACGCCCGGCGCGGCGTTATAGTCGCCCGGATGCTGCAGCCCCAGCGCATGGCCGATTTCATGGGTGAAGGTCTGGCGACCGTACTCGTTCTCATGGATCTGATTGTTGACGAAGGTGTGGTTCTTGGCGTTATACCAGGTTTGCCCGGCAACCGAAGGCGAGGTATCCGGGTTATACGCAAAGGCATAGGAGCCACGCGAGCTGTAGTCGAACAGGCCGAATTTGATGTTGGCGGCGGCGGTGTTGCTGGTTTCGGTAAAGGTGATATTGGCTACGTCGGACCATGACTGCAACGACAGTTTGGCCTGCTCGCGCTGTTCGGCGTTAAAGCTGCTGAAGCCGCTGATGCCCATGCTCGACATGTTGCCCGGCGCCTTTTCCCAGAAGCTGAAGGTCAGGGAGACCGGCGTGTCGGTCACGCCCTTGTCGTGCCAACTGCGATCGCCGCGCACCAGCTCCAGGCCGGCGTTTTCGAACGTTTTCGACGGATGAAGCACGGTAATGGTGTCGTCTTCATCGGGTTTATAAGCGCCCAGCAGGGCTAATACGCCTTCGGCCTTAACGGAAGCATTGCTTGATGACATAACCTTATCTCCATATTCGTCAATTCAATCGGGGGGATGCCCCAACTGGCGGATTGTGATCTCCTCCCTGAAAACAGTACCAGTCTAAACTGAAGTATCCGGTCGTTCTTCCCTCTCACAGCGAGGCACATCGCCATGAAAAAGACCCGTTATACCGAAGAACAGATTGCGTTT
>NZ_JBJNME010000009.1:0-302257 GCF_052168715.1 Serratia sp. CY44782
TTCGCTTTTCTCTCGCTGACCCGGCGGCTTGTCAGTCGTTGTTCCCGGTCAGTGGAGGCGCATTATAGGGAGTTCTCGGCGGGCCGCAACCCCTAATTGCAAAAAACTTTTCAAGCGCGGGTTTTTTCGGCAAAACGCTGGCCAAACCCGCATTTTTGTCACTTTTCGTACTGGATCTGGCTAAATTCCTGGGCGAAACGGTCGACCTGCTGCCAATCGGTATACTCCACTTCCTTACTGGTATCCGTTTCACCGCCCGTCATACGCATAATAAATTGAATCATGATGCGGTCGAACCAGCGATAGCGCGGATAACGCAATGCGCCGGCAAACACCGCGCACTGTTTTGGCTGCCACGGCGAGGCCAGCAGGAACTTGCGGGTATAAGCGTTGGTTTGCGGCGAACGCTTTTCCGGTTTACGCGCGGTCAGGTTCACGGCAAAGAACGCGCTCGGCATTCGATTCAGTTGCTCGGCATGACGCTTGACGAATTTATCCAGCGCCGGGTTAAAGTGCCCGTAACGGATAGAAGCGCCGATCATCACCTGCTGATACTGGCTAAGATCGACCTGTTCCGCCTGCAGCAGATCGATCACCTCACAACGCAGCGTGTCCTGCAGCTTGCTTGCTATATAAGAAGCGATAGCGCGTGTTTGCCCGTCACGGCTCGAATAAAGTATCAATGCCTTCATGGCGTACTCCTTATATCAGGCTCACTCACGCCAGAAGGTTGGCGTGAACAGCACCAGCAATGTGAACACTTCCAGGCGCCCGAACAGCATCGTCACCACCAGGATCCACTTGGCCGCCGCCGGCATCGTGGTGAAGTTATCCGCCACTACGCCTAGGCCGGGGCCGAGGTTATTGAGCGTTGCCGTCACTGCGGCGAACGCGGAAAAGTCGTCAACGCCGGTGGCAATGATCGCCAGCATGCTGACGATAAACACCAGCGCATAGGCGGAGAAGAATCCCCATACCGCCTCCAGAATGCGTTCCGGCAGCGCGCGGTTGCCCAATTTGATGGTATAGACCGCGTTGGGGTGCACCAGCCTTTTCAACTCGCGCGAGCCCTGCAGGTACAGAAGCAGGATACGGATCACCTTCAGGCCACCGCCGGTCGAGCCGGCGCAGCCGCCGATGAACGCCGAGCACAGCAACAACATAGGCAGAAACAGCGGCCACTTGGCGATGCTGTCGGTCGTAAAACCGGCCGTGGTCGCCATCGATACCACCTGGAAGAACGCCTGATTGAGCGTTTCCATACCGCTCTTATAGACGCCATGCCCCCAGAGCACCAACGTGCATACCACCACCAACGTCAACTGGACGAAGATGAACATGCGGAATTCAGGATCGCGCCCATACACCTTCAGACTGCGACCGCTTAGCAAAGCGAAGTGCAGGCCGTAGTTACAGCCGGAAATCAGCAGGAACACAGCGATGATGGTGTTGATGGTCGGACTGGCGTAATAACCGATACTGGCGTCGTGGGTAGAAAAACCGCCGATGGCGATGGTCGAGAAACTGTGGCCGATGGCGTCGAACACCGACATCCCAGCCCCCCAGAGCGCCAGCGCACAGGCGACGGTCAGCAATACATAGATTAGCCACAGGGTTTTGGCGGTTTCGGCGATGCGTGGACGCATCTTGTTGTCTTTCAGCGGCCCTGGCATTTCCGCCCGATACAGCTGCATGCCGCCGACGCCGAGTATCGGCAGTATCGCCACCGCCAACACGATGATCCCCATGCCGCCCATCCATTGCAGCATCTGGCGATAGAACAGAATGGCCTTCGGCAGCGAGTCCAATCCCACCAGCGTCGTCGCACCGGTGGTCGTCAATCCCGAGAAGGATTCAAAGAAGGCGTCGGTCAGCGACAGGTTGGGCCGTTCCGAAAACAGGAACGGCAATGCCCCCACGCTGCCCAGCACGGTCCAGAACAGCACGACGATCAGAAAGCCTTCCCGGGGCTTCAGCTCGTGTTTCTGTTTGCGGTTCGGCCACCACAGCATCAGACCGATGGTCAGCGCCACGAAGAAGGTTTGGCTGAACGCACGCCCCGCCCCATCGCGGTAAATCAATGCCACCAGGCCGGGAATAAACATCGTCCCGGAGAACAGGATGACCAGCAGACCAACGATACGGGTTATGGCGCGAAAATGCATTTCAGCACGATCCTTAGCAATTCAATTGGGAGGAATTATTGCGAAATGGGGGTTAATTGCAAATTACCGCGACTGAGATCACGCAATTTATTTCCAAACAGCTCGACCTCGGTGGCCGGCAAGGCCAGATGCAGCACGACGGCGGCGCCGTATTCGCCCTGCAGGATCCGGCCTGCGGTTTGCTGCAGCAAGTTCTCCACCAGCGCCAACTGCGCATAGTCGCACTGCAAGATATATTCTGCTTCCGGTACCTTTTGTACCAACGCCACCTGCTTCAACGCCTGTTGAACACCGTTGCCATAGGCTTTCACCAGCCCGCCGGTGCCCAACTTGACGCCGCCATAGTAACGAACGACCACGGCGGTCACTTCACCGATACCGCTGCCCATTAGCTGCGCGAGGATCGGTTTGCCGGCGGTGCCCGACGGTTCTCCATCGTCGGAGAACCCCAGCTGCTGCGAGTCATCGGGGCTGCCGGCGACGAATGCCCAACAATGGTGCCGCGCCGCCGGGTGCTCATCCCGCACCTGCTGAATAAACGCCTTTGCCGCCTCTACCCCGCTGGTCGGCGCCAGCAGGGTGATAAAACGGCTCTTCTTTATTTCTTCGGTAAAGCAGGTTGCTTCCGCCGGTATCGGGTACGGCCGCATCAGGCCAGGTTCAGATCGCGCGTCATGTTCTCGATGCGCTTTTCGTGGATCACGATGTTGTCTTCGATACGGATGCCGCCATACGGCTTCAGCGCATCGATGCGATCCCAGGCGAAGTGCTGCTTGAACTCACCGCTGCGCCACGGCGCCAACAGCGATTCGATGAAGTACAGACCCGGCTCGATAGTCAACACCATGCCCGGCTGCAACACGCGGGTGCAACGCAGGAACGGATACTTGGACGGCGCCGCCAGATGGGTGCCTTGCTCGTCCTGCATAAAGCCGGCAGTGTCGTGCACCTGCAGGCCCAGCGGGTGGCCCAGCCCGTGCGGCAGGAACGGCGTGGTGATGCCCGTTTCAACCATCGCCTCTTCGCTGAGGCCGCTCACCAACTTGTGATTCTTGAGCAGCTTGGCGATGCGCTGGTGCATCTGCACATGGTAGTCGGTATATCGCACGCCGGTCTTGATGGTATCGATCAGTGCCAGCTGTTCAGCGTTGAGATCTTTCACCAGGTGGGCGAACTCGCTGCCGCTTTGCGCCGCGTAGGTGCGGGTCAGATCCGCAGCGTAGCCGTTATATTCTGCACCAGCGTCGATCAGGAAACTCAGGGATTCGGCCGGCGGCTGGTGATCCAGCTTGGTGTAATGCAGTACCGAAGCGTGTTCATTCAGCGCCACGATGTTGTCGTAAGGCACATCGGTATCACGGTGGCCGGTCGCCGTCAGGTAGGCCAGGTTGATGTCGAACTCGCTCATGCCGGAGAGGAAGGCCTCATGCGCCGCACGATGGCCGGTTACCGCCGTTTTCTGCGCTTCGCGCATGCAGGCCAGCTCATAGCCGGTTTTGATCGAACGGTGGAAATCCAGGTAGTTCAACACCGCTTTCGGGTTGATGTTCTCGGAAGGGATGCCGAGATCGCGGGCGCGCTGTTGCGCATAACCGATATAGCCGACGCGCTCGCGCTGCGGCGGCAGCTGCTGGGCGATGGCGTCGGCGTTAGCCAGCGGCATCAATTCGAGGGACTTGGTCCAGAAACTGTCCGGCAGCGGCTCTACGCTGTGCCAATAGTCGACCGGAGAATAGAACCACAGCTTCGGCTTGTTGACGCCGTCGATCCACAGCCAACAGTTCGGCACCGACGTCACCGGCACCCAGGCTTTGAAATGCGCGTTCACTTTGAACGGGTAGCTATGGTCGTCCAAAAATACCTTTTGCAGTTCCCCGGAGTGAATCAGCAGCGCATCCAACTTGTTGCGCTCCAGCACTTCACGCGCGCGTTTTTGCAGCTCTGCCAGGTGGTCGTTATACAAAGAAGCCAGCGTTTCCATCTACAGTACCCTTATGCCTTAGCACGAAAGAAGCCATCTTAACACAGCGCTCCGGCGCACCAACCTCATCGCGTTGGGCATGCGGAGCAGCTCGCAATTCCCTGCAAATGCCGTTACATCCGCAGTTTAACCATTAACCAGCCGACCAGGCCGAGCAACGCTATCGCCAGCGCCCACAGGCCATGGTGCTCCAACAACACCGCGCCGGCCGCGGCGACGCCCGCCAGACACTGCTGCAGAAAGCCGCACAGCGCCATCGCATAGGCACCGTACTCTTTGGCGTCGCTGACCGCCATCGCCATGCTGTTGGGAAACAACACCGCCTGGCCAAAAATGGTCAGGCAATACAGCGCGATGAACAGCGCCATACCGGAAAGGCCGGTCAGAATGCCGCTCCACCACAATATCAGGATCGCCACCGTCGCCAGAGCCACGATGCCGCTGCCGGTTTGCATCAGTTTTTTCCCGCCGACGCGCGCCACCGTACGGTTCACCGTCAACGCGCCGCTAAAGTAGGCGATGCCGATCACCAAGCCCAGCGCGCCGAACGCCGTGACGTTGAGACCAAAACCCTGTTGCATGACGAACGGGCTCACCTCCTGCAGCGTCACCGTGGTGGCGAAACCCAGCCCGCCGACGCAGGCCGGCCAAAAAAATCCCGGCCGCCGCAAGATGGCGAAGTAGGTAGCCGTCATCGCCGGGCGAGGCCCGCGACCGCGCCCCGCCTCCAGCGGCAGCGTCGCCATCAGCGCCAGAATGGCCAAACCGGTGGCCCCCATCAAGACGAAGCCCATCTGCCAGTGCGAATATTGGCTGAGCAGGCCGCCGACGAACTGACCGCCGCCCAGCGCGGTGATAAAAGCGATAGAGAGCACCGACAGCCGCCGTGCCAGCTCATCACCGCTCCAGTTATCCCGCACGATGATACGTGCAATGATCGCCGCGCCACCGGCGCCCACACCCTGCAGCGCGCGCAGCGCCAGCAGCTGGGCGCCGTTGCTGCACAGCGCCAACAGCCCGCTGCAGCCAATGAAAAGCAGCAGGGAAAGCGTCAGCGGCGCTCGGCGGCCAAAGCGATCGGCAGCCGCGCCCCAGAACAGTACCGGCAAGGCAGCGCCGATGACGAAGATCGAAATGGACAGCTCGGTGGCGCGCCGACTCATTGCCAACTCGCGCATCACCGTCGGCAGCGAAGGCAGGTACACGGTCGTCGCCATCTGCGCCATAAATACCAACAGACACGCCAGCGTCATGGTTCTGGCGGGAATACTCCATAAGCCGCTGCGTTTGACACAAGCCGCCTTAGTCATGCCTTACCTCGTCTGAATGCTAAATCGCTGCAGGCAAGTGTATGAGGGCCGACAAACTCCAGCAAATGCCGATAGCACATAAAATATAACTTCGTTTTAAATCAAAAAACTAACTTGGTGAGATGTGATCAGACCAGCAAATATGCAATCTCTCATTTGCATATTTTTAACATAAAAACCACACTCCTCATCATCTGGTCATACCAGATCATACGCTGATTCAGGAGATAGACATGCTCTACCAAGGCGAAACATTACAACTGCACTGGCTCGATAACGGCATCGCCGAGCTGGTGTTCAACGCACCGGGCTCGGTCAACAAGCTGGACACCCGCACCGTCGCCAGCCTGGGCGAAGCGCTCACCGTGCTGGAAAACCAGCCTGAGCTGAAGGGGCTGCTGCTGCGCTCCTCCAAAGCCGCGTTTATCGTCGGCGCCGATATCACCGAATTCCTTTCTTTGTTCGCCGCACCGGCTGAAAAGCTGCAAGAGTGGCTGGTGTTCGCCAACAACGTCTTTAACCGGCTGGAAGATTTGCCGGTACCGACCATTTCGGCCATTAACGGCTATGCGCTCGGCGGCGGTTGCGAATGCATTCTGGCGACCGATTTCCGCGTCGCCTCACCGGACGCGCGCATCGGCCTGCCGGAAACCAAATTGGGCATCATGCCGGGCTTCGGCGGTTCCGTCCGCCTGCCGCGTCTGTTGGGTAACGACAGCGCGCTGGAAATCATCGCCGCCGGCAAAGACGTCAGCGCTAAAGACGCGTTGAAAGTCGGCCTGGTGGATGCGGTGGTGGCACCGGAAAAACTGGCCGAAGCGGCGCTGAAAATGCTGCAACAGGCGATCGACGGCAAGCTGGACTGGCGCGCCGCGCGTCAACCTAAGCTGGAGCCGCTGAAGCTCAGCCCGATTGAAGCCGCGATGAGCTTCACCACCGCCAAAGGCATGGTGCTGCAGACCGCCGGAAAACATTACCCGGCGCCGATGACCGCGGTGAAGACCATTGAAGCCGCCGCCAAGCTGGGCCGCGATGAAGCGCTGAAACTGGAAACCGCCAGCTTCGTGCCGTTGGCGCGTTCCAACGAAGCGCGCGCGCTGGTCGGCATCTTCCTTAACGACCAGTTCGTGAAGGGCCAGGCGAAAAAGCTGGCCAAGAATGTGGATGCGCCGAAACAGGCGGCGGTGCTGGGCGCCGGCATCATGGGCGGTGGCATCGCCTACCAATCGGCGCTGAAAGGCGTGCCGGTGATCATGAAAGACATCAGCGACAAGTCGCTGACGCTGGGCATGAGCGAAGCGGCCAAGCTGCTCAATAAGCAACTGGAGCGCGGCAAGCTGGATGGCCTGAAAATGGCGCAGGTGCTGTCGACCATTCAGCCGACGCTGGACTACGCCGGCATCGAGCGCGCACAGGTGATCGTTGAAGCGGTCATCGAGAATCCGAAGGTCAAAGCCGCCGTGCTGTCGGAAGTGGAAAACCTGATCGATGAGGACACCGTTCTGGCGTCGAACACCTCGACCATTCCGATTAATCACCTGGCAAAATCGCTGAAGCGCCCGCAAAACTTCTGCGGCATGCACTTCTTTAACCCGGTACACCGCATGCCGCTGGTTGAAATCATCCGCGGCGAACAGACCAGCGATGACACCATCGCCAAAGTGGTGGCCTACGCCAGCCGCATGGGCAAAACGCCGATCGTGGTGAACGACTGCCCGGGCTTCTTCGTCAACCGCGTGCTGTTCCCGTATTTCGCCGGCTTCAGCCTGCTGCTACGCGACGGCGCCGACTTCCGTCAGATTGATAAAGTGATGGAAAAACAGTTCGGCTGGCCGATGGGCCCGGCCTACCTGCTCGACGTCGTGGGCATCGACACCGCGCACCACGCGCAGGCGGTAATGGCCGCCGGCTTCCCGGATCGCATGAGCAAAGACTATCGCGACGCCATTGACGTGATGTTCGACAACCAGCGCTTCGGTCAGAAAAATCAATTGGGCTTCTACCGCTACAGCCAGGACAGCAAAGGCAAACCGCGCAAGGACAACGACGAGCAGACCGACGCGCTGCTGGCCGAAGTGAGCCAACCGCGCCAGACCATCAGCGACGAAGAAATCATCGCGCGCATGATGATCCCGATGATCAACGAAGTGGTTCGCTGCCTGGAAGAGAAGATCGTCGCCAGCCCGGCGGAAGCCGATATGGCGTTGGTTTACGGCATCGGCTTCCCTCCGTTCCACGGCGGCGCGTTCCGCTACCTGGATACGCTCGGCACCGCCAACTATGTTGAGCTGGCCCAGCGTTACGCACACCTCGGCGCCCTGTATCAGGTGCCGGCCGGTCTGCGCGCCAAGGCCGAACGCAATGAAAGCTACTACCCGGTGGCAACACCGCTGTCCGACGTCGCTACCCGCCAACCGGCATGAGGTCATAAAGATGGAAAACGTAGTTATTGTTGATGCCGTACGCACGCCGATGGGCCGCTCCAAGGGCGGCGCCTTCCGCCAGGTGCGCGCCGAAGATCTCTCCGCTCACCTGATGCGTGAAGTGCTGAGCCGCAACCCGGCACTGGATGCCGCCGAGATCGATGACATTTACTGGGGCTGCGTGCAGCAGACGCTGGAACAAGGCTTCAACATCGCCCGCAACGCCGCGCTGCTGGCCGAGATCCCGCACCGCGTACCGGCGGTGACCGTCAACCGCCTGTGCGGCTCTTCGATGCAGGCGCTGCACGACGCGGCGCGCGCCATCATGGTCGGCGACGCGCACGTCAGCCTGATCGGCGGCGTGGAACACATGGGTCATGTGCCGATGAACCACGGCGTGGATTTCCATCCGGGGCTGAGCCGCAGCGTGGCCAAAGCCGCCGGGATGATGGGGCTGACCGCCGAAATGCTGGCCAAGATGCACAACATCAGCCGCCAGATGCAGGATGAGTTCGCCGCCCGCTCCCACCAGCGCGCGCATGCGGCGACGCTGGCAGGTTACTTCAAAAACGAGATCATACCGACCAACGGCCACGACGCCGATGGCGTGCTGACCCGTTACGATTTCGATGAAGTCATTCGCCCGGAAACCACCGTCGAAAGCCTGTCGGCCCTGCGTCCGGCGTTCGATCCGGTCAACGGCACCGTCACCGCCGGCAGTTCTTCCGCCCTGTCGGACGGCGCTTCCGCCATGCTGCTGATGAGCGAATCGCGCGCCAAAGCGCTCGGTTTGAAGGCCCGCGCCCGCATCCGTTCGATGGCGGTCGTCGGCTGCGATCCTTCCATCATGGGTTACGGCCCGGTGCCGGCCAGCAAGCTGGCGCTGAAACGCGCCGGTCTGAGCGTGCAGGACATCGATCTGTTCGAGTTGAACGAAGCGTTCGCCGCCCAGTCGCTGCCGTGCATCAAGGATCTGGGGCTGATGGACAGCATCGACGACAAGATCAACCTGAACGGCGGCGCCATCGCGCTCGGCCACCCGCTGGGTTGTTCAGGCTCCCGCATCTCGACCACCCTGTTGAACAACATGGAACGTCGCGACGCGCAGTTCGGCCTGGCAACCATGTGCATCGGCCTGGGCCAGGGCATCGCCACCGTCTTCGAACGCGTTTAGCTGTGTCTATCTTGGGATGACCGCGTCACCACTTCAAATCGCGGCATCCCGCCAAGTTTAGTTGCCGTTCTTCCCGCCTGTCAGGGGCGGGTTTTTTATGCCTGAAGTTTGCCGGCGCCCAAATAAAAACGGGGCGACCCTCGGCCACCCCGTTCACTGCGCACCGCATCGGTCAGATAAACGAAAACGCGTCGCCGAACATATGCGCTTCCAGCGCGCCGCGCTCGGCGCAGAAACGCTCACGGGCGATTTTCGCCATCTCGAAACGCCCGGCGATATAGATGTCATGCTCCGCCAGCGTGCCGAAATCCTGCAGTACCGCGCTGAGCACGGTGCCGCTGCGGCCGCGCCATTCGGCTTCCGGCTGCTCGACCACCGGGATCACCTTCAGATTCGGATGCTGCAACGACAGCGCTTCCAGCTCGCTCAAATCGTACAGGTGCTTCAGCTCACGCCCACCCCAGTAGATCGAAATGTCGCGATCGGGCTGCTGCTCCAACGCGGTCAACAAGATTGAACGCGCGTAAGAGAAACCGGTGCCGCCGGCGATCAGCACCAGCGGACGGCTGCCCTCTTCCCGCAGCCAGGCGTCGCCGTGCGGCACGTCAACGGTGATCGCCTGCTCTTTCAGGATGCGATCCATCACCGCCATGGCGTACAGATTCAGCTCCGAAGCGCCGATGTGCAGCTCGATGTAATCTTGCTGCGTCGGGGTAGATGCCAGCGAGAACGGGCGCTTGTCGCGCTCGTCCATCACCACCATCAGATATTGCCCTGCCTTGAAAGAAAACGGCTGCTCGGGCACCAGACGTACCCGATAAACCGTATCGGTAATGGCCTCTACCGAGGTCACTTTACAGCTCAATATTGTCATGCGTTCCCTCTGTCGGGTCATCAATGCAAAGCTGAGAACAGGGCCTGACGCTACAGCGTCGGTTCCCTGTCACTGAAGATTGCGAGCTCATCCCAGATTTCGTCGACGCGCGCACGTACCTTTTCATCCATCTGAATCGGACGGCCCCATTCGCGATCGGTTTCACCCGGCCATTTATTGGTGGCGTCCAGCCCCATCTTCGAACCCAGGCCGGAAACCGGCGAGGCGAAGTCCAGATAGTCGATCGGCGTATTCTCCACCAGAACGGTATCCCTTGCCGGATCCATTCGCGTGGTAATCGCCCAAATCACGTCGTTCCAATCGCGCGCATTAACGTCGTCGTCACAGACGATAACAAATTTTGTGTACATAAACTGCCGCAGGAACGACCAGACGCCCATCATCACGCGTTTAGCGTGGCCGGCGTACTGTTTTTTCATGGTCACTACCGCCAGGCGGTACGAGCACCCTTCCGGCGGCAGATAGAAATCGACGATTTCCGGGAACTGTTTTTGCAAGATCGGCACGAACACTTCATTCAGCGCCACGCCCAGGATCGCCGGCTCATCCGGCGGCCGGCCGGTATAGGTCGAGTGGTAGATCGCGTTGCGGCGCTGGGTGATGTGGGTGACGGTGAACACCGGGAACTGGTCGATTTCATTGTAGTAACCGGTGTGGTCGCCGTACGGGCCTTCCGGCGCCATTTCACCCGGCTCGATATAACCTTCCAGCACGATTTCGGCGCTGGCTGGCACTTCCAGATCGTTGGAAAGGCACTTGACCACTTCGGTTTTATTGCCGCGCAGCAGCCCGGCAAAGGCATATTCAGACAGGGTATCCGGCACCGGCGTGACCGCACCGAGGATAGTGGCGGGATCGGCGCCCAGCGCCACCGCAACCGGGAAACGCTCGCCGGGGTGCGCCTGGCACCACTCCTGATAATCCAGCGCGCCGCCGCGATGCGACAGCCAGCGCATGATCACTTTGTTCTTGCCCAGCACCTGCTGGCGATAGATGCCGAGATTTTGCCGTTCTTTATGCGGGCCGCGGGTCACCGTCAGCCCCCAGGTAATCAGCGGCGCGGCGTCTTCCGGCCAGCAGTGCATCACCGGAATACGGCCCAGATCGACATCCTCACCCTGCCATACCTGCTCCTGACAAGGCGCGGATCCCAGCACCTTGGTCGGCATGTTCAGCACTTGCTTGAACTTCGGCATTTTGTCGAACAGATCGCGGAAGCCTTTCGGCGGCTCAGGCTCTTTGAGGAACGCCAGCAGTTTGCCGACTTCGCGCAGCGCGCTGATGTCTTCCTGCCCCATGCCCATCGCCACGCGATTGGCGGTGCCGAACAGGTTGCACAGCACCGGCATGTCGTAGCCTTTCGGGTTTTCAAACAGCAATGCCGGGCCGCCCGCCCGCAGGGTGCGATCGGCAATCTCCGTCATTTCCAGGTAAGGATCGATCGGCTGGCTGATGCGTTTTAGTTCCCCTCTCTTCTCCAGCAACGAGAGGAAATCGCGTAAGTCACGGTATTTCATGCTGATCATTATAACGGCCAGTGGGGAGGGCATTATAAGCCCTCTTCACGGTTGTTGCTGCAATTTTGTTAACGCCGCCCGCTGCGGGGTGGCCCTCAGCCGCAGTTGAACGGCACCAGCGTGGCCAGCGCACGCGTATCCTGATATTCGCGCGTCTCCTCGCCGTGGCGGAACACCTTGAAGCCCTGCCCGTTAGCGCTGAAGTAACGCAGCGCATCGCCTTCAACGTGCAGCAGGCTGCCTTCACGCAGCGCCACCACCGATTCACTCGGGTTGACCGCGCAGAACTCCGCCAGGCGCTCGTCACGGGTTTCGCCCATGTGGCCGCTGATATGCGCGTCGATGTAATGCGGGTTGATCTGCACCGGGAACAGCCCCAGCGCTGGCAGCACCACGCTGCAGCGCACCGGCATATCATTGGTGGTACGAATGCTCGGCGTAGCCACGTTGCAACCGGCGCTCCAGCCGACGTAAGGCACCTCACGCTCGCGCACCGCGCGCTGGATAGGCACGATCAGGCCTTGTTCGTGCAGCATTTGGTTCAGCAACCAGGTATTGCCGCCGCTGACCAAAATACACTCCGCCTGCGCGATCGCCGCCGCCGGCGAAGCGGCGTGGTGGATACTGGTGACTTCGATGCCCAGCGTTTGCGCCAGCTCCTGCGCACGCTGGTCGTAGTCATAACGGATCAGGGCGTAAGGGATAAAGACGGCGGATTTGATGCCGCGACGCGCAATCATCGCCAGCAGTTGGTTTTTGGCGTACCCCAGCAGCTCGGCTTCGCCAGACAGCTTGCCGTTGCTCAACAGAAACAGCTCCATTTCTTTCCCCCTCGGTCAAAAACGATGAATAGCGTCACAGCCGGTAGCGCAACGCCTTGCCATACTGTGACGGTAACAAATTTTCAGCCCTCTGTTATACCAGCGCCGTATCGATAAGTGTGTGACCCCTCGCTAATAGCCGCATATTCATAGAGATAGGTGATGTTACACGCTGAAACTTGCATCACTATGTATCCGGAATAGCTTTTGATATGCTTACCGGCTGGCAGAAAGGCATGTGAAATTATGGAATCCTGGTATCTACTTTATTGCAAACGCGGTCAGCTGTTGCGAGCGCAGGAACATCTGGAACGGCAGCAGGTAAATTGCCTCAGCCCGATCATCACGCTGGAAAAGATCGTGCGCGGCAAGCGCATCGCGGTCAGCGAACCCCTGTTTCCCAACTATCTGTTTGTGGAGTTCGACCCGGAGCGCATTCACACCACCACCATCAGCGCCACCCGCGGCGTCAGCCACTTCGTGCGTTTCGGCGCGTTGCCGAGCGTGATCCCGAGCAAGGTGATCGATGAGCTACGCACGCACGCCAGCGAAACCTATGTCGATCCGGAAACCCCGCAGCCGGGGGATACCGTTCTGATCGTCGACGGCGTATTCGAAGGGCTGCAGGCGATCTACACCGAGCCGGACGGCGAGGCGCGTTCCATGTTGTTGCTGAACCTGATCAACAAACAGGTCAGTCAAAGCATCGACAACCGACAGTTCCAGAAGATGTAATGCAAAAGGCGCCCTCAGGCGCCTTTTTGTTGGCTCAGTTGGCGCTTAACGACGCATCGCGTCGTCGTGCAGCCACTGGGCGACACGCTTGGCGAAGTAGGTCAACACACCGTCGGCGCCGGCGCGTTTGAAGCACATCAACGATTCCATCACCGCAGGTTGTTCTTGCAGCCAGCCGTTCTGAATCGCCGCCATATGCATCGCGTACTCGCCGGACACCTGATAAGCGAAGGTTGGCACGCCGAAGGTATCCTTCACGCGGCGTACGACGTCGAGGTACGGCATGCCCGGTTTCACCATCACCATGTCCGCGCCTTCCTGCAGATCCTGTGCAATCTCCTGCAGCGCTTCGTCGCTGTTGGCCGGATCCATCTGATAGGTCTTCTTGTTGCCGCCCTTCAGGTTGCCGCTGGAGCCCAGCGCATCGCGGAACGGGCCGTAGTAACAGGAAGCATACTTGGCGGAATAGGCCATAATCTGGGTATTCACCAGGCCCTGCAATTCCAGACGATCGCGGATCGCCCCGATGCGGCCGTCCATCATGTCACTCGGTGCCACGATTTCCGCACCCGCTTCGGCATGGGACAGCGCCTGACGCACCAGGATGTCTTTGGTCACGTCGTTAATCACATAGCCCTGCTCATCGATGACCCCGTCCTGCCCATGCGTGGTGTAGGGATCGAGCGCTACGTCGGTCAGAATGCCCAACTCAGGCACCGCGTCTTTCAGCGCGCGCACCGTGCGCTGCACCAACCCTTCCGGGTTATAGGCTTCTTCCGCATGCAGCGATTTCAGGCCCGGCTCGATCACCGGGAACAGGGAGATCACCGGCACGCCGAGTTTGGCGATGGTTTCCGCTTCTTTGACCAGCAGATCGATCGTCATGCGCGATACGCCCGGCATCGAGGCCACTTCTTCCTGACGGTTGCTGCCTTCCATGACAAACACCGGATAAATCAGGTCGTTGACCGTCAGCTGGTTCTCGGCGACCAAGCGGCGGCTGAAGTCATGACGGCGCACGCGGCGCATACGGCGACCAGGGAAGGTACCCGGAAATGCATAGCTCATAGTTTTCTCCTAGCTCAAACCAGCCGGAATAGCCGGCGGGCGTTCTCATCGGTTTTTTGCCCCAGCCATTGCGGCTCTTCCTGTCGCCAGACGGCGACCTGATGCACGATATGGGGCAGGAAACAGGGTTCGTTGCGGCGAGATGCGGGTTTAGGTTGTAAATCCCGGGGCAACAGATAAGGGGCGTCCGTTTCCAGCAGCAGACGCTCGGCCGGGATCTGCGGCAACAGGGCGCGCAGTTCCAGGCCGCGCCGCTCGTCGCAGACCCAACCGGTAATCCCGATCGACAGGCCCAGCGACAGGCAGCTTGTTAATTCTTCGGCGGTGCCGGTGAAGCAGTGCACCACGGCCGCGGGCAGTTTATCCAACCACGGCGTCAGTAGCTCGGCAAAACGTGCGTGTGCGTCGCGGCAGTGGAGAAACACCGGCAGCGCCAACTCCGCCGCCAGCGCCAGCTGCGCGGTGAACGCCGCTTCCTGCTGCGCGGGCGTCGAGAAGTTGCGATTGAAATCCAGGCCGCATTCGCCGATCGCCGCCACTTCAGGGCGCGCGGCCAACGCATAAATCTGCTCGGCGGTGGGTTCATCCCAACCGCTGGCGTAGTGCGGATGCACGCCGGCGGTAGACCAACCGTAGCCCGCATGTTGCTGCGCCAGTTCGGCGGCCTCGCGGCTCTCCGCCAGATCGGTGCCGGTAATCAACATCCCCGTCACGCCCGCAACGCGGGCGCGTTCCACCACCGCCTGGCGGTCTTTGGCGAATTGGCTGCTGGTGAGATTAACGCCGATATCAAACATGGTTTTTTCCAAAGCAAAAGCCGCCCAATGGGCGGCTTCGCAATCAATGTGGATCAGGGTGCTGGGGGTTCGTCACCCTCGTCTTCTTCTTCCGCCTGCGGGCGACGTTTACCGGTATAGAAGCGAGCGAAGAACACCCCCACTTCAAACAGCAGATACATCGGTATTGCCAACAGGGTTTGCGAGAACACGTCCGGCGGCGTCAACAGCATGCCGACCACAAACGCGCCGACCAACACATACGGCCGTTTCTTCTTCAGATCTTCCGGCGAGGTGACGCCGCTCCAGCACAGCAGAATGATGGCGACCGGCACTTCGAAGGCGACGCCAAACGCCATAAACAGCGCCATGACGAAATCGAGGTAGTTTTTAATGTCGGTCGCAATGGTCACCCCCATCGGCGCGGTCTTGGCAAAGAAGCCGAAGGCCAGCGGGAACACGATGAAGTAGGCGAAAGCCATGCCGAGGTAGAACAGCAGGCTGCTGGACACCAGCAGCGGCATCATCAGGCGGCGTTCATGCTTGTACAGCGCCGGTGCGATGAATGCCCACACCTGATACAGAATCATAGGCGCGGAGACGAACACCGAGACGATCATGGTCAGCTTGATCGGCGTAAAGAACGGTGACGCCACGTCGGTAGCGATCATGCTCGCCCCGGCCGGCAGCTGCTTGAGCAGCGGCGCAGAGACCAGCTGGTAGATGTCGTTGGCGAAAAACACCAGCACCACGAACACCGCCAGCACGCAAATAATCGAGTTCAACAGCCGCTTGCGCAGCTCTATCAGATGACTGATAAGGGGTTGGGTATCTTCAACAGCCATGTATTAACGATCGCCACTAGGTTGGTGAGACGCTGGGGTTTTATCCGCAACAGGGTCGACAGGTGCCGGCGCGGTTTCCACCGGTGCTTTAGCCTGCTGCGCTGGCACTGGCGCGGCCGGTGACACAGGCGCGACGGCCTCAGGCTCCGCTGCCGGTTTTGGCACGGCGGCGGGCGCGCTGGCGCTGGTTGCCGCTTCCGCCGGCGTCACGCCGTCGTGCAAGGCTTCCGGATCGGTGACCTGCGGGTTATGAATGGTGTTCGCCAGCTCTTCTTTCTCGCCCCGGTAGGTGCGTTTCAATGATTCCGCCGCGTCTTTCAGCTCATCCATTGACGCCTTCAGCTCCGGCGTCAGGTTCTGCAAACCGGCCTGTTCCGCTTTTTTCAGGCTGTCCTGCAGCTCCTGCAGCTTCAGTTCCTGAGACAGTTCGTGCTGCACCGAGGCCGCCAGCGAGCGCAGCGCGCGGATCCAGCCCGACACCGTTCTGACCGCGACCGGCAACCGTTCCGGCCCCAGAACAACCAGGCCGATCACCAGCACCAGCAGCAGCTCACTAAACCCAATGTCAAACACGGTTTATACCTGCTCTTTGTTCTTCGACTCTTCCGGTTTCACTTCCGGCTGCTTATCGGTAATAGGCTTGGCCGAGAAGTCAGCGTCATCCAGGCTGCTTTTCTCAGCCGTGTTGGGGGTCGACGGCGTGTCGTCGCCGATCGCCTTCTTGAAGCCCTTGATCGAGGCGCCGAGATCGGAGCCCAGCGTGCGCAGTTTTTTGGTACCGAACAGCAGCACCACGATCACTGCGATGATCAACAATTGCGTAATACTAATACCGCCCATTTTAATTACCTCTAATTTTAAAGGGTCTTTCAAAGCCAGCCCGCATTATAGGGCCGACTTTACCAGAGTGACGAATTAAATCAGGTGGTTCGCTTCCAGCCAATCACCCAGCATACGATGCCGGCGGCCATCATCCAGGCAGGAAACACCTCGATTTGCCCCAGCAGCAACAGCGTGCCGCTTACCAAGAGTGTAGCGCCAACGCCGAACAAATAACGTGACTGCCCCTGACGAACCCGCTGAGCCTGCATTTGGTTGGTCAGCTTATCAACGCTTTGTTGCAACAGTTTATGCTGCTGCAGGCTGTCGTAAAACAGCTCGGGCAGTTCCGGCAGCTTCTCCGCCCAGAACGGCGCTTTTTCTTTGAGCGCGCGCACCACGGCAGGGATGCCGACCTGATCGCGCAGCCAACTCTCGAGGAACGGCTTGGCGGTGGTCCACAGATCCAGCTGCGGGTAGAGCTGGCGTCCCAGTCCTTCAACATACAGCAAGGTCTTCTGCAATAACACCAGCTGCGGCTGCACTTCCATATTGAAGCGGCGTGCGGTGTTGAACAGGTTCAGCAGCACGTTACCGAAGGAAATCTCCGCCAGCGGTTTCTCGAAAATCGGCTCGCACACGGTGCGGATGGCGAATTCAAAGTCTTCCACGTTGGTGTCGCGCGGCACCCAACCGGAGTCGACATGCAGTTCCGCCACCTTGCGGTAATCGCGATTGAAGAAGGCGATGAAATTTTCCGCCAGGTAGCGTTTATCATCCTTGTTCAGCGAGCCGACGATGCCGCAGTCGATGCCGATATAGCAAGGATCTTCCGGATGTTCGTAGCTGACGAAAATATTACCGGGATGCATGTCCGCATGGAAGAAGCTGTCGCGGAATACCTGGGTAAAGAACACCTGAACGCCGCGTTCCGCCAACAGTTTCATGTTGGTACCCTGCTGCTCCAGTGTGGCGATGTCCGAGACCGGAATGCCGTAGATGCGCTCCATCACCAATACGCTTTCACGGCAGTAGTCGGAATAAACTTCCGGTACGTACAGCATCGGGCTACCGTCGAAATTGCGGCGCAGCTGAATGGCGTTAGCCGCTTCGCGCAGCAGGTTCAGCTCGTCCAGCAGGGTTTTCTCGTACTCACGCACCACTTCGCGCGGGCGCAGACGGCGGCCGTCCGGCAACAGCTTCGGCACCCAGCCGGCCAAACGGTACATCAGGCACACGTCGGCCTTGATGATCGGCCCGATATCCGGCCGGATCACCTTCAGCACCACTTCCTGGCCGGTGGTTTTCAACCGCGCAGTATGCACCTGCGCGATCGAAGCAGAGGCCAACGGCTGCTGATCGAAATCGTCGAACCAGGTTTCCAGCGGGCCGCCCATCGCCAGTTCGATATGTTTACGCGCCAGCGCGCCGTCGAAAGGCGCGACCCGGTCCTGCAACAAAGTCAGCTGATCGGCAATCTGCGGCGGAAACAGATCGCGGCGGGTCGACATCATCTGGCCGAACTTGATCCAGACCGGCCCCAGCTCCTGCAGCGCCAGCCGCAGGCGTTCACCCAGCGGCTTGTCCTTGTGCCGATTCGGCATCCAGAACAGCAGCCGGCGGCCGAAGCGCAGCGGCAGCGTCAAACGCATTTTAGGGATCAGTTCGTCCAGCCCATAGCTGAGAAAAACGCGGACGATAAAATACAAACGGCGCAGTTCGCCTGGGGTCATCGCTTGCCCTCCAACTTGTCCATGCGGGCAGACAGCGCTTGCGCGCTGCGGGCGAGTGCATCAACTTCCTCGTTGAACCACACCACTTCCAGCGGCCCCGGCGCCAGGCGCCACTCTTCCGTCAACGCCTCCGCCATGTCCTGCTGCCGGCGCATAAAGCCGGCTTTCAGCAGCGAGGCGCCTTTTCCCAGCGCCTGCGTAATGCCCTGGGCGGCGATATCGCCGATATAGGGCGCCAGCCACTCCGCCGGATCCCACTCCGCCAGATCGAGCAGCCCAACCAGCTGTTGCACCACCTGAATATCGCCTTCCACCGTCAATTCGCCGCTGCGCATCAGCACCGGCAACTGCTGGCGATCGCGCAGCTTCAGTAAGGCGGGAATGCGGCTGCGCACGGTGCAATCGGCGCTGTCCTCAGACTGCCCCAGCACGTCCACGCGCAGTTCGCTGAACACCAGCACCAGCGGTGAAGCCAGCTCTTCCAGTTCGATACGCAGCACCTTGCCCGCCAGGCGTTGGCGAGCGGCTTTCATGCTGCGATCGCGAAACAGCAGATTATTCAGCGAGGTTTCCAGCGCACCGGTCAGCAGAGGGGTAAACAGCATCGGCATCTCCCTCTCAGAACTTGAAGCCGCGATGCAGGGCGACAATCCCACCGGTCAGGTTGAAATAGGTGACGTTTTCAAAACCGGCGTTGCCCATCATGCCCTTCAGGGTTTCCTGATCGGGGTGCATGCGGATCGACTCCGCCAGATAGCGGTAGCTGTCCGGATCTTTCACCACCAGCTCGCCGATCTTCGGCAATACGTGGAACGAGTAGGCATCGTAAGCCTTGCTCAGCGGCGCCAGCAGCGGCTTGGAGAATTCCAGCACCAGCAGGCGGCCGCCCGGCTTCAGCACGCGGAACATCGAGCGCAGCGCTTTGTCTTTGTCGGTGACGTTGCGCAGGCCAAAGGAGATGGTGATGCAATCGAAGTAATTGTCCGGGAAAGGCAGCGCTTCGGCGTTGGCCTGCACGTAATTGATGTTGCCGACGATGCCGCGATCGCGCAGCTTCTCGCGTCCCATCTTCAGCATCGAATCGTTGATGTCCGCCAGCACCACCTGCCCCTGCTCGCCGACCATGCGGGAGAACTTGGCCGCCAGATCGCCGGTACCGCCGGCCAGATCCAGCACGCGCTGCCCACGGCGCACGCCGCTGCAGTCAATGGTGAAACGCTTCCAGATACGGTGGATGCCGAACGACATCAGGTCGTTCATCACGTCATACTTTGCCGCTACCGAATGAAAAACGTCCGCCACCATGGCCTGTTTTTCGTCTCTAGCGACGGTGCGAAAACCGAAATCGGTGGTTTCCTGCGGTTGATCTGCCATTGTCCTGCCTGCTATTCAGTCAATTTTGTGTGGATGAGTGTACCAGAAGCCTGGGGAATACCCCACCTCGCCACGGCCTCAGCCGTGCGAAACGAAGCCCGGTTCCCCGGCGGTATCGTCATCGTCTTTCGTCTGCGGCAGCGCGGCGACATCATCGTCGTTCGCCTCTTCCGCTTCATCGTGTTGCGCGCCGGCTTGCTGCGCCAGCAGCGGGTTGATCGGCCGTTTGACCTCAACCCCCAACGCGCGGAAACCTTCAATTTGGCCGATAAGATTACCACGGCCTTCGCTCAGTTTGTTCATCGCCTGACGATAACTGCCCTGCGCTTTGTCCAGGCTCTGCCCCAGCGCGGACATATCGTCCACGAACAGCCGCATCTTGTCATACAGTTTCGCCGCGCGATCGGCGATGCGCTGGGCGTTCTGGCTTTGATGCTCATAGCGCCACAGGTTGGTGATAGTGCGCAGCGCCACCAGCAACGTGGTCGGGCTGACCAGCATGATGTTGTGCTTGAGCGCTTCGCTGATCAGCTCTGGCTCGCGATCGATAGCCAGCAGGAAGGCGGGCTCGACCGGAATGAACATCAGCACATAGTCCAGCGAGCGCAGCCCCGGCAGCTGCTGATAGTCCTTGCGGCCCAGCATGCGAATGTGGCCGCGCAGCGAGGCGATATGTTCGCTCAGCGCCGCTTCGCGCTCCACCTCGTCTTCGCCGTTGAAATAGCGCTCGTAGGCGATCAGCGACATCTTGGCGTCGATCACCACATCCTTGCCTTGCGGCAGGCGCACGATCACATCGGGCTGCATGCGGCTCTGGTGATCCACCCGCACGTTGACCTGCGTTTCATACTCGTGCCCTTCGCGCAGGCCGGAGGCCTCCAGCACCCGGCTCAGCACCACTTCGCCCCAGTTGCCCTGCGTTTTGTTGTCGCCTTTAAGCGCCTTGGTGAGGTTAATGGCCTCGCGCGCCATCTGTGCGTTCAACTGCTGCAGATTACGTATTTCGTGCGTCAGCGTGTGGCGTTCCCGCGCCTCCTGACCAAAGCTGTCCTGCACCTGACGGCGGAAACCGTCCAGCTGTTCACGCAGCGGCAGCAGCAACCGATCCAAGCTTTGCTTATTTTGCTCGTCCACCTTGCGGCCGCTGTGTTCAAAAATGCGGTTGGCGAGGTTTTCAAACTGGGTGGTGAGGCGTTGTTCGCTGTTGATAAGCAGGCGCTGCTTCTCCTCCGCCGCCATGCGCGTCTCTTCCAGACGGATGGTGACTTCGCGCAGCTCGGCCTCCTGCGCGCTGTTAACCTCGCGCTGGGCACGCAGCTCCTGGTTAAGTAGTTCGCATTCGTTGCGCCAATGGTTGAGCTGTTGCAGCTTTTCATGCCCGGCCGCCAGTTGGCTGTGCAGGTTACGCAGCTCCAGCTCGCTCTGCCGCAGCTGCTGCTCGTGGCGCTGCAAAGCCTCCTGCCGCGCCGCCGTTTCCTGTTGCGCCTGCTGCAACGCTTGCTCCAGCAACCGCTGCTCGGTTTCATGTTGCGCATTCGTCTGCTGCACCCGCAGACTGGCAATCAGCCACCCCAACAGCATGCCGATCGTTACGCCGCCAATCCCATAAATCAGACTGGTATCCACCCTGCCTCCTGTTGCACCTTGCCGTTCCGGCGTTTCGCACGCCCATTGCCCGTCACGTTAAGGGGAGGCTGTATAAGTGTCCAGCGGATTTTCATTTAAAGATACTCGCGGCATCCCTCAGGAACGCCGCGCTGATAAGAAAGGCTAAAACAGCTTGAAACGGTACTCGGCGATAAATTTAGCGGACAACGAGTGGGCGGTTTGAGCATGTCCGTCAACCAGTATCGGCGTCTTATTGGCATTCTTGTAAGACCACCCCGGTCCTGCCATCGTAAACACCGTCAAATTTTTCAACTTGGGATGAGAAGGCACCCACCGGCCAAACGCACTAACCTCACCGGTTCGGACTCCTGCGCCCTGGTAATTGAACTGGCCGACATTGCCCACCAACCCGGCGGTGAATTCAGGTGTGAGGTTATATTCAGCAATGGCCGCCATCATGGTTTCACCATGGCGCATGTAGTCTTCACCGGCGTAAGCCATTGAAGTAAAGGTGCCACGAGAATTCTTCGACATATGTCGCGGATAAAACCCGAGTTTCCCTTCCCCCTTCGGCGCTCGCGTGCGGGCGATGCCGGCTTTGAGACTCCAAAGCGGTTCCTGCCATTTAATATCGACCGCATAGTGATTGGCATACCGATCGAAGTGGCGCTTGCTCAACGCCATCTGTTTATAATCATCCAGGGCCTGAGTAGTGTAAATCTGGCTGCCCAGACTGAGTTTGTCGTTAACTTTTCTCCCCATGCGCACGATCTGGCGACGTAAATAGTTCTGTGATTCTCCATAAGCCAATTGGCTGTTAAACACTTTGTTCTCATAACCTAATTCTACGCCGGCAAGGTGGTTGATATAGCGTCCATCGTTGGTTTGCAAACGCAGGCTGTCAGGTGAATTACGATCCATGGAGCGCTCAACATAGGCCCCGCGCAAAGACAGCCCACCATTGGACACCCCGCCTGACCATCCTTGATAAGCCGTCGGAGACAGGCGAGTCGACGTAGAAATCACGCTGTAATTGCGCAGCATCTGCCAACCAACCTGAGCGCCAAGCGCCGTGCTACCCATATCGCCTTTCAATTTGATATAACGCTGGCCAACCTTGCTGTAACCCGTCGCATTCTTTTTGCTGTAGCCAGGACCATTGTTATACAACACGCCTCGAGTATTGAAATAATCACTGGCTCCCAGCTTCACTGCACTGTAGTAATCGACGTTAACACCGACAAAATCTGCCCAATAACCAGACTGATAACTCATCGCTACCCCTTGTCCCCAGGCGTTATGCACCTCTTTCGGGTTAGCGGCGTCTTCTTTGAGATACTGCCAGTAATTTTTCACAGAGAGCTCAGCATGACTGTCACTGAAAAAAGGCGACATCAGAAAGCGTTTATCGGTTGCTTGAGCGCTGGTTGATAACAGCGCAATGAAAATAAAACACCATGAAGTAGCGTTTTTCATTATATTCCCCCTGAAATAGGCACGCCCATGCTTCTCCGGGACAAACTCATGTCACCCCGGATTATTTAGCGGAATTGTTATTTAATAAATTTTATCATCTGCGATTATTATTTAAGATTGCCTTTCCTTTAGCGACATAACTCATATCCCCAATATCTTTTACCGTATAAGCCCCATTTTCATAAGTAATTCTCACGACGGCGGCGTTAGACAGAGATTTGTTTTTATCCGGATTATCCGTCATATCAGAAATCATCATCTGCATCGACAATCCGGAAGAGACCGCCAATATATTTTTATCCCCATTTTTTGTCGCTTCCATCACCATGGCATATAATGCTCGCTGCATGCGCGTTCTTACCTGTATTGCCGTTTCCGCTTCTTTCTTCTCGTCGCTCTGCCCAATGGCATCCACCATAGGGATAAGAGAAACGCGGCCTGCTTTCATTTCTTCAAACAGCACCTTTCCTGAAGCCAGCCCAAGCTTTTTCGCTGCGGCGTCGGCCATTTCACCGTTGGGAAGCCCTTCAAATCCGCCAAAAAACATTTCTCGCAGATCGGGCAATTCCGTCACTCGAGCTTGCGACTTTCCCATCTCCCTCAAGATCACCTGCATCGTTTCACGCTGACGTCCGGCATCGCTGGTGTAATAACGATCGAAAGGAACGTCTTTCAGACCTGCACCAAGATAGCGGGCCGTTTCTACCCCGGCCGGCGTTAGCGGTGAATCTGCCCAGCCTTGCACCCGATCGTAAGTGTTGAGCAGGGTCTTGCCGTGACGTGCGAAATAAATATTGACGCTGTCGGTCTCCGAGGCAGAAACGTTGCTAGCCGACATGGCGGAAAGAGAAAGAGCGGTAACAAACAACCACGTTTTAATTTTCATCTCGTATTCCTCAGTGAAAATGATATCCATAAATTAATTTTTAATCGTCAGCAGATCGCAATCAGAATAATTGCAAAAAAAAACCCAAACCCGCGACAGATGTTTTCCTGCGGGTTTGGGTTTTGCCTGTTTATTAACAGTAACAATCCACTTACTGGTGAAATTAACACCATAGGATGAATAAAGGAATGTAAAAACATCAAATAGAGAGAGATTCGTGATCGAATTCTCACTCTATCATTAATAATAACTCAATAGCTTAAATCATCCCGTTACGGCGTTAACCCAGCCACTGGCTGAGCCACTTGATGCCGAATGCCCCCGGCGCCAGAATGCCGAACGCCCAGATCATCGCCGACGTGACGTTGGCTAACTGGAAATAACGCTGCGGCATGCCGCAAATGCCGCCTACCAGCGGCACCACGGCGCGCAGCGGGCCGAAGAAGCGGCCGATGAAGATGCCCAGTACGCCCCAGCGTTCAAAGAACGCGTGGCCGCGCGCCAGCAGCTGCGGATTGCGCGACAGCGGCCACATATGCGCCACCCGGTCCTGATAGTGATAGCCGATCCAGTAAGAGAGCCAGTCGCCGAAAAACGCCCCGGCGGCGGCGGCGGCCCAAATCGGCCAAAATGCGATGCCGCTTTCGCCGATCAGCGCGCCCAGCGCCAGCAGGATCACCGTGGCCGGCAGCAGCAGCGACAAAAACGCCAGCGACTCGCCGAACGCCAGGAAGAAGATGATGGGAATGGCCCAGCCTTCGTGCTGACGCACGACGTCGCTGACCCAGTTGATAACGTCATTGAGGCTCAATGCGGGGCTCCTGATACGCGATAATTCGCCGCCTAGGATAGGCCGGGGCGAGTTAAACCCCGGCTAAACGCGCGGCGATTTACTCGAGGTAGAACGCCTGCAGCGCTTCGCGCTGGGCCGCGCCCAGACCGTATTCGGCTTCCAGCCAGCGGTCGGTGGAACCGTATTGCTGGCGGATGCAGCCCAACGCCGTCATCAGGAACTCCTCGCGCGCGCTGAGCACGTAGGCGAATTGCTCCAGCGCCGCCGCATTCAGCTTGATAGACAGCTGATCCAGCATCTGCTCGCGGAAAGTGGCCAGCGTGGTTTCGGTCAGCAGATAGTCTTCCAGCACCGTCGCTTCGTCGGCCCCCAGCGCGAACAGCACCAGTGCCGAACCGACCCCGGTGCGATCCTTGCCGACCGCGCAGTGCTGCACGATGGCGCCGCCGCCAGGATTGCTCAACAGCTGCGCCAGCCGCTGATAGGCCGCATTGCCGAACGGTAGGCGGCGATACAGCTCCAGCATGAACGCGCGGGCGTCGAAGGCGGCCAGCGTTTCGTTGGTGAGCTTTTCCAGGTTGGCGTTGACTTCGCTGCTCAGCGGGTTGGCCGGCACGTGGTGATAATCGGCGCCATTCCACAGAACATCCGGCTTGGCCTGCACCTCGTCGGCATCGCGGTAGTCCAGCACCGAGCGCACCGGCACACCGGCGAGAAAGGTGCAATCGTTTTCCGTCAACCGCTCGAGGGAGCCGGAGCGGAACAGCAGGCCGCGCTTGATGCGGCGCCCGTCGGCCACGCCGTTGCCGCCGAAGTCGCGGAAATTGATGCCGCCGTCGAGCGGCGCGAGCGAAGGATGAAGCAAGATCTGGGCGGTCATAAACGTCCTCGTTGTTTTCGTTCTGACGACGCGCGGCGGCCATCGGCGCAGCGCTGAGGAGTATCACCGTAACAGATTCGCCGCGAATGGAAAAACGGGCCGCGTCGGCGGCCCGCTGGGGGAAAGGCGATTACAGCAGGCGGCGGGCGGCGTCCACCACGATCTGCACCGCTTTGCTTTCGGTGTTTTTCATGGTCTCGGCGTTCGGGATCTCTTGCTGGGTGCGGTTGACGATCACCCCGGCCACCATGCCGGCACGCAGGCCTTGGCTGGCGCACATGGTCAACAGCGTGGCGGATTCCATTTCATAGTTCATCACGCCCATCGCCTGCCACTCTTCCATCGAGCCTTTGAAGCGGCTGACTACACGGCCGGAGTAAGTGTCGTAACGCTCCTGGCCCGGATAGAAGGTATCGGAAGAGGCAGTGACGCCGATGTGCGTGGTAGCGCCGCTGGCTTTGGCCGCTTCCACCAGCGCGGTGGTGCAGGCGAAGTCCGCGACCGCCGGGAACTCCATCGGTGCAAAGTGCAGGCTGGCGCCGTCGAGGCGTACCGCCGCCGTGGTGACCAGCACGTCACCGACGTTGATGTTCGCCTGAATGGCGCCGGTGGTGCCGATGCGCAGGAAAGTGCGAATGCCCAGCTGCGCCAGCTCTTCCACCGCGATAGAGGTAGACGGGCCGCCGATACCGGTAGAGCAGACGATCACCGCCTTGCCGTCCAGCTCCGCGCGCCAGGTAGTGAATTCACGATGGGAGGCCAGATGCACCGGATTTTCCATCAGCTTGGCAATCTTCTCTACGCGCTGCGGATCGCCCGGCACGATGGCAAGCTGGGCCCCTTGTAAATCGTTCTTGGTGAGGCCGAGATGAAAAACGTCAGACTGAGACATACGAGACTCCTCATGGATCGTGTTTATTGGGAGGAACAAAAAAGCACTCTACTGAAAATCGCCGCTTAATTTCGTGACGACAGTCACTATGAAAAGAGAAACAAATTACATGCTACATATTTTTTGTGATTTTTATCACAAAAAATACTGTAACGCACCCAGAGCGCACCGCTCCACCTCAGTCTAGTCGACAAATCTTGTCGCCCTCTGCCCGTTGATTGCCGGCTGAAACTATTTAGCTGAGCAATTCGAAATAACCCCATCTTATCGGTTGCTTAGGGACAAAAAAGCCCTCTAACGCACCTTATGGCACTTACGCAGGGCAAAACGCGTAATAACATGATAAAAAGCGCTTAAAAATGCCGCAAAGCCAGATAATTAGCCGTTTTTTATCAACTTGTCTTAAAGTGCGCCACGCAGCGCCAATAATGGGTAATCTTTCCTATAGTTAATCTCAGCGCTTTTTTCTATTGCACGGAGACCGCAATGAAAACCGAACATGTGATGACATTAGAACAGGCTCAGGGGGGATTCGCCCCGGCCGCCGCGCCGTTGGCCGCCTCCGCGATTATCACCGACGAACAGGGCATTCACGCCGGGCAAACCACCATCCCGTCTCAGGGCGACGCGCTGCCGGCCTACGTCGCCAAACCCGCCGACCAGAGCGGCCCTTTCCCCATCGTGCTGGTGGTGCAGGAAATCTTCGGCGTCCATGAACATATTCAGGATCTGTGCCGCCGCCTGGCCAAGCAGGGCTATCTGGCGATCGCGCCCGAGCTCTATTTCCGCCAGGGCGACGCCAACGACTACACCGATATCGGCGAGCTGTTCCAGCAGTTGGTCACCAAGGTGCCGGATCGTCAGGTGCTGTCGGATCTGGATCACGCCGCGCACTGGGCTATCCGCCACGGCGGCGACGCCGGCAAGCTGGCGATCACCGGTTTTTGCTGGGGTGGCCGCATCACCTGGCTGTACGCGGCGCATAACCCGCAGTTGAAGGCGGCGGTCGCCTGGTACGGCAAACTGGTCGGCGAGAAAACGCTGAATTCACCGAAGCAGCCGGTCGACGTCGCCACCCACCTGTCGGCGCCGGTGCTGGGGCTGTATGGCGGGCAGGACAGCGGCATCCCGCTGGAGACGGTGGAAACCATGCGTCAGGCGATCCGCGCCGCCAACGCCGAGGCCGAAATCGTGGTGTATCCCGAAGTCGGGCATGCGTTCAACGCCGACTATCGCCCCAGCTACAACGCCGAAGCGGCGCAAGACGGCTGGCAGCGCATGCTGGCATGGTTCGCCCAGCACGGCGTCAAATAATTTCCCGCGCATAAAAAAGGGCGCCGAAGCGCCCAATCATCACACCAGTAAATCTATAAGCGGCGGTTTATCCGCCGCACGGCATCACGCGTGCTCGCGCAGGCGCTGTGCCGCCAATACCATGTTGGCCAGCGACTGCCGGGTTTCCGGCCAGCCGCGGGTTTTCAGGCCGCAATCCGGGTTAACCCACAGGCGTTCCGCCGGGATGTTCTGCGCCGCTTTACGCAGCAGCGCTTCAATCCATTCCACGCTCGGCACGTTCGGCGAGTGGATATCGTAGACGCCCGGCCCGATTTCGTTCGGGTATTCGAACTCTTTGAAGGCTTCCAGCAGATCCATATCGGAACGCGAGGTCTCGATGGTGATCACGTCGGCGTCCAGCGCGGCGATGGAGTCCATGATGTCGTTGAACTCGCAGTAACACATGTGGGTGTGGATCTGGGTGTCGTCCCGCGCCACGGCGGCGTTCAGTTTGAAGGCGTCCACCGCCCAGTTCAGGTACGCGGCCCAGTCGGATTGGCGCAGCGGCAGCCCTTCGCGCAGGGCGGGTTCGTCGATCTGGATGATGCCGATACCGGCTTTTTCCAAATCTTCCACCTCGTCGCGCAGCGCCAGCGCAATCTGCTTGGCAATCACTTCGCGGGTCACGTCTTCACGCGGGAACGACCAGCACAGGATGGTCACCGGCCCGGTCAGCATGCCTTTCACCGGCTTGTCGGTCAGCGACTGGGCGAATTTGGCCCATTCGACGGTGATGGCTTCCGGGCGGCTGACGTCGCCGATGATGACCGGCGGCTTCACGCAGCGGGAGCCGTAGCTCTGCACCCAGCCGTTTTGGGTAAACACGAAGCCGTCCAGGTTCTCGCCGAAATACTCCACCATGTCGTTACGCTCGGCTTCACCGTGCACCAGCACGTCCAGCCCGAGGCGCTCCTGCTCGACGATCGCCTGTTTGATGTGCTCACCGATGCTGGTGCGGTAGTTATTGCCGTCCAAACGGCCCTGTTTGAAGTCCAGACGCAGGCCGCGGATCTCGGTGGTCTGCGGGAACGAACCGATGGTGGTGGTCGGCCAGGCCGGCAGGTTGAAACGTTCGCGCTGCGCCTTGGCGCGCTCGGCGTAAGCGCTGTGGCGTTCGCTGTCCTGCGCGGTGATCGCGGCCAGCCGGCGCTCAACCCGTGGGTTGTGCACGCGGCTCGACTGACGGCGGGCGCGGATCGGTGCGCTGTAGGCATCCAGTTCAGCCTGCTTGGCCGCGTCAGGCGCGTTCAGCGCCGAGCTCAACAGCGCCAGCTCGGCGCATTTTTGCAGCGCGAAGGCGAACCAGCTTTTCACTTCTTCGTCCAGACGGCTTTCCACGCTCAGGTCGATCGGGCTGTGCAGCAGTGAACAGGAGCTGCCGATCCACAGTGGGCGGGTGCCCACCAGCGGCTGAAGACGTTCGAACCAGCGGCTCAGATCGGCGCGCCAGACGTTGCGGCCGTTGATGACGCCCAGCGACAGCAGCCAGTCGTTCGGCAGTGCGGCGCTCAGCGCGGCAATATCGTCATGGCCGGCGACCAGATCGACGTGCAGCCCCTGCACCGGCAGCGTGCGGACGGTATCGAGGTTGTGGCCGACGCTGTCGAAATACGTGGTCAGCAGCAGCTTCACCTGCCCCTGCAGCGCGTCGTAAGCCGGTTTGAACGCATCCAGCCAGGCTTGCGGCAGCTCCAGCACCAGCGCAGGCTCGTCAATTTGCACCCACTCGACGCCGCGTTTCGCCAGCTCGGCCAGCACCTGTTGGTAAACCGGCAGGATGTCTTTCAGCAGCGACAGGCGATCGAACGGCTCGCCCTTCACCTTACCCAGCCACAGATAGGTCACCGGGCCCAGCAGCACCGGCTTGATGCGATGGCCGAGCGCCAGCGCTTCGTCCACTTCGTCCAGCAGCTGAGTCCAGCCCAGCTTGAACTGCTGGCCTTGCTGGAATTCGGGCACCATGTAGTGATAGTTGGTGTTGAACCATTTGGTCATTTCCGCCGCGGCCGCCGGCTCGCCGGTCGGTGCGCGGCCACGGCCGATGCGAAACAGCGTGTCCAGATCGATCGAGCCATCCGCATTCTGATGGCGCGCCGGCACGTTGCCCAGCAGCAGGCTAGTGGTCAACACATGATCGTACCAGGCGAAATCGCCGACCGGCACCAAATCCACCCCGGCCTGCTGTTGCTGCTGCCAATGACGAGCGCGCAGCTCGCGGCCAACCGCCAACAGCTCTTCCTGCGTTGAGTTGCCGGCCCAGTAGCTTTCCTGAGCTTTTTTCAGCTCACGTCGTAGCCCAACGCGAGGAAAACCCAGTGTGTGATTCAAAATTGCCATCGTCATATCCCCCATTTAGCCGTCCAGATGTTTACACATCCATAATCAGCAGGTACTGTATTAACCACAAGCGCAATTTATTCACTGTCAATGTGAAGGACTCTCATGATCGAACTGAAACATTTACGGACGCTGCAGGCCCTGCGCAACAGCGGTTCGCTGGCGGGGGCGGCGGCCCAACTTCATCAGACGCAGTCTGCCCTGTCGCACCAGTTCAGCGATCTTGAACAACGTCTGGGCTTCAAGCTGTTCGTGCGCAAGAGCCAGCCCCTGCGCTTCACCGCCCAGGGTGAGATCCTGCTGCAGCTGGCGGAGCAGGTGCTGCCGCAGATCCAGCAGGCGCTGCAGGCCTGCCACGAGCCGCATCAGACCACGCTGCGCATCGCCATCGAATGCCACAGCTGCATTCAGTGGCTGACGCCGGCGCTGGACAACTTCCGCCGGCGTTTCCCGCAGGTGGTGATGGACTTCACTTCCGGCGTGACTTTCGATCCGCAGCCGGCCTTGCAACAGGGCGAACTGGATCTGGTGATGACGTCGGATATTCTGCCGCGCAGCGGCCTGCACTATTCGCCGATGTTCGATTTCGAGGTGCGCCTGGTGCTGGCGCCGGATCATCCGCTGGCCGGCAAAACGCACATTGAGCCGGAAGATCTGAGCGATGAAACGCTGTTGATTTACCCGGTGCAGCGCCAACGGCTGGATATCTGGCGGCATTTTCTGCAGCCGGCGGGCGTCAGCCCGGCGTTGAAGAACGTCGATAACACGCTGCTGCTGATCCAGATGGTATCGGCGCGGATGGGGATTGCGGCGCTGCCGCACTGGGTGGTGGAAAGTTTCGAACAGCAGGGTCTGGTGGTAACCAAAACCCTGGGTGACGGTCTTTGGAGCCGCCTGTATGCCGCCGTGCGCGACGGTGAACAGCGCCAGGCGGTGACCGAAGCCTTTATCCGCTCGGCCCGCCAGCACGCCTGCGATCATCTGCCGTTTGTGCGCGACGCCGCACGCCCCGGCGCGACCGGCGCCAAAGCGTTGGCGGCCGGCGTATAAACATTCGGGCCCCCCGGGCCGGGGTGGCCCGCCCGCTTAGCCGAGCTGTTTCGGCGCCACCCAGCGGCGATGCACCCACAGCGAAGCGACGATCACCGCCCCGCCGATGATAAAGCTCGGCCAATGCGGCTGCTGTTGCCAGATGGCCAGGTTGACCAACAAACCGGCCGGCACATGCATATTGTTCATGATGCCGAGCGTGCCGGCATCCACCTGCGTCGCGCCGTAGTTCCACATGAAGTAGCCCAGCCCCGACGCCACCACGCCCAGCCAGATCAGCACGCCCCACTGCAGATCGGTGGTCGGCAGCTGCTGCGGATTGCCCCACAGGAACCAGGCCACCACCGCCACCGCCGCCGCCCCCAGGTAGAACCAAGAAAATGCGGTGTGCTGCGGCAAGGGGTGCACTTCCATCAGGCGCTTATAGCCGACCATGCCGATGGCGAAGCTGATATTCGCCGCCTGCACCAACAGCAGCCCCCACCAGAAATGCTCACTCAGCTGGTGATAGCGGATAATCGCCGCGCCCAGCACCGCCAGCAACGCGCTGAAGACATAGCCCCAACGCAGGCGTCGGCCGCTCAGCAAGTCGTAGATTAGCGTGATGTACAGCGGCGTCAGCACGGTGAACAGCAGGAATTCCGGCACCGTCAGGTACAGATAGGCGCGGAAGCTGAACAGGTACATGATGCCCAGCTGGAAGGCGCCCACCAGCATATACAGCAGGATCACCTTGAGTTTGATGTTGCGCCAACGCAGAAACGGCAGAAACACCAGCGCCGCCAGCCCGATGCGCACCAGCGCCGAGAATCCGCTGTCGACGTGGCCCGCCAGGTACTCGCCAATCAGGCTGAAAGAAAATGCCCACAGAATGGTGGTTATAACCAAAAGCAGCACGATGGGTTCACCCTAAAAAGACCGAAAGGGCGATTGTAACGGAAGATGCGCACCGCGTTGGTGAAAAGGCGGTTTACATCCGAACAAAAGATAAACTACCGGCAAAATTTCACCGCTGGGTTAGGCTTAATAAAAAGGCGAGGTAACCATCATGAAAACTTCTCACATCCTGTTCGCCCTGCTGTGGCTGCCCGGCCTGGCTGCGGCGGCCAACGGCGTAACCGATCTGCGTTCACAGCAGCAGTTTCTCAACCAAAGCAGCCAGCAGGCCCAGCAACAGCGCCTGTTGAACAATCGGCAAATGGACCAACGCCGCCTGCAGCAACAGCGGCAGTTCGACAATCAGCGGCAACAGCTGATGCAAACCACGCCGAACGGCGGGCAACTGCTGCCTAATGGCAATCAGCCGCGCGATCCGTTCAATCGCACCGCGCCGGCGGTGCCGCAGGCACCGATGCCGACTACGCCCGCACGCCCATAACGGTGAGGATCAGCGGCGTAGTGATCGCCGCCAGCACGGTGGACATCACCAGGCTGGTGGCGGCCGGGCCGGTGAGCGTATTGAACTGGCGCGACATCAGGTAGACGTTCACCCCCACCGCCATCGACCCCAGCAGCACCACAACGCGGGTTTCCATCGGCGGCAGATCCATCATCCAGGCCAGCAGCCAAATCACTAACGGCTGCACCAGCAACTTCAGCACGCAGATGGCGCTGCTCAGCTGCCAGCCTTCGCTGATGCGGTACTCGGCAAGCCCCATGCCAAGCACCACCAGCGACAGCGGCGCCGCCACCTGGCCGAGCATGCTGACCGGCCGATCGACGAAGGCCGGCAGCGGCAGACCAGTCAGGCTGAACAGGGTGCCGGACAAGATGCCGACGATCAGCGGATTGGTCAGCACGCTACGCGCGGTTTTAGCGAAGCCGCTCAGCGTCGGCGAACCGTTGCGCGCCCATTCGATCGACACCGTCACCAGCGTCCACAGGATCAGGCCGTTGAACACCAGCACCAGCGCCACCGACGGGATCGCCGCCTCCCCCAGCATCACGCTGGCGATCGGCAAGCCGAGCATCACGTTATTGGAGAAAATACCGCCCAGCGCAAACACCGATCCGGCGACGCCATCCAGCCGGAAGAGATGCCGGGCGACGAGGCGGCCAAGCACGAACACGATCAGGCAACTGCCGAAGAACGCGATCAGCAGCCGGGCGTCGACCGCCGGGCGCTGCGAGAAGTCGCACATCATGCGAAACAGCATGGCGGGCAAGGCGAGGGAAAACACGAAGCGCGTCAGGCCATCGGTGATGCTGGTAGGCCATTTCCCCCAGCGAATCAGCCCATAACCCAACGCAATCAAGACGAACAGCGGTAAAGACAGCACGATCTGGTGCCACAGTGACAGGATAAAGCCAGGCATCGCATTCCTTCCGGTGGTGCGGCGGCAAGGCTTGTCGTCGCGGGATTCATCGGTGCCGGATTAAAAATCCGGGCCGATCAAATCTATCCGGTCGGTGCAAATGCAGTCAACGCCCCAGTCGAGCAGCAGGCGCGCGCGATCCGGTTGGTTGACGGTGTACACCAGAATGCGCAGCCCGGCGTCTTTCAACGCTTTTACCCGCTCGGCGGTCAGCGCTTTGTGATCGATATGCAGCGAGACACAGTCCAGGCGTTCGGTCAGCTCGCGCCAGTTGTCGTCCCAGTCCTCGAGCAGCAGGCCGCGTGGCAAATCCGGCACGGTGCGCTGCGCCGCCGCCAGCGCTTCTACCGAGAAGGAAGAAAGCAGCGGGTCGGTCTGCCCTTGCCACAGCAGCCGCGCCGCCAGCGCCACCACCCGGCCGGTTTCATCGTCGCTGCCGGTGGTCGGCTTGATCTCGATATTGGCCATCAGGCCGCGTTCCTGGCAGCGTTCCGCCACCTCCGACAACAGCGGCAGCCGCTCGCCCTTGAAGGCCGAGCTGTACCAGTTGCCGGCGTCCAGCTGCACCAGTTTGTCCCACGGCAGCTCGCCCGCCACGCCCCAACCGTTGCTGGTGCGATCCAGCGTGTCGTCGTGCAGCAGGAAAATTTGCCCGTCCTGCGCCAGCTTGGCATCGAACTCGATCATCTTGTGGCCGTGGCGCGCGCCGACGTCGATCGCCGCCAGGGTGTTTTCTGGCGCCAGAGAACCGCCGCCGCGGTGGGCGACGATATGAGGGTAAGGCCAGGGTCTAGTCATCAATCCATCCGTAATCCGCTGTGGGTGTCAAAGAAGTGCAGCGCCTGAGCAGGCAGCTGCAAATATAGCGTACTGCCCGCCGCCGGCAAGATTTCGTGCGACAGCCGCGCGATCACCCCGTGGCCGCCCCACTGGCCGTGCGCCAGATTGTCGGCCCCCAGCAGTTCCAGCGTCTGCAGCTGCAGCGGCACGCCCTGGTCTTGCGCCACCAGTTGAATATGCTCCGGCCGAATGCCCAACGTCAACTGCTGCCCCGCCCACTGCGGTTTGGCCGCCGGTAACGGCAGCGCCATGCCGTCCGCCAGCAGCAGCTGGCCGCCGTCGGCACTGAGGATGCCGGGCAAGAGGTTCATCGCCGGCGATCCGATAAAGCCGGCGACAAACAGCGAAGCCGGCCGTTGGTACACTTCGCTCGGGGTGCCGATCTGCTCCGCCACGCCCTTGTTCATTACGATGACCCGCTGCGCCAGCGTCATCGCTTCCACCTGATCGTGGGTTACGTACAGGCTGGTGGTTTTCAGACGACGATGCAGCTGTTGCAGCTCCAGGCGCATCTGCACCCGCAGTTTGGCGTCCAGGTTGGACAGCGGCTCATCGAACAGGAATACCGCCGGTTCGCGCACGATGGCGCGCCCCATCGCCACGCGCTGGCGCTGGCCGCCGGAAAGCTCGCGCGGTTTGCGTTTGAGCAGCGGCTCCAGCTCCAGGATGCGCGCCGCCTCCTCCACCCGCTGGCGGATATGATCCTTGCCGAAACCGCGGATCTTGAGGCCGTAGGCCATGTTGTCGTACACGCTCATGTGCGGATAGAGCGCGTAGTTCTGGAACACCATCGCGATGCCGCGATCCTTGGGCTCCAGATCGGTCACGCGCCGGGTATCGATATAGATATCGCCGCTGGTGGTGCGTTCCAGCCCGGCCACCATCCGCAGCAGCGTGGATTTGCCGCAGCCGGACGGGCCGACCATCACGATGAATTCGCCGTCCGCCACATCGAGGTCGATCTGTTTGATCACCGGCGTTTTACCGTCGTAAGACTTGGTGACCGCCTGTAGTTTTAATCCTGCCATCGTCGTTATTTCTCGCTATCAACCAGACCGCGCACAAACCAGCGCTGCATCAGAAGCACCACCGCCAGCGGTGGCAATAAAGTAAGAATCATCGCCGCCATCACCTGGTTCCACTGGGTCGGCGCGCCGGAAGTGGAGATCATGCTCTTGATGCCCGCCACCGCGGTGCCCATCGAGGCGTCGCTGGTGATCAGGATCGGCCACAGGTATTGGTTCCAGCCGTAGATAAAGGTGATGACGAACAGCGCCGCCAGATTGGTTTTCGACAGCGGCAGCACGATGTCCCAAAAGAAACGCATCGGCCCGGCGCCGTCGATGCGCGCCGCCTCCAGCAGCTCATCCGGCAGCGTCATGAAGAACTGACGCAGCAGGAAAGTCGCGGTGGCCGAGGCCATCAGCGGCAGCGTCAGGCCGGTGTAGCTGTCCAGCAGGTTGAGGTTGGAGATCACCTCCACCGTCGGGAAAATACGCACCTCCACCGGCAGCATCAGGGTGAGGAAAATCAGCCAGAAGAACAGGCTGCGCAGCGGAAAGCGGAAGTACACGATGGCGTAAGCCGACAGCACCGACACCGCGATCTTGCCGAAGGTGATCGCCAGCGCCATGATCACGCTGTTCAGCAGCAGCAGCGAGAACGGCACCTTGAGGTTGCCCACGCCGCCCTGCCAGATATTGCGGATGTTCTCCCACAGGTGGCCGCCGGGCACCAGCGTCATCGGCACCTGAAACACCTGTTTGTCGTCCAGCGTAGCGGCGACAAAGGCCACATACAGCGGGAACAGCACCACCAGCACGCCGATAATCAGCATCACATGGCTGAAGATATCCAGCCCGCGTCGATTCTCAATCATTGATAGCGCACCTTACGTTCAACAAAGCGGAACTGGATCACCGTCAGGCCGATCACCAGCAGCATCAGGATCACCGACTGCGCGGCAGAGCTGGAGAGATCCAATCCGGCGAAGCCTTCGCGGTAGATCTTGTAGATCAACGTGGTGGTGGACTGCACCGGCCCGCCGCCGGTGGCGGCGTCGATCACCGGGAAGGTATCGAAGAAGGCGTACACCAGATTGACCACCAGCAGGAAGAAGCTCACCGGCGCGATCAGCGGCAGCACCAGATGGAAGAAACGCCGCACCGGGCCGGCGCCGTCGATGGCCGCCGCCTCTACCAGCGAGCGCGGGATCGACTGCAGCGCCGCGAGGAAAAACAGGAAGTTATAGCTTATCTGCTGCCATACCGAGGCCAGCACCACCAGGAACATCGCCTGGCCGCTGTTTTGCGCATGGTTCCAGTTATAGCCCAGCCCGTTGAGGAAATGGGTGATCAACCCCAGGCCGGGGTTGAACAGAAAGATCCACAGCACCGCCGCCACCGCCGGTGCCACCGCATAGGGCAGGATCATCAGCGTGCGATAGAGGCGGCTGCCGCGCAGCACGTAGTCCACCAGCGCGGCGAAGAACAGCGACACCGCCAGCCCGATGCCCGCCACCAGGAAGCTGAAGATCAGCGTGGTGTAGAACGAGTCGAGATAGTAAGGATCCTGAAACAGCTGCTTAAAGTTATCCAGCCCAACAAACTGGCTGGACAGGCCGAACGGATCGAGGCTCTGCACCGAATACCACAGCGCCTCGCCGGCGGGCCATAAAAAGAAGACGGCGGTAATCAGCAGCTGCGGCAGCACCAACGCATAGGGCAACCAGCTGCAGCCGAAACCGGGACGGGAAGATGACATAGCAGTTAAACCATTAATCGGGTACGGAAGGATCGGCGTGAAGACGCGAGCCCGATCGGACGGGCCCGCGACGCAGGGTTACTTGGTTGATGCTTCGAAACGGCGCAGCAGCACGTCACCGCGCTGCACGGCGGCGTCCAACGCCTGCTGAGGCGTTTTCTTGCCGGTCCACACGCCTTCCAGCTCCTCATCCACCACGCTGCGGATCTGCGGCATGTTGCCCAGGCGCAGGCCCTTGGTGAACGGCAACGGCGGCTTGTTCAGCATCTGGCGAGTAGCGACGTCGGCACCCGGGTTCTTGTCGTAGAAGCCCTGCTGCTTGGTCAGATCGTAAGCCGCGGTGGTGATCGGCAGATAGCCGGTCTTCTGGTGCCATTCGGCGGCGATTTCCGGCTGCGCCAGGTACTGCAGGAACTCGGCCACGCCCTTGTAGGTGGCGGCGTCTTTGCCGTTCATCACCCACAGGCTGGCCCCGCCGATGATGGCGTTCTGCGGCGCGTTTTTCGCGTCGGCGTCGTACGGCATCATGCCGACGCCGTAGTTGAATTTGGCGTAGTGCTTGATGTCCGCCAGCGAACCGGAAGAAGCGGTGGTGATGGCGCAGTCTCCGTTATAAAACTTCTCGGTGGATTCGTCTTTGCGGCCGAAGTAGGTGAAATCGCCCTTCTTGTTCATCGCCTCCAGCAGCTCGATGTGCTTGACCTGCAGCGGCTTGTTGAACTCCAGCTTGGCGTTGGTGCCGCCGAACCCGTTGTTTTCGCTGGCGAACGGCACGCCGTGCCAGGCGCTGAAGTTCTCCAGCTGGATCCAGCCCTGCCAGCCGCTGGCGTAGCCGCACTTCATGCCAGCCTCACGCAGCTTGGCAGTATCCGCCGCCAGCTCCTGCCAGGTTTTCGGCGGCTGGTCCGGGTTCAGGCCGGCCTTCTTGAAGGCGTCTTTGTTGTAGTACAGCACCGGCGTGGAGCTGTTGAACGGCTGAGACAGCAGATGGCCGCTCTTGTTGTCGGTGTAATAGCCGGCTACCGTCGGCACGAACACCGACTCGTCGAAGTTGATGCCGGCCTCTTTAAACACTTCGTAGACCGGTTTGATGGCCTTGCTGGCCATCATGGTGGCGGTGCCCACCTCGTAAACCTGCAGGATCGCCGGCGCCTTGCCGGAGCGGTAAGCGGCGATGCCCGCCGCCAGGCTCTGTTCGTAGTTGCCTTTATAAACCGGCACAATCTTGACGTCGCTGTGCGACTGGTTGAAGCGATCCGCCAGGGAATCCACTTCCTTACCCAGTTCGCCTTCCATCGAATGCCAGAACGGGATCTCGGTCGCCGCCAGCGCCTGAGTGCTGACCGCCAGGGTCAACGCGACGCACAGCGTGGTTTTGCGAATAGCGTAGGTGAGCATGCCTAACTCCTGAAAAAAGCTGGTGTAAAAGCGCGTGAGCGAAAAGAATCAGTTTTTTGTTCGGAAGCTAACATGCCATGCGCGGATGACAGAAAAATAACCGTTATATGACAGCCACATGACGGCAAGGTGAAGTGAAGATGGCGGTTTGATGTCGGCGGCGGGCATGGGCTCCGCCGCCGCGAGGATTACAGCGAACGGCGCAGACGCGCCACCGCTTCCTGCATCTGCTGTTCAGTGGCGGTGGCGAAGGACAGGCGGAAGGTCGAACGATCCGGGTTGTCGGAGAAGAAATATTCCCCCGGCACGAACACCACACCCTGCTGCAGGGTGGCGTTCAGCCATTCGGTGGCGTTGAACGGCTGGCGGAAACGCGCCCACAGGAACATGCCGCCCTTCGGCTTATCGAAGGTGATGTAGTCGCCCAGCTCCTGCTCCACCAAACCGGCCAGGATCTCGCCCTTCTGTTTGTAGGCGGCGCGGATCTTGTCGATCTGCGCCGGCAGGCGGCCCAGGCCGAGGTAGCATTCGACGATGCTCTGCGACAGCGCGCTGGCGTGCAGATCCGCCGCCTGCTTGATGATCGCCACTTTATGTAGCAGGAACGGCGGCAGGATCGCCCAGCCCAACCGCAGGCCCGGCGCCAGGATCTTGGAGAAGGTCGAGGTATAGATGATGTGGTCGGTGTTGCCCAGCACCCGCTGCGACACCTGATGCAGCGTCGGGTGGCGCTCTTCGGTGAAACGCAGCTCGCCGTACGGATCGTCCTCGATGATCAGGAAGTTATGTTCGGCGGCCAGCTTCACCAGCAGTTCGCGGCGCGCGGCGCTCAGGGTGATGCCGCTGGGGTTGCCGAAGTTCGGCACCACGTACACGCCCTTGATGCGCTGGGTTTTCAGCAGCTCAGCCAGCTCTTCCACCACCATGCCGTCGCTGTCGGACGAGACCGACATGATGTTGGCTTCCGCCAGCTCCAGCGTTTGCAGCGCCGCCAGGTAGGTCGGGCGCTCCACCACGAACACGTCGCCGGGGTTGACGATGGCGCGCATCACCAAATCCAATGCCTGCTGCGAGCCGGCGGTAACCATCACCTCGTCCGCACCAGCGGTGACGCCGCGCTCGGCGCACAACGCGCAAATGCGCTCACGCAGCAGCGGGCTGCCCTCGGTCAGGCCATACTGGAACGCGCTTTTCGGCTGCTCGGTGATCGCCTGCTGCGTGGCGATGCTCAATCCTTCGAAATCGAACAGCGCATCAGAGGGGATGCCGCCCGCCAGCGAAATGACGTGTTCCATCTTGCTGTGTTTAAGCAATTCACGGATGGCCGAACTTTTTACGTTAACGATGCGCTGCGCGAGTAACCCTTCTGTCTTCATTTCTTCTTCTCGTACCTGATTATTTTAATTCGTAGGGGGACGGATTAACCGCCCAGATACGCCGACCTCACTGCTTCGTTGGCTAACAATGCAGCCCCCGTATCTTCCAACACCACGCGGCCGTTTTCCAGCACATAACCGCGGTCCGCCAATTTCAGCGCCTGATTGGCGTTTTGTTCCACCAGGAAGATGGTCATGCCCTCTTCCCGCAGCTGCTGAATGATGTCGAAAATCTGCTGGATGATGATCGGCGCCAGCCCGAGCGAGGGCTCGTCGAGCAGCAGCAGCTTCGGCTGGCTCATCAGCGCACGGCCGATGGCCAACATCTGCTGCTCGCCGCCGGACATGGTGCCGGCGCGCTGGCTTCGGCGCTCCAGCAGGCGCGGGAACAGAGTGAACACCCGTTCGATGCGCTGTTGATACTGCTGGCGATCGGCAAAGAAGCCGCCCATCGCCAGGTTTTCTTCCACCGTCATGCGCGAGAAGACACGCCGCCCTTCCGGCACGATCGCCACCGCTTCGCGCATGATGCGCGAGGTTTGCCACTGGGTGATGTCCTGGTTCTGAAAGACGATGCTGCCTTCGCTGGCGCGCGGCTCGCCGCACAGGGTGCCGAGCAGCGTGGTTTTACCGGCGCCGTTGGCGCCGATTAACGTCACGATTTCCCCCTGGCTTATCGTGAGACTGACCTGATGCAGCGCCTGAATTTTGCCGTAATGGGCGGATACCTGATTGAATGACAACATATTATTCTTCGCCCAAATAAGCCCGGATCACGTCCGGGTTGTTGCGGATCTCCGCCGGTGTGCCCTGCGCCAGCGGCGTGCCCTGATTCACCACGTAAATGCGGTCGGAAATGCCCATCACCAGCTTCATGTCGTGCTCGATCAGCAGCACCGATACCTTATGCCGATCGCGCAACTCGACGATCAGGTGATCCAGCTCGTCGGTCTCTTTCGGGTTGAGGCCGGCGGCCGGTTCGTCCAGCATCAGCAGCTCCGGCCGGGTCACCATGCAGCGGGCAATCTCCAGCCGCCGCTGCTGCCCATAGGCCAGGTTGCCCGCCGAACGGTTGGCCATCTCCAGCAGGCCGACGCGCTCCAGCCACTCTGCCGCGCGCGCCAGCGCCTCGGCTTCGGCGCGGCGGAAAGCCGGGGTTTTCAGCAACCCGGCAAACACGCCGCTTTTCAGGTGCTGATGCTGCGCCACCAGCAGGTTTTCGATCACCGTCATTTCACGGAACAGCCGCACGTGCTGAAAAGTGCGCACCACCCCCATGCGGGCGATGGCCTGCCCCGCCAATCCTTCCAGGTGGCGATCGCGCAATTTGATGGTGCCGCCGGTCGGGCGGTAAAAACCGGTCAGGCAGTTGAACACCGTGGTCTTACCGGCACCGTTGGGGCCGATCAGCGACACGATTTCACCTTCGTTCAGCGTCAACGCCACGTTGTTGACCGCCAGCAGCCCGCCGAAACGCATCGACAGGCCCTCCACCTGCAGCAAAGGTTGAACGCTCATGCCTGCTCCCCCTTACCCGCGTGAATGTCCGCCGCCTGCAGCTTCAGCTGCGGCCGCTTCATCGGCAACAGCCCCTGCGGCCGCCAAATCATCATCAGCACCATCAGCGCACCCAGCAGCAACATGCTGTATTCATTCAGATCGCGCATCAGCTCGCGCGACACCACCAGCAGGATCGCCGCCAGAATGACCGCGAACTGCGAGCCCATGCCCCCCAGTACGACGATCGCCAACACGAAGGCAGATTCGACAAAGGTGAAGGATTCCGGGCTGACGAACCCCTGGCGCGCGGCGAACAGCGTGCCGGCAAACCCGGCGAACGCGGCGCTGATGGTAAAGGCGGTCAGCTTGATGCGCGTCGGGCTGAGGCCCAGCGAGCGGCAGGCGATCTCGTCTTCGCGCAGCGCTTCCCACGCGCGCCCCAGTGGCATACGCAGCAGGCGGTTGATGACGAACAGCGTCAGCACCACCAGCAGCAGCGCCACCAGGTACAGGAACACGATGCGATCGCTCGGATCGTATTTCAGGCCGAAGAAGTTATGGAAGGTATCCCAACCGCCGTCGCGCACGCTGCGGTTGAACTCCAGGCCGAAGAAGGTCGGTTTCGGGATCTGGCTGATGCCGTTCGGCCCGCCGGTGATCTCGGTATTGTTCAGCAGCAGGATGCGCACGATCTCACCGAAGCCGAGCGTCACGATTGCCAGATAGTCGCCGCGCAGCCGCAGCACCGGGAAACCGAGCAGGAAGCCGAAGGCGGCGGTGACGATGCCCGCCAGCGGCAGGCTCTCCCAGAAGCCGAGGCCGTAATAGTGATTCAGCAGCGCGTAGGTGTAGGCGCCGATGGCGTAGAAACCGCCGTAGCCGAGCACCAGCAGACCGGACAAGCCCACCACCACGTTGAGGCCGAGGCCCAGCATCACGTAGATCAGCGTCAGGGTGGCGATATCCACCGTGCCGCGCGAGACCAGGAACGGCCAGGCGACCGCCGCGACGATGAGCAGAGCCGCCAGCAGCTTTTGCCGCGGCGTGGTGCCGTCGAAGCTCGGCAGCACGAACGCCGGGCCGGAGACTTTTTTCAATCCCTGCTGCAGCAGCGGGCGCAACAGCTGGAAGAAAAAGACGATGACGCAGCCGATGCCGATCCACATCCAGCGCACTTCCGCCGCGCCGTGCACCACCAGCTTGGTGCCGTCCAGGCTGAGCTGCATGCCCATCAGGAACGACGCCATCACGAACAGCACCGCCGTGGCGATCAGCGCATTGAGCAGATTGAGTTTCATACTTTCTCAACCTCCGGACGCCCGAGGATGCCGGTCGGCATGATCAGCAGCACCACGATCAGCAACGCGAACGACACCACGTCTTTATATTCAGTGCTGAGGTAGGCGGAGGTCAGCGCTTCCGCCACGCCCAGCACCAGGCCGCCGATCATCGCGCCGGGAATGCTGCCGATACCGCCCAGAACCGCGGCGGTGAAGGCTTTCATACCGGCCATAAAGCCGATGTAAGGGTTGATGACGCCGTAGAACTGGCCGAGCAATACCCCGGCTACCGCCGCCATCACCGCCCCGATGACGAAGGTCAGCGAGATCACCCGGTCGGTGTTGATGCCCAGCAGGCTGGCCATCTTCAGGTCTTCCGCACAGGCGCGACAGGCGCGGCCCATACGCGAATAGCGGATAAACAGCGTCAGCGCCAGCATCGCCAGGAAGGTCACGAGCCAGATGATCAGCTGCATGGTGCTGATGGTGGCGGCGAAGCCGTTGCTTTCCCCCAGCACCCACTGGCCGGTCACCAGGCTGGGCAGCGCCAGATCGCGTGAGCCCTGCGTCAGGCTGACGTAGTTTTGCAGGAATATCGACATGCCGATGGCCGAGATCAGCGCAATCAGGCGCTTGGAGTTACGCACCGGCTTGTAGGCCACCCGCTCGATGCTCCAGCCGTAGGCGCTGGCGATGACGATTGAGACCAGGAACGCGGCGCCGATCAGCAACCAGCCGACGTCGATGCCGAGCATCATCAGGGCGGCGATGACGATAAAGGAGACATAGCTGCCGATCATATACACCTCGCCGTGGGCGAAGTTGATCATGCCGATAATGCCGTAAACCATGGTGTAACCGATGGCGATCAATGCATAGGTGCTGCCCAACGTTAAGCCGTTGAACATCTGCTGCAGAAAATAGAGGAGCTGCTCTGACATACTCTGAACCCTTGGCTGCGAAACCCGCCGGCGGAGAACCGGCGGGTAAAGGGAGACGGGGCCGGCAAACCGACCCGCCGGGCGCAGCGGGCTGCGCCCCACCCTAATCATTATGGCTTATTTGATCGGTGTGGACGTGCCGTTGGCATGCCATTCGAACACGCCGAACTCGAAGCCTTTCAGATCGCCCTTGTCATCCCAGGTCAGCGGCCCCATCACGGTCTCCACCGGCTTGCCGGTTTTCAGATCCTTGACGATGTCCGCCGGCTCCTGGCTGCCGCTGCGCTCCATGCCGGTGGTCAGCGACTGCAGCGCGGCATAGGTGGTCCAGACGAACGGGCCGGTCGGATCCAGCTTCTTGGCTTTCAACGCATCGACGATCGGCTGGTTGGCAGGCACCTGGTCGTAGCGTTTCGGCAGCGTCACCAGCATGCCTTCCGAAGCGGCCCCGGCGATGTTGGACAGCGAGGAGTTGCCCACGCCCTCCGGCCCCATGAAGCGGGTGGTCAACCCGGCCTGCTTGGCCTGGCGCAGGATCTGGCCCATTTCCGGGTAGTAACCGCCGAAGTACACGAAGTCGATATTTTCTTTCTTCAGGCGCGCCACCAGGGTGGAGAAGTCTTTGTCGCCGGCGGTGATGCCTTCGAACATCGCCACTTCGGTGCCCTGTTTTTTCAGGCTGTCGCGCACCGAGCGCGCCAGACCTTCACCGTATTGCTGCTTGTCGTGCACCACGGCGATGCGCTTCGGCTTGATGTCGCTGAGGATGTATTTGGCGGCGGTCGGGCCCTGATCCGAGTCCAGGCCGGTGGTGCGCAGGATCATCTTGTAGCCGCGGGTGGTCAGATCGGCGTTGGTGGCCGCCGGGGTAATCATGATCACGCCTTCGTCTTCATAGATATCGGACGCCGGCTGGGTAGACGAGGAGCACAGGTGGCCGATCACGTAGCGAATGCCGTCGTTGATCACCTTGTTGGCGACCGCAACCGCCTGTTTCGGGTCGCAGGCGTCGTCGTATTCCACGCCGACCAGCTTGTCGCCCTTGATACCGCCCTTGGCGTTGATGTCGGCAATCGCCTGGCGCGCGCCGGTAAACTCCATGTCGCCATACTGCGCGACCGGGCCGGACATCGCCCCGACGATCGCCACCTTGATGTCTTTCGCCATGGCCGCCTGGCTCATGGCCATCGCAATACAACCCGCCAGCAGTGCCTTACCTGTTGTTAATTTCATCCGCAAATCCCCATCTGTCGTTGTGAACGTACCTGTTGTGTTTGCCTGCGCCCGATCGTTATTGACCGCTTTTGTTATAAGTAATAATGATTTAGGCGTTTTGTTGGCATTATTTTCTAATAAGACTTTATTTTTCATACCATTAAACAGGAATTTTCTTCTGCAAATCAACTTCATCCGGCAGAAACAAGCGGTGTAAACAGGATAAAATTCGAATTAAATCTGCGCTCTTTACCTTGAGGCGTAGTGCGTTGTGCTGGTTAACAATCCGTTTACTAACTATTTACTCGGAAAATGCCCCGTGCAAAAAACATATTGCACAGTAATCGTACAGAAAAACTTACACAACGCTCTGCACAAGATCTATTACACTGTCGGCATCATTTAGCTGCGCGGAAATTCTGCATGAAACTGACCATCGAGCGCCTGACCGCGCTGTCCCCGCAAGACCTTATCGACCTCGGTAAAATTTGGCCACATCAGCAGCCGGAACAGTGGCAGAGCTGGCTGAGCGACGGCAAGGCGCTGTTCGCCGCCCGCTTCAACGAGCGGCTGCTGGGGGCGGTGAAAATCGCGCTGCAGGACGACCGCGCCGAACTGCAGGACCTGCTGGTGCGCGAAGTGACGCGCCGCCGCGGCGTCGGTCTTTACCTGGTGCAGGATGCGCAGCGTCAGCTGCCGCAGGTCGCCCACTGGCAGCTGTCGACCGCCGGCCTGGCGCCGCGCGAACGCGGGGAAGTCGATAACTTCATGCGCGCCTGCGGCTTCGCACCGCAGGGCGATCTCTGGCAAAAATGAAACGCCGGCTGGCGGCGCTGGTCTTGATTGCGCTGGGGCTGGCGGCCGCGCTCCTCGGGCGCCAGCAGGCGCTGCGCCTGGCCTCAGCCTGGGATCAGCAGGTTTATGTCTGGCAGCGGGTCTGGACGCCGCAGCACGCCGATGCGCTGGCGCACAGCCGCGATCTGTTCGGTGGGCTGCGCGTGCTGGCGCTGCAGGTACATCCGCGCGAGGGCTGGCGGGAGATCCCAGCCGATCTCAGCCTGCTGAAGCAGGACGGCCGCCCGCTCTGGCTGGTAGCACGCCTCGACGGCCAGCTGCCGCAGCTGGACCAAGAAGCCATTATCCAGCGTCTGCTGGCGCTCACCCAACGCTGGCAGGCGGCCGGGCTGCCCGTCACCGGCGTCGAGATCGATCATGACGCCGCCACCGCCCGCCTGCCGGACTACCAACGCTTTCTACAGCGGCTGCGCCAACGGCTGCCCACCGCTTTGCAACTCGGCATCACCGCCCTGCCGGCCTGGATCGGCTCACCCGCTCTGCCCGGCGTACTGCAACAGGCCGACAGCTCCGTCCTGCAGGTGCACGCGGTGCTCTCGCCGCAGCAGGGGCTGTTTGACGGCCCCTTGGCGCTGCGTTGGGTGCGGCAGTACGCCGCCGTCACACCGAAGCCGTTTCGCGTCGCGCTGCCGGCCTACGGCATGGCGCTGCTGGGGTTTGATGCGCAGGGCGCGCAGGTAGAGAGCGAATCCTCGCTGCGCGTGGCGGGCAACGGCCGCGAGCTGACGGTCGCGCCGCAGCAGATCGCCGATTTTCTGCAAACGCTGGCGCAGCAAACGCCGCCCCGGCTGCGCGGCATTATCTGGTTCCGCTTGCCGCTGGCGGACGATCGGCGCGCCTGGTCGCTCGCCACGCTGCGAGCGGTGATCGAACAGCGGCCGCTGAACGTCGAGTGGCAGGTAAAATTTAGGCCTCAGCCACAGCAAAATGGGCTGTATGATCTGATAATTCAGAACAACGGGCCGGTGGACGCCCCGCTGCCGCAAGAGGTGGTCATCCGCGCCGACGACTGCCTGGCGGCGGACGCGGTCGGCAACTACCGGCTGGAATCCGCACCGCAACGGCAACGCTTTATCCGCATCAGCGGCGACCAGCTGCGCGCCGGGCAATCCCGGCCGCTGGGCTGGCTGCGCTGCCAACAACTGACGCCAGGAGGCACCCTTGTCACACCTTGATTCGCGCGCGGCACGGAACACCCGCCGCCTTCTTCCGCTGGCCATGCTGATCGGCACCGCGCTGGCGCTGCCGCTGAACGGCTATGCCTGCGGCCCGGATTTCCCTAACCGGCTGCTGATCGACCGCAACGGCACCCTGCTGTATATGCCGGAGGGCAATTTCGCCTTCGAAGCCGGCCGGCTGGTGCCGGCGGATAAGCAGCTGCCGCGCTGGCAAGCCCCGCCGCCGCCGATGCCACCGAAACCGATGCCGCAGTCGCCTGAAACGGTGGCGATCGGCAAAATGCGCGCCGCCAAAACGGTGGAAGAGGCTGACGCCGTCAATACGCAGGGGTTGTCCAACGCCGCGCGCCTTTATCAACTGGGCGCCGTCGCTTTCGCCAGCCACGATCCGCGCGCCACAGACTATTTCCAGCAGGTGCTGAAGCTGCCGGCCGCCGAACAGGGCGACTGGGGGCTACGGGCGCAGTATTCGCTTGGTCGGGTGTTGATGAATGACCACGGCACGCCGATGAATGAATCAGGTGAAGCGGCGCCCGCCGCCGAGCATCCGCCTAAAGCCGAACTTGAACAGGCGCTGGCGGCGTTCCAGCAGGTGATCGATCGGGTGAAAAGCGGCGCCGCCGACCCCGATCAGCTGGCGCTGAGCAGCCTCGGGCAGCAGGCGCGCATCCACCTGTGGCTGGGTGACGTCGCTCCCGCCGCCCACCTGTACGCACAGCAGGCGGCGCAGGGCGATCCGAACGGCGGGCAGTCGCTGCAGTACGTCTCCAGTTTCCTGGTCAATCCCGACCATCTGGAAACGCTGAAACAGGTTATCGGCGATCCCTTAATCCAACAGCTGGTGACTATTGAACTGTTCGCCCGCAGCGGCAACCTGCAGATGGCGGATACCGACGGCAACGGCCGCTCCGCACAGATCATCAGCCAGATCCTGACGCTGCTGGACGGCACGGTGAAAAGCGGCTTCGCCGGCAGCGATCGGCTGGCGGCATTGGCCTACCGGTCCGGGCAGTACCCGATGGCGGCCAGCCTGCTGAAAAACGCCGGCGACAGCGGCCTGGCGTGGTGGCTGCGCGCCAAAATGGCGCTGCGTGACGGTGACGTGAAAGCCGCCACCGCCGCCTACGCCAAGGCGGCAAGCGCGTTCCCCGCCGACGAAAGCTGGGGCGAACAGCGCAACGCCGACTTTGTCGCGGAAACCATCGTGCCCGAGTGCCGGGTGGCCGGCGAACAGGCTATCCTGGCGCTGAACCGCGGCGACTATCTGCAGGCGATGGACCTGCTGTATCGCGGCAAGGCGCTCTACTGGGCCGACGTGGCCGACGTGGCGGAGCGGGTGCTGACCGTCGATGAGTTGAAAGGCTTTGTCGATAAGCACGCCCCGGCGCCGACGACGCCGCTCAAGCCAGTTAACCCGGACGACTACGGCGGCCAGCAGATCACGCCGGAAGTGCAGCTGCGCGAGCTGCTGGCGCGGCGCTTGATGCGCGCCGGGCGGGCCGCGGAGGCGCAGGCCTACTTCGATATCCCCAACTACCGCCAGGCGGCGCAGCAGTATGCCGACGAGCTGAAGGCCGCCAAGGACAAGTCCGCCGCGCCGCTGACGCGCGCACAGGCTTACTATCGCGCCGCCAACCTGCTGCGTGCCCAGGGGCTCGAATTTACCGGCTATGAGATGACGCCGGACTACGCCATCTATGGCGCCGGCTATTCCTATCTGGGGGATGCGTTCGATACTCGCGAGCTGAAGCACAAAAGCTGGATAGACAGCGCAGAAGCGGCGCGCGCCAAGGCGGCGCTGCCATTGGAAGACAACCGTTTCCTGCACTATCGCTGGCAGGCGGTGGGGTTGGCGCAACAGGCGGCCGATCTGCTGCCGCCGAAAAGCCAGGCCTACGCCGCCGTGCTGTGTAACGCCGCCAGTTGGGTTATCAAGCGCGACGCCAAGACCGGCCGGGCGCTTTATCAGCGCTACATCAACACCGGCACCCGCTACCCGTGGGCGGCAAAATTCGGCTACGACTGCCCGGCGCCGGACTTCGCCACCGTGGCGCCATAACGCCGAATTTCAGGCATGAAAAAGCCCGGCTTGCCGGGCTTTTTTTTTCGAATATCGCATCGACTCAGGCTTCGATCGCCATTTTCAATTTCTTCATGGCGTTCTTTTCCAGCTGGCGCACACGCTCGGCGGAAACGCCGTACTGATCGGCCAGCTCCTGCAGCGTCGACTTGTTGTCGTCGTCCAGCCAACGGGCGCGGATGATATGCTGGCTGCGCTCGTCCAGACCTTCCAGCGCATAGGCCAGTTTGTCTGCGGCGTTGCTTTCCCAGTTATCTTCCTCGATGCCTTCGGCGAAGTCGGAGCTCTTGTCCTGCAGGTACAGCACCGGCGCCATCGCCTGGCCATCGCGGGCCTCATCGTCCGGAGTCGGATCGAAGGTCATGTCCTGCGCCGCCATGCGAGATTCCATCTCGCGCACGTCTTTGCTGGTTACGCCCAGCTCGCGGGCCACCAGCTCCACTTCGTCCTGGTTGAACCAGCCCAAACGCTGTTTGGTTTTGCGCAGGTTAAAGAACAGCTTGCGCTGCGCTTTGGTGGTCGCCACTTTCACGATGCGCCAGTTGCGCAATACGTACTCGTGGATTTCCGCCTTAATCCAATGCACCGCAAAGGAAACCAGACGCACGCCGACTTCAGGGTTGAAGCGGCGAACGGCTTTCATCAGGCCAATATTGCCTTCCTGAATCAGATCCGCCTGCGGCAGACCGTAGCCTGAATAGTTGCGGGCAATATGAGCGACAAAGCGCAGGTGAGACAGGATGAGCTGCTTAGCGGCATCCAGATCGCCCTGATAATGCAGCCGTTCAGCCAGCTCCCGCTCTTCCTCTGCCGTCAGCATCGGATAGGCGTTGGCTGCCCGGATATAGGCTTCCAAGCTACCTTGGGGTACTAAGGCTAAAGTTTGCATTTCTTTGGTCATTCAAACCCTCTCTATGAGAATACAAAATCATGCAGGTGATTATTACGGCGGGGAAATGATTGATTCTACGGCAGTTGCTGAAGCAAAAGCGGTTCCACACGCCGGGCACCTTAACATTTGCTGCAATTTTTGACCGTACTCCGCCCTATAAGTTCACCCTTTTTTGCAAGCATTGTTGCTGACAATACGTGACGAGGGTGCAGGCCGATAGGGAATTTGTGCGCTAAGAAGAGAGGTGTGGTGCTGACTTCGCTTGAGGTCACTCTTCTCCCGCAACGCGATCAAAAGCAGCAGGAGAAGAGTATACCAAAAAAATCTTACTGTGGTGTAAATCGGCGTAAATGTTGCACTGTCGCCAGCCAGGCGGCGATCCAGCCGATCATCGCGGAGATGATCAGCAGCAGCAGCGCCTCGTCCCAGCCCAGCCCGTGCAGGGTGAAGGTGGTGCCGAATACCTTGGCTACCCCGGCGACTACCGACTCCAGCTGCCACACCAGCGCGCCGGAGAGCACCAGCGACAGCAGCGCGCCGGCAAAGCCCAGCATCGCCCCGCCGTTGAGGAACGGCCGCAGGATAAAGCCGTCGGTGGCGCCGATCAGCTTCATCACGTTGATGGTGTCGCGACGGCTGAAGATGCTCAGACGCACGCTGTTGCCGATCACCAGGAACACCGCCACGATCATCAGCACGCCGATGATCGCCGCAATCTGGCCCGCCAGCCCGGTGAGCGCCGCCAGGCGGGCAAACCAGCTGTCATCCATACGCACTTCTTCCACGCCCTGCACCGCCGCTACGCGATCGCGCAGGGTGTTGAGGGTGTCCGAACTCTGGAAGCTCATCTTCGGCGTGACGATCGCCACCGCCGGCAGCGGGTTCTCTTCCAGCATGTCCAGCGCGCCGCCAAAACCCGACCAGTTGCGGAACTCGCCGCGCGCTTCTTCACGCGACAGGTAGTTCACCTTCTCCACGCCGGCTTCCGCCTTGATGGCATCGAGCACTTTCAGCGCCGCGTCGTCATCGAGCGACTTATCCAGGTAGACCGTCAGCTGCGGCGTCGGGTACCACTGGCTGGCCGCGGTGCTGACGTTCTTCCACACGATGTAGCACACGCTCGGCAGCGTCAGGGAGATGGCGATCACCATCACCGTCAGCAGCGTCGCCAACGGCTGACGCAGCATGTCTTTGATGGCGTTCATCCAGGCGTAACGCCACTGTTCGCGCCAGCCGCCGCGCAGCGCCTTGCTCTTGGCGGTTTTTGCGTTATTGGCCATGGTGAGCGCCCCCTTGCATGCGGCCCTGGCTCAGCGTCAGGATGCGGTAATTACGGCGGGCGATAAGCCCGGTGTCGTGCGTCGCCATCAATACGGTGACGCCGACGCGGTTGAATTCTTCAAACAGGCGCAGAATGCCTTCCGACAGCGCGTCGTCCAGGTTACCGGTCGGTTCATCCGCCAGCAGCACCGCCGGCTTGTTCACCACCGCACGGGCGATGCCCACGCGCTGCTGCTCACCGCCGGACAGCTGAATCGGGAAGTTTTTCGCTTTATCCAGCAAACCGACCTTGTCCAGCGCGGCGGAGACGCGGCGACGGATGTCTTCGGTGCTGGCGCCAGCGATGATCAGCGGCATCGCCACGTTGTCATACACCGTGCGATCCAGCAGCAAATGGTGATCCTGGAAGATCATGCCGATCTGCCGACGCAGGAACGGCACCTCGCGGTTTTTCAAACGGCTGATGTCGTGGCCGCCAAACCAGATGTGGCCGGCGCTGGGCCGTTCGATACCGCAAATCAGTTTCAGCAGGGTACTTTTCCCCGCGCCGGAATGGCCGGTCAGAAACGCCATTTCCGCCGGGCGCAGATGGAAATCGACCCCCTGCAGCGCTTGCCGTCCGCCCAGATAAGCTTTACTGACCTGTTCAAAGCGAATCATCCGTATTAATCCTCTCGGGCAAAAAGTGCCTCAATAAAATCGTCAGCCTTAAACGGCCGCAAATCTTCGATGCCTTCCCCGACGCCGATATAGCGAATCGGGATACCGAACTGATCGGCGATGGCGAAGATCACCCCGCCCTTGGCGGTACCGTCCAGTTTAGTCAGCGTGATGCCGGTTAAGCCCACGGCCTCATTAAATAATTTCGCCTGACTGACCGCATTCTGGCCGGTGCTGGCATCGAGCGTCAGCATAACCTCATGGGGGGCCTGGTCGTCCAGTTTTTTCATGACGCGGACGATCTTCTTCAGCTCTTCCATCAGGTGCGATTTGTTCTGCAGACGGCCAGCGGTATCGGCGATCAAGACATCGATGCCGCGCGCCTTGGCAGCCTGCACCGCATCGAAGATCACCGAAGCGGAATCCGCGCCGGTATGCTGTGCCACCACCGGGATGCGGTTGCGTTCGCCCCACACCTGCAGCTGCTCTACCGCCGCGGCGCGGAAAGTATCCCCCGCCGCCAGCATCACCGACTTGCCTTTCGCCTGGAACTGACGCGCCAGCTTACCGATGGTGGTGGTTTTACCCACGCCGTTCACGCCGACCATCAGGATGACATACGGGGTTTTCCCGCTGACATCCAGCGGCTGATCGACCTTGGCCAGAATTTCGGACATTTCCTCCTTCAGCTTGCCGTACAGCGCTTCGGCGTCTTTCAGCTGCTTGCGGCTGGCGTGCTGGGTCAGGGAGGTGATGATCTTGCGCGTGGTATCCACGCCGACATCGGCGATCAGCAGCTGTTCTTCCAACTCGTCGAACAGGTCGTCGTCGATCTTTTTACCGCGGAACAGCCCCATAAAGCCGGAGCCAAGGTTTTGCTTGGTCTTCAGCAGGCTGCGCTTCAGGCGAGCGAAGAAGCCTTCTTTGGTCGGGCGCTCCTGCTCTTGCGCAGCGGCCGGCACCACAGGTTCAAGCAGCTCTTCTTCTTCCGGCTCCGGTTCAGGTTCGGCGACCGGCTCGGGCTCAACAATTGGCTCTGGCTCAACAATCGGCTCTGGCTCAACAATCGGCTCAGGTTCAACAACCGGCTCGGGCTCAACGACCGGCTCAGGTTCAACAACTGGCTCTGGCTCAACGACCGGCTCAGGTTCAACAACTGGCTCTGGCTCAACGACCGGCTCAGGTTCAACAACTGGCTCTGGCTCAACGACCGGCTCAGGTTCAACAACTGGCTCTGGCTCGACGACCGACTCAGGTTCGACGACCGGCTCTGACTCGACGATCGGCTGCTGCTGCGCCACCACCTGCTCGGTCACGCTGACAATCTCTTCGGCCAACGCTTGCGCCGTTGGGTGTTCGGCCGCCGCCGGCAGGTTCTCCGCGATTTGTTCGCCGGCCTGACCGTTATCCCACTCTCCCGGGGTGTCGACGGAGGCGGCAGGTTCAGATTCCTGGGCGGGGAGCTTGTCATCCAGCTTGGCGGCTGCCGGTTCAGCCGGCGTCTCCGCGGCCTGAGGCTCCGCCTGCTCTACCGGCTGCTCAGGTTGCTGTTGCTCTTCTTCCTTTTCCTTCTGGCCAAAGCCCAGCCAGGAGAAAAACCCACGTTTCTTATCTTTTGCCATGTTATGACTCTACTCCGTACCGAAGGCTCGCTTACCCTACATACCTGAAGGATATATGCTGACAATAATCCGCCGAGTCTATCACTTTCCCTCGCGCAGCAACACGCATCCGGCATGCTTTCCGGTGTGAAATCAGACAACAAAGTTTTACCGTTCCCCCCGACGCCCGTCACCGGTAGAATAGGGGCAACTTTTCGTTAACCTCTGCGGCCCCGCGCCGCAAAAGAAATCAAACAACGCTTATGACAAGACTCTCGCCACGGGCGACGGCCAAAAAACCGCCCCAGGCCGCAGCCGGACAGATCCGCATCATCGGCGGCCAATGGCGCGGTCGCAAGCTTCCGGTGCCGAACAGCCCGGGGCTGCGCCCCACCACCGATCGGGTGCGCGAAACCCTGTTCAACTGGCTGGCGCCGGTGATTCAGGGCGCGCGCTGTCTGGACTGTTTCGCTGGCAGCGGCGCATTAGGGCTGGAAGCGCTGTCGCGCTACGCCGGCAGCGCCACGCTGCTGGAATTCGAACGGCCGGTGGCGCAGCAGCTGGAAAAAAATCTGGCGCTGCTGCAGGGCAAAGGGGTGGTTATCAACACCAACGCGCTGAGCTGGCTGGCGGGCGAGGGCCAACCGTTTGACGTGGTGTTTCTCGATCCGCCGTTTCGCAAAGGCCTGCTGGCGGAGACCGCCTTGTTGCTGGAGCAGCGAGGCTGGCTGGCCGACGAGGCCTGGATCTATGTAGAAGCCGAGGCGGAAAGCGCCGCGGCGGACGTGCCTGCCAGCTGGCAGCTGCACCGGGAGAAGGTCGCCGGCCAGGTGGCCTATCGCCTTTATATTCGTTCGCAAGAGAAAACCGACCATGCTGATTAATCTGGGCCGCCTGCTGATGCTGTGCGTGTGGGGCTTCCTGCTCTCTAACCTGTTCCATCCGTTTCCCAAGCCGCTGAAGTATTTCATCGACGTGGCGTTGTTCTTTATGGTGGTGATGCACGGCCTGCAGCTGGTGCTGCTGAAATCCACCCAGCCGAAGGATCAGCCGATCAGCTACTGGCAAGAAGCCAAGATCTTTATCTTTGGCGTGTTCGAGCTGTTGGCCTGGCAGAAGAAACAGCCGCCCATCAAGAAAAAGTGACCGCTACGGCTGAACGGTGAAAGAGACGAAGCGCGTGCCCTGCATGTTCAACGTGCCCTGCGCGCCTTGTTCTATCGGGTTGTATTGCCACTGTTTCAACCGAAGCTGGATGTCTTCACCGCCCTGTACCGGGCGGAACACCACCTCGTAATACATCGGCTCATTGACCAGCGGTTCGCGCTGCGGCGCACGGGTCTTGGCGACCGGGAAGCTGCGCTTGTCGCTCACCGTCACCTGCAGACTGCGCATCGGTGCGCGGTCGTTTTCCGCCTCCTGCTGGCGCTGTTTGAAATAGCGTTGCGTGGCCAGCACGGCGATCAGCGCAATCACGGCGACAAAAAACAACGGTGGCTTACTCATCGGTTTCCCATTTCCTTCGCGGCCAAATCGGCGTAAACATAGCATTCTCAAGAAAGCATTGTCGATCGTCGGCAGGCTACCTACACTGAAATAAGAAGTGACATGGGTGACAGTTTGGAGCCGGTTGTTGCGGCTCCCTCATACATAAGGAAGACATAATGAGTTGGCCGTTCCTTGCCGTATTCTTTTCCGGTTGGCTGTTCGTCGACGCCTCATACCGTGGGCCGCGCTGGCAACGCTGGGTGTTCAAACCCGTCACGCTGCTGCTGCTGTTGCTGTTGGCCTGGCAGGCGCCGGTGCTCAGCGCGGCAGGTTATCTGATCGTACTCGGCCTGCTGGCGACGCTGATCGGCGACGCGCTGCTCCTGTTGCCGCGCGAGCGGGTGCTGTACGCCATCGGCGCCTTTTTCCTCTCCCACCTGCTGTATACCCTGAGCTTCGCCAGCCAGATGACGTTCAGTCTGTTCTGGCCGCTGCCGCTGGCGCTGCTGGCGATAGGCGCGTTGCTGCTGGCCACCCTTTGGACCCGGCTGGAAGAGATGCGCTGGCCGATCGTCACCTACGTGGCGATGACGCTGCTGATGGTCTGGTTGGCGGGCGAACAATATTTCCTGCGCAGCACCGATTTCGGCTTCTCGCTGCTGACCGGTACCTCGCTATTGCTGCTGGCCAACGTGGTTTGGCTGATCAACCGCTACCGTTTCACCTTCCGCGCAGCGGACGCCATCGTCGCTTTCTGTTACTTCTCCGGCCACTTCCTGATCGTGCGCTCACTCTACCTGTAACGACCTGCCGCGGGTTCGGCACGCCGAACCCGTTCCCACATCAAGCCAACGCTTTCAACGTTAAGGCATCATCGGCACCCAGCTGGTTGCGATACAGATCGCCGTCGCGCGAGAAGAACGCCAGCGTGCTGCCATCCGCCCGCAGCAGGGCGATGCCGTCCGGCGCCGGGCGCCAGCCCACCACCTCGGCCGCAAACACGCTTTGCAGACAACGTTGCCGATCCACCAGCTGATAGCCGTTGGTTTCACTTTGCTCATTCGCCAAAAACTCGATTTGGCATTGCCGTTCGCTGTCGGCCACCTGCCATTGCCCCGCCAGCGACTGCGCGGTCGGCAGCACCAGGCTGCCGGCCATCACCGCACTCGTCACCATCATGCCGCCCGCCGCCAGAGCGGTGCGCGTTAAAGTACCTTTCATACCGGGCTCCCGCATCACGCCCGGCCGAGACTGCGCCGGGCGTGTCGTTGCTGTGTTACACGATAAAGTCGGTGGAGACGTCTACCTGGCCGACGATTTTCACCAGGAAGTCCGGCGCCTGATGACCCCCGATGTTCACCGCCAGATCGGTCACGTTGTTGGAAGCGTTGTAGCTGAGCAATGCTTCACCGGCCGCGCCGCTGAAATGATCGACGAAGTGGATGAAATCGCTGCTCTGCGCCTCTTTGTTGAAGAACGACAGGTCAATTTTGTCGATCCCTTTCTGGAAGTCGCGGATCCAGTCCGAAGCACCCGGTGCAGAATCGCTGGCGGCGGTGAACACGAAGGTATCCTGGCCGGAACCGCCCCACAGCTCATCCGCCCCACCGCCGCCGAACAACACGTCATTGCCCGCGCCGCCTTTCAGCACGTTGTTGGCCGCGTTGCCGACGATCACGTCATTGCCGGAACCGCCAATGGCGTTCTCGATGGTCACCCCGGCGGCGATCGAGACGTTGCCCTTCAAACCGCCCACGTCGGAGAACGATTTCTCATTCAGGTTGATGCGCTGGTTCGCGGTGTAACCGGAGAAGTCGAAGGTATCGTTGCCGCCCGCATCCCAGACCGCAAAGATCAGTTTTTGCGAGTTGCTGGTGGTGCTGTAGTAATCGCGGCCGGTATTGGAGTTAAAGCCATACACGGTATCGCCGGTGCGGGTCGACAGGTTGGCGCCATACAGGTGTTGAATGGCGGCAATGTCGTCCAGCAGCGGAGCGGCGGCGTAGTGACCGCCGTTGTCGCCACCGGTGTTGGTTTCACTCCAGTAGCTCATCAGGCTGAACTGGCGGGTGTCTTCCGCATAGCTCGCGTCGCGGTAGGTTGGGTTGCCTTCACCGGCGTTGTAATCGCCCGGGTGGCTCAGGCCCAGCGCATGGCCAATCTCATGGGTGAACGTCTGGCGGCCGTAGTCTTCGGTCGCCGGATGCTTCACGTTGGATTGGTTGACGTTGTACCAGGTCTGGCCGCCCAGATCCTGGCCCTGCCAAATGGTGTTCGGCAGGAAGGCATAGGCCTGAGTGCCGTAATCATAGTGGCCGGGGCGATCCTGGCTGTAGTTGCCGAAGGTGATGTTGGCTTTTTGACCGGCCGCCACTTCGGTGAAGGTGATATTGGCGACGTCGGCCCAGGACTGCAGCGACAACTTAGCCTGCTGCTGCTGTTCCGCGCTGAACTTGCTCAGCCCGGTGTCGCCGGCGACGTTGGTGGCAGAGAACTTATAGTCCGGGAAGGAGAAGGTTAATTTAACCGGCTGGCCAAATACCTTGTAACCGTTCCAGGTTTGGTTCTCACGGGTAATAAACAGCCCAGCTTGCTCGTTAGAAAATGAATCCTTGCCATTAATCTGAATCCCGTTGCCACGCTCATGATAATGCAGCAAGTCGGCTACAGCATCGTAGCCGGTTTTGGCGGCTGCGAAGTTGGATTCAGTAATTTCAATTGCCTTTTTAGTAGATTGCATTGGTTCGATTCCACTCATTATCTGATCGTTATCAATCAGACAGATAGACATAACCTCCCCGTAAGCTACGGTTAATGAACCTTAAGCTTGCTGGAAGGGGCTTATGCGCCGTTGCCGGCAGTGTGTTAGGTAGAATTAATGCATATATATCAGCAAATAAGATTGCCATTAAAAATGGTAATCGATTCCAATTATAGGCAGGGCCGCGAAACTGAACATAAAATAATCAACCTTTTATTGTCTCAACGAAAGTTTGTTATGCTGCTTTTTAGGCTTCTTTACAAAACAAATGAAACTTAACGAGGATAAGTTGGCACCAAACTTCAATAACAATGCGGCCTGCAGGCACAAGCGAATCATGCTGGCTTGGTACGGGCAAAAAGGTAAATTTTGCTAAAGCGTTATAGATTAATAACTCTTTATTATTAGGTCGGGCGACTTTTTAGTTTCTATAGGAATATTATTTTCTTATTTAAACTAACGGCAGTGAGGCTTTTCACCCAAATAGGGGATAAGAAAAGCCTATAGATTTAAATTCGCATTATTCATTATTGAATGAATACCCCTTTATACACTCGAACGCCGTTAGCAATAATTCTCATCCGGCGCTTGACTCTGGAGTTGACTCCAGGGTGTAGAGTCAGCTGAGCAAACCCGTTTAACAGCCCGAAGGGGGGACGTTATGCACAATCAGCACAACCATAATCATCAGGAACATCATCACGCCGAAGGCGGATGCGGCTGCAACCACAGCCACAGCAAAACTCAGCATGGCTGCAGCAGTGAGCCGAAAAACGCCGCCGCACAGGCCGAACACGCCCACCACCATCACGATCATGGCGATAGCGGCTGCTGCACCGCCGCGCCCGACGATCCGGACGAGGAAAGCGACAGGCTGGCCGCCGCTCCCCCTTCCGGTAGCCAACGTTTCAGCTGGAAAGTCACCGGCATGGACTGCCCCAGCTGCGCCAAGAAAATCGAAAATGCCGTCACCGCACTCCCCGGCGTCGACAGCGCGCGTGTGTTGTTCGCCACCGAGAAACTGGTGGTCGACGCGCAGTCCGACATCAGCCTGCGGATCCAGGACGCGGTCGCCCAAGCCGGCTTTACCCTGCTCGGCACTCAGACCGCCAAAGCCGCCGCGCCGAAAACCTCACGCTTCGGCGAATTCGCACCGCTGCTGCTGTTGACCACCCTGATGGTCGTCAGCTGGGTGCTGGATCGGGTTAACCCGGAGCTGGGCCGCATCGCCTTTATCGCCACCACGCTGGTCGGATTGGCACCGGTTGCCACCAAGGCGCTGCGTCTGATTCGTTCCGGCACGCCGTTCGCCATCGAAACGCTGATGAGCGTGGCGGCCATCGGCGCGCTGTTCATCGGCGCCACCGCCGAGGCGGCGATGGTGCTGCTGCTGTTTATGGTCGGTGAACTGCTGGAATCCTACGCCGCCAACCGCGCGCGGCGCGGCGTGACGGCGCTGATGGAGCTGGTGCCGGAAGATGCGCTGCTGCTGCAAGGTGCAGAGCGCAAACGCGTGCCGGTCGCCAGCCTGCGTCCGGGCGATGTGATTGAAATCGCACCCGGCGGGCGCCTGCCGGCCGACGCCGAGCTGCTCAATCCGTTCGCCAGCTTCGACGAAAGCGCCCTGACCGGCGAATCGGTGCCGGTCGAGCGCCAACAGGGTGAGAAAGTGGCCGCCGGCAGCCTGTCCGTCGATCAGGCGGCGCAGATGAAGGTGATCTCCGAGCCCGGCAAAAACGCCATCGACCGCATTTTACAGCTGATTGAAGAGGCCGAAGAGCGCCGCGCGCCGATCGAACGCTTCCTCGATCGGTTCAGCCGTTATTACACCCCGGCCATTATGCTGCTGGCCGTCGCGGTGATCCTGGTGCCCCCGCTGCTGTTCTCGCAGCCGTGGGATACCTGGATCTATCGCGGCCTGACGCTGCTGCTGATCGGCTGCCCATGCGCATTGGTGATCTCGACCCCGGCGGCGATCACATCCGGGCTGGCCGCCGCCACGCGGCGCGGCGCGCTGATTAAAGGCGGTGCGGCGCTGGAGCAACTGGGCCAGATCCAAACTATCGCCTTCGATAAAACCGGCACCCTGACCGAAGGCAAGCCGACGGTGACCGACGTGCTGCCGATCGGCACACTCACCGAACAGCGGCTGCTGCAGCTTGCCGCCGCGGTGGAAGCCGGTTCACATCACCCGCTGGCGCAGGCGATCATCAACCGCGCCGCCGAAAGCGGGACGGAGCTGCCGCTGGCGCAGGCGCGCCGCGCGCTGGCCGGCGTCGGCGTGGAAGGGATCGTGGACGGCAAGACCGTGCTGATCAGCGCGCCAGGCAAGCTGGCACCGGGCCTGCTCGACGCCCAATGGCAGAGCCAGGTAGACAAGCTGGAAAACGCCGGCAAAACGGCGGTGGTGGTGCTGGAAGACGGCGCGCCCATCGGCTTGCTGGCGCTGCGCGATACGCTGCGCGGCGACGCCAAACAGGCCATAGCCGAACTGAACGCGCTGGGTATTCGCGGCGTGATGCTGACCGGCGACAACCCGCGCGCCGCCGCAGCGATCGCCGGCGAGCTGGGCCTCGACTATCGCGCCGGTCTGCTGCCGGAAGATAAGGTCAGCGCGGTTACCGAACTGAGCGAACTGCGCCCGACGGCGATGATCGGCGACGGGATCAACGACGCCCCGGCGATGAAGGCCTCCAGCATCGGCATCGCCATGGGCAGCGGCACCGACGTGGCATTGGAAACCGCCGATGCCGCCCTGACCCACAACCGGCTGGTAGGCGTCGCGGAGATGATCCGCATCTCGCGCGCCACCCACGCCAATATCCGGCAAAACATCACCATCGCATTGGGGCTGAAGGGGGTCTTCCTGATCACCAGCCTGCTGGGGCTGACCGGTTTGTGGCTGGCGGTGCTGGCCGACTCCGGCGCCACCGCGCTGGTCACCGCCAACGCGCTGCGGCTGTTGAAAAAGCGCAGCTAAGTTCGGAAACCAATACGGGCGCGGCATACCGCGCCCGTTGTCATTTCGGGGAAAGAGACTTTTCCTTCATCAACACGACCTTGTCGCCGTTATACGCCTTTACGCAGCAAATAACGGTATGGCACCTGCTCAGTCTCTTGCGCCACCAGCGTGTGTTCCATAAAGCGGCAGAACCCCGGAATATCGCGGGTGGTAGCCGGATCGTCGGCGATAATCAGCAGCGTTTCGCCGTTGTCCATATGGCGCACGGTTTTACGCACCATCATCACCGGTTCCGGGCAACGCAGGCCCAGCGCGTCGAGCGTCTGGTCTGCCTGGGCAAATAAGTCAGTCATGCAATTTTTCTCGTTCAAAAACGATCGGCGAACGCTCGCCGCATCTCATTAGCGCCTAGTTTACGCCGGTAGTTTTTCTGTGCAAGATGCGTTAACGTTTGCGTTAAATTTAACCATTGCATTGGTTGCGCAAACGCGTATCATGCCGCCGCGCAGCGTTTTTTGCTGTTTTAACAAGACACACTGGGTTCCCTCACCCCACTGCTAAAAAGGCTACAATATGTATTCGTTTACCGCACAGCAGCGCTTCACGGCGTTGGTCTGGCTTTCGCTGTTTCATATCGCCATCATTACCTCCAGCAACTACCTGGTGCAGCTGCCGATCACCGTTTTCGGCTTCCATACCACCTGGGGCGCCTTTACCTTCCCGTTTATCTTCCTCGCGACCGATCTGACCGTGCGCATTTTCGGCGCGCCCCTGGCGCGGCGGATTATCCTGGCGGTGATGGTGCCGGCGCTGTTCATCTCTTACGTGATCTCCACCGTCACCTATCAGGGAGAGTGGCAGGGATTCGCGGCGCTGGGCAGTTTTAACCTGTTCGTGGCGCGCATTGCCGTCGCCAGCTTTATGGCCTACGTGCTCGGCCAGATCCTCGACGTTCACGTCTTCAACCGCCTGCGCCAGCGCAGCGCCTGGTGGGTAGCGCCGGCGGCGGCGATGTTCTTCGGCAACATCAGCGATACGCTGGCGTTCTTCTTCATCGCCTTCTACAAGAGCAGCGATCCCTTCATGGCCAACAACTGGGTGGAGATCGCGCTGGTGGATTACAGCTTCAAGGTGATGATCTGCCTGCTGTTCTTCCTGCCGATGTACGGTGTGTTGCTGAACATGCTGCTCAAACGCATCGCGGCGCGCAGCAGCAGCCTGCAGCCGGGCTGAGCCGTGTTATTCTGGGCGGCCCTATCCTTTGGAGGCCGCTCATGACCCCAATTGTTCGCACCGCCACGCTCGAAGAGATCCACCGCCTTTACCAACGCATCCCCGAATTCGGCGGCCTGCATAGCCTGGCCGATCTGCAGCGGCGCATCGGCGCCGCCCCCGCCAGCCTGTTGATCGCCGAAATCGACGGCCAGCCGGCCGGTTTCAAGCTCGGTTATCAACAGCGGGAAACGGTGTTTTACAGCTGGCTGGGCGGGGTGCTGCCGGCGTTTCGTCGCCACGGCGTGGCGCAGGCTTTGTTGGCCGAACAGGAGCGCTGGGCGCGGGCGCAGGGCTATCACCAGCTGACGGTCAAAACCCGTAACCGGTTCCGCGCCATGCTGACGATGCTGCTCACCCACCACTATCAGATTGTTCAGCTGGAAAAGAAAGGCGAAGTGGCTGATTATCGGCTATTACTGGAAAAAAACTTGTGACAACATCTGCCTTGCATTTCAACCTGGAATAGGTTGCGATACGACAGTAAATCCCTACCGGAAAGGAATAAGGAAGCCCGATGCGTAAAGTAGCGAAATTGATGGGTATCAGCCTGCTGGCGCTTGGCCTCGCGGCCTGCGACGGCAACACCAAAGACACCAAGGCAGCGCCAGACGGCGCGGCGGCCAGCGCACCGGCCGGGCAGCAGGTGAGCCTGCTGGACGGTAAACTGGCGTTCACGCTGCCGGTCGGCATGGCGGATCAGAGCGGCAAGCTGGGTAACCAGGCCAACAACATGCATGTTTACGCAGACAGCACCGGCCAGCGCGCGGTGATCGTGATCCTGGGCGACAAGACCGCCGACAGCCTGGAGACTCTGGCCAAGCGCCTGGAGAATACCCAGCGCGCGCGTGACGCCAACCTGCAGGTGATCACCAACAAGGCGCTCGACGTCAACGGCGTGCCGCTGCGTCAGCTGGACAGCATCATCACCAGCAGCGGCGAAAAAGCCTATTCCTCCGTCCTGATCGGCTCGCTGAACAACAACATGCTGACCATTCAGGTGACGCTGCCGGCGGACAATCAGCAGCAGGCGCAGACCGAAGCCGAAGGCATCATCTCCACCCTGAAGCTGAAACAGTAATCCCACAGAGGGCCGGCAAGCCGGCCCTTGAGTTTTTACGCCAGCGCCTGTGCCAGCAGGGTGATCGGATGTTCGCAGCGCTTGCTAGTGGACATTTCTATCTGCCATTTGCAGGTCTCGCAGTCGGTTACCACCAGATCCACCCCGCTCTCTTCGATCTGTCGGAACAGCGGCGCGCCGATGCCTTGCGAAGTGGCGTAGTTCTCCGATTTGAACCCGTAGGTGCCGGCGATGCCGCAGCACTGGGAATCCAGCACTACCAGCTCCAGCCCCGGTATCTGCCGCAGCAGCTCCAGCGTGTAGGCGGTCCAGCCCATCTTCTCCATATGGCAAGGCGTGTGATAAGCCACCCGCAACGGCGTGTGCTTCAGCGACAGGCTGCGCCCCTGATTGATCAGGCGATAGAGATAGCGCGTCGCCAGCTCCACCCGATCGCGCACCGGGGTGGTGTCCACGTCCAGCAGATGGGGGTATTCGTCGCGCAGGGTGAAGGTGCAGCTCGATGAGGTCGCCACCACCGGAATGCCGCGCTCCAGCACCGTTTCATGCAGCGACTCGGCGTTGACCCTGGCCTGCTTTTTGGCCTGCTCGATAAACCCGTTGGCGATCAGCGGCACGCCGCAGCATTTCTCGCGTTTCAGCAGCTGCACGCCGATATCCAGCGCGTTGAACACCCGGATCAAATCCTTGCCCAGCTGCGGATGGTTATAGTTGACGAAGCAGCCGTGGAAAAACGCCACCTGCTCGGCATAACGCTTCTGAGCCTGCGCCTGTTGCCGGTACCAGCGGCGGAAGGTGCCGAACGAGTATTTCGGCAGTTCGCGACGGTGATCGATCTTCAGCGCCTTGTCCAACAGCTTGCGCACCGGTTTCAGCCCGGTAGCGGCGTTGACGATCGGCGCGAACGGCGTCGACAGCGAGCCCATGATGTCGGTGTGGCTGAGGATGGCGTCGCGCAGCGTCGGCTTGCTCTGGGCGAAGTCGGCGCGGGCGCGCTGAATGATGTCGCCGATTTTGACGTCGGACGGGCAGGCCACTTCACAACGCTTACAGTTGGTGCAGTATTTCAGCGCTTCGTCGTACAGCGCCGGATCTTTCAACCGCAGCCGCTCGCCGTCCGGCCCCGCCTGTTTTGGCCCCGGATAGAGCGGGTTCACTTTGGCGACCGGGCAGTAGGTGGTGCAGACGGTGCATTTAATGCAGCTTTCAAAGCTGTGGTCCAGATGCAGGCTCATGCGTTTTCCTCCGCGGCGATCTGTTGCGCGACGTGCAGCGCACCGATCAATGACACGCCGGCGCCGCAGCCCTGATGCAGCGGATCGTAGCCGCCGGCGACCGCGCCGATGGCATACAGATTGTCGAACGGCATCCCCTGCTTCATTGCCCGCAGCCTGCCGTCGGTGCGCACGCCAAACTGCAGATAAGGCTGAGGTGCAAACAGCTCGCGCCGGCTCCAGTCGGCGCGATCGGCGCGGCTGTGCACGTCCAGTTCGAAGATCGGTTCGCGCACCCCGTCGAAATCCGCCACCAGCCCGTTGCTGAAGAAGCTGCCGCTGGCCAGCACCACCTGCTGCGCCCGCAGCGGAATATCGCCGTGGTTACGGGTATACAGGCCGGTGACGCGGCCGGCTTCACACTCGGCGCGCAGCACGCTGTCGCCAGGCATGAAAACGCCGCCCAGCTGTTGGAAACGCCGCCGCAGTGCCTGATGCAAGCGCATGCCGGGCACCGAAGGCGGCAGCGTCGGCAGCAGCCGGATCGGTTTGCCGACCGCATCCTGCAGCACCGCCAGCGACGCGTCGTCTTCCAATCCCAAACAGGCCGGCAGGAAGAGCGCATCGGCCTCGCCCGCCAACCGCCGCAGCTCCTCGGCCATCGGCGGCAGGCTTTCCATCAAATCCAGCACCCGAGCGATGTTCACCGCGCGGAACTCGCTGGGGTTATTGCGCAATCGGTCCAGCGCCGGCATGTGCAGATAGGCTACCTCCGTCTCTACGCCGAGCTCCCGGCTCAGAGAGTCAGCGGCCATCTGCGGCTGGAAGTCGAGGAACCCCTCGATGCCGATCACCGCGATACGCCGCCACGGCAGTTGGCCGGTCAGCGGCAGCGTCGGGATCGCCTGTGGACTGAGCCAAGTGGCGCGGCGCGTGCCCAGCGGCGTAATGCGCAGATGGTTATTGGCGCCCTCGCCCTGCAGGTTCAGCCCGCAGCGCTCCAGCAGCCGCTGCGCGGCGGCGGACAGCGCCGCCACCCGGCCGGGCCCGATCAGGGCATACGGATGCTGCGGCGCCTGCTGGGCCAGCTGCGGTAGCGCCGCCAGCGGCATCTCGACCGGCGTGCCGTCCGGCAGTCTCGCCAGCAGATCGAGCGAGCCGGAGGAGAAGTAGAGCGCGCTCTGGCCGGAACTGACCACCGCGCAGCGCTTGCCCTGTTCGGCCACGGCAATGGCGCAGCTCAGGCCCGCCAGGCCGCCGCCAATCACCACTACGTCAAATCGCATCATCCGCCTCCTGCTCCTTGTCGGCCTGGGCCTCAAGCCCGCATAACCCCTGGTAAACCCAGCTGGTAAATTCACTCTCACGCAGCGCGTCGCCCCAGGCGATCGGCCGTACGCCTTTCCACCGTTCGTTGAGGAACTGCGACAGCTGCGCGATGGACTGCTGCGGCGTGCTGACCTTAAAGCGCGTCAGCAGCCCGGCGGCGCGGCAGGCGCAGAGTTCCCCCTGGCAGGTGCCCATGCCGACGCGGGTGCGGCGGCGCAGATCCACCAGGTTATTGACGGTCAGCGAGTTGACCGCATAGCGCACTTCCCCGGCGGTCACCGCCTCGCATTCGCACACCAGGCTGGTGTCGAGCCGATCGGCCGCCGGCACCTGGCTGGCGCGATCGCCGTGGCGGTAAATTGCCGAGCCGCGAATGCTGGCGGGCAGAGAAACCACGCTGCGCACCGTTTCCTCCGCCGACTGGCGGGAGCCGGGCAACGCGTCCTGCGCGGTGGTGCACGGGCGGTTTACGCCAAGCTTTTCGCACACCTTATCGGTGGCCCACTCCGCCATCAGGCGGTAGGTCATCAGCTTGCCGCCGGTGATGGTGATAAACCCTTCCAGCCCGTCGCGAGCGGCGTGATCGAGCAGCACGATACCGCGGCTGACGTTGCGCCCGCTGGGATCGTCGTCGCTGGCCACCAGCGGCCGCACCCCGGCATAGGCGCGCAGAATGCGGGTCTGCGCCAGGGTGGGCGCCAGCAGCGCTCCCTCGCGGATCAGAATGTCCACCTCCTGCGGGGTCACCAGCATGTTGTCAATTTGGTCGTAATCGATATGGGTCGAGGTAGTGCCGATCAGCGAGATGGTGTCGCCCGGCACCAGGATGTCGGCATCAGCCGGTTTGCGGCAGCGGTTGATCACCATGTTGTTGATACGGTGGCCGAGGATCAGCAGCGCCCCTTTGGCCGGGAACATGCGGATGCGCAAGTCGGCGTATTCGGCGATCTGCTGGCCCCAGATGCCGGCGGCGTTGACCACCACCGGCGCATGCAGCTCATAACGCCGCTGATTCTGATGGTCGTAAACGCGCACGCCCGTCACCCGGTCGCCGCTGCGCAGCAGCCCCACCACCTGGTGGTAGGTCAGGATCTGTGCGCCGTGTTCACGCGCGTCCAGCATGTTGGCGGCGGTCAGCCGGAAGGGATCGACGGTGCCGTCCGGCACCCGCACCGCGCCGATCAGCGCCGGGTTGGCCGCCGGCTCCAGGCGCAGCGCCAGCTGCGGGTCGATCGCTTCGGCGTCGATGTCGGCCTGGCGACAGGCGGCGATAAACTGTTGCTGATAGTCCAGCGAGTCCTGCGGCAGGGTGATGAACAGCCCATCGGTGCGCTCGATGCAGTGGTGGGCAATGCGTTTCAGGATGCGGTTCTCTTCGATGCACTCGCGCGCCGACTCGCCGTCGGTCACCGCATAGCGCGCGCCGCTGTGCAGTAAACCGTGGTTGCGGCCGGTGGCGCCGGTGGCGATGTCGTGGCGCTCCAGCAAGATGCAGCGCAAGCCGCGCCGCGCACAGTCGCGGGCGATGCCTGCACCGGTGGCGCCGCCGCCGATGATGATCACATCCGTTTCGCCGCCGTCAAAATAGCTGCTCATGTCGCTCCCTCAGGATCGGTAGTTATGAGCCTATTGAGCCACGGTTATTAGGGTCTTTGTTTGATAAGGAACAATAACGAACATGAAACGAAATAAAAATGTCCACAAAAAACCATCAATGTGATCATAATCACGATTTTTGGACGTTTTTCTATTTCATAACGTTAACGAATCGCTCAAAATCCGCCGTGGTTTCATGAAAGTGTAACAATTGCGCCATTCGTCACAGCGACACCAGGCGTATTTGATGACAATGGCGCTCGTTATGGAACACAAAAACACCACATTCGATATCCGCTCAATCATCAAATGAACGTAAAAGGTCATATTGATGTGATAACAGATAAAGCCATCGGAGGCGCTCATGTTGAGTATTTTTAAGCCGGCCGCACACACCGCCCGTGTGCCGAGCGATAAGGTAGACCCGCTCTACCGTAAGCTGCGCTGGCAAATTTTCCTGGGGATCTTCTTCGGTTACGCCGCTTACTATCTGGTGCGTAAGAACTTCACCCTGGCCATGCCTTACCTGATCGAACAAGGCTTCAGCCGCGGTGACCTCGGCTTCGCGCTGTCGGGCATCTCCATCGCCTACGGCTTCTCCAAATTCATCATGGGTTCGGTCTCCGACCGTTCCAACCCGCGGGTGTTCCTGCCTGCCGGCCTGATCCTGGCGGCGGCGGTGATGTTGTTCATGGGCTTCGTGCCGTGGGCCACCTCCAGCATCGCCATCATGTTCGTCCTGCTGTTCCTGTGCGGCTGGTTCCAGGGCATGGGTTGGCCGCCGTGCGGCCGCACCATGGTGCACTGGTGGTCGCAGAAAGAACGCGGCGGCATCGTTTCCATCTGGAACTGCGCCCACAACGTGGGTGGCGGCCTTCCGCCGCTGCTGTTCCTGCTGGGTATGGCCTGGTTCAACGACTGGCACGCGGCGCTGTACATGCCGGCCTTCGGCGCCATCTTGGTGGCCCTGATCGCCTTCGCCCTGATGCGCGACACCCCGCAATCCTGCGGCCTGCCGCCGATTGAAGAGTACAAAAACGACTATCCGGACGACTACAGCGAAAAAGACGAAGAAGAGCTGACCGCCAAGCAGATCTTCATGCAGTACATTCTGCCTAACAAGCTGCTGTGGTACATCGCGGTCGCCAACGTGTTCGTCTATCTGCTGCGTTACGGCATTCTGGACTGGTCGCCGACCTACCTGAAAGAAGTGAAACACTTCGCGCTGGACAAGTCGTCCTGGGCCTACTTCCTGTATGAATACGCCGGTATCCCGGGCACCCTGCTGTGCGGCTGGATGTCGGACAAAGTGTTCAAAGGCAACCGCGGCGCCACCGGTGTGTTCTTCATGACGCTGGTGACCATCGCCACCGTGGTGTTCTGGATGAACCCGGCCGGTAACCCGACCGTGGACATGATCTGTATGCTGGTCATCGGCTTCCTGATCTACGGCCCGGTGATGCTGATCGGCCTGCACGCGCTGGAGCTGGCGCCGAAGAAAGCCGCCGGCACCGCCGCGGGCTTCACCGGCCTGTTCGGCTACCTGGGCGGCTCGGTTGCGGCCAGCGCCATCGTCGGTTACACCGTGGACTTCTTCGGTTGGGACGGCGGCTTCATGGTGATGATCGGCGGCGGCGTGCTGGCGGTTATCCTGCTGCTGCTGACCATGCTGAACGAAAAGAAACACCACGCGGAAATCGCCGCCAAGCGCGGTTAAGCGTCACACGACTTTTGCATGATTTAAAGGCCGCCCTGCGGCCTTTTTACTACCCTGCCCCCAACAACACGGAGAAAAACGGAATGCGGACTCAAGTCAAAGCCCTGCTGACAGGGATCATTCTCGCCACCTCGATGGTCAGCGCCGCACAGGCAGCGGACAAAGTGGTGATCGCCCACCGCGGCGCCAGCGGCTACCTGCCGGAACACACCCTGCCGGCGAAGGCGATGGCCTACGCCCAGGGCGCCGATTACCTCGAACAAGATCTGGTGATGACCAAGGACAACGAGCTGGTGGTGCTGCACGACCATTACCTCGATCGCGTCACCGACGTCGCCGAACGCTTCCCGGACCGCGCGCGCAAAGACGGCCGCTACTACGCCATCGACTTTACGCTGGCGGAGATCAAATCGCTGAAGTTCACCGAAGGTTTTGAAATCGAAAACGGCAAGAAGGTACAGGGTTATCCTGGCCGCTTCCCGATGGGCAAATCCGACTTCCGCGTGCACACCTTCCAGGAAGAGATCGAGTTCGTGCAGGGTCTGAACCATTCGACCGGCAAAAACATCGGCATCTACCCTGAAATCAAGGCACCTTGGTTCCACAAACAGGAAGGCAAAGACATCTCCAGCAAAGTGCTGGCGGTACTCAAGCAGTACGGTTACACCGGCAAGAACGATAACGTCTACCTGCAGTGCTTCGACGCCAACGAGCTCAAACGCATCAAGAACGAGCTGGAGCCGAAGCTGGGCATGGATCTGAAGCTGGTGCAGCTGATCGCCTATAACGACTGGCAGGAAACCTACGAGCAGAAAGCCGACGGCAAGTGGGTAGAATACGACTACGACTGGATGTTCAAGCCGGGCGCGATGAAGAAAATCGCTCAGTATGCCGACGGCATCGGGCCGGACTACCACATGCTGGTGGTCGCGGATCAATCCAAGCCGGGCCACATCGTGCTGACCGACATGGTGAAAGAAGCGCATGCCAGCAAGCTGGCGGTGCACCCGTTCACCATCCGCGCCGATGCGCTGCCGAAGTACGTGACCGACGTGAACCAGCTGTATGACGTGATTTACAACCAGGCCGGCGTCGACGGCGTGTTCACCGACTTCCCGGACAAGGGCGTGCAGTTCCTGCAGAAGCAGGGCCAGCACAAGTAATGCCAAGGGCGCCGCAAGGCGCCCTTATTATTTCAGAGAAACGGCCGGGTTATTTCAGAGGAACATCTTGCGCAGGTAGTGCGGCACCGCGTTATCGACGTTGGAGCCGATCACCTCCAGCTCCGGCAGCATATCCTTCAGGCGCTGATGCGCATCGCGCATGATGCAGCCCTTACCGGCCATCGACAGCATCTCCAGATCGTTCATGCCGTCGCCGAAGGCGATGCACTCTTGCAGCGTATAGCCGATGATCTTGGCCACTTCTTCCAGCGCATGCCCTTTCGACACGCCACCCGCCATCACTTCCAGGCAGGTCGGGAACGAGAAGCTGACGTTGACCCGATCGCCCCAGCGCGCGTTGATGGCATCTTCCACCTGCAGCAGCCGCTCGTGATCTTCGCAGGTGAAGTAGACTTTGCAGACGCCGTCGGTTTCCAGCAGGCCCGGCTCGAACAGCTGATATTTGAACACCGACTCCTGGAAGAACTCTTCCTGCTCAGGGCTTTCGCGGTTGATGAACCAGTCATCGTTGCGGTAGACGTTGGTGGTGATCTCCGGATCGTCGTGCAGCATGCCGTACAGATCGCGGGCGATATCCCCGTCCAGGTTATGGCTGAAGATCAACTCGCCGGCGGTGTTATGCACCCGCGCGCCGTTAGAGGTGATCATAAAGGCGCTGATCTCCAGGCTGTCGCGGATCTGCGCCACGTCGATATGGTGGCGGCCGGTGGCGAACACGAAATGCACGCCGCGCTGGGTCAGCAACTTCAGCGTTTCTTTGGCGTACGGCGACAGGGTATGGTCGGGAGACAGCAGCGTGCCATCTAAATCGGAAGCGACGACGTGATACATAGCGTTATGTTCTAACCTCTGATGGAGTTGTCGGCGGCAGCGCGCCGCCTAAGTGTTGAGCAAAGAAGCGCAGGATTGCGTTCAGTGCTTCGGCGCGCATCGCGTCCCGCTCGAACAGGATCTCATGGCGTGCGCCGTTGATAACCCACGGGATCCCCCCTTCGCAAGGGCGCCCCGCGTCTGACAGAGCCTGACAAAAAGCCTGATGCGAACGGTTGTCGACCACCCGTTCCTCACCGGCCTGCAAAAGCAACAGCGGCGTTGTTATCTCCCCGGCCTGAGCGATAATCTGCCGGCCGGCGCGGATGCTCTCCCGCACCCAATGGTAGGTCGGCCCGCCCACCTGCAGCTCGGGGTAATCGGCGTAATAGCGCAGGCTGCGCCGATAGCGCTCGCGGCTGTGGGTCAACACGTTGACCACATAGGGCAACGGACGCCACTGGCCGGTGCCCACCGCGTAATAGTCGCGGATCGCCGGGCGCGTCTCCACCCAGTCGAGAATACGGTCGGCCAGCCAGCCCGGCATCGGCAACTGGATGCCGAACATCGGCGCACAAAACGCCGCCGCGTCGAATGCCTGCGGCCGACGCTGCAGGAACTGCGCCAGGATCGCGCCGCCCATCGAATGCGCCAGCGCGAAGCGCTGCCGATAACCGCGCGATTCGACCTCGCGCTGCCAAAGCTGCTCGAAATCGTCCACGTAGTCGGCGAAGTTTACCACATGACCGCGGTGCGTATCCGCCAGTAAACGGCCGGAGCGCCCCTGGCCGCGATGATCGACGATCACCACGTCGTAACCGCAGTGGAACAGATCGTAGGCCACCTCGGGGTATTTCACGTAGCTTTCGATGCGGCCGGGGCTGACCACCACCACCCGCTGATGTCGCGCGGAGCGAAAACGCACAAAGCGGATCGGCACGCCGTCCACGCCGCTGAACTCGCCCTCTTCCCGCAGCCGCCAGAAGTCCAGCAGCGGCCCGGTGGCGAAGGCAGCGAACTGCGTTTCACGCGTTAACCAGTCATCGGAGCTGAGAGTGAACGAGGTCATCGAGAGCGTTTTCCCTGTGGGGCCGGCGGAAAATGTGACCGCTGGCACAAGAAATCATACTAGCGTATTGTGATTCAATTCTTACAAAAAACGGCGCCGCCTCGGCGCATTGTGGCACAAAACGACACTTTCAGGGAGCCGAGAACCATGACCTTGGACTGGTGGTTAACCTACCTGCTGACCACGCTTATCCTCAGCCTGTCCCCCGGCTCAGGCGCCATCAACACCATGAGCACCGGCATCAGCCACGGCTATCGCGGCGCCGCCGCGTCGATCGCCGGGCTGCAGGTCGGGCTGAGCGCGCACATCGTACTGGTGGGCATCGGCCTCGGCGCGCTGATTTCTCAATCGCTGCTGGCGTTCGAGCTGCTGAAATGGCTGGGCGCCGCCTACCTGGTGTGGCTCGGCATCCAGCAGTGGCGCGCCGCCGGGGCGCTGGATCTGCATGCGCTGGCGGGCAGCATGCCGCGCCGCCGTCTGTTCCGCCGCGCGGTGCTGGTCAACCTGACCAACCCGAAAAGCATCGTGTTTCTTGCCGCGCTGTTCCCGCAGTTCATCCTGCCCAATCAGCCGCAGGCCGAGCAGTATCTGGTGCTCGGCGTCACTACCGTGGTGGTGGATATTCTGGTGATGATCGGTTACGCCACCCTGGCGACGCGCATCGCCGGCTGGCTGAGAACGCCGCGCCAGATGCAACTGCTCAACCGGGTATTCGGTTCGCTGTTCATTTTGGTGGCGGGGCTGCTGGCGACCGCCCGCAAAGCCTGACAAAAAAGGCCGGGCATCGCTGCTCGGCCTTGGGCATGTCACCGCCGGTCAGCGGGTAAAGATCAGGTGTAACCCGAAGCCGGTAAACAGCACGCCCGCCACCCCGTCGATCCACTTGGCCAACCGCTGGTAGCCGCGGCGCATCGCCGGCAGCGCGAACACCACCGCCACCAGGCTGAACCAGACGAAGGTCTCGGCGACGATCAGCAAGAACAGCCCCCAGCGCGCCCCGGCGCCGACGCTGTCGCCGACGAACAGCGAGAACACGCTGCCGAAATAGATCACCGCTTTCGGGTTGGACAGATTGGTCAGGAAGCCGCGAATAAAGCTGCGCCCGGCCTTCGGCAACGCCACCTGGGCCTCCGCCGCCGGCTGCGCTTGCTGCGCCCGCGCGGAACGCAGCAGCTGCCACCCCATCCAGCACAGGTAAATGCCGCCGCCGACCATGATTATCTGATGCAACCAGGCCATCTTCTGCAGGATCAGATGCAGCCCCATCAACGCCACGCCGGCCCATACCACGATGCCGAGCGAAATGCCGACCACGCCCATCATCGCCTCACGGCGCGAGCGGCTGGCGGCGGTCTGCGACACGAAAAAGAAGTCCGGCCCCGGGCTCATCAGCGCAATCAGATGCACCAGCGCCACGGTGAGAAACAGCATCAGCATGATTTATCGCCCTTAGTCTTCGTCATTGTCGAGATGGTCGCGGATCATCGCCATAAAGGGCGCGCCGAAACGCTCCAGTTTGCGCTGGCCGACGCCGTTGACGCTCAGCAGATCGCCGGCCTTGATCGGCATCTGTTCGGCCATTTCCAGCAGCGTGGCGTCGTTGAACACCACGTAAGGCGGAATGTTTTCTTCGTCGGCGATCGATTTGCGCAGTTTGCGCAGCTTGGCGAACAGCTTGCGATCGTAATTGCCGCCGTAGGATTTCTGGTTGGCGCTGCTGCGCGACTTCAGGCTCTGGATGCGCGGCACCGCCAGCTGCAGCGCCACCTCGCCGCGCAACACCGGGCGCGCCGCCTCGGTCAATTGCAGCGCCGAGTGCATGGCGATGTTCTGGGTGATAAAGCCCAGGTGGATCAGTTGACGCAGCACGCTGGTCCAGTGTTCGGTGGTTTGATCGCGGCCGATGCCGTATACCGGCAGCTTATCGTGGCCGTATTCGCGAATGCGTTGGTTGTTGGAGCCGCGCAGCACTTCCACGATGTACCCGAGGCCGAAGCGCTGGCCGACGCGGTACACGCAGGACAGCGCCTTGCGCGCGTCCTCCAGCCCGTCGTAGCGCTTGGGCGGATCGAGGCAGATGTCGCAGTTGCCGCAGTTCTCGTGCTTGCCTTCGCCGAAGTAGTTGAGCAGCACCAGGCGGCGGCAGGTTTGCGCCTCGGCGAACGCGCCCATGGCGTTCAGCTTGTGGCGTTCGATATCCAGCTGCTGTCCGGCGGGTTTTTCCTCCAGGCAGCGGCGCAGCCAGGCCATGTCGGCCGGATCGTACAACAGGATGGCTTCAGCCGGCAGGCCGTCACGCCCGGCGCGGCCGGTCTCCTGATAATAGGATTCGATATTGCGCGGGATGTCGAAATGCACCACGAAGCGCACGTTGGGTTTATTGATGCCCATGCCGAAGGCGACGGTAGCCACCACCACCTGCAAATCGTCACGCTGGAACGCTTCCTGCACCTGCGCGCGGCGATCGTTGTCCAGCCCGGCGTGGTAGGCGCCGACGCTCAGCCCGCGGCTTTGCAGACGTGCGGCGGTGTCTTCCACCTTGGCGCGGCTGTTGCAATAGATAATGCCGCTCTTGCCGCGCTGATCCTGCACGAAGCGCCACAGCTGATCGAGCGGTTTGAATTTTTCCACCAGCGTGTAGCGGATGTTCGGCCGGTCGAAGCTGCTGACCTGCACCAGCGGGTCCTGCAGCGACAGCAGGCGCACGATATCGCCGCGGGTGGACTCGTCGGCGGTGGCGGTCAGCGCGATCACCGGCATCGACGGGAAGCGCTGTTTCAGCTGACCCAGCGCGCGATATTCCGGCCGGAAGTCATGGCCCCACTGCGAAATACAGTGCGCCTCATCCACCGCCAGCATCGCCGGCGGACAGTGATCGAGCAGGCTGAGGAAGCTTTCCATCATCAGCCGTTCCGGCGCGATGTACAGCATCTTGATGGTGCCGTTGCGGCAGCCGGCCATAACGTCCAACTGCTCCTCGCGGGTTTGCGTCGAGTTGTAGCAGGCGGCGGAAACGCCGTAGGCCAACAGTTGGTCGACCTGGTCCTTCATCAGCGAGATCAACGGGGAAACGACCAGCGTCAGGCCGTCCATCACCAGCGCCGGGATTTGGTAACACAGCGACTTGCCGCCGCCGGTCGGCATCACCACCAGGCAATCCTGCCCGCCGATCGCGGCGTTGATAATCGTTTGTTGGCCCGGACGGAATTGCTGGTAGCCAAAGGTATCGCGCAATACCTGCTCGGCCAGCAACTCTCTGTTAATCACTGCTGCGGTTGACACACACTTCCCCATTTTTTCATCGGTACACACCCACCGGGTATGATTACATAATATCGTTCAGCATGACACCAACGCCCACCCGTGTCTGCCGGAAGTTGTAGTCGATCAGCGATTCGCCGTAGCCGCTGAACACCTGAGTATAGAAGCGCACGTTGCGGGTAATCGGATAGCTCCAGCCCAGTTCCGCGCCGCCGTAGCCGCTGTTCCAGTTGTAGTGGCTGTCGACGCTGAACACGCTGTCGCCCCAGGCGTAACCGACCTTCAGCCGGTAGTATCCCATGTATTTGGTGATGTCCGGGTTGTCGTCGTTGCTCGAGCTCTCCGAGAAACGGAACCAGGGCTTGAGATCCACCTGCCAGTTGCCGTTTTGCGCCATCAGCCGCGCATAGCCGCGATTCCAACTGCGCGACGTCGGATCCGAGCGGCCGTTAGACTGATGGTTAACGCCGATTTCAACATCGCGCAGCGTCCAACCGGCAAAGCGGTAATCGGTCGCCCACCCCACGAACAGCTGCGGCTCGTAGTTGGTTTCGCGGAACGGCGAAGACTCGCCGCGGTTGGACAATTGCCACCAGGAGCGCTGAGTATAAGACGCGCCGAGCACCGAGTTGTCGCCGGCAATGCCCCGCCACAGCGGAAACGCCAGACTAAGTTGGTATTTCACCTCGTCCTTGCGCGCCTTGTCGGCCCAGTTGTACGTCTTGATGGCCTCTTTGTTGATATCGCTGGTGTCGGTGTACAGCAGGTAATTGGGATCGTAAGGATACAGCGTGAACGGATTATCGTGCTCCTGCAGCAGGTTGGCGATAATGCTGCCGCGCACCGCCGGCTTATCGTGAATCTGCTGCTCTTTGGCTTCCTCAGCCAATGCCAGCGCCGGCATCAGCAGCGTGGCGGAAACGATCCCTGACAAAATGCGCATAACCTCTCCTCACTCCAACGAAAAAGGGCAAGCCCGGAAAAAATCAGGCCATTTTACACACAAAGGAGGCTTTACCGCAGCGCAGGTCGGTTTTATTGGAATAGTCTGGAAAGCAACAAAGGTTAAGCATAAAATCAACATTCCATTAACCTGGACTGACCAGTTAGCTCCCTTAAAACGCAAAAGAAAAACGGAAACCCGCTATGTCGACCACACCACTGACCCTGGAAGCCGCCCGCCGCAAGATCGGCGAAATCTTTGTCTACCACATGCCGTTCAACCGCGAGCTTGGCCTGGAGCTGCGCCGCTTCGACGATGATTACGTCGAGCTGAGCTTCACCAACCAGCGCAAGCTGGTGGGCAACGCGGCACAGGAAATTCTGCACGGTGGCGTGATCGCCGCGGTGCTTGACGTCGCCGCCGGATTGGCCTGCGCCGGCGGCGTGCTGACGCGCCTGGAGCCGCTGATCGAAGAGGAGATCGCCGCCAAGCTGTCGCGCATGGGCACCATCGATCTGCGCGTCGACTACCTGCGCCCCGGCCGCGGCGAGCACTTCGTCGCCTCCGCCAGCGTGCTGCGCAGCGGCAACAAGGTCGCCGTCGCGCGCGTAGAGCTGCATAACCACGACGGCCTGCATATCGCGAGCGCCACCGCCACCTATCTGGTCGGCTGATGATTGTGTGCGGTGAGCGTCTTCAGTACACTCACCGCATCTTACGTTCCCCACCCGAGTGACGTCATGGACGCAAAGCAAACGCGTCAGGGCATTTTCTTCGCCCTGGCCGCCTATTTTATGTGGGGCATCGCCCCGGCCTATTTCAAACTGATTCAGCAAGTGCCCGCCGATGAGATCCTCACCCACCGGATCATCTGGTCGTTTTTCTTCATGCTGGCGCTGATCTCGCTGGGCCGCAGCTGGCCGAAAGTGCGGGCCGCCTGTCAAAATCGCAAACGGCTGCTGCTGCTGGCGGTCACCGCGCTGTTGATCGGCGGCAACTGGCTGCTGTTCATCTGGGCGGTGAACAACCACCATATGCTCGAGGCCAGCCTAGGCTACTTCATCAACCCGCTGGTTAACGTGCTGTTGGGGATGCTGTTTCTCGGCGAACGCTTCCGCCGCATGCAGTGGGTGGCGGTGGCGCTGGCGTTCACCGGGGTGCTGGTACAGCTCTGGCAGTTCGGCTCGTTGCCGATCATCGGTCTGGGGCTGGCGTTCAGCTTCGCCTTCTACGGCCTGCTGCGCAAGAAAATCGCCATCGACGCCCAGACCGGCATGCTGATCGAAACGCTGTGGCTGCTGCCGGTGGCGGCGGCCTATCTGTTCCTGTTCGCCGACAGCCCCACCAGCCACCTGAGCGCCAACCCGTGGTCGCTGAACCTGCTGCTGGTCGCCGCCGGCATCGTCACCACCGTGCCGCTGCTGTGCTTCACCGCGGCGGCCACCCGGCTGCGCCTGTCGACGCTCGGTTTCTTCCAGTATCTCGGCCCGACGCTGATGTTCCTGCTGGCGGTCACCTTCTACGGCGAAACCGTCGGCCAGGACAAACTGGTGACCTTTGGCTTTATCTGGGCGGCGCTGATCCTGTTCACCCTCGACGCGCTCTATACCCAGCGCAAGCTGCGCTGAGCCCGGCGCCGCCGGGTTACAGCCAGTTCTTGCGCTTGAAGTACAGGTAAGGGGCCAGGCCGGCCAGGATCATCAAGGTGATGGCGCCCGGGTAGCCGAACGACCATTTCAGCTCCGGCATGAATTCGAAGTTCATGCCGTAGCTGGAGGCCACCAGCGTTGGCGGCAGGAACACCACCGACACCACCGAGAAGATCTTGATGATGCGGTTCTGCTCGATGTTGATGAAGCCCATCGCCGCCTGCATCAGGAAGTTCACCTTCTGGAACAGCGATTCGTTGTGCGGCAGCAGGGATTCGATGTCGCGCAGCACTTCACGCGCCTGCTCCAGCTGGCCGGTCGGCAGACGCGCCTTGCGCACCAGGAAGTTGAGCGCGCGCTGGGTATCCATCAGACACAAACGCACCTTCCAGCCGATATCTTCCAGCTCCGCCAGCGTCGACAGCGCGGCGTCGTATTCGTCGCCCTGATGCCCTTCCATGATCACCCGGCTGAGCTGTTCCAGATCGCTGTAGATGTTCTCTATCTCGTCCGCCAACTGCTCAATCTTGGTTTCGAACAGATCCAGCAGCAGTTCGTAGGCGTTGCCTTCGAGCATGGTCTGGTTGCGGGCGCGCATGCGGTACAGGCGAAACGCCGGCAGTTCACGCTCGCGCAGGGTATACAGGCGGCCGTCGCGGATGGTGAACGCCACCGTGGAGTTGCCGGCGTGATCTTCCGCATCTTCAAAGTAGAAGAAGGAGTGGATATGCAGACCGTCTTCGTCTTCGAAGAAACGGGCGGAGGCTTCGATGTCGTCCAGCTCGGGACGCGTCGCCAGGCTTTGTCCCAGCTCATTCTGCACGCGCTCACGCTCGCCCTCTTCCGGCTCGACCAGGTCAACCCACAGCGATGACGTGAGATCATCCGAGTCGTCCAGCTCCAGACGGGACAAGCGGCGGTTATCTAATTTAAAAGCGCTCAGCATGTGCCAAAACTCCGTGAAGGTAACGGGTGCGGACAACGCGTTGAAGCACAGAAACAGAGGGGATGCGTATCACCGATTTGTTTCAGACCATGAAGAGATCTGACTCATAGCGACGCTTTGCGGGGTCGCCGACAACCACGAAGGCTATCAGCAAAAACGGAGAGCCTTAGAAGTTATACCTGCGGCGCAGGTCAGTGAGCCAGTATCTACTGGGTGTGTCCAAGGCGTCTGTCCTCAATGATAATAGTGCGCGCATGTTACGCCGAGAGGAAAAAGCCTGTCAACACGTTAGGCGGGATAATTGCGCAACAAATCATCACGATGATCAATGGTAAAAATGGCGCTTAAACCGTGCTGAAAAAGTCGCGGCGATCGCTTACCACCACCAAGAATGTTGTTAAGATGACATCACCCTAATGGTACGACAAGCATGCGGATTTAAATGATGAAACAGATTACCGCCCATGAACTGACCGCGATGAGCGAACAGGCCGCCAGCGTGGCCCGCCTGCGCGCGCACCGCACTTTACACGAAGAGTTGAGCGACCCGGTGCAACGCCTGGCGATCGCCATGGAACCCGGCACCTATATCCGCCCGCACCGTCACCCGCAAACCTGGGAATTGCTGACGCCGCTGCGCGGTCGTTTTGTCGTATTGCAGTTCAACGATGACGGCGTCGTCACGCAGCGCACCCTGCTCGGCGAAGAAACCAAAGTGCTGGAGATGCCGGCATTTACCTGGCATGCGGTGCTGTCGGTCGATGCCGGCGGCGTGGTGTTCGAAGTGAAGCAGGGCCCGTATCAGGCGCTGACCGAAGAGGACTGCATGCAATGGGCGCCGCAGGAAGGCGGCGAAGGCACCGAAGCGGTGATGCGCTGGTATGCCACCGCGCAGGTCGGCGATCGCTACCCTCACTGATAATGAACGATTGCAGGGGCGTGCCCCTGCAACTCTCCCCTCTCTTTATACCGTTTCCAGGCGAGCGTAGGCCGCCACCAGCCACTTGATGCCCTCGCCCGGGAAAGCAATCTGCAGCCGGCTGTGCTCGCCGCTGCCCTCCAGATTGACGATGGTGCCTTCGCCAAACTTGGGATGGCGCACGCGCTGGCCCAGCTTGTAACCAGTATCGTTCTCGCTGATCGGCGTGCCCATGCGGCGGTGATTGACCGGGCGCGATACGCTGGCGCGCAGGCGCACTTCTTCCACGCACTCTTCCGGCAGCTCGCCGATAAAGCGCGACGGCCGGTGGTAGACCTCTTTGCCGTACAGACGGCGCGTTTCGGCATAGGTCAGCGTCAGCTTCTGCATGGCGCGCGTTACGCCCACATAGGCCAGGCGGCGCTCCTCTTCCAGACGGCCGCCTTCATCCAGCGACATCTGGCTCGGGAACATGCCTTCTTCCATGCCGACGATAAACACCAGCGGGAATTCCAGGCCCTTGGCGGAGTGCAGGGTCATCAGCTGCACCGCGTCCTGGTAGGCGTCGGCCTGGCCTTCGCCCGCCTCCAGCGCCGCATGCGACAGGAACGCCTGCAGCGGCATCAGATCCTGATCTTCTTCCTGATAGCTGAACTGGCGCGTCGCCGTCACCAGTTCCTCAAGGTTTTCGATGCGCGCCTGCCCCTTTTCGCCTTTCTCCTGCTCATACATGATGAACAGCCCGGAATCGCGGATCACCCGGTCGGTCTGCACGTGGAGCGGCATGTCGGCGGTTTCATGCGCCAGCGACTCCACCAGTTCGATAAAACGCTGCAGCGCCGACGCGGCGCGGCCGGCCAACACTTTGTCCTGCATCAGCTCGCGCGTCGCCTGCCACAGCGTCAGCTGGCGATCGCGCGCCGCCTGGCGCACCACGTCGAGGGTACGATCGCCGATGCCGCGCGTCGGGGTGTTGACCACGCGCTCGAAGGCCGCATCGTCGTTGCGGTTGGAAATGAGGCGCAGGTAAGCCAGCGCATCCTTGATTTCCTGGCGTTCGAAGAAGCGCTGGCCGCCGTAGATGCGGTACGGCATCGCCGTCTGCAGCAGCGCCTCTTCCAGCACGCGCGACTGGGCGTTGCTGCGGTACAGGATGGCGCAGTCGTTCAGCGCCCCGCCGTTGTCCTGCCAGGTCTTGATGCGGTTGACCACGAAGCGCGCTTCGTCGAGTTCGTTGAAGGCACAGTAGATGGAGATCGGTTCGCCTTCGCCGCCTTCGGTCCACAGGTTTTTGCCCATGCGCCCGTCGTTGTTGGCGATCAGGGTGTTGGCCGCTTTCAGGATGTTGCTGGTGGAACGGTAGTTCTGCTCCAGGCGGATGGTTTCCGCGCCGGGGAAATCTTTCAGGAAGCGCTGGATGTTTTCCACCTGCGCGCCGCGCCAGCCGTAGATCGACTGATCGTCGTCGCCGACGATCATCACGTTGCTGTTGCCGCCCGCCAGCAGACGGATCCAGGCGTACTGGATGCTGTTGGTATCCTGGAATTCGTCCACCAGCACGTTGGTGAAACGTTCGCGGTAGTGGTTGAGGATATGCGGCTTGTTCAGCCACAGCTCGTGCGCGCGCAGCAGCAGCTCGGCGAAATCCACCAGCCCGGCGCGATCGCAGGCTTCCTGATAGGCCTGATAGATGCGCAGCCAGGTGGCCTCTACCGGGTTGTTGTAGGTCTCGACGTGCTGTGGCCGCAGGCCCTCGTCTTTCTTGCCGTTGATGTACCACATCGCCTGACGCGGCGGCCACTGCTTCTCGTCGACGTTCAGCGCCTTGATGATGCGCTTGAGCAGCCGCAGCTGGTCGTCGCTGTCGAGGATCTGGAAATCCTGCGGCAGGTTGGCTTCCAGGTGGTGGGCGCGCAACAGACGATGCGCCAGGCCGTGGAAGGTGCCGATCCACATGCCACCCTGACTGGTGCCGATCAGATGTTCGATACGGTGGCGCATTTCCGCCGCCGCCTTGTTGGTGAAGGTCACCGCCATGATCGAATACGGCGAACAGTTCTCCACCGACAGCAGCCAGGCGATGCGATGCACCAGTACCCGGGTCTTGCCGCTGCCCGCCCCGGCCAGAACCAACAGGTTGCTGCGCGGCGCCGCCACGGCTTCACGTTGTTTTTCATTCAGGCTGTCGAGCAGATCGGAGACGTCCATAGGCACCACTAATGGTTAAGGGAAAACCCGCCGCTGACGGGTTTTTCACTGGAAATTTATACAGAGTTCTGGCAGGGATTATAACAATGCTGTCAGCGATGCCAACTGCGAAATCTCAATATGCGGCAGCAGGCGGCTGTCGGCGGCCCGCATCAGATCCCGTTGCCGATCGTTGATCCAACAGGCCTGCAGTCCCGCGCGCAGCGCGCCGGCGACGTCGGTAGTCAGATCGTCACCCACGTGCAGGATTTGCTCGGGCGCCACGCCCAGCCGCTCGACGGCCAGGTGGTACATGTCCCGGTACGGTTTGGCGCGCCCGTCCGGCCCGGAGCGCAACACGAACTGGAAGTAGCCGTCCAGGCCACACTGTGCCGGATCGGCGTTGCCGTTGGTGATCGCCACCAGCGGGTAGCGCGCGGCCAGCGCCTTCAGCGTGGCGTGGGTCGCTTCCGATACCTCGATGCGGCTGCGCCACAGCGCGAAGTTTTGCATCGCCGCATCGGCCCCGATCGCCGCGTCGGCATCGCGCAGCCCCTGCCGGCTCAGCGCCAGATGAATAGCGCGCCAGCGCCACTGGGTGACGTCGTGGTAGATCTCCGGATCCTGTTCGCGCAGCTCCTGGCGCAGGCGGTGGAAATCCGCCGACTGGAAGCTGCTCAGACCGGGATGGTAGCTCTGCAGGAAGGCCACCGACTGTTGTTCGGTCTGCCTAATCACCGGGCGATTGTCATACAGCGTGTCGTCCAGATCGAAAGTCAGCGCCGCCAGCGGGCGCAGCGGGCGATAAAAATGCATCAGGATTTCCCCCGTTTGGCGCGCGGATGCGCGGCATCGTACACGTTCGCCAGATGTTGAAAGTCGAGGTGGGTATAAATTTGCGTGGTGGTCAGGTTGGCGTGGCCGAGCAGCTCCTGCACCGCGCGCAGATCGCCGCTGGACTCCAGCATGTGGGTAGCGAAGGAGTGGCGCAGCTTGTGCGGGTGGATATGGCTGTTGACGCCCTGTTTCACGCCCCATTCGGCGAAGCGCTTTTGCACGTTGCGCGTCGAGATGCGTCGCCCCTGATTGGACAGGAACATTGCGTCGTCTTCCGGCCCGAACAGATCGCGCATCGCCAGCCAGTGTTCCAGCCAGGTGACGGCGGTGCGCCCGATCGGCAATTTGCGCTCTTTGCTGCCTTTCCCCATCACCCATACCTCGCCGGCGGCCATGTCGACATGGCGGCAATCCAGCCCCACCAGCTCTGAGAGGCGCAGGCCGGCGCCGTACATCACCTCCAGCATGGCGCGATCGCGCACCGCCAGCGGATCGTTGAGATCGATCTCCAGCAGCTGGTTCATTTCATCGACGTCGATGTTTTTCGGCAGATGGCGGCCGCTGCGCGGCGTGCGGATGCCTTTGGCGGGGTTGGCGTGCAATACGCCCTGGCTGACCAGCCAGTCGAGGAAACTGCGCAACGAAGAGAGCCGCAGCGCCAGGCTGGCGGACTGCAGGCCGGCGCGTTTGCTGCGCGCCGCCAGCATGCGCACCCGGGCGGCGTCCAGCGCCGTCCAGTCGGTGACGCCAATCTCCTGCGCCAGGCGCATCAGCGCCGCCAGCTGGCGCGAATAGCTGAGCTGCGTCAGCGGGCTGAGTTGCCGTTCTACCTTGAGATAACGCAGAAAAGCGTCCACCGGCTGCTGCAGGCTGGGCGCAATCGGCGTCATGCGCGTTCGACCCAGCGTTCCAGCAGTTCCGGCAGCATGCGCGCCAGTTGATTGAGCATCACCGTGCCCATGCCCTGCTGATAGTGTTGCGTATCGCGGCTGCTGAAGATCACCATGCCCAGTTCGCCGTCGTCGCCCAACATCGACAGCGCCACCGAGCCAATCTGGCCAATCTGTTTGGCCTGCGGTAACAGCAGCAGCAGTTCGGGGCCGTTCAGGCCGCCGAGGTAATGTTGTTCGCTGCCCAGCCGCTGAATGCGGAACGGCTCGAACGCCGAACGCGTCAGCGCCAGGTGGGTAAAGTCGGAAGGCGCGCCGATCTTCCAGCGTTCGGCGAACAGGCGCACCGTGGCACCGGCCAAACCGAAGCCGCGCGCCCAGCGCTGCAGCCGGTTGAGCATGTCCTGCAGGCTGTCTGCGGTGGCCAAATCGGCCTGCAGGTGCAGCAACCGGGCGAACAGCCCTTCGTTGGCGCTGGCCTGTTCCATCAACAGCGTGATCTCTTCTTCCAGCCGTTCGATGTGATTGCGCTGGCGGGCCAGATGCCATTCCACCAGCGAAACGGTGCCGCGCACCGGGTGCGGCACGCGCATCTGCTCAACCTGGCGTGCGTTGCGAATAAAGAAATCCGGGTTCTGCAGCAGATACTGCATCACGGTGTCGTCATCCAGCGCCAGGCCGGCGACGCTCTGTTCTTCTACGCTCTTCATAGATGAATAAATCCGTCATAGACATGGGTTGCCGGGCCGGTCATAAACAGCGGGTTGCCCGGCCCTTTCCAGCGAATATGCAGGCTGCCGCCCGGCAGTTCTACATGCACCTCTTCTGACAGCAATTCCTGTTGGATCCCCACCGCCACCGCCGCACAGGCGCCGCTGCCGCAGGCCTGCGTTTCGCCGGCGCCGCGCTCGTAAACGCGCAGCTTGATGTGATCGCGGCTGACCACCTGCATAAAGCCGATGTTGGCCCGTTCCGGGAAGCGCTCATGCCCTTCCAGTACCGGCCCGAGCAGCTCCACCTTGGCGGTTTTTACATCATCCACCTGCAAAACACAATGCGGGTTGCCCATCGACACCACGCCGCACAGCACGGTCTGTTCCGCCGCGCGCATGATGTAGGTCTTTTCGGCCTTGGCGGCGCGGAACGGCACCGCCTGCGGATCGAAGTTCGGCTCACCCATGTTGACGCACACCAGATCGTCGTCGGTAACGCTGAGCACCATGCGCCCGGTTTGGGTGCTGACGCGGATATCGCGCTTGTTGGTCAGCCCTTTCAGCCGCACAAAGCGCGCGAAGCAGCGCGCGCCGTTGCCGCACTGCGCCACTTCGCTGCCGTCGGCGTTGAAAATTCGATAGTGAAAATCCAGCTCGGGATCGTAAGGCGGTTCTACCACCAGCATCTGGTCAAAGCCGACGCCCAGGTGCCGATCGGCCAGCCGGCGGATCAGCTCAGGTGAAAAATAGACATTCTGTGTAACGGCATCGACCACCATAAAGTCGTTGCCCAGACCGTGCATTTTGGAGAACTGCATATCATACTCCGCTATCTGGACGCGCTATCCGTCTTGATTTTGCGGCGGCGCTCGCCACCGCAAACAGGGTGTTACTGGTCGACCATCGACGGTTTTTGCTGAGAGCCAGACTGCTCCTGCTGGTTCTTTTGCACCTGATCGCCCGTTTGCACCGGCGGCTTGGCCGGTTTTTGGCCGGCGGAATCGGCAGGTGGGAAGTAAAGCGGGCCCTTCAGACCACAGCCGGCGAGGCCGGTAAGCAGAACTGCCATCAGCGCATAGCGTAGTTGTTTTTTCATTTGCATTAATGCCTGTAATTCATGCGTCCAAGGTCTCTATAATCGCAGGTGGATCATGAAAAGCAATAGGAATTGAATATGAACGACAGCGAGTTTCATCAGTTGGCCGACCAGCTGATGCTGAATATTGAAGAGACACTGGACGATTTTGACGGCGATGCGGACATCGATTATGAAACCAATGGCGGCGTGATGACGCTGAGCTTCGAAAACGGCACCAAAATCGTCATCAACCGCCAGGAGCCGCTGCACCAGGTGTGGCTCGCCACCAAGGCCGGCGGTTACCACTTCAACTACCGCGACGGCGCCTGGCTATGCGATCGCAGCGGGCAGCCGTTTTATCAGTTGCTCAGCGAAGCGGCCAGCGCACAGGCCGGTGAGGAACTGCAGTTTTCCTGAGGCGATGCAGGGCTCGGCAACCGAGCCCTTGCGGCGTCAATGCAGCTGGAACTGCTGTTTGAGCGGCTGCACGGCGCCATCGGCCACCGTCACGCACAGGCTGGACAGCACGTTGCTGCGGAACGGGATCACCTGCGTGCGCCCGTCGAGCTGCACGATCTGATAGAACTGCGGCAGGTTGAAGTTGATGAAGCTGGAGCCGTAGGTAAAGCGATCGTGCGATGAGGAGTAGAAGCGGCTGACGTCGCGCACCAGCTCCTCTTTACTGCCCTCGCAGTGGTGATACACCTCCACCCGATTCGACTCGTCCAGAATATAGATGTTGAAGCCCTTGTCGTCCGAGGTGTCTTCGAAGAAGAACTGGATGATCCCCTCGCTGGCGAAGCCATCTACCACCGGCGGCAGATGCACCTGATCGGTTTCCACCTTGATAGACAGGCCGTGCAGCTTGTTGTTGGAGATGGCGCCGTAAAACTCCACCGCGTTCTCCAGCTTTTGCACCGACACGCTCAGGCGCTCGAAGAACAGCCCCCAGGTCTGCCCGGCGACGCGTACCGCCTTGAAGCGGCCGGGCTCCAGGCGGGTGCTGGACAGGCGCAGCTCAATGCACTCCGACACCAACTGCTGGATGCGGGTGCGGATCAGGCCGCGCAGGTGCTGGCTGTAGCAGAACACTTCCACCGACTCCGGTGGCGCGGCGTCCTGGTGCATTTTGCCGAGAATGGTTTTCAGCGCTTCCAGCACCGACTGTTCGCCGCTGAAATGCAGGGTGCGCACTTCGTTCCAGGAGTTGCGGTACAGCAGATCGATGCTGCCGACCAGGCACTGCTGCTGCTGGCCGAAGCTGAACACGTCCAGCTTGCGGAAATCGAAGTGCACCACCTGATTGCGGAAGGCGGCGGTCGGATCGTTTTCCAGATTGACGATGATCGCCAGATGGCGAATTTCGCACGGGCTGTACAGCGCTTTCGGCGTCGGCGCCGGCAGGCGCAGCGGGAAGTGATGAGAAACGTCGGCCACCAGTTCCTGCAGCTTGGCGGTGTCGCACAGGTTGCCGCTCTTGATGTGCAGGCGGGTCTGCGGGGTCAGCAGGCCGTTGAAATAGGCCCAGGCCACCAGCTTGTTCAGGTAGCGGTTATATTCCAGCGGCTGATGGCTGACGATCGAATCCATGGCCGGCGCCTGATTATACAGGTACCAGCCGGTGCGGTTGGCGCGGCCAACCGGCACGTGAATAAAGGTTAAATCGTTTTCCGACAGGTCCGGCGAAATCTGCGGGTTCACCAGCGTCACCTTGCCGGGCAGCGCCTCGAACGCCGCGTACAGTTTGCGGGTCAGCACGCCGATATCCTGCGGGCTGGCGCTGACGCTGAGGTTGTTGCGGCGGGCGAAACGGATCAGGTTGCGGTAGCTCTGCATCATCGCGTCGAGCAACTCGTTATGCGCTTCACGCACCCGTTCGATTTTCCAGTTGGCGCGGTTGTCCAGCATCGCCAGACGCTCTTCGCTCCAGCCCCACTCGCTGACCAGCTGGCTGAGGATCTCGCGCCGCCAGCCGACGCAGGCCTTGGCCAGCGACAGTTTTTCACACACTTTCAGGTAGAAACAGCGGCGGGCCAGATCGAGGCGGGTGGTGTCGTTGATGCCGGTCAGGTAGCGGGTCACGCGCTCGAGCATCATGCAATAGGCATCGAGCCCGAAGCAGACGATCTCCCCCTGATGCAGGCGGTGTTTGATGTCCGTCGCCAGCAGCTGGGTATTGGGGTATTCCCAGGAATAGGCTTCCAGCAGCAGGGTCTTCAGCACCGCCTTGTAAGGCGAATCGATGCTCTTGTACAGCTGCCACAGGCTGGCGCCGAAATACTCTTCCGCCGACAGCGAACTCAGGCCGCCGAGATCCAGCCACTCGTTCGGCGTCAGCGCGCCCTGCGCGTACAGCGACAGCACGTATTCATCGTAGTGCGCTTCTTCTTCGCCCGGCACCATGTTCCACAGGATGCGTTTGCCGGCCAGGCGCACCGCGGTGCGGTAGAATTCATCGAGCAACAGGATATGCTGCGTCGAGCCGCAGTCTTCGCCGCCCAGGCTGCCGCTTTCATTATGGCGGAAGCGGTTTTCGTCGATCAGGAAGAAGCTGACTTCCACCCCCATCGAGGCGGCCCACTTCTCAAGCAGGCTGCATTTTTGCTGCAGGCGGGTGCGTTCTTCGTTGTCCAGCCAGGACTGGTGGCAGACCCAGATGTCGAGATCCGAGCTGCAGCTTTGGCCGATAGACGAGGTGCTGCCCATCGAGTAGACGCCGGTGATCGGCAGCTCGCCGCTGGCCGGTTTGTCAAACGGGCTGCCCCATTTGTCTTCTAAATCGTTCAGGTAATCTTGTTGAGTTTCATCAGGCGTGTAGAGGCAAATGCCGTGGGGAACGTTACCGTTCAGGTAACCCGGCATCAGCGGGTGGTGGTGGTGCAGTAAGGTGGGCAGCAGACTGTATACCCGTTGAAACGCGGGCTTCATAGCCGCTAGGGCGCGATCGACGCGTAGCTGATTGATCGCATCCAGTCTCTGCTTCAATGTCTCGATGTAGAGGTACAAGACGTCTCGCCTGATTATCCCGGTGTTTAGAAAAAAACCCGTATTCCATAAGCGCCGTTAGTGTAAGAAGAATATTTGGCGACTTATTGCTGGAAACGTGATCAATTTAACACCTTGCTGATTGACCGTAAAGGAGGTAACGCTTCACAATTATTGTAGCGCTTCCCTAAACGATTTACCCGCAGTGTTAACTGCCCCAAAGCACATCACACGTCCCTTTGATTCCGTTGTCCTTTTTTCGCCTCCGGCTTCTTGCACTGACAGTATTGACTCTCAGTGGTAGGATGGATGGCGAAATATAAAAACGGTAACAAGCATGTTAGACAAAATTATTCGAATTGCCACCCGACAAAGCCCGCTTGCACTTTGGCAAGCACATTATGTGCAGCAACGTCTGATGGCCTGCCATCCCGGCCTGCAGGTCGAGTTGGTGCCGATGGTCACGCGCGGCGACGTTATTCTGGATACGCCGCTGGCGAAAGTCGGCGGTAAAGGCCTGTTTGTTAAAGAACTCGAGCTGGCGCTGCTGGAAGGCCGCGCCGACATCGCCGTGCACTCGATGAAAGACGTGCCGGTCGATTTCCCTGCCGGCCTGGGTTTGACCACCATTTGCGAACGCGAAGATCCGCGCGACGCTTTTGTTTCCAACCGTTTCGCCTCGCTCGATCAGCTGCCGCAGGGCAGCGTGGTCGGCACTTCCAGCCTGCGCCGCCAGTGCCAGCTGCGTGAACGCCGCCCGGATCTGATCGTGCGCGACCTGCGCGGCAACGTCGGCACTCGCCTGGCCAAGCTGGACAACGGCGATTACGACGCGATTATTCTGGCGGTGGCCGGCATGAAACGCCTGGGGCTGGAGCAACGCATCCGCAGCCCGCTGAGCGCCGAAGAGTGCCTGCCGGCGGTCGGCCAGGGCGCGGTCGGCATTGAATGCCGCCTCGACGACAGCGTCACCCGCGCGCTGCTAATGCCGCTGAACCATGCGGCCACCGAAACCCGCGTACGCGCCGAACGGGCGATGAACACCCGTCTGGAAGGCGGCTGCCAGGTGCCGATCGGCAGCTATGCCGAACTGGATGGCGACAGCCTGTGGCTTCGTGCCCTGGTCGGCGCGCCGGACGGCAGCCAGATGGTGCGCGGCGAACGCCGCGGCCCGGCCGCCGAGGCCGAACGGATGGGCGTTGAGCTGGCGGAAGAGCTGCTGGCGCGCGGCGCGCGCGAGATCCTGCGCGAAGTTTACCAGGGAAATCCGCCGGCATGACGATCCTGGTAACCCGCCCATCGCCTTCGGGCGAGCAGTTAGTGAGCCGGCTGCGCGCACTCGGCCGGGTTGCCTATCATGCACCGCTGATCGACTTCGCCCCCGGCGGCGATCTGCCGCAGCTGCCGCAAGCGTTGCAGCAGCTTAGCGCCGGCGATCTGGTGTTCGTGCTGTCGCAGCATTCGGTGAACTATGCCGATTCGGTCATCGGCCGCGCCGGGCTGAGCTGGCCCGCGCACCTGACTTATTACGCCATCGGCCGCACCACCGGGCTGGCGCTGCACCGCATCAGCAGTTTGCCGGTGGAATACCCGCGTGAACGCGAGATCAGCGAAACGCTGCTGCTGCTGCCGGCGCTGCAAAAGCTGGCGGGCAAACGCGCGCTGATTTTGCGCGGCAACGGCGGCCGCGAGCTGCTGGGCACGACGCTGAGCGAGCGCGGCGCTGACGTCAGCTATTATGAATGCTATCAACGCAGCCCGGTGCACTACGACGGCAGCGAGCAAAGCGCCCACTGGCAGCGCGCCGGTGTGGATACGCTGGTGGTGACCAGCGGTGAAATGTTACAACAGCTCTATACTTTAGTTCCTGATTACTATCGTTCTTCATGGCTGCTGCGTTGCCGCCTGGTAGTAGTGAGCGAACGCCTGGCTACCCTCGCCCGGGACTTGGGCTGGCGTACGATTCGGGTAGCTGACAACGCCGATAATGACGCGCTGATCCGCGCGCTACAATAATCTGACTATGGGATGTGCCACTATGACGGAACAAAATACCCCATCCGCCCCGGTTGAAGAGCCAACCACCGCGGTTGAGAGCTCCCAGCAGCCAGCCGCTGCCAGCCGCAAAGGAAAGAACACCGGCCCGGTGCTCGGCGCGATCGCTATCGTGCTGGTCATCGCCCTCGGCGCGGGCGGCTATTACCACACGCACAAGCAAGCGCAACAGCTGATCGCCGCCAATCAGGCGCTGCAGCAGCAGCTTGAAGGCGTGAAGCAGAGCCAGCAGCAGGAAAGAAATGCGCTGGAGGGCCTGTTGCAGCAGCAGGGCAAAACCCTGGACGCCGCCGATCGCGAGCAGGCGAACCTTGCGCGCCAGCTGAGCGAACTGCAGGAAAAAGTGGCGACCATCTCCGGCAGCGACGCCAAAACCTGGCTGCTGGCGCAGGCCGATTTCCTGGTGAAAATGGCCGGCCGCAAGCTGTGGAGCGATCAGGACGTGACCAGCGCCGCCGCGCTGCTGAAAAGCGCCGACGCCAGCCTGGCGGACATGAACGATCCGAGCCTGCTCGACGTGCGCCGCGCCATTACCGAAGACATCAGCACGCTTTCTACGCTGACCCAGGTCGATTACGACGGCATCATCCTCAAGGTCAATCAGCTGTCCAATCAGGTGGATAACCTGCGTCTGGCGGATAACGACACCGACGAAGCGCCGATGGATCAAAACAGCAGCGAACTCTCCAGCTCGATCGGCGAGTGGCGGCAGAACCTGGCCAAGAGCTGGCGCAATTTCATGGCCGACTTCATCACCATCCGTCGCCGCGACACCAGCGCCGAGCCGCTGCTGGCACCGAACCAGGACATCTACCTGCGCGAAAACATCCGTTCGCGCCTGCTGGTGGCCGCGCAGGCCATCCCGCGCCACCAGAACGAGACCTACAAGCAATCGTTGGAAACCGTCTCTACTTGGGTGCGCGCCTATTTCGACACCACCGATCCGGCGACCAAAGCCTTCCTGGAAGAGCTGGACAGCCTGAGCCAACAGTCGATCTCGATGGACGTGCCGGATCAGCTGAAAAGCCAGCCGCTGCTGGAAAAAGTGATGCAGACCCGGGTGCGCAACCTGATGACCCAGTCCCCTGCCGCTCACCAGGAGGGTTAAGCCATGTTACGCGTGCTATTTCTGTTCCTGGTGGTGATCGCCAGCGTGGTGCTCGGGCCGATGCTGGCCGGGCATCAGGGCTATGTGCTGATCCAGACCGACAATTACAATATTGAAACCAGCGTCACCGGCCTGGTGATTATGCTGGTGCTGCTGTTCGTGGTGCTGCTGGCGATCGAGTGGATCCTGCGCCGCATCTTCCGTACCGGCGCCCGCACGCGCGGTTGGTTTATCGGCCGCAAGCGCACCCGCGCGCGCCAGCAAACCAAAGCCGCGCTGATCAAACTGGCGGAAGGCGACTACAAGCAGGTCGAGAAGCTGATGACGCGCAACGCCGACCACGCCGAACAGCCGGTCGTGAACTACCTGCTGGCCGCCGAGGCCGCACAGCAACGCGGCGACGACTTCCGTACCAATCAGTATCTGGAGCGCGCCGCCGAAGCGGCCGACACCGATCAGCTGCCGGTGGACATCACCCGGGTTCGTATCCAGCTGGCGCAGGGCGAGAACCACGCCGCGCGCCACGGCGTCGATCGCCTGCTGAACCAGGCGCCGCGTCATCCGGAAGTGCTGCGTCTGGCGGAACAAGCCTATCTGCGCACTGGCGCTTATGCGTCGCTGCTGGAAGTGCTGCCGTCGATGCGTAAAATCGAACTCCACAGCGAAGAGCAGCTGCAGGCATTGCAGCAACAGGCGTACATAGGGCTGATGAATCAGGCGATGGCGGACGAAGGCAGCGAAGGCCTGAAGCGCTGGTGGAAAGATCAGAGCCGCAAGACGCGTCACGAAGTGCCGCTGCAAATCGCGATGGTGGAACACCTGATCGAATGCAACGACCACGAACTGGCGCAGGAGATTGTGCTCGACAGCCTGAAGCGCCAATACGACGAGCGCCTGGTGCTGTTGCTGCCGCGGCTGAAATCCGGCAACCCCGAGCAGTTGGAAAGAGCGCTGCGTCAGCAGATGAAACAACACGGCGCGACGCCGCTGCTGAATAGCACGCTGGGGCAGCTGTTGATGAAGCACGGCGAGTGGCAGCAAGCGGCCGACGCCTTCCGTGAAGCGCTGAAACAGCGCCCGGATGCCTACGACTACGCCTGGTTGGCCGATACGCTGGAAAAACTGCATCGTTCGGATGAAGCGGCGCAGATGCGGCGTGAGGGGCTGATGTTGACGCTGAAACAGAACGGCGGCGAATAACGCCCTGCCTGAGAGAGAAAAGCGCGGCCCCGATGCCGCGCTTTTTTTGCCCAATGGCTTTCTGAAGCGCAAAAAAAAACACTTGCCGCAGGGCAAGTGTATAAAGAAGCAATCAGGTCTAGGACAACAGGGGCGGTGCCTCACTCAACGTTCTGCCCTGAGCGTGATGACGGGTTAGTCATCGTTCTCGTGGGCGATAGGCACCCTAAATCGGCTCTGCGTCATTCCCAGGGTTTATGAGGCCTAAGGCGAACATAAGAGGTGGAATGAGCATCTACGCAATAGATATTGCATTTGGCGTGCCAACTTTTAAATTTAGGCTCTCAAATAGGAAAATATAGCTCAATATATTGAAATTATTGTTTTTTTATTTAACCCTTTCTTTCCCGTCACAAATCACTCTCTGGTGTTCCTTGCCGGCGGCCTTTATCAGGTTGTCGCCTCGAAACGACGACTTAAGTCAAAGCTAGCTTTATCTTTTAAAATCAATTAATTATTTGTCTCAACCTGACGACAGAGCAGGATGGTATTGTCGCTGAAAACCAACACGTTTGCAGGCCGACACCAGATGCTCCCCCAGGAAGGCAAAAAGCCCGTGCGGTGCTGCACGGGCTTGTCGATGTTCCCTTCGTCATGCTGAGAAGAACTTGCTTTCATAAACGACAGACGTAAAAAAACCGACTTGCGTCGGTTTCTTTGAGAGTGGTCGGCGAAAGAGGATTACGCCCATCTTTGATGCGCGCCCTGCGGGCCGTTGCTGAAGCAACGTTGTCTCGCTTCGCGAGGCTCAAACCCCCTGCGGAAGTGCTCATCCTCATAAACGACAGACGAAAAAAAACCTGCTTTAAAAAGCAGGCTTTTCGAATGTGGTCGGCGAGAGAGGATTCGAACCTCCGACCCACTGGTCCCAAACCAGTTGCGCTACCAAGCTGCGCTACTCGCCGATTTATGTTGCTCATACTACCTGATTTATCAGACCGTTGTCCATATAAATCTTATATTTATCAGATATTTTGCGTGGTGCGAAGAGAGGGACTTGAACCCTCACGTCCGTAAGAACACTAACACCTGAAGCTAGCGCGTCTACCAATTCCGCCACCTTCGCACTGTCACAAAATACTGCTAAATCTTCACTTCGTTAGGAAGTGGGGTGGCTAATGGGACTCGAACCCACGACAACTGGAATCACAATCCAGGGCTCTACCAACTGAGCTATAGCCACCATTACTACTTCTTCTTACTCACGCGGTAATATTACCACCGCAGCTCCTGCGCACAAACTTAATGGCGCGCCCGACAGGATTCGAACCTGAGACCTCTGCCTCCGGAGGGCAGCGCTCTATCCAGCTGAGCTACGGGCGCGTAGCGCCGTTGCGGGAGGGGATACTACGGATTTACGCCAATTCTGTCTAGTGCTTTTTCGCAGAAATGTTGCGTTTGATTACGCTTTGCTCACCCCCGCGCACAAAAGCGCACTCCGTAGCCCCTTTTCACCGTTTATTGGCGCGTTTCTACCCGATTTTCAGCCGGATGATGTTTCTTGTGCATGCCGAAAGCGAAGTAGCACAGGCTGACGCCGGCCAAGAAAATCGCCCCGACCAGCAGGGAAATCCGCGTATCCGGGTTGATTCCCATGCCGACCAGCACGCAAATCAGAAAAGCGATGGTCAGATAGTTCACATACGGGAACATGATCGACTTAAAGCTGTGATTTTTGATCGCTTCCTTATGGGCGCGGCGGAAATAGAGCTGGCTTATCAGCACCACGAACCACGGCACCATGCCCGGCAGCACGCTCGCGCTGTAGACATAGACGAACACCTGCTCCGGATTTGGGATGATGTAGTTCAGCGCGGAACCCACCAACAGGCAGCCGATGGTGACGGCGATGCAGTTCACCGGCACGCCGCTGGCGGAAAGCTTGGTCAGCGCCGCCGGCAGCTGGCGGTTCTTGGCCAGGGCGTACAGCATGCGGCCGCCGCTGTACATACCGCTGTTGCAGCCGGAGAGCGCGGCGGTCAACACCACGAAGTTGATGATGCCGGCGGCGGCAACGATGCCGATCTTGGCGAAGGTCAGCACGAACGGGCTGCCGGTAGTGCCGATGCCGTTCCACGGGAAGATGGTGACGATGACGAAGATTGCGCCGACATAGAAGATCAGGATGCGCCACAGGATATTGTTGATCGCGCGTTTCAGCGTCACCTGCGGATTCTTGGCTTCCCCGGCGGTGATGCCCACCAGCTCAACCCCCTGGTAGGAGGCCACCACGATGCACAGCGCAAACAGGAAGCCTTTCCAGCCGCCGGCAAAGAAACCGCCGTGCGCCGTCAGATTGGCGAAACCGATAGGTTCACCGCCGTTGCCGAAGCCGAAGAAGATCACCCCCAGCCCCACCAGAATCATCACGATGATGGTGGTGACCTTGATCATGGCGAACCAGAACTCCAGCTCCCCATACAGGCGCACCGCCGCCAGGTTGGCCAGTGCCACCATCGCCACGGCGATCAGCGCCGGCACCCACTGCGGTATTTCCGGGAACCAGAACTGCACATACACCCCGATGGCGGTGATCTCGGAAATGCCGACGGCAATCCACATAAACCAGTAGCCCCAGGCGGTCAGGTAACCAAAATAGGGATTCATGTACTTATGCGCGTAAACGGCAAACGAGCCCGCGACCGGCTCGAGGAACAGCATTTCTCCCATCGAACGCATAATGAAGAACACGAACAGCCCGGCAATGATGTAAGCCAGCAGCACCGACGGCCCCGCCCACTTCAGCGTACTGGCCGATCCCATAAACAGGCCGACACCGATGGTGCCCCCCAGAGCGATAAGCTCGATATGCCGGGCCTCAAGGCCCCGGTGTAGCCCTTGCGGTTTCTCTTTGTGTGCCATAAATCCTCAATAATTTTTCTCGGGTTGTGTTTGCCTGCCGGCCGCTGCCGGTCGTTATTGTCATTATTAAAAGAATAAATCATCCCCTGCCGATCGGGTTGGCATCAACGGGTAGTCGGAGCGAAGTTACCGTGAGAGGGACATCGTTCAGCGCTGTCGCATCAGGCTTCAGCGGCCAGGGATAATTTCCGGGCGGTATCGTTTCGCATTTCGCCGCTATAAGCAAACCGCAATTTAAAACTTTATGGAATAAATGCGGCGACGTTTAGGGCCGGGGGTTATAGATATGCGGAAGAAACGTGCAAAAGCAGATTATTGGTACAGCAGACCGGAGCGGAACAGCACTTTCCGCCCCGGATGAGGGATTACATCTTGCCGCTGTAGTAGTAGCCGACAAACTTCAGCAGCTTCAACTGTCGGCCGATGCGGCTGGGCTGGCTGAGCAGGCGGTAGAGCCATTCCAGACCGAGGTTCTGCCACACCTTGGGCGCACGCTTCACATGGCCGGTAAAGACGTCGTAGGTGCCGCCCACGCCCATGTACAGCGCCTGCGGATGCACCTTGCGACAGTCGCGCATCAGAATTTCCTGCTTCGGCGATCCCATCGCCACCGTCACGATAGCGGCGCCGCTGGCGCGAATACGCTCGAACAGCACCTCTCGCTGATCCGGTTTGAAATAGCCGTCCTGGCTGCCCACCAGGTTGACATTCCACTGGCTGCGCAGCTTTTGCTCGGTTTCCGCCAAGACCTCGGGCTTGCCGCCGACCAGGAAGACCGGCGTGCCTTCACGGCCGGCGCGCTGCATCAAGGCTTCCCACAGATCGGCACCCGCCACGCGCGAAACGTCCGCCGCCGGGTATTTGCGGCGAATCGAACGCACCATGCTGATGCCGTCGGCGTACTTGTACTCCGCCTCATCCAGCAACGCATGCAGCGCCGGGTCCTCTTCCGCCTTCAGGATCTTTTCCGCGTTCATGGCTACCAGCGTGCCCTGTTTTACCCGGCCGCCGTCGAACAAAAAGTCCATGCAGTGCGCCATATCGCGAAAGCCCCACAGGCTGAAACCGCGCAGCTCATACTGCGGCACCGAAATCTTTGCTTCCATCGTTCTCATTACCCTTACAAAAGACCGTTCGCCCGAGGCGGAGACGCCAGCGCGCGGGCGCGCGTCACTCTGGCCTTGATCAGCCCGGCGGTATCGAACAGCCAATACAGCAACTTCGCCAGCACCAGACAGGCGCCGAAAATAATGCAGAAGAACACCACGCGCGACACGAATGAATCCACCCCTTCGCGCGCCAAAACGATGATGTTGAACACCGCGCCGAAGCAGAACCCCTGCAGAATGGCCGCCTTATAGCGGTTCGGTTCGGTTTTGCCCAACTCATACAGCCAGTCGAACCACTTGATGATCATGCCCACCAGAATCGCGCCGAGTGGGATAAACAGCGCGCCGCCCATCACCACCAGTGAACCAATCAGCGTCGGGGAAATCGCCAGCCCGGAGTGATTGTTCAGCACTTCCCAGGTGAAATAGTTGGCCGAATTCAGCACCACGTCCGGCCTGCCCGGCCATAGCCAGGTTGGAATAAAGACGTAGAAATCACGCACGATCGGCGCCAGGCCCTGGAAATCGATCTTGTCGTAATTTTGCAGCAGCAGCGCCAGGTTTTCCCACGGCGAGAAGGTATCGCGGGTCAGGTAGAGGAAGGTATAGAACGCTTCTGCGCCGCTGACGTCCAGGCTGTAGCGCTTCAACGCCAGCCAGAACATGCCGACCACGCCGAATATGCCCGCCGCCGCCAGCATCCACAGCGTGATCCAGCCGCGCACGATGCCAATAAACAGGAACAGCGCGAAGGCGATGATGATGTTGGCGCGGGTGCCACCGACGATCACATAGGTCAGAATACCGAACGCCACCGTCGCCACCAGGAACAAGAACCAGGCGCGCAGATCCTGCCGCAGGAAGTAGACCACCAGCATCGCCGGAATGAAGAAGTAGAAGAACCGCTTGAGCGCCACGCCGGACACGTCGCTGGAGAAAATCTGGCTGTAGGAATTGAGCTTGAACAGCAGGAAGCCGTTCTGCATGAAGAAGATCCCAACGGTACCGATCGCCACCAATGCCAGCAGCACCCAGGTGATGTGGGTTTCCACCCGATTCATGGTAAACAGCGCCGCACGCGGCTGAGTGCGTTGCTTGCGCAGCCGGGTCTTGTAGGTGACGTAATAGATGGCGTAAAACGCCGTCGCCGACAGCAGGGCGTACAGCAGAAATTCCACCGGCACCACCTCGACGTCAAACTGGAACACCAGCAAGCAGGTCAGCGGGAAACCGAAATAGAACGTCAGCAAATACAGCAGCGAGAAGAAGACGTTGAAGTTAAAGCGCACGCGCCGAAACTCCTGGTAGGCCAGCGTCAGGATAAACGTCAGGCTGACCAGATAGACGACAAACAGGCCGCCGAATTGCGCCAACGTCATGAGCCTTCTCCCGCCGCCAACGCCAGGGCTTGCTGCCAGCCGTCGACATAGTTCGGATTGAAGAAGGCGATCGCCTGTTTATCCACCGCCGCCAGCTGGCGCTGCGCTTCGCGCACCACCGCCTCGTCCAGCGAATCGCCATAGAACAGCACCGGCAGGTGCTGTTCCGCCAAGTCCTGCCAGAACGGGTTTTGCCGGCTGAGCACGAAAGGCACGCCGAACTGAATCAGCAGGCACAGGGTGCCAATCCCCTGCTGGCGATTGAAAATGAAATAGCCGAGATCGCAGGCGCGCAGAATATTGAGGTAGTCCTCAAACGCCACCTGCTGCGTGAGCAGCTGCAGGTTTTTCTCGCCGAACAGCGGCAACCCAGCGGCGCGCACCTGCTCAATGTAGGCATCGTTGTTGGCCGGATAACCCATCGGCAGGATCACGCGCACGTCGGCGCCGAACTGCTGATGAATCGCCTGCAGCGCTTCGACATGCCGATTGCTGCGATCGCCGGAGTTGCCCACCAGAATCGTCATCGGCCCAGCCAGGCTTTTCTCGGCGTGAACGTCGGTCAGCGCCGGATCCATGCGGGTCGGGAAGTACAGCAGCGAGGCCGGCACCCGCGCATGGCGCTGCTGGTAGTGAATCACGTCGCCGCGAGTAGCAAACACGTTCCCTACTCGCCCCTGCGCAATGCGGCGCAGCAGATAGAACAGTCGGAATTTCCAGCTGGTGGCGTCTTCATACAGATCGGCGCCCCAAATATGCCAACTAACCTGACGCGCCTTGATCTTGCCGCTCAGCAGCGCCAACCACAGCCCCGGATTGAACTGGCCGTGCAGGAAGAAGCGCGCATCGCGATCGGCCTGGGCACGGGCGATGACTGCCGCCGCCAGGCTTTTCTTGTCTGCGTAGGGCTCAATGTTCAGGGCGGGGAAATCACCCAGTGCCGCCACATCCTTGGCCGCCACCATAAAATGCCGCGTCTGCTCAGCCGGCAAACGCGGCGCCAGCACGTCGTTGAAGAAGCGCAGCACCGTCTGGTTATGATGCGGGATATCGGATCCCAGAACGTGAATCAGTGTGGTCATACTCGTCTACGATAAATAAGGAACACGCAGCTACAGAGCGCGAAATACACGATGTAGGTTGCCATATAGGCCTGAGCCGCCCCCAACGCGCCGTGCAGCGGGATCAGCCAGTGCGAGAACAGCGTCAGCAGCAGAAACTGGCTGACTTCCGTCAGGATATAGAAGCGCAGCGACGCTTTGGCGATCACCAGATAGCCGAACACATAGGCCCCGACTTTCAGCACGTCGCCCACCAGCTGCCAGGCAAACAGATCGCGCATGGCGACAAACTTGTCCGAGAACAGCAGCCAAATAGCGAAATCGCGCAGCACCCAAACCGTAAAGCTCGCTGCCGCTACCGCCGGCAGCACGAATTTCAGCGAACGCACGATCTCCCGTGAGATGGCGCCCTTGTCCGTCAGCCGCGACAGAGTCGGCAGCAAATAGACGGTAAACGAAGCGGTGATAAACTGCAGATAGGCATCGGAAATGCTGCTGACGCCCTGCCAAATCCCCACCTCATCCCAGCCGTAATGGGCGGCCAACAGGTTACGCATCATCACGTAGGCCACCGGCAGCGTCACCGACGTGATCAACGCCATGAGGGTGAATTTGCCGAGATTGCCGGCCACGAGTTTGTCCCAACGCGGCGCCAGATAGCGCAGCGGCAGCGTTTTGCGCCGCCACAGCATCAGCCCGGCAGGCAACACCACCAACGCCGGCACCAGCGCCAGCCCCGCCAGCGCGCCTTCATAGCCACCCAGCGTGAAGCACAGGTAATAAGCCACCACGCCAATCAGGCTGCCGCCGATCACCGCCAGCGCATTGCCCATCGCATCGCGATAGCCTTTCAGCACCGCCATGAACAGGTTGGCGTAGGCGATGCCCATCTGAATGAAGGCGACGGCGCGCACTACGCCGACGTAATCGGCATGCCCAAACAGCCCAATGCTGATAGGCTCGGCGGCGAACAGAAACACCAGCGCCAGCAAGGTCGAAAAACCCAGCACGATGCTCGACGCGGTGCCCACCGCCAGACGCAGACGCTGCGGATCCTGGTGGTACTCCGCCACGTATTTGGTGATGCCGTTAAAAATGCCCGCGCCAGACAGCACGCCCAGCACGGTAATTAACTGGCGGAAGTTACCCGCCTGCCCCACCCCGCTGGGGCCAAACGCCACCGCCAGCAGTTTCACCACCAACAGCCCCACGCCGATTTTGATCAGCGTGGAGCCGGCGGTCCATATCGATGCTTTTGCCAACGACATATTAGGCGAAGAAGCTCAGTATGCTATTGATAACCGTACGTTGATTGGCATCGGACAGATTGTAGAACAGCGGCAGGCGCACCAGACGCGCGCTTTCCTGGCTGGTATAGCGATCTTCGCCGGCAAAGCGACCGAACTGTTCGCCAGCCGGGCACGCGTGCAGCGGGATATAGTGGAACACCGTCATGATCTCGGCTTCTTTCAAATAGTCGATAAATGCGGTGCGATCGTCGATATCACGCAGCTTGATATAGAACATGTGCGCATTGTGCTCGCAATCTGCCGGCACGCTCGGTAGCTCGATGCGGCCGGCCTGCGCCAACGGCAGGAAACTGTCGTAATACTTTTGCCACAGCGCCAGGCGGCGCTGGTTGATGCGTTCCGCCACCTCCAACTGCCCCCACAGGTAGGCGGCCTGCAGGTCAGACATCAGATAGCTGGAGCCGATGTCGCGCCAGGTATATTTGTCGACCTGACCACGGAAGAACTGGCTGCGGTTGGTGCCTTTCTCGCGGATGACTTCCGCCCGATCGACCAGAGCCGGATCGTTCACCAGCGTCGCACCGCCTTCGCCGCCGGCGGTATAGTTTTTGGTTTCATGGAAGCTGAAGCAGCCGATATGGCCAATGGTGCCCAATGCTTTGCCTTTGTAGGTCGACATCACGCCCTGCGCGGCGTCTTCCACCACGAACAGATTATATTTCTTCGCCAGCGCCATGATGGTATCCATCTCGCAGGCGACGCCAGCATAGTGCACCGGCACGATTGCGCGGGTTTTATCGGTGATCGCCGCTTCGATTTTGGTTTCGTCGATGTTCATGGTATCCGGACGCAGGTCGACGAACACCACTTTGGCGCCGCGCAACACAAAGGCGTTGGCGGTGGAGACGAAGGTAAAGCTCGGCATGATCACTTCGTCACCCGGCTGAATATCCAGCAGGATGGCGGCCATTTCCAACGACGCGGTGCAAGAAGGTGTCAACAACACCTTCGCGCTGCCGAAACGCTGTTCCATCCACTGCTGGCAGCGACGAGTAAAACCGCCGTCGCCGCATAGTTTGCCGCTGCTCATGGCAGCCTGCATATATTCCTGTTCAGTGCCAACAACCGGTGGAGCGTTAAATGGAATCATGTCTACCTCTGTATAACCAGTACGCGGTGCTTTCAATCACGGCACCCTGTCGTTGATAGAGTCGTAATGCGGCGATATTGCCAACCTGGGTCGCAACCCGCAGGCGCTGCATACCTTGACGCCGACATTCGGCGATCGCCGCTGCCATCAGCCGAGTGCCGATGCCCCGACCGGATACGCCGGGGAAAGCCGCCAGCAGGCCAATACGCATTTCCTGGCCGCCAATGTCACGCAGGCTGACAAAGCCTTCAGGTTGCCCCTGGTTGTTCAATACCAGCAAGCATTGATGATCAAAGGTGCCCAGCACCGCTTTTTCGATCCAGGCCGCATAGAATCGCCCGCTATCGGCGCGATCGTACCACGGTGCGCGAAACCGGCTGGCGGCGAACACCTCGCCGGCCGCCGCCCGAAGCGACGGAATGTCCTCGGGAACGGCCAGACGCATCGCAACCGCCGAAACAACATCGGCCGTCGTGCGTTCTGGCACAACGTTCACCGCCAGATCCACTTCCCCTTCGACCAGCCGGAATCCCAGCGTAGACAGCGCATCGGCCCACTCCAGGCGGTAAGCGGGGATTTTGGCCTGCACTAACGCATAGGCATCCAAGTCGGCCTCGACCACGGGTGCCGCCGAGCTATCGAAATGTAACTTGGCGCTCTCTAATTGGAAGAAGTCGCTCTCCCAATTCAGCGGTTCAATACTGGCGTGGACGCGCATGCAGTAAATCCAGTAAGTATTTGCCGTAACCGGTTTTGGCCAACGTCTGAGCCGCGCGTTTCACGCCCTCATCATCCAGCCAACCATTGCGCCAGGCGATCTCCTCAAGGCAGGCGATTTTAAAGCCCTGGCGTTTCTCAACCGTCTGCACGAAGCTGCTGGCTTCCAGCAGACTGTCGTGAGTGCCGGTGTCCAGCCAGGCGAAACCGCGCCCCAGCAGCTCGACGGTGAGCTCTCCGCGCTCCAGATACATCTGGTTGATGCTGGTGATTTCCAATTCACCCCGAGGTGAAGGTTTAATCTGCTTGGCGAACTCCACGACCTGGGCATCGTAGAAATACAACCCAGTCACCGCCCAGTTAGATTTCGGTTTAGCCGGCTTTTCTTCGATCGACAGCGCCCGATAGCGATCATCAAACTCTACGACGCCAAAACGCTCGGGATCCATCACCTGATAACCGAACACGGTCGCACCGGTGGTGCGCGCTGCAACGCTTTTCAGCTTGGGGCTGAACCCCTGGCCAAAGTAAATATTGTCACCCAATACCAGACAGCTCGGCTCACCGGCCAAAAATTCTTCGCCGATCAAAAATGCCTGAGCCAGGCCATCGGGACTTGGCTGTTCGGCATAGCTGAGATTGATGCCAAACGCTTCGCCGCTGCCCAAAAGCCGCTTGAATGAAGGCAGATCTTCCGGCGTGGAGATAATCAGAATGTCTTTGATTCCCGCCAGCATCAGCACCGACAACGGGTAATAGATCATCGGCTTATCGTAAATTGGCAACAGCTGTTTCGATACGCCGCGGGTAATCGGATGCAGGCGCGTACCGGAACCTCCGGCCAGCACAATACCTTTCATACTTGCTCCCAAATCAGCCACGCCACCCACAGGCAACACGGCATGATATTCACTCGGACAGTCCTAAACGCTCGCCGGCATAAGAACCGTCTTGCACGCGGCGCCACCAGGTTTCGTTGTTCAGGTACCAAACCACCGTTTTGCGAAGGCCGCTTTCGAAGGTTTCCTGCGGCCTCCAGCCCAATTCACGATCGATTTTGCCGGCGTCGATGGCATAACGCATATCGTGGCCCGGACGATCCTGCACGTAAGTGATCAAATCGCGGTAGTTCGCCACACCCTGCGGCTTGTTCGGCGCCAGCTCTTCCAGCAGCTCGCAGATGGTCAGCACCACTTCGATATTCTTGCGCTCGTTATGACCGCCGATATTGTACGTTTCGCCCACCACGCCTTCGGTCACGACCTGATACAGCGCGCGCGCGTGATCCTCGACATACAGCCAGTCGCGCACCTGCGCGCCGTTGCCGTATACCGGCAGCGGTTTGCCGGCTACCGCATTCAGGATCACCAACGGAATCAGCTTCTCCGGGAAGTGATAAGGGCCGTAGTTGTTCGAACAGTTGGTCACGAGAGTCGGCAAGCCGTAGGTGCGCAGCCAGGCGCGCACGAGATGATCGCTCGACGCCTTGGAGGCAGAATACGGGCTGCTCGGCGCATACGGTGTGGTTTCTGTGAATAGATCGTCGGTGCCGTGCAGATCGCCGTACACTTCATCGGTGGAGATATGATGGAAGCGGAAAGCCAGTTTCTTCTCCGCCTCCAGCGGTTGCCAGTAGCGGCGCGCCGCTTCCAACAGGGTATAAGTGCCGACCACATTGGTCTCGATAAACGCCGCCGGGCCGTCGATAGAGCGATCGACATGACTTTCCGCCGCCAGGTGCATCACCACGTCCGGCTGATACTGGGCAAATACCCGATCCAACTCGGCGCGATCGCAAATGTCGACCTGTTCGAAAACATAACGCCCGTTCTCAGCGACCCCCGCCAGCGATTCAAGGTTGCCGGCATAGGTCAGCTTATCCACCACCACCACGCTGTCATCGGTGGCTTCGATGATGTGTCGCACGACCGCAGAACCGATAAAGCCGGCACCACCGGTCACTAAGATACGTTTCAACGCCAGACTCCCTTGGTATCGACCACCCAGGTTTGTTTGATTTCTTCCGGTCGGATAGCCTTGAACTGCTGGTGATCGACCAACATCACGATCACATCGGCCTGCTGCAACGCCTCAGCGATTGGCGTCAACGTCACATGGCCCGCCAGCGACTTCGGCAGCTGTTCAACGTTCGGTTCCACCGCCAGCGTCTCGCCGATGTGCCATTCGGCGATCAGGTGTGCGACTTCTACCGCCGGGCTTTCACGCAGGTCGTCGATATTGGGTTTGAAGGCCAGGCCGAAGCAGGCGATTTTCACCTCGGACGCGCGCTTGTCGGTGGCGGCCAGGCAATCGGCCACCGCCGCTTTCACGCGGTCGACCACCCACAGCGGTTTGCCATCATTCACCAGACGTGCGGTGTGAATCAGGCGCGCCTGCTGCGGGTTCTGCGCCACGATAAACCACGGATCGACGGCGATGCAGTGGCCGCCGACGCCCGGTCCCGGCTGCAGAATATTTACCCGTGGATGGCGGTTCGCCAAGCGAATCAGTTCCCAAACGTTGATCCCCTGTTCGGCGCAGATCAACGACAGTTCGTTGGCAAAGGCGATATTCACGTCACGGAAGCTGTTTTCCGTCAGCTTGCACATCTCGGCGGTGCGCGAATTGGTGATCACGCATTCACCTTCGAGGAAAATCTTGTACAGCGCGCTGGCACGTTCCGAGCACTTCGGCGTCATGCCGCCGATCACGCGGTCATTTTGAATCAGCTCCACCATGACCTGCCCCGGCAGCACGCGCTCCGGGCAGTAGGCGATATTCACGTCCGCCGCCTCGCCCGCTTGCTGCGGGAAGCTGAGATCGCTGCGCGACTGCGCCAGCCATTCCGCCATCTGTTCGGTGGCACCCACAGGCGAGGTGGACTCGAGGATCACCAGATCGCCTTTTTTCAGCACCGGCGCCAGCGATTTCGCCGCCGCTTCGACATAGGCCAGATCCGGCTCGTGATCGCCCTTGAACGGCGTAGGCACTGCGATCAGGAACGCATCGGCCGCCAGCGGTTTGGTCACCGCCTGCAGGAAACCGCCGTCGACGGCGTCCTTGACCACTTTGTCCAGATCCGGCTCAACGATGTGGATCGCGCCGCGGTTAATGGTATCTACCGCATGTTGGTTAACATCTACGCCCACCACTTTTTTCTTGCGGGAAGCAAACGCCGCCGCCGTTGGCAAGCCGATATAACCCAGGCCGATAACTGAAATAGTGTCAAAACTCATAGTGTCACCTGATGATTCTTTAAAGCTTCGAGAATACGCTGACAGGCATGTCCGTCACCGTATGGGTTGTGCGCCCGACTCATCGCGTGATATTCGCTTTCGTCCGTCAACAGCCGGGTCACCGCTTCAACAATGTTGGCCACATCAGTGCCGACCAAACGCACCGTACCCGCATCTATCGCCTCCGGGCGTTCGGTGGTGTCGCGCATCACCAGCACCGGTTTGCCTAACGATGGTGCCTCTTCCTGAATGCCGCCGGAGTCGGTCAGGATCATGTAAGCCTGGGTCATCAAATAGACAAACGGCAGATAATCCTGCGGTTCGATCAACATGACGTTGTCGATACCTTTCAGAATCCGATTCACCGGCTCACTGACGTTCGGATTGAGATGCACCGGATACACTACCTGCACTTCCGGGTGGCTGCGGGCGATTTCCGCCAACGCGCTGCAAATTCGCTCAAAGCCGCCGCCAAAACTTTCGCGGCGATGGCCGGTGACCAGAATCAGTTTCTTGTCGGCGTCGAGGAACGGGTAACGCTGCGCCAGGCCAGCCTGCAGCGCGGCATCGCTCATCACGCGATCGCGCACCCAGAACAACGCGTCGATCACCGTATTGCCGGTCACGAAAATACGGTTGTCCGGCAGCAGCTCGCGCAACAGATTTTGGCGCGAGTTCTCGGTTGGCGCAAAATGGTACATCGCCAGATGGCCGGTCAGTTTGCGGTTGGCCTCTTCCGGCCAGGGAGAATACAGATTGCCGGTGCGCAATCCGGCCTCGACATGCCCGACAGGGATGCGTTGATAGAACGCCGCCAGGCTGGTCGCCAGCGTGGTAGTGGTATCGCCGTGCACCAGCACCACATCCGGTTTGAAGTCTTCCAGCACCCCTTTCAGCCCTTCCAGGATGCGGCAGGTGATTTCCGTTAGCCCCTGGCCAGGTTTCATGATGTTCAGGTCGTAATCCGGCGTAATCTCAAACAACCGCAATACCTGATCCAACATCTCACGATGCTGTGCCGTTACGCAGACTCTTGCGTCAAAGGCCTCATCCTGGGCCAGTGCATGTACCAGCGGTGCCATTTTAATGGCTTCCGGCCTGGTGCCGAAAACAGTCAACACTTTCACAGCGAATCTCTTTTGGTCGGTTAATCGCAGGCCCCGCCTGCGAATGGGGCGCTCACGCGCCCTGCATCAGATTATTATATTATTTTTTAACTACGCGGCCGACGCGCCAAGGCAACACCCGCGCCAACCAAAGCGCCCATCGCGCCCCACAGAATCAGCCAGAAGACCCGGCGTGGGCTGTCGCGTTTTACCGGCTCTTCCGGCGTACGCAAATAGCGATAGGTCTGGAACTTCTCATCTAACGTCGGGCCAACGTTCAGCGTCGCCAGCATCGCGCGGTTCTGATCGTAATCCAGGTCATAGGTCGGGCCGGAAGCCTGCAGGCCTTCCAGGCGCGCCTGCAGCATTGGCCGGCCCAACAGGAACAGATCCGAATCCGGCAATTGCTCGGCCGGGGTGTCGGTTTGCGTGCGGCTTATCCCCTGGCTCTCGGCAATTTTCAGCGCCTGCTGCGTGGTGTTCAGCTCACGCTTGTAAACCGACTCCGCCACCGCTTCCTGACGTTTGACCTGAGCCTTCATCGAGGTGGTGCGGGCGGCCCACGCCCCCTGAATCTCTTCGTTCAGGTGCAGGGCTGCGCGGTGGCTGGCGAAAGCCACGTATTGACGCAGCAGGCGGTTGGCGTCCGCGGCGGTTTCTGCCGTCAGCTTCACGCCGTCGTTCGGCACTTTCTTGTCGTCGCGCGGCGTGAACAGGATGTTGTTGATCAGCTCGTCAAGCAACGCCGCATCGGCGCGGGCATCCCCTTCCTGACGCTGCTTGTAGTAATCGCTCTGCAGCCAGAAATCGCGACGCGTATCGTAAGCCGCCAGCTGCATGATGAACTCATTGTACGCTTCATCCGCGATGCTCGGCTGATCGCCGGCCGTCGCCGGCAGCGTGCGCACGTCCAGATTACGCAGGAACTGCTGCTGCGAGTAGTAACCGCCCAGCGCATTCACCGTAGGTCTGTCCGTGATGGCGGTCGCGCTCCACTCTTGCTTAACCAGATAAGAGACGATCAGCGCGACCGCCGCGAACAGCACCGCAATGCCGATAATCCACGGTTTGCCGCGCCACAGAGTGCAGCACAGGCCGCGGATATCGAGTTCGTTATCTACCGCCGGGGTATGCTTGTCAGACGTTGTTTCTGGATTCATCACAGCCAAAAAGCCTCTGGTTAAGATACTTGCTTGTTATCGCTCGAACGCCGCAGGCGACGCTTGATACGCTTAATGTACCGCGCAACCCGCCAGGCGCGCTTGATGCAGTAACCGTACAGGAAGAACGCAAGCAAGAATAATGCCAACATAACCCACTCGGGGATAAAAGTCAGGCGTTCGCCGATCACGCCAACCGCCGCCAGCAGTGCGGCCGCCAGGGTGATCAACACGAAAGCCTGCCGCGGCGTAAAGCCGGCGCGCATGATCAGGTGGTGAATATGTTGACGATCGGGAGAGAAGGGGCTCATCCCCTTGCGTAAACGACGATACATGATTGCTATCATGTCCATCAGCGGAATAGCGATGATCCACAGCGCGGTCACCGGGTTAATCGAGTGTGCCTTTCCCTGCGAGCTTTGCAGCAGCAGCCAAATGGCGGTAAAGCCGATCAGGGTACTGCCGGCATCTCCCATGAACACCTTATAACGGCGGCCGAGGATGCCGAGGTTGAGCAAAATATAGGGAACGATGGTGGCAATCATCGCAAAGCACCAGAACGCCAGCTCATGATGACCGCTCAGGTACAGCAACAGGCCCAGCGCGCCGAAGGAGACGCACGACAAGCCCCCCAGCAGGCCATCGATACCGTCGACCATGTTGAAGGCGTTGATCGCCGCCCATACCGCGAACAGCGTCACCAGATAACCGAACGGCCCCAGCAGCATCTCCCAGTCGCCCAGCACATGGCCGAAGCTGCGCAGATAGAGGCCGGCGAACACCATCATGGCGATGCCGACCAACGCCTGCACCAGGGCGCGGATTTTAACGCTGATGTCGAAACGATCGTCGAGCGCGCCCACAAACACCAGAATGCCGGCGCAGGTAAGATAAAGCTTGGCGTGCGCGATAGGTTGTTCAGAAATCCAAAACGCGAAGCACAGCCCGGCATAAACGGAAATACCGCCGACCAGCGGAATCAGCCCCTGATGGCGTTTGCGATAATTGGGTTTATCTACCAGACCAATACGTTTTGCCGCCTTGCGGGCAACAAAGAGAAAAGCCAAAGAAAACAGGAAAACAAATAGAATTTCAGTACTCATAGTGAGTAAGTTCACAGTTAACAGATCTCTGTAGAAGATAAGGCAGCTTACCACGGGCAATAGCTTGTGCCATCGGCCCCCGCCACCTTTCGGTCATTTCCTATGACAACGGTGATTCATGCCTATTTTCTTCGCTTCGGCTGACAAAATGACAGCAGCAAAGCCGATCGGCGCAGAGCCAACCGACAAACAAGATGAATTCTCAATAAGTCGAGGAAACAACTTACTTTTCCATTACTGCTACTTATCGTATCCGCCAAAAGCGAAAAACGCCACGACTAGGCGTGGCGTTCAGCGAATTTTTTAACGAATTATGAGCGTTTCATCATATCGAAGAATTCATCGTTGGTTTTAGTCATCGCCAACTTATTAATGAGGAACTCCATCGCGTCAATTTCACCCATCGGATGGATGATTTTGCGCAGGATCCACATTTTCTGCAGCTCTTCGGAGGTGGTGAGCAGCTCTTCTTTACGGGTACCGGAGCGGTTGTAATCGATCGCAGGGAATACGCGTTTCTCGGCGATTTTACGCGCCAGGTGCAATTCCATGTTGCCGGTACCTTTAAATTCTTCGTAGATCACTTCGTCCATCTTCGAACCGGTATCAACCAGCGCGGTCGCGATGATGGTCAGGCTGCCGCCCTCTTCCACGTTACGTGCCGCACCGAAGAAGCGCTTCGGACGATGCAGGGCGTTGGCATCCACACCACCGGTCAGCACCTTGCCTGAGGCCGGTACCACGGTGTTGTAGGCACGCGCCAGACGGGTGATGGAGTCGAGCAGAATGATCACGTCTTTCTTGTGCTCAACCAGGCGCTTGGCCTTCTCGATCACCATTTCGGCCACTTGCACGTGACGCGAAGCCGGTTCGTCGAAGGTCGATGCGATCACTTCGCCTTTCACCAGACGCTGCATCTCGGTTACTTCTTCCGGACGTTCGTCGATCAGCAGCACCATCAGCACGCAGTCAGGGTGGTTGTAGGCGATGCTCTGCGCAATGTTCTGCAGCAGCATGGTTTTACCGGCTTTCGGCGGTGCCACGATCAGGCCACGCTGGCCGCGGCCAATCGGCGCCGCCAGATCCAGTACGCGCGCCGTCAGGTCTTCGGTCGAACCGTTGCCGCGCTCCATACGCAGACGGGAATTGGCGTGCAGCGGCGTCAAGTTCTCGAACAGGATCTTGCTGCGGGCGTTTTCCGGCTTGTCGTAGTTGACTTCGTTGACTTTCAACAGGGCAAAATAGCGCTCGCCTTCTTTTGGCGGACGAATCTTACCGGAAATGGTGTCACCTGTGCGGAGGTTGAAGCGGCGGATTTGGCTAGGGGATACGTAGATGTCGTCGGGACCGGCGAGGTAGGAACTGTCTCCAGAGCGGAGGAAACCGAATCCATCCTGCAATATCTCGAGCACGCCGTCGCCGAAGATATCTTCTCCGCTTTTCGCATGTTGCTTCAGAATGGAGAAGATAATGTCCTGCTTGCGCATGCGGGCAAGGTTTTCCAGCCCCATATTTTCGCCGAGAGTAATCAGCTCAGAAACCGGCGTATTCTTTAATTCGGTAAGATTCATAGTGGTGGGTTCTTAAACTCGGGGTATGTCTCGAACTTGTATCGTGAATGGTATGGCAGCGAGATGCGTGCCTGTTTACTGGACGTTCGATCACCGGGCGCAGAGCCGTCGCGGTAAGAAATGGCTTACATCGGGCGCACGCATTGACGGTTGAAGATCGAAGGTACCTTAAAAATGATTTTTGCAAAACCGTTTGATTGCCAAAACACGGGCTGAGTTCAGTTTACTTTCAACGCCAGTGGTTCGACACAGAGTATAGCTTTAGATTCAAACTCTTTAGATTTAAAACTTCGGGCAAGTTCTATATGCAGTGTGGTTAAACTTAACACGCTTCTTGGCAGGCGTCTAGCGGTGAATTGAACATCACCGCCAGGCGCCTGATACTGGGCTTCCCGACCGATTACAGATTCGCGTTCAGGAAATCTTTGAGCTGACCTTTGGACAACGCGCCAACCTTGGTCGCGGCCACTTCACCGTTCTTGAACAGCAACAGCGTAGGGATACCACGGATACCGTACTTAGGCGCGGTAGCCGGGTTCTGATCGATATTCAGCTTGGTGATGGTCAGTTTGCCTTCGAACTCTTCGGCAATCTCATCCAGAATCGGAGCAATCATCTTGCACGGCCCACACCATTCAGCCCAGAAATCGACCAGGATCGGCCCTTCCGCTTTCAGCACATCGGCTTCGAAGCTGCTGTCAGTCAGGTGAATAATTTTATCGCTCATGTTCTACTCCACAGGATTATGTCTACCTTGTTGGTGTAGCATTAACCAACTCAAGGTGATTTTATTGCACCGCGTTTATTTCAACGGATGTGCTTTCGTAAAGCAATAGTTAGCTGATATTCTACCACACTATGAGCAAAACACACTTGACTGAACAGAAGTTTTCCGACTTCGCCCTGCACCCGTTAGTCCTTGAAGCCCTTGAGAAAAAAGGGTTTCACAATTGCACGCCCATCCAGGCGTTAGCATTGCCGCTCACGCTCTCCGGGCGTGACGTTGCAGGTCAGGCGCAAACCGGTACCGGAAAGACGCTGGCGTTTTTGGCGTCTACTTTTCACTATTTGCTGACTCACCCGGCGAAACAGGATCGCCAGACCAATCAGCCGCGCGCCTTGATCATGGCGCCTACGCGTGAACTGGCGGTGCAAATCCACTCCGATGCAGAAGCGCTCTCCCAGAGCACCGGCCTGAAACTGGGCCTGGCCTACGGCGGCGACGGCTACGACAAACAGCTGAAAGTGCTGGAAAGCGGCGTGGACATTCTGATTGGCACCACCGGCCGTTTAATCGATTACACCAAACAGAACTATGTCGATCTCGGCGCGATGCAGGTCGTCGTGCTGGATGAAGCCGATCGCATGTACGATCTCGGCTTTATCAAAGACATCCGTTGGCTGTTCCGCCGTATGCCTACGGCCGATCAACGCCTGAACATGCTGTTCTCCGCCACTCTGTCCTATCGCGTACGCGAACTGGCCTTCGAGCAGATGAACAACGCCGAATATGTTGAAGTGGAACCGGAACAGAAAACCGGCCACCGCATTAAAGAAGAGCTGTTCTACCCGTCCAACGAAGAAAAAATGCGCCTGCTGCAGACGCTGATTGAAGAAGAGTGGCCGGATCGCGCCATCATCTTCGCCAACACCAAGCACCGCTGCGAAGACATCTGGGGCCATCTGGCCGCCGACGGTCACCGCGTCGGCCTGCTGACCGGTGACGTGGCGCAGAAAAAACGCCTGCGTATCCTCGACGACTTCACCAAGGGCAACCTCGATATCCTGGTCGCCACCGACGTCGCTGCGCGCGGCCTGCACATCCCTTCCGTCACGCACGTTTTCAACTACGATTTGCCTGACGACTGCGAAGACTACGTGCACCGCATCGGCCGTACCGGCCGCGCAGGCGCCAGCGGCCACTCCATCAGCCTGGCGTGTGAAGAGTACGCGCTCAACCTGCCGGCGATCGAGACCTATATCGACCACAGCATTCCGGTGAGCAAGTACAACAGCGATGCGCTGCTGACCGATTTGCCGGCGCCGAAGCGCCTGTCGCGTCCGCGCGGCGGCAACGGCCCACGTCGCAACTCCGCGCCTCGTCGCGGCGGTGCGCCGCGCAGCAACCGTAAACGTTCGAGCTGATCGCCATGCTCAGTTCCAGCACGCTTTATGCTGCCATCGATCTCGGCTCCAACAGCTTCCACATGTTGGTGGTGCGCGAGGTGGCCGGCAGCATTCAGACTTTGGCGCGCATCAAGCGCAAGGTGCGCCTGGCAGCCGGACTGGATCAGAACAACCACCTGTCGCATGAGGCCATGCAACGCGGCTGGCAGTGCCTGCGGCTGTTCTCTGAACGCCTGCAGGACATTCCGCGCGAGCAGATCCGCGTCGTCGCCACCGCCACGCTGCGCCTGGCGTCCAACGCCGATGAGTTCCTGCAGGTCGCCGAGCAAATCCTCGGCTGCCCGGTGCAGGTGATCAGCGGCGAAGAAGAAGCGCGGCTGATTTATCACGGCGTTGCGCACACCACCGGCGGGCCGGATCGGCGGCTGGTCGTCGACATCGGCGGCGGCAGCACCGAACTGGTCACCGGCACCGGCGCACAGGCATCGCAGCTGTATAGCCTGTCGATGGGTTGCGTCACCTGGCTGGAACGCTACTTCAGCGATCGCAACCTTGGGCAAGAAAACTTCGAACGCGCCGAACAGGCCGCGCGCGAAATGGTGCGGCCGATCGCTCCGCAGCTGCGCCAGCAAGGTTGGCAGATCTGCGTCGGCGCTTCCGGCACCGTGCAGGCGCTGCAGGAGATCATGGTGGCGCAAGGCATGGATGAACGCATCACCCTGCCCAAGCTGCGTCAGCTGAAACAGCGCGCCATTCAGTGCGGCAAGCTGGAAGAGCTGGAGATCGAAGGGTTGACGCTGGAGCGTGCGCTGGTGTTCCCGAGTGGCCTGTCCATTCTGTTGGCCATCTTCCAGGAGCTGGGCATCGAGAGCATGATGCTGGCCGGCGGGGCGCTGCGTGAGGGCCTGGTTTACGGCATGCTGCATCTGCCGGTGGAACAGGATATTCGCATCCGCACCATCCGCAACCTGCAGCGCCGCTACCTGATCGACACCGAGCAGGCCGAACGCGTCAGCCAACTCGCCGCCAACTTCTCGCAGCAGGTCGCCAACGAGTGGCAGCTGGATGCGCGATGTCGCGAGCTGTTGCACAGCGCCAGTCTGATCCACGAACTCGGCCTCAGCGTCGATTTCAAGCAGGCGCCGCAACACGCCGCTTATCTAATCCGCCACCTGGACTTACCCGGCTTTACTCCGGCGCAGAAAAAACTGCTGGCCACCCTGCTGCAAAACCAGAGCAACACCCTCGACCTGTCGCTGTTGAACCAGCAAAACGCCCTGCCGCCGCGCACTGCGCAGCGTCTGTGCCGCATTTTGCGCCTGGCGATCATCTTCGCCAGCCGCCGCCGCGATGACACGCTGCCGGCGGTGCGGTTACGCGCCAATCAGGACGATGAACTGACGGTGATCTTGCCGCCGGGTTGGCTGGAACAGCATCCGCTGCGCGCCGAGGCGCTAGAGCAGGAAAGCCACTGGCAGAGCTACGTCCACTGGACGCTGCGGTTGGAAGAACAGCGTTGAAATGACCAGGGCGCGATGAGCGCCTGAAGGTTAATGGCAAACCTGATGACATTGCCAAGTTTACAGAAGACAGCATATAAAAAATAAGGAAAATCAATTCATTGATTTTCGGCTGATAACCTCAAAGGAGGAAAAACCACGCTTTTCCTCCTTTGTCAGTAATCTAGCCCTGTCTTTTTAATTCCCGCCTTTGGCCTTGGCCAGCTGGGCGCGGATATTGGCCAGATGGCTTTGCCCCTTCTGCATCCGCTCCTGCGGGCTCACCACTTTGCGCTCGGTTTCCCACGCCAAATCGTCCTGCGGCAGCTCCAGCAGGAAGCGGCTCGGCTCCGGCCGCACCAGTTCGCCGTACTGACGGCGCTCGCGGCACAGGGTGAAGATCAGCTCTTTTTGCGCGCGGGTGATCCCCACATAGGCCAGACGCCGCTCTTCATCGACATTGTCTTCATCGATGCTGCTCTGGTGCGGCAGCAGGCCCTCTTCCATGCCCACCAGGAATACGTAGGGGAACTCCAGCCCTTTGGAAGCGTGCAGCGTCATCAGCTGTACCTGATCCAGCTCTTCTTCGCTTTCACCGCGCTCCATCATGTCGCGCAGGGTGAAGCGCGTCACCACCTGGGTCAACGTCATCGGCTCGTCCAGATCGTTGCCTTCCAGCATCTCGGTCATCCAGCCGAACAGCGTGTTGACGTTCTTCATCCGCATTTCAGCGGCCTTTGGGCTGGTCGAGGTTTCAAATAGCCAGCTCTCATAGTCTACGCCGCGGATCAGATCGCGCACCGCCGCCACCGGCTCACGTTCCGCCTGCTGGGCGATACCGCCGAGCCAGTGGGTAAAGCGCTGCAATGACTCCAGCCCGCGCCCGGTCAAGTGCTGGCTCAGCCCCAGATCGAAACTGGCGTGGAATAAACTCTTGTTGCGCTGGTTGGCCCATTCGCCGAGCTTCTGCAGCGTCGCCGGGCCGATCTCACGCTTGGGGGTATTGACGATGCGCAGGAAGGCGCTGTCGTCCTCCGGGTTGGTCAGCACGCGCAGGTAGGCCAGCAGATCCTTGATCTCGGGGCGCGAGAAGAACGACGTACCGCCGGAAATCTTGTACGGGATGCGGTTCTGCATCAGCATCTTTTCAAACACCCGCGACTGGTGGTTGCCGCGGTACAGGATCGCATAGTCGCCGTAGTTGGTCTTTTTCACGAAGTGGTGGGCGATCAGCTCCCCCACCACCCGCTCGGCTTCGTGATCCTCGTTGTTGGCGGTCACCACTTTCAGCTCTTCACCATACCCCAGCTCGGAAAACAGCCGTTTTTCAAACACGTGCGGGTTATTGGCGATCAGAATGTTGGCCGCCTTCAGAATACGCTCGCTGGAACGGTAGTTTTGCTCCAGCTTGATCACCTGCAGCGCCGGGAAATCTTCCTTCAGCAGCACCAGGTTCTGCGGCCGCGCGCCGCGCCAGGAGTAGATCGACTGGTCGTCGTCACCCACCACGGTAAAGCGAGCGCGGTTGCCCACCAGCAGCTTAACCAGCTCGTACTGGCTGGTGTTGGTATCCTGGTACTCATCCACCAGCAGATAGCGAATACGCTGCTGCCAGCGTTCGCGCACCTCTTCGTTGCGTTGCAACAATAGCGTCGGCAACAGGATCAGGTCATCGAAGTCCAGCACGTTGCACGCCCGCATATGGGCGTGGTACAGGCCGTAGCAGTGGGCGAACAGCTTGTCGCGCTCCGAGCGCGCCAGCTCCGCCGCCCGCTGGGGATCGATCAGGTCGTTTTTCCAGTTGGAGATGGTCGAGATCAGCTGCGCCACCAGCGTTTTGTCGCTTTCCAGCCACTTTTCGGTCAGCTCTTTCAACAGCGCCAGCTGATCCTGGTCATCGAACAGCGAGAAGTTGGACTTCATCCCCAACGCCACGTATTCCCGTTTGATGATCTCCAGCCCCAGGGTATGGAAGGTGGAAATCATCAGCCCGCGCGCCTCTTTACGCCCCAGGGTTTGCGACACGCGCTCTTTCATCTCGCGTGCGGCCTTGTTGGTAAAGGTCACGGCGGCGATGTGCCGCGCCTGGTAGCCACAGTGGTGGATCAGGTGGGCTATCTTGTTGGTGATAACGCGCGTCTTGCCGGAACCGGCACCGGCCAACACCAGGCAGGGCCCGGTAACGAATTCGACGGCTTGTTGTTGGCTGGGGTTTAATCGCATGGTGCTGGCTTGCTCGACTGTAAAACGTGGAAGGGAATTGTAGCAGAAAGCGCCGATGAGATTTAGCGGGTATAATCAGCGCAATTTTCGCATCAACAAAGGCATTACCATGGCAAAAACGGCGTGCGCCCTGCACATTCTGGTAGACAATGAAAAGCTGGCCAACGAGCTGCTGGCCAAGCTGAAGCGCGGCGTCAGCTTCGACACGCTGGCGCGCAAATACTCGAGCTGCCCGTCAAAACGCAACGGCGGCTCGCTGGGCGAATTCAACAAGGGCGCGATGGTGCCGGCGTTCGATAAAGCGGTGTTCAGCATCCCGCTGCTCAAACCTTACGGCCCGGTCAAAACCCAGTTCGGTTACCACATCATCAAGGTGCTGTACCGCAACTGAGGGGGCCTGAGCCCCCTGCTGTGCATTACTGCGCGCCGGCGTCCATCGCCGGCGCAGCCACCGCGGTGTCGGCCGGTTTGGCTTCTTCCGTCACCACCGCCGGCGCCGGCATCATGATGCCGTCATAGGTTTCCTGCAGCTGCTTCATGCTCATTTCCGGCTCGCCCTTCGGCTGCATCAGCACCAGCGTCGCCTCCTGAGAAAGCTGCAGCTTCAGCGCCTGATTCAGCGTCTCCAGCGTCAGGCTGGACAGGAACTCCTGACGCAGCTTCTGATACAGCTCCGGCGCGATATCCACCACCCCGCTCTGCTGCGAACGCAGGCGCTGGCTCATCAGCACGTCGGTATCGGTACGGGCATAGGTCGCGAACAGCTTGCTCAGCTGATCGTTTTTCTGCGCCAGCAGCGCATCGAATTCCTCTTTGGACAGGCCGTTGTCACGCACGTTGGCCAGCTCGCGGGCGATAAAGCCCAGGCTGCCGTTCAGGTTGTTGTTCGGCGTATCCAGATGGATGGCGCACTGCCCGCGCTGGTACTGCACGCGGCAGTCAAAGCCCAGATGCAGGTTCTTCTGGTCGCTTTTTTCCAGCGTCTGCTGTAGATGCCAGAACAGCGCCTCGCGGGCAAGATCGCCACGCCAGTAGCGGAGCAGACTCTGCGAATCGCGAATCGGATGCCACGGCGAATCCCACATGATAGACAGCGTATCCTGCTTCACCTGCTCGCTGATCAGGCTTACCGGCTGCTGCGGCAGCGGAGTGAGCGTCGGCATCGGGGCCGGGGTTTCACGTTTGCCCTGCAGCGGCGAGAACGCCTTGTTGATCTGTTCGCCCAGGCTGCGGCTGTCCACCTTACCGACCACGAACAGCGTCATGGCGTCCGGGGTATACCACTGTTGATAGAATTTCTTCAGCTGCTCGAGATTGACCGGCCGTTTCGCCGGCTGCGCCGGATCGTGCGCCAGCAGCGTCGAGCCTTTCAGGCGGTAACGCCACCAGGCATCTTTGGTATTGGGCGGGAAAGTGCCGACCGGATTGATGCTGGAATTCATCACCGCGTGCACCGTATGCTCGTCGATCGCCAGTTTGCCGGTGGTGTCCGCCAGCCAGGCCAGCGCTTCCTTCAGCAGATCGGGCCGGTTGTTCGGCAGGCTGAGGTTATACATGGTGAAATCATACGAGATGATAGCCGGCGGCAGCGGCCGCTCGTTATCCACGCTCTGTTGCCACAGGGCGCGCAGCTGCGGCGCGGTAAAGCTTTCGCTGCGCGCCAACGCCAGCCGCGGCAGCAGATGGGCGAAGCCGGTCTGCTGCGAAGACTCCACCAGGGAGCCGGTATTGACGATCAACCGCAGCTCCACGCGGTCGCTTGGCCGCTGCGGCGTATCGAGAATCTGCCATGAAAACCCGTTGGCCAGCGACCCCTGCTGCCAGGCAGGATCGGGTTGTAGTGCTTCAGCCTGCACGCTGCTACTGGCGGCAGCCAATAGCAGCCCACCAACTATAAGATGAATTCTGGTGCCCTGCATGTGAACCCCTACTTAATGACTATCCAATTTCTTATGCAAATGCGTGTATTCCATTCAATGGAATCATAAAAATACGCCCTGAGTTTCACAGTGGGGCGGAAAGCAGAAAGTGTACCATCGTGTTAGACCGCGCGCCTTTGCGGATGTCACTCATTAGAGTGAAAAATAATAGATAGCGGGGTTTTTAATGCAAGAAATCGTTACGAGGCAGGAGTTGTACCTCACCGGCTGCGGCTGCGGCCGGTGAGGTGCCGCCAATATCAGGCGGAAGGCAGCGTTTTGTCCGCGCCGGCGTTTTTATTGTTCAGCGTGTCTTTCAGCTGTTTCTCATCCAATTGATCGCACCACTTCGCCACCACCACGGTCGCCACCCCGTTGCCCACCAGGTTGGTCAGCGCGCGGGCTTCCGACATGAAGCGGTCGATGCCGAGGATCAGCGCCAGACCGGCCAACGGCAGATGGCCGACGGCGGAGATGGTGGCGGCCAGCACGATAAAGCCGCTGCCGGTCACGCCCGCCGCCCCTTTGGAGGAGAGCAACAGCACCACCAGCAGGGTAACCTGATGCATGATGTCCATGTGGGCATTGGTCGCCTGCGCGATAAACACCGCGGCCATGGTCAGGTAGATAGACGTGCCGTCCAGGTTAAAGGAGTACCCGGTCGGGATCACCAGGCCCACCACCGACTTCTTGCAGCCCAGCTTCTCCATTTTATCCAGCATGCGCGGCAGCGCGGACTCGGACGACGAGGTCCCCAGCACGATCAGCAGCTCTTCTTTGATGTAGTTGACGAATTTGAAGATGCTGAAGCCGTTGGCGCGGGCGATGCTGCCCAGTACCACCACCACGAACAGGATACAGGTAATGTAGAAGCACACGATCAGCTGGCCGAGTTGCACCAGGGTGCCGACGCCGTATTTACCGATGGTGAACGCCATGGCGCCGAAGGCCCCCAGCGGCGCCAGGCGCATGATCATGTTGATGATGCCGAAAATCACCCGCGAGAAGCTGTCGATCACGTTGAAAATCAGCTGCCCTTTCTCGCCCAGACGATGCAGGGCGAAGCCGAACAGCACCGCGAACAGCAGCACCTGCAGAATGTTGCCGCTGGCGAACGCGCCGATCACGCTGCCGGGAATGATATCCAGCAGGAACGGAATGATGCCCTGCTGCTGTGCCTGCTCGGCGTAGACCGCTACCGCTTTGGCGTCCAGCGTGCCGGGATCGACGTTCATGCCGGCGCCCGGTTGCACCAGGTTGACGATCACCAGGCCGATAATCAGCGCGATGGTGCTGACGATTTCAAAATACAGTAGCGCGATGGCGCCGGTGCGGCCCACCGCCTTCATGCTTTCCATGCCGGCGATGCCGGTCACCACGGTGCAGAAGATCACCGGGGCGATAATCATCTTGATCAGTTTGACGAAGCCATCGCCCAGAGGTTTCATCTCGGCGCCGAGGTCAGGATAGAAATGGCCAAGCAGGATACCCAGCGTGATCGCCGTCAGCACCTGAAAATAGAGGCTCTTAAAGATCGTTGTTTTCATATGAACATCCTATGGGGGGAAGACACGCACCAGGCAGCAGTCTAAAAATCCAGCCTGTTCATTGCTTGCGCGGAAAATAACACCCACTTAACAACATGGAAATAATTTGTTGCACCCACCCCGCGGAGTTGATGTGAATTTAAGAGCTGAAACGCGTCAGTCTGGATGCAAAACTGAAAATTGCGTAAGCCTTTGTTTGCACTAACGCAAACGAGGTAGGTGGGGAGTAGCGATTTTCGGACGGGGAAAAGTACCGGAAAAGTAGACGGCGCTCACGGCGCCGCGCGGCAAAACTCGGCTTCGAACGCTTCGCGCGGCAGCGGCCGGGCGAACAGGAACCCTTGCCCGCTGCGAATGCCGTGCTGCAGCAGCCAATCGCGCTGCTCAGCGTTTTCCACGCCTTCGGCCATCACCGGCAACGCCAGTACTTCGGAGATCGAACTGACGATGCGCACCATTGCATCGTCGGCCGGCAGCCCCTGAATGAAGCTGCGGTCGATTTTAATCAAGTCAATCGGCAGGGATTTCAAACGGTTCAGGTATTCAAGGCTGGAGTAACCCATGCCGAAGTCGTCCAGCGCGATCGACAGTCCCAGATCGTGCAGCTCACGCAGCAGCGCCAGCGCGCGGTCGAGATCGTCGATGCGTACCGTCTCGGTGATCTCCAGCAGCAGCTTGCGCGGGTCGATCCGATACTGCGCCAACAAATTTTTCAGATGCGGAACGAACGCCTCGTCCTGCATCTGAATACCGGAAACGTTGACCGCCAGCGGCAGCTCAATGCCGCGTTGCTGCCAGTCCGCCAGGATACGGCAAGACTCTTCCAGCACCCAGTTGCCGAGGGGCACGATCACGCCCAGCTCTTCCGCGAGCGGGATAACGTCGGCCGGCAGGGTATAGCTGCCGTCATATTGCTGCCAACGCAGCAGCGCTTCGGCGCCGATCACCGCGTTGGACTGCATGTCGATCTGCGGTTGCAGGAACAGCGTGAAATGCCGCTGCTCGATGGCGTGCAAAATCTCGCTCTCCTGCGTCAGCCGCTTCTGCGTGCGTTCCGTCAGGCTGGGTTCGAAGAACAGGATCTGATTTTTACCTTCGCGGTGCGCGGACATCATCGCCGAGGTGGCGCTGCGCAGCAGCTGTTCCGCACTTTCCCCCTGATTGAGGTAGTGCGCGATGCCGATGCTGGCGTTGGGCCGCAGCGCCAGCCCTTCCAGCGTCAACGGCGCGTTAATCTCCGCCATGATGCGCCGCGCCAACTGCATGGCGTGGAACGGCCGCTCGGTGCCTTTGGCCAGGATGGCGAATTCGGTATTGCTCAGCTGCGCCAGCACGCCGTTTTCGTCGATGCAGCCGCGCAGCTTCTTCGCCAGCGCCAACAGCAACGCTTCGCGCATCGCCGGGCTCATCACGCCCGAGGCCTCATGCAGCGTCTCGATGCCGATCACCAGCAGGTTAAAACGCTCGGGGCGCAGGCTGGAAGCGATATGCTGTTCCAGCAACGCGTTCAGCAACGCCGGATTCGGCAATTCAGTCACCGGATGGCGGGTGCTGAGACGGCTCATGTCGGCATGTGCCTTGGCCAGCGTCTGTTGATTGCGGTTGTAGTTGCGCACCAGCAGGCCGAGCTCGTCGTCCTGGTGCAGTGCCGGCAGCATCAGCTGGTGATAGGGCGCTTCGTCCTGCGAGATGTTTTCCAGCTCCTTGGCCATCGCGCGCAGCGGATGCACCATCAGCCGGTTCATGCACCAGGTGATAGCCACCGACAGGATCAGCGCCAGCAGCAGGTAGGTCGACAGCATGGTCGACAAAATGCTGAGGATAAACTGGTACATGCGGAACGAATCGGCCTGCAGCACCAGATAGGCCAGCGGCTGCTGGTTGGCCGGCACCCGCTCCAGCGAATAGAGCGGTACGGAAATTTGGATCGGCAGTTCAAATAGCCGGGCGATCAGCGTCGGCACCGGCCTCTCAGGCGGGAAATTGGCGTGCAGCGCCTGAAACTCGTTCGGCAAGACGATATCCGCCCGGCTCAGAATGCCGACCGGCAACAGCGTGTTCAGCACCTTTTTGGCTTCCGGCACGTCCATACGCAGCACCGCTTCCGCCAGCGGCTGACGCACGGAGTGAGCGATATTCTCCAGTTGCTGGGCGTAGTCATCCCTGCGCTGCTGCACAAAGTGGAATAACTGGATCACGATAAAGATACAGATCGTGACCAGCGCCACGCCGGACACTGTCGCCATCTGCTTAATCGTTAACGAACGCCTGACCCGCAAACCTGCTCTCCGTGAAATCGGGCTGAAACAAAAAGGGAGCTGACTCTCACCCGCCCCCTCGAACCGGGCTGAGTATACTCGATCATCGGCTGTTTTTATCTGGCTATGCCGCAGGCAAAACCAAGAAAATCGCGGGTTTCAGTCTTTTCCTAAAGCGAACAAACGCGACCCGGACACAGGGTAACAAAACTCCCCGGTGTCCGACACTCCGAATCTTCCTCCTCCCGGTTACTTGAAATCGGCGTAAGGCGTCAACGGCTGCGGCGGCAAATCGAGATCCCCCTGCCAGCCGGCCAGGGAATAACGCAGATAAATCAACGCGTGGCTCGGCGTATAGTCCTTCGCCTGCTGAATGTCGATGCCGGCGCCGAGCGTCCAGTGCGAGCTGAGACGGCGCTCGACGATCGCCCGCAGGGTATAACCGACGCCGCTCGAGGCGCTACCGTCCTCGACGGCGAACTTATCGGGCAGTGAATCCGGGATCAACCCCTGCAGCGGATAGCGGCGCTGGCTGTCGGTTTTCGAATGGGACAGCGACACTGAACCACCCAGCTCCCACGACCAGTTCTCGGTGCGCTGGCGATAGTTGACCGGCAGCGACAGCGACATATATTGCTGCGGGCTGTAATAGCCGCCCTGCCCCAGCGAATAGCCGCTCAAATCCTTCTGATAGTGCCACAGCATGGTATTGAGCCCGACGCTCAGGCGGCGATTGTCTTCGTTGATCAGCTTGTAGTAGTAGCCGGCCATCAACCGCTGCCGCTGGTTGTCCGCCACGTTCTTGCCGGTAATCTGGTGCGCGCTGAGATCGGCCCACACGCCGTTCGCCTCGCCGCGATCGTAGCTGGCGCTCAGGCTGACGCCGGTGGCGCGCACGCCGCCCCAGGTGGTGCCGGTATTCGGGTCTTTGGCGCCGCCGAACGCCAGCAGCGAGCTGGAGATCGGCCGCCGCGAGGCCGCCAGCGTCCAACCGATGTGGTTCCAGTCGCCGCTGTAGGCCAGGCCGCCGGTCCAGTCGACCACCTCAAAGCCCATCGGCGTCGTGCCGATATCGGCGGCCCAGCGGTCGTTTTTCCAGCCGGCCGCCACGCTGGTTCCGGTGGTTTTCTGGTGTTCATCGCCGCGGCACCCTTGCGTATTGCAGGTGCCGAAGGTCTCGTAGTATTTGCCGCTGCCGTCGGTCGAGAAGCGGCCGGCATCCAGCTGCACGGTGTCGGTGCGCAAGAAGGCGCGCCCGTCATACAGCGGCATGTCCACCTGCAGCATGGTGTCGTGTGCGTTGAAGTCGGAAATGCCGCCGGTGCCGCTCGAGCGCCAGTAATCGTGATCGAGCGTGACGTTCACGTCTTGCTGCCGATACAGATCCGCGGCGTCGGAACGGATGCCGCGTTTCAACCAGTCGTCGCTCGGGTTATTGCGCGTCAAATAGGTGTAACTGTCATTGTCCTGCGGCAGCGTCGGCGTGATGCCGCCGGCCACCATCGCCTGGCGGTAATCCTGCAGCGCCCGCTCCGGCTGCCGCTGCGCCCGTTCCAGACGGGCGGCGTCGCGGTAGATCAGCGCTTTGGTTTGCCCTACGGGCTCCGAGGCCGCCGCCGTTTTCAGCCGGTTGAAGAGCGCGTCGGCCTGCTGCGGATCGCCGACCGCACTCCAGGCGTTGGCCACCCGCCGTTGGCTGTTGAGCGAAGCGTCTTGCGGCTGCGGTTCGGTTTTCAGCCGCTGGCGCGCCGCTTCCAAATCCCCTTGCGCGACATAGGCTTCGATCTCGCCCAATTGCGCATCCGGGTTGTTCGGTTCGCGCCGTTTCACCCGCTGATAATCCTCCAGCGCCGCCGCATACTCCCCGCGCGCCAGCGCCCAGTCGGCCAGCAGCAAATCGATGCGGGTGTCCGCCGGCTGCCGGCGCAGATAGGCTTCCGCCGCCGGTTCGTCGCCGGCCGCCCGCAGCCGTTCGGCCTGCGCGATCACCGCCTGCATTTTCAGCCGCTGCGCCAGTTCGCGCATGTTGTCGTTCCACTGCGCCGCAGGCAGCGTATTGAGCTGCGCCAACGCCTGGTCGTCGCGATCGCTGCCGGAAAGGTAGAGCGCATAGGCATAGGCCAACTGCGGATTGGTACGCTGACGCTGCGCCAGCTGCCGGAACAAAGCGTCCGCCTGCTGCGGCTGCCCGGCCTGACGCAGCGCCTGCGCGTAACGATAGGTCAGCCAAACATCGTCGGGATCCATCGGCTGGGCGCGGCGATAGATTTCCGCCGCCTGCTGCCACTGCTGCTGCGCCGCCAGCGCCTCCGCCTGCTGTTTCAACATATCGAGCCGCAGCCCATCGAGGGTGCTGCGCAGCTTGGCCTGTTGGCTGCGCGGCAGGCCGTTGAGGTAGGCCAGCGCTTTTTCCGGCGACTGCCGCTGATAGAGATTCACCAGGCCGCGCAGCGCGCTGCCGTTGCCGGGATCGCGCCGCAGCGCCTGCTGATAAAATCCTTCCGCCGCGGCGTCATCCTTGCTCGCCACCGCCACATCGCCCAGCCCGATAAACGCGTCGCCGTCGCTGTCGTCGAGCTGGCGCGCCTGCTGGTATTTCTGCCTGGCCAGCGCAAGATTGCCGGCTTTCAGCGCCTTGTCGCCTTCGTCGACCGCCAGCCAGTAGCTGGTGCTCTTGATCAGGCTTTGCCACTTGCCGCTGTCGTAGCCGTTCTTGTCGGTGGCCAGCGCCTGGCGGAACAGTTTCAGCGCCTGCGGGCGGTTGCCGGCGCGCGAATAGGCCTGGCCGAGCGCACCCAGCACCTCGGCGTCGTTCGGCGTCGCCGCCAGCGCCTTTTGCAACTCCGGAATGGCCGCCCGGCTGCCGCCTTTATCCACCTGTGCCAGGCCGCGTACCCGCGCCTGATACGCCGGATCGGCCAACAGTTTCTGCTGTCTGGCCAGCTCTTCGCGGGCGCTGGTCGCCTGATCGCCGGTGTCGAACACGCCGAGGAAACGGTTGAGCGCCGCCACGCTCTGAGCGCTGACCGGCATCGCCTTGACCTTGTCCAGCCACAGATCGGCGGCATCGCCGCGCCCGGCCGGATCGGCGGCGATCTTCTGCAGCAGCTCATAGGCCTGCGCATCCTGGTTCTGGCTGAACAGCATGCGCGCCAGCGACATACGCAGCGCCACGTTGCCGGAATATTGCTGGTCCAGCGCCTGCAACTGCTTCAACGCCTTCGCCTCCTGCCCCGGCAAACGCGCCACCAGCCGCCAATATTCCACCGCCAGCTCGAGCGTCGGCGGCTCGCCGTGGAACAGCGCATCGTACTGCGCCTTGGCCTCCGGCAACCGGCCGGCAGTCGCCATCAGGCGGGCCTGCTGCAGCTTTTGCCGGGTTTCCGGCTGGGTCAACAGCATGTTCATTTGCGCCTGGCGATAGGCGCTGGACTGCGGCGCGAGGGTTTTCAGCTTGTCCAACTGCTGCTGCGCCAGCGCCATGTTGCCCTGCCGCAGCGCCAAACGCATGCGAGCGGCGATCACGTCCGGGTTGTTCGGATCCATCAGCTCGAGCCGGTACAGCGACTGGCGCACCAGATCGTCCTTGTTGCCGGCCTCGCCAATACGCACCTGTTCCAACAGCCACTGTTCCGGCGCCACGGCCTCCGCAGCACGCGCCTGCGGCAGCATCGCCAGACTCAGCGGAATCAAATTCAGCCAGTTTATTTTGAAGTTGTGCATTGGCCGTCCCACGAGGGTTGCAATTCACCCTGACGATTAAAGCGATAGCGTTGTTGATCCCACCCCTGACCGAACAGCGTCAGCGAGGCGCTGAAATAGGCGTCGTCACCCGGCGGATGTTCGCTGATGCGTTGCCGCTGTGCCGCCAGCGCCTCGGCCTGCGTCGCCAACATCGGCAGCATCGAGGCGGAAAAGCCGACGGGGCCGGTGCCGGTGGTTTTGCCGCTGGCGGTATCGGTTTTTTCCGGCGGTACGCCCTGTTTGGCGGTGAGCTGTGCCATCGGCTGGAAGCGTTCGAGCAGCGCCGCCTTGTGTTCATCGTCGTCCGCCAGCATGCCGGCCCACAGATAAACCCGAATGGCGTCGTAGCTGCCGACGTTCGGCTTGACGGTATCCGGCTGCCAGCCGGCGCCGACCCGCCACACCACCCAGTCCGGCGAGAAACCGTGCGGCGCGGTGTCCAGCCACAGCCGCTGATTGACCTGGCGCATCGCGCGCCACGGGCCGTTCAGCGCCGCAAAACGCGCCAGCAGCTGCGGCGGCAGGTAGCTGGGGTTCAGCCGCCAGCGATCTTCCGCCACGAATCCGACTTTGCCCGGCAACAGCATCAACCCCAAGCCGGGAATGTCGGCCACTTCCTCGCGGCCGATGCGTTGCAGCAGCAGCGTCCCCAGGGTTTGATAACGCCGGCTTTTCCACAGACGGCCGGCTTCGAGCAGGTTGTAAGCGATCCACAGATCGGCATCCGACGCCGAGTTGGCGTCCAGCACTTTCCACTGCTTGTCGTCGCTCTCGCCCCACAGCCAGGCGGGCAAACGGGCGCTGAGATCGCCCGCCGCCAGGTTGTTCTCCGTCCAGGCCAACAGCCGATCGAAGGTCGGCCGGTCGTTGGCCACCAGGGCGAAGAACAGGCCGTAACTCTGCCCCTCGGAGGTGGTGATTTTGTTCGGGCTGCTCGGATCGATCACCCGCCCCTGCGGGCTAATGTAGTACTGCTTGTACTGTTGCCAGCCCGGCCACTCGCAGGCCGCCGCCGCGCTGAACGCGCACAGCAGCAGCATGCCGAGCGACAGGCGTTGCAGCATCGCGCTCACCGCCGTCAATCCCGATCTTCAGGCGCCAGACGACGCCGGCTGAAGGCCTTCAGGCCGCGCCACAGCATCAGCCCCAGGATCACCACCAGCACCACCGCGATCACCGCCAGCAGCACCGGATGGGTGGAGAGGGCATACCACAGCCGCTCCCACCACGGCAGGTGGCCGACATAGTAAATATCGCCGACGCGCAGGCTATTGACCCCCGATTCGCGGATCACCGCCACCGAGCCGAACACCGCGGCGCGCTTGCCGCTGTCCAGCAGGGCATCATTCAGCAGCTCATAGCCGCGTGGGCTGTCCGCCAGCAGCGCCACGATGCTGCGCTGGTCGTTGAACGGCGACTGCACGCCGATGATCGCCGACATCGCCCCCTCGGAGCTGACGGTGGTCTTGCTGTCCGGTTTGGTATCTTCCGCCAGCACTTCCGCGCTGGGCAGCGGCGGCTGCCGCGTCGGCTGTTTCACCCAGCTTTGGGTCGCGTCCACCAGCAGGCTGATTTTCTTGTCGTCGCGCAGCTCCGGCGGGATGGTGCCGACCATCAGGATATCGTCGTCGCGATCCTTGGCCTGCGACCAGTCGTCGCTGAGCGTGAAGGCCAGCGCCGGGTAGCCGGTTTGCGCGCCGATCACCCCCAGCGCGTTCAGCAGCGCGCTGACCTGCGCCGGCTGCGGTTTCTGGTTCACCAACACCAGCGTTTGCGACAGATCCGCCAGACGGCTGAACGGGAAGCCGGCGTTGGCGAAGGCGCGCAGGTCCGGCATCGCCATAAAGTGGCGGTAGCCGGAGAAATCGATGGTGGAAGCACCGTCGATCACCGCGTGGTTTTGCGTGAAGGAGTAGGTTTCGCAGCGCCCTTCCGCGCCGCTGGCCAGCAGCGTGGTGTAGTCAAAGTCAAAGCGCAGCTGGTTAGTGGCACCCAGTCGCAGCGCCGGGATATTGACATTCTTGTCGGAGTCGAGCAGCCCCTGCGTCAACGGCAGGCGCAGCAGCTGCGCGCCCTGCTCGTGTTCCGGCACCAGCGAGTACGCCTGCACGAACTGGTTGTTGAGGCTGACGCTCAGCCGCGAACCGTCCTGAATACGCGGCGCCGTATAACGGTATTTCAGGTGCATGTCGATGCCGGTGCTGCGGATCAGGAACAGGTCCGGCGGCAGATTCATGGTCAGCGAGATCGGGCCAGGCTCGATGCCGCTGGTTTGCAGCTGCTCGGCGTATTGCTGCAGCTCGGCGAAGGTCATCGGCCGATCGGTGCGCACCCAGTTCGGCGCGTCGTAAGGTTGGCGTGGCGCGAGCTGTTCCACCTTGTCCACCGTCACGTTCTGGCCGCGGAACAGGATGTTGCCCTGCGCGATACCCTTCACCGCGGTGATCAAATCGTTGTCGTCACGCCCCTGAATCAGCAGCAGTTTGACGTACGGATTGTCCGGGTGGCTGATCATCTCCACCGTCGGGCCGTTGACCGCCGGATAATCGCGCAGGAAATCCGGACGCTGCTGGTTGGTGGCGAACACCACCGCGTGCTGCGCCGGCAGCGCGTTGTACAGCGTCGGGAAGGATTGCCCGCGCCACTGCGCCTTGCTGCCGAACCAGGAAGCCAGAATGCCCGCCGCGCGCTGCTGGGCGAGATCCGGCTGGCCGGCGAACACCATCGGCAGCGTCAGCGGCCGATTATCGCGGCTGTCGAAGAACGGCTCAGGGAAGTGCGACAGCTCGTTTTTCACCGGCAGCGTCTGGAAACGCAGCTTCAGCGCGCTCGATTTGCTGACGTCGAGCCACAGCGAGGTGCTGGCCGGGTTTTCGCAGATGTTCTGATAATGGCCGACGAACACCAGCCGGACGCGGTTAAAATCGGTGATATAGCGCGGATCGATCGCCATCTGGATGCGATTGGGCTTGCCCAGCTGCTCCTTGGCGATCGTGGTCACCCCCATCAGCTCGTCGTTCAGGTAAACCTTGACGTGCGACTCCACCGGGATCAGCGCCGGCGACGGCGTAAACTCCATATCGAGCATCGCCTGCGAGACCACCTCATCGCTGCGCACGCCGAATTCGATCTGCCCGTCCGGCCGGGTGCCGCGCAGAACAAAGGTGCCCGGCGGCGGCGCTATCTGCGCAAACGGCAGCGACACGTCGCGCACCGGCGCATTCGGATCCTGCGGCGCGGCGGCCGGTGGTGGCGCGGTCGCCGTATCGGCCGCCGCGGCGATCGGCGGCTGGGCCGCCACGGTCGGCGCGGTGGCGGTTTCGGCCTGTGACAGGGTACTGATGCCTAAGGCCAGAGCAGTTAACCAGGTTATTTTTCTCGTCATCGTATCATCATCAATGTTGGAGCCTGTTCACCGGGCGAGTGAGCGGGCGGTTGAACTCGCAGCTAACCCACTGTTTCTTGTTGACCCAAGGTCGGATCCCTGCCGACGCCGCGCGGAATAAACGACACTACCCAGGCGGTCAGCGACGTGACCCCGACCAGCAGACCGCGCACCAGCGGCGGCGCATAGTCCGCCATGCGCACATAGCCCCGGAAGCCCAGCGCCAGCACGTCGCGCAGGCTTTCGATCGGCCGGTCTTCAGGGAACCCGTCCTGCCACAGCGCCCAGGTATCGGCGCGGGCGAAGGTGCACTGAATGAAATCGATGTGTTCACGGGTGGAGAGGTCGACCAGGCGCACCCCCACCTTGTTGCCGAAGGCGCGCGTCACCACACAGGGGAAGCTGTACTCCTGCTGGCCGCGCTTGAGCAGCAGCGAGGCCTTGTCGCCGTCTTTCAACGCGTTTTCCACCCGCATCTCAATGCCCACGCCGCCGTCGGAGTAATCGCGCAGGGTACAGGGATACAGATGGCCGTCGGCGCGCGCGATCGCCGCCGGCATGGCGATTTCCACGCGGTGCGCCTGACGCACCTGCTTGGCCTCCACCGCCACCGCGCCGCCGAGAATCGTCATGTTGTACAGCACCCACACCAGGCTGATGATCACCGTCATCACCTCGTCCGTCGGGCCATAGGCCAACCGCCAGACGCCGAACGCCAGCCCGGCCAGGTTCAGGACCACCAGGAACATGTAAGGCCGGGTGATCACCCAGTCGACGTGCTCCTCCTCCACCAGCCCGCCCTTGGCGGTGACGTTGAATTTGCCCTTGTGCGGATTGAACAGCGCCACCGTCGTCGGCCGCGCGATATACCAGGCCAGCACGGTTTCATAGATTTCGCTCCAGAACGAATGGCGGTATTTCCCCTGGATACGCGAGTTGGTCAGGCTGGCGTGGATCATGTGCGGCAGCACATAAAGCGCGATCGCCAGCGCTGGCGCGAAGATGATGTAGGCATGCAGCAGCAAAAACGCCAGCGGCGCGGTGAGGAAGATCAGCCGCGGAATGCCCGACAGGAAGTGCAGCATGGCGTTGGCGTAGCACAGGCGCTGCGCCAGTTTCAGCCCCTTGCCCAGCAGCGGGTTGTCCAGCCGGAAGATCTGCACCATGCCGCGCGCCCAGCGAATGCGCTGGCCGATATGCGCTGACAGGCTCTCGGTCGCCAGCCCGGCGGCCTGCGGAATGCGGATGTAGGCCGAGGTGTGCCCGCGCCGGTGCAAGCGCAGCGAGGTGTGGGCGTCTTCGGTAACGGTTTCCACCGCGATGCCGCCGATCTCGTCCAGCGCGCTGCGGCGCAGGATGGCGCAAGAGCCGCAGAAGAAGGTGGCGTCCCACATGTCGTTGCCGTCCTGCACCAGCCCGTAGAACAAGGTGCCCTCATTGGGCGTTTGGCGGAAGCGGCCGAGGTTGCGCTCGAACGGATCCGGCGAGAAGAAGTGGTGCGGGGTTTGCAGCATCGCCAGCTTTTTGTCTTTGAAGAACCAGCCCATGGTCAGCTGCAGGAAGGAGCGCGTCGGCACGTGGTCGCAGTCGAAAATCGCCACGAACTCGCCGGTGGCCTGCTTCAGCGCATTGTTGATGTTGCCGGCCTTGGCGTGTTCGTGGGTCGGCCTGGCGATGTATTTCACCCCCACTTCGTCAGCGAACGCCAGGAATTCGGGGCGGTTGCCGTCATCGAGGATATAGATGTTCACCTTCTCTTTCGGCCAGTCGATGCCCAGCGCCGCATAGATGGTGGGCTTCACCACCCCGAGATCTTCGTTGTAAGTCGGCACCATCAGGTCGATGGTCGGCCAGGTGGCGCTATCGGCGGGCAACGGTACCGGCTGCCGGTTAAGCGGCCAGACGGTCTGGAAATAGCCCAGCACCAGCACCACCCAGGCGTAGGTTTCCGCCACCAGCAGCAACAGGCCGCACACCAGGCTGAGCGGATCGTCCCAGTTCAGCGTAGCGGTATAGCGCCACCACAGGTAGCGACAGGATACGGTCAGCGACAGCACGATCAGCATCAACCCCGGCAGGCGCCCCGGCACCCGGCGCACCACCATCGCGATCCCCCACAGCAGCAGAACGAACACGAACTGCGCCGGCAGATCGAACGGTTGCGAGATGCACAGCATGGCGAGGATCGCCGCCAGCACGCTGACCAAAATAAACAGCGCGCGCCGCATGCCGCGGCTCATGCGGCCGAGGCGCTCCACCGAACGCTGCTCCACGCCGGCGTTCTTCAGCCGCTGCGGCAGGCCCTGCAGCCAGTCGGCATAGCGCTGCTGCAGGCGGCGCCAACCGGCGAAATAGTCGCGCTGCACCGGCGCGCGGCCGCTGCGAAACAGCAGCAGCCACAGCCCCTGCAGCAGATAACGCAGCGCATCCGCCGGGCGCGGGCGGTCGGCGGACAGATGCGGGAACCAATAAGCGCGGCCGGCGCGCACGCGCTGCCAGGCCAGCGATTCGAAGCGCAGCAGCAGCCAGCCCAACGCCACCAGCAGCGTGGCGAAAAAGGCGGTCAGCGCCGACGCGCCGTTGCGCCGGTAGCCGCGGTAACGCGTCTGCACCGCCTGACGCACCGGCGGCACCAGCAGCAGGCTCAGCACCCGGCTCATGGCGCAACGCCCCGCTTGAGGTTGATCAGGCACCAGTTGGCCAGCGTCAGCACTTCATCCGCCGCCAGACTCTCGGGGCGGTACTCGCCCAACGGCTGCTTGACCGCCAGCGCTTCCGCCAACGCTTCGTCACGATGGATCACCACCGGCAACAGGCCGCTCAGCGTTTGCAGCCACAGCTGATGCAGATCCTGCTGCAGCTGGCTGGCGGAGGAGTAGTGATTGACCAGGAAACGGCAGTCGTTCGGCAGCGTCTGCTGATGGAGCCGTACCTGGCAGTTGGCGTCGGGGTTCAACAGCACGAACACGCTGTCGGCAAGCTGCAGCGCCTGCTGCGCCAGCACGCCGTCCCCGACCGGAACATCCAGCAGGATCCAGCGCTGCGGATCGCCGGCGATCAGTTGGCGCACGTTGTCGCGCCAGCGTTCCGGCTGTTGCTGACACTGGCGCTGCACTTCCAGCCGTTCCGCCGCATTCAGGCGGCCAAAGGGCAAAAAGTCGAGGTTTTCACAGTAACGCAGTGCCCCTTCCTGCCAGCGCCCACCGTCCCGCTCCGCGCGGGCCCAGCCGCGCGCCAGTTCGAACGGCGTGTTGAAATGCAGGCGCAGCAGATTGTCCGGCGTAAAATCGATCGCCAGCACCGACTCGCCCAGCTGCTGCAACGCCCAGGCGAGCGCCGCCGTGACCGACGTCGTCCCCATTCCACCCCGTAACCCTTGCAGCGCGATCACCGGCATAGATCAATGGCTCCCCGTGGTCTGCGCCAATTCGGCCAACAGCGGCCAGCGCGTCATCATCTGCGTTAACCGCTCCTGCCGCGAAATATCGACATAGCTTAATTTCGGCAATGAAAAAGCCTGGCTGAGCGCCTGCAGGTCATCCTGGCTCTCCCCAGGTGCCGCTGCACGAAAATGGGTGGGTGCGTTATTCATTCTTCCGCCTTGGCGAAAATAGGCTATGTTAATTAACTATAGCAACGATACAAAAAGAGAGAGGCAATAAGATGATTCTCAACAAATATTGTTGCAGAGCGTCGGAGATTTGTTATTGCCAGAGTAAAAATGGCTATCTTTAAATATAAACGCCTTTAGTCGGCTTTCAACGAAAGTAGAACACATCCTATGGCGCACTCTTTTTCTCTAGGTATTCGGCAGATTTGGGAAGAGCTGTCGGTGATGCAGGCCCCCGGGCTTTATTGGATCAATATCGACAGGCAAAGCGACGCCGCGCTGCTGTGTCGCCAGGTCATCGCCGCCCAGCCGGCCACCCATAAAGTCGCCCTGATCTGCAGCGGCGATAAACCCGATCGCCTGCTGGCCGAGCTGGCTTCGCCTGCTTTGCAGAAGCTGCCGCTGTATCAATTACCGGAGAAAAAAGCCGCGCTGACGCAGCTGAGCGACGATCTGATGCGCGCCCTGCGGCCGCAAAATCGCTTACTTATCCTGCTGGCCCACGCCAGCCTGTGGCAAACCTTCACCACCGAAGAGCTGCGCGAGTGGACCCGTACCCTCGCCGCCTGGCTGCGGCGGCAGGGGTGTACGCTGTTGATCCTCAGCCACGGCGGCGGCATCAATAAGCTCAAGGGGCAGCTCAGCGCGCAGCATCGCATCCTGAACGGCCTGTCCAGCCTGCAATGGCAGCAGGACAGCGCGCAATACCTGGTGAACTGGTGGAGCACCGAAAACGGCATCAACGCCAATCAGCTGCTGACGCTGTACGCCGCGGAAGGCGGCTGGCAGGGTGAGGATGAAAATAGCCAACCCTCCCCCACCGCCTTGCGCAGCGACGAAGGCTTGTATCTGGCCGAGCGCAGCATCCTGGAAGGCGCGCCGCCGCTGTCCGCCAACTGGCAGCTGCTGGAGAGCAACGACGAACTGGCGCAGCACGGCATGCTGAGACTCTCGGCGACGTTGATTTTCGCGCTGTACCAAAGCGACCAAATCGATCACCTGGCTCACCAAATCCACACCCTGCGCCGCAGCCGCGGCAACGGCCTGAAAATCGCGGTGCGCGAGATGAGCGCCAGCCTGCGCTACAGCGACGAACGGCTGCTGCTGGCCTGCGGCGCCAACCTGATCGTACCGCACGTCGCGCCGCTGTCGCGTTTTCTGACCATGCTCGAAGGCATTCAGGGGCAGCGCTTCTCGCGCCATGTCCCCGCCGACATCGATGCGCTGCTGGCCGGCTTGCGCCCGCTGCAGCTCAAAGGCTATATGCGGCCGGAACCGTTCAGCCAGGCGGTGCTGTCGCTGATGGGCAACACGCTGCTGCCCGAGGACGGCAAAGGGGTGATGGTGGCGCTGCGGCCGGCCACCGGCCTGCGCGCCGAACAGGCGATGACCCTTTGCCACCTGCGGCGCTTCGGCGACGTGATGACCGTCGTACAGGGGCGGCTGGTGCTGTTCCTCTCCACCTGCCGCATCAACGATTTGGATACCGCGCTGAAGTTCATCTTCCGCCTGCCGGTGGATGAAGCCTTCAGTAACCGGGTGGTGTGGCACCAGGACGTCGATATCATTTCGGAAATCAAACGCATGGCCCAGGGGCGCTGGCAGATTTCGGCCACCGGCACCGCCGGCGCCGCGCCGCGCCCCAGCGTGAAAGCGGCCGAGGTGCCCACAGAACGGCGGCAGCCGGTCGCCTTCACGCTGCCGCTCGGCCCGCAGGAGGAACCGCATGCTGAACCTTAACGACATCGTGCAACTGATCCTGCTGTGCGCGCTGATCTTCATTCCGCTGGGCTACGCCTTTCACCGGCGTTTTCCGCATTTGCGTCAATACTGGCAAAACCTGTTGTTATCGCCGCGCTATTTGAAATCCGCCGGTTTGTGGGTGCGAACAGGTTCCTCATCTCAGATTAAACGTAAGAAGCAGCCATGAATCCAAACTCGAAGACGCAATCCGATAACGCTCTGTGGCGCTACTGGCGCGGGCTGGGCGGCTGGAACCTCTACTTTCTGGCCAAATTCGCCCTGCTGTGGTTCGGCTACCTGAATTTCCACGCGCTGCCGAACCTGGTGTTCATGGCATTTCTGCTGATGCCGATCCCCTCACAGCGCCTGCACCGCTGGCGCCATTACCTCGCTATCCCGATCGGCATCGCGCTGTTCTACCACGACACCTGGCTGCCGGGCATCAACAGCATTCTCAGCCAGGGCTCGCAGCTGGCCGGCTTCAGCGCCCAGTATCTGCTGGAGCTGATCAACCGCTTTATCAACTGGCAGATGGTCGGCGCGGCCTTCGTGCTGCTTATTGCCTACCTGTTCGTCGCGCAGTGGGTGCGCGTCACGGTGTTCACCGTGGCGGCGCTGGTGTGGCTCAATATCGTCAACATCGCCGGGCCGGCGGTCTCACTGCTGCCCGCCACCTCCACGGCCTCGGCCGGGGGCGCCAATACGCCGGCCACGTCGGTGCCAGCGGCGGGGGATGCTGCCCCGGCAGACAGCCTGCCGCCGACCAGCGCCAATCTGACGGCCTACCTGAATCAGTTCTACGAGCGGGAAAAAGGCCGCGTCACCGCGTTCCCGGCCACCTTGCCCGCCGACGCCCAGCCGTTCGATCTGCTGGTGATCAACATCTGTTCGCTGGCCTGGGCCGATATGGAGGCGGTCAACCTGCAGAATCACCCGCTGTGGTCGAAGATGGACATCATGTTCGACAGCTTCAACTCGGCCACCGCCTACAGCGGCCCGGCGGCCATCCGCCTGCTGCGCGCCAGCTGCGGCCAGCTTTCGCATCACGACCTGTATCAACCGGTGAACCAGCAGTGTTACCTGTTCGATAACCTGGCAAAGCTCGGCTTCAAGGAACAGCTGATGCTCGATCACTCCGGGGTATTCGGCAACTTCCTGAAAGAACTGCGTGAACAGGGCGACATGCAGGCACCGCTGATGTCACAGGCCGGCATCGGCAACGAGCTGACCTCGTTCGACGGCGAGCCGATTTATAACGATCTCGAATTGCTGACCCGCTGGCTGGATCAACAGCAAAAAGGCGGTGACGGCCGCACCGCCACCTTCTTCAACATCATTCCGCTGCACGACGGCAACCGCTTCGTCGGCTCCAGCAAGAGCGCCGACTATCAACCGCGCGCGCAGAAACTGTTCGATCAGCTGAACACCTTCCTTGACCAGCTGGAGAAATCCGGCCGCAAAGTGGTGGTGGTGATCGTGCCGGAGCACGGCGCGGCGTTGGTGGGCGACAAGATGCAGATGTCCGGCCTGCGCGATATTCCCAGCCCGAACATCACCCATACGCCGGTCGGCATCAAACTGATTGGGATGAAGGCGCCGCATCAGGGCAGCCCGCTGCAGATCAAAACGCCGAGCAGCTATCTGGCGCTGTCTGAACTGGTGTCGCGCCTGGTGGACGGCAAGGTCTTCAGCGAGTCCAGCGTCGACTGGCAGGCATTGACCCAGGGGCTGCCGCAGACCCCGGTCATCTCCGAAAACGACAACGCCATCGTGATGCAGTATCAGGGCAAGCCCTACATTCGCCTGAACGGCGGTGACTGGGTGCCTTACCCACAATAAGCGCGGCCTCATCCCCCCAAAGCACGCCACCGGCGTGCTTTTTTATTGGGTTTTTATAATAAAAATAGTGAAACCGCTTAACCAATAGAAGGTTATTAACAACAAACCGTTGAACCCTATTATTCGATTATTATTTTCATGCGAAGATTCTTAAAAAAATAACGTTTATCAGGATTTAATTAGGGAATTAATTAAAACAACGGACTATGGCGCCCCCTACTTATTAACCCATTGATTGAATAATAAAAAACGCCGGCGCTATGCCGGCGTTTGGTTTAAGCAGGAAAATCCGACGCTTTACGCCCCCGGATGTTCGTCCTGATCGACCGCAAAGCAGGCCACCATCTGCTCACCGTACTGTTTCAGCTGCGGCTGCAGCTGCACGCAGGTGCCGAAGGCGCGGCGGCAGCGGGCGTTGAACGCGCAGCCCGGCGGCGGGTTCATCGGGCTGGGCAGTTCGCCGGTCAGCTTGATGCGCTCGCGGCGCATATCCGGGTTCAACCGCGGCGTCGCCGACAGCAGCGCCTGAGTGTACGGATGGCGCGGATTGTTGAAGATCGCCTCTTTGCTGCCCTTTTCCACGCAGCGGCCGAGGTACATCACCATCACCTCGTCGGCGATGTGTTCCACCACCGACAGATCGTGCGAGATGAACACGTAGGACAACCCCAGCTCCTGCTGCAGATCCATCATCAGGTTCAGCACCTGAGCGCGTACCGACACGTCCAGCGCCGACACCGGCTCATCGGCGATCACCACGTCCGGGTTCAGCATCAGCCCGCGGGCGATGGCGATACGCTGACGCTGGCCGCCGGAAAACATATGCGGGTAGCGGTCGTAATGCTCGGTCTTCAGGCCGACCTTCGCCATCATCTCCAGCGCTTTTTCCCGCCGTTCGGCGGCGCTGAGCGGGGTATTGATCAACAGCGGCTCCTCGAGGATCTGCCCGACCCTCTTGCGCGGGTTGAGCGATCCGTAAGGATTCTGGAACACGATTTGGATCTTCTGGCGGCGCAGTTTCTCGGCCGAGACGTCCGGCTTCAGCAGATCCTGCCCCTGATAGTATAGCTCGCCGCCGGTCGGCACTTCGATCATCGTCAGCAGGCGGCCGAGCGTCGATTTGCCGCAGCCCGACTCGCCGACCACCGCCAGGGTCTTGCCGCGCTCCAGGGTGAAGGAGACGCCGTCCAGCGCCTTGACCAGCCGCTCCGGCGCGAACAGGCCCTTTTTCACCGGGTAATGCTTCTTCAGGTCGATCGCCTGCAGTAAAGGTTGATTCTGGCTCATACGGTCGGCCTCCCCGCATCATCCAGCGGTGTGTGACATTTAACCTGACGGCCGGGAATGCTGCGCAGTTCCGGCTCCTCGTTACGGCAGCGCTCGTTGGCGTAGGGACAACGCGGGTTGAGCAGGCAACCGGTCGGGCGATCGTATTTGCCCGGCACCACGCCCGGCAGCGAAGCCAGCCGCGCCTTGTCGGCGGCGAACTCCGGCAGCGCGCGCAGCAGCGCCTGGGTATAAGGATGGCGCGGCGCGCGGAAAATCTCCGCCGCCTTGCCGGATTCCACCACCTGGCCGGCATACATCACGATGATGTGGTGCGCGGCTTCCGCCACCAGCGCCAGATCGTGGGTGATCAGCACCAGCGCCATGTTTTCGCGCTGCTGCAGGTCCAGCAGCAGTTCGATGATCTGCGCCTGGATGGTCACGTCGAGCGCGGTCGTCGGCTCATCGGCGATCAGCAGCTTCGGCCGACAGGCGATGGCCATGGCGATCATCACGCGCTGGCTCATGCCGCCGGAAAGCTGGTGCGGGTACACGTCCAGCCGCGAGGCCGGATCGGGAATGCCCACCTGGGTCAGCAGGTCGATAGCGCGCTGGCGGCGAGTGCGGCGGTTGCCGCCCTGATGCACCTTCAGCGCCTCCATGATCTGGTAACCGACGGTATAGCACGGGTTCAGGCTGGTCATCGGATCCTGGAAGATCATCGCCACTTCGGAACCCACCAGCTGGCGGCGCTCCTTTTCGGAGATCTTGCGCAGATCCTGGCCGTTGAACTCCAGCTTGTCGGCCATCACCTTGCCGGGGAAATCGATCAGGCCCATGATCGCCAGCGAGCTGACGGATTTGCCGGAGCCGGATTCACCGACGATGCCGACCACCTGGCCTTGCTCCACGCTGTAACTGATGCGGTCTACCGCGCGGAACGGGGTGCCTTCGTCACCGAAGTGCACCGAAAGCTTGTCTACATTCAATAACGCCATCTCTCTCGTCCTCTGTTACTGCTTGAGTTTGGGGTCGAGAGCGTCACGCAAACCGTCCCCCATCAGGTTAAATGCCAGCACCGTCAGCAGGATCGCCAGGCCGGGGAAGGTCACTACCCACCAGGCGCTTTGCGCGAACTGCAGCACGTCGGAGAGCATGGTGCCCCACTCCGGCGTCGGCGGTTGCGCGCCCATGCCCAGAAAGCCGAGAGCGGCCATGTCCAGAATGGCGTTCGAGAAACCGAGAGAAGCCTGCACGATCAAAGGCGCCAGGCAGTTAGGCAGAATGTTGACGAACATCTGGCGCAGCGCGCCGGCGCCCGCCACCCGCGAAGCGGTGACATAATCGCGGTTCACTTCCGCCAGCACCGCCGCACGCGTCAGACGCACATAGTGCGGCAGCGCGACGAAGGTGAGCGCCAGCGAGGCGTTGACGATCGACGGCCCGAACACCGCCACCAGCACCAGCGCCAGCAGCAGGCTCGGCAGGGCCAGCATGATGTCGACGACGCGCATAATCACCGCGTCCACCGCGCCACCGAAGTAGCCGGCCAGCAGGCCGAGCACCACGCCCATGATCAGCGACAGCACCACCACCAGACAGCCGACCAGCAGCGACAGGCGCGCACCGTACATCAGGCGCGACAGCACGTCGCGGCCCACGTCGTCGGTGCCGAGAAGATATTGCCAGCTGCCGCCCTCTTGCCACACCGGCGGCTTGAGCAGCGCGTCGCGGAACTGATCCGCCGGCGCATGCGGCGCCAGCACCCCGGCGCCGAGCGCGATCACCAGCATCAGAACGATATACACCAGGCCGACCACGGCCCCTTTATTGCGCTTGAAATAGTGCCAGAACTCCTGAAACGGGGTCATCGGCTTCGGCGCACCTTTAACTGCAGACTCAGTAATTTGAGACATGAGAGCGCCCCTTATTTCTTGTGGCGAATACGCGGGTTGACCACGCCGTAGAGCACGTCTACCAGCAGGTTAACCAGAATGATCATACAGGCGACCAGCAACACCCCGCCCTGCACCACCGGGTAATCGCGGCGCTGCAGCGCGTCGATCAGCCAGCGGCCCAGTCCCGGCCAGGAGAAGATGGTTTCCGTCAGGATGGCGCCGGCCAGCATGGTGCCGACCTGCAGCCCGATCACCGTCACTACCGGCAGCAGCGCGTTGCGCAGCGCGTGAACGACGATCACCCGCATGCGGCTCACGCCCTTGGCGCGCGCGGTGCGGATGTAGTCTTCACCCAACACTTCCAGCATCGAGGAGCGGGTCATGCGCACGATCACCGCCAGCGGGATAGTGCCCAGCACGATGGCCGGCAGGATCATGTGCATCACCGCGTCGATAAAGTCGCCCGGCTCGCCCCAGATCAGAGTGTCTATCAGCATGAAGCCGGTCAGCGGATGGCTGTCGTCGAGAAAGACCGTGTCGCTGATGCGTCCCGACACCGGCGTCAGGTTAAGCTGCACCGACACCAGCATGATCAGCATCATGCCCCACCAGAAAATCGGCATCGAATAGCCGGTCAGCGAGATGCCCACCGCGGTGTGATCGAAGACCGAGCCGCGCTTGACCGCCGCCAGTACCCCGACCGGGATGCCTACCAGCACCGCGAACAGCATCGCGCAGAAGCCCAGCTCCAGCGTGGCCTGAAAGCGCGGAACGAACTCGCTCCAGACGGAGATGCGGCTTTTGAGTGAGGTGCCCAGATCGCCGTGCAGCACGTTGGACACGTAGGAGAAATATTGTTGATAGAGCGGCTTGTCCAGCCCCATTTCCGCCATCAGCTGCGCGTGGCGCTCGGCGGAGATACCGCGTTCCCCGGCCATGATGGTCACCGGGTCGCCGGGGATCATATGGACGAATGCAAAAGTCAGCAATGTAATGCCGATAAACGTTGGGATAACTAACCCCAAACGTCGGAGTATGAACTGCAACATATCCCGAACTCTCTGTATCAATGCCCGGCAGCTCATCGTCCGCCAGGCTTATTAACGCTCACATGCCTTTGAACGATTCGACGGCCATACGCCGGAGACTGGTCAGCAGGGGCGCAAACCTGTTGCGCCCCTGCAAGTCCATTCGTGCGTCTCCGGTAAAGCGGTCGAAATCAGTCTACAGAGACATTCTCGAAGTGATGCTTACCGAGTGGATCCACGACGTAGCCTTTCACTTCCTTACGCACAGGCTCGTACACGGTGGAGTGTGCGACAATCAGCGCCGGAGCCTGATCGTGCATCACCACCTGCGCCTGCTTGTACAGTTCGATGCGCTTGTCGTGGTTGGATTCGGCGCGCGCCGGTTGAATCAGATCTTCAAACGGCTTGTAGCACCAGCGGGAGTAGTTGGAGCCGTCTTTCGCCGCCGCGCAGCTGAACAGCGTGGCGAAGAAGTTATCCGGATCCCCGTTGTCGCCGGTCCAGCCCATCATCACCGTCTGGTGCTCGCCCGCTTTGGCGCGCTTGAGATATTCACCCCACTCATAGGTCACGATTTTGGCTTTCACGCCGATCTTGGCCCAGTCGGCCTGGATCATTTCCGCCATGCGGCGCGCGTTCGGGTTGTAAGGACGCTGTACCGGCATCGCCCACAGGTCGATGCTGAAACCGTCGGCCATGCCCGCTTCTTTCAGCAGTGCTTTCGCCTTGGCCGGATCGTAAGCATAATCCTGTACCGCGTCGTTATAGCCCCACATGGTCGGCGGGATCAGATTCTTGGCCGCCTGGCCCGCGCCCTGATAAACCGCGTCGATGATCGCCTGCTTGTTGACCGCCATGGTCAACGCCTGGCGCACCTTCAGGTTATCCAGCGGCTTTTTCTCGACGTTGAACGACAGGTAACCCACGTTCAGGCCCGGCTGTTCCATCAGGTTGATGGACTTGTCTTGCTTCATGCGGGCGATATCGGCCGGGTTCGGGTACGGCATCACCTGGCATTCGTTTTTCTGCAGTTTGGCGTAGCGCACGGAGGCGTCAGGCGTGATGGAGAACACCAGGCGATCGATCTTCGGCTTGGTGCCCCAGAAACCGTCGAATGCCTTGTACAGGATCTTGGAGTCTTTCTGGTATTGCAGCAGCTGGAACGGACCGGTGCCGATCGGATTCAGGTCGACTTTCTCCGGCGTGCCGGCTTTCATCATCACGTCGGCATATTCGGCGGACAGGATGGACGCGAAGTCCATGCCCAGGTCAGCCAGGAACGGCGCCTCCGGGCGGTTCAGCACGAAGCGCACGGTGTTGTCGTCCACTTTTTCAATCTTGGCGATCAGCTTAGGCATGTCCATGCCTTCAAAGTATTCGTAACTGCCGCCGGACACTTTGTGGTAGGCGTTGTTCGCATCCAACTGGCGCTCAAAGGAGAACACCACGTCGTCGGCGTTGAAGTCGCGCGTCGGTTTGAAGTCTTTGCTGCTCTGCCACTTCACGCCTTTGCGCAGGTGGAAGGTGTAGGTTTTGCCGTCTTCGCTGACGTCCCACTTCTCAGCCAGGCCCGGCTGCAGTTCGGTGGTGCCGATTTTGAATTCGACCAGGCGGTTGTAGATCGGTACCGAGCTGGCGTCGTAGGTGGTGCCGGAGGTAAACAGCTGCGGGTTGAACCCTTCCGGGGAACCTTCAGAACAGTAAACCAACGTCTTGGCCTGAACGCTGGCCGCCACGGTCAGCGCGATCAGCCCAATGCCGAATTTCAGAACCCCCGATTTACCCAAGGAACGTGTCATCGTTAGTGCTCCATTGTGTGATGTGATGTGTGTAATTGCCGCCAGACCTGTATTTTTTATTGCGTGGCCTGTGCGATCGGCGCCCGAAGGCAGAAGGCGTACGAGGAGAGAATGCCGGATGGAACGCATCGCGGCGGGGACGTCTGAGCGCGTGGAATTCACTCAAACAACTCTCGCTCTTACCCCTGAGGCTATCAAGTTGCCAACTGTTTGGGGTGTCGTCAATATAACCAGTGGGGATTTACGCAGACTGTGAGAAACAGCAAACAAACATAAAAAAAACCTTTTGTTAACAGTTCCAGCATGAAAATTTATGCTAAGCGGTCATTTTTAGCGCATTGGTCTGACCCTCACAAACTTACTGGTTTTTAACTCCGTTAAAAAACCCCAAAACTTTGTTGCTGAATGATGAATATCTGAACGGTTATTTTTGTGATCGCCGTTAAAGACAGGAGGAAATGCTGAAGGATTACCCAAAAGGGTGAGTCCGATGGCCGCGCTTTGCGCCGGCGAGGGCCACAATCTGTGCGGCGTAAAAAAACTTTCGGCGGTGAAAAAGCCGGGGGCGAAAGGATATCCCCCGGCAACGCACTGCAACCGATTATTGAATGCCGGCGCTGTTGCCCAGGCTGGCGTTCATGCTGTTGAGAATATCGCCGTTGTCCGCATCGATCTCCCAGGAGAACAGGCCACCCAACTGCTTATCCAGCACGTACTTGCCTTTGGCCTGCACCGAGCGGGCATCGTCGAAGGTGATCAGATCGCCGGTGGAAGGCTTGAACACGTAAGGCGCTTCCGCCGTGGCGTCGTAGGTGTACTGCCATTCGCCGCTCATGAACTGGCTGGCGATTTGGCGGTAGTCCACGATGCCATTCTCCCAGGTGCCTTTAACCGGCCCGGTGGCGGTGCCAGTAAACGGAATATTGTTCTGGTAGCCGTTCACCCCGGTCCAGCCGCGGCCATACATGGCGGTGCCGACCACGATCTTGCCCGGCTTGACGCCCTGCGCCAGCAGCGCATTGACGCCGTTCACCGTGGTGTAGGCGGTGTCCGGTTTCCAGGCCGGCGCATTCAGCGCGGTCTGATGCCCCAGATTCTTCAGATCGAAGGCGCCGTAGAAGTCGTAGCTCATCAGGAAGATGTGATCCATCGAGTTCTGCGCGACGTTGTAAGCCACCTTGTCGATCTTGTCCTTGCCGGCGCTGATGGCGGAGGTCAGCTCATACTTGCGGCCGGTTTCCGCCGACAGCTGATCCAGCATCGCCCGCAGCTCCTTCATCAACAGCACATAGGTTTCCCCATCCTGCGGGCTGCCCAGGTTCGGGTTGGCACCTTTGCCGCCCGGGAACTCCCAGTCGATATCCACGCCGTCGAAGAACTTCCAGGTCTGCAGGAACTCTTTCACCGAGCCGACGAAGCGATCGCGCTTCACCTTGTCACCCATGAAGAAGAACGGGTCAGACAGCGTCCAGCCGCCGATCGACGGCAGGATTTTCAGGTCAGGGCGCGCCTGCTTCAGCGCCATCAGCTGGCCGAAGTTGCCCTTGTAGGGGTCATCCCAGGCGGTGACGCCCTTCTGCGCTTTTTGCAGCGCGGCAAACGGATCGTGGATCGAGACTTTGAAGTCCTCGCGGCCCTGACAGGAGCGCTGCAATGCCTGGAAACTGCCTTCGATCTCTTTCAGGCTGTCGTTGATGCCGTTACCGCCGCAGATCGGGATAAAGCCGTACAGCAGGTGGGTCAGGTTTTGCGCCGGGATCTTGTCGACGGTGAAATTGCGCCCGTAAACGCCCCACTCGACGAAATAAGAACCGACCACTTTGCCGGAGTTCTGTTTATACGGTTTATTCTTTTCCAGCAGCGGCTCTTTCAACGGCGCCAAATGGCTGCCGTCGGTGTCAGCCACCACAATTTCGGTGGCGTCGCTGGCGGTGCAGCCGTCGGCATTGCACAACGCCACCTGCATTTGATAACGGCCGCCTTTATTCACTTTAAAATTCGCCGTACCGGAAGATCCGGTTGAAGGGCCGCTCCACGCCTCTTTGCCATTTAATAAAATTTTTGCCGTCGTGCCGGTGTCGCCATTCCATAAATTCCAGGAAACCGAAACGTCGGCGGCATTTTTTACCTTCACCAGATTATTATAAGCGGTGGCCGCCTGATCGACTTCGACGATGGCGAACTTGGTGTTGCCCCAGGCGATGGTCGGTTTGCCCGGTGCGGCGGCCTGCGCCGCGGAACACAGCGTGCTGCCGATCAACAGCGCCAACAGCGGTTTATTAAATTTGCGCATAACTGATTCCTTTATTCCGAGAGGATAAACATAAAAGAGTTAATCGTCGCCACGCATTGCCGGAGCAAAATGATCCCGCAATAATCCACGAAGATTAACGTTAATAAATAATCACGGTATTTCCCACGCGGCGGGAATAAGAGCTCCCGCGTTGTCCATTCAGACTATAGGTAAAAAAAACGTGAAAACAAGAGCGCTATCAACCGGGTTTTATTTGGCAAGCATGAATTTATTTAAATATGAGAAAAACAGCCTAATGGGAATAAGGAGTGTGAATTAATTAAGCGTAAAGGATAAATATATTTCACGAGGACGGCAGATTGACGCGTGCCATAAAGCGCAGCTGACAATTGTCGGAGGAGGTACTCATCCTCATAAACGACGGACGAAAAAAAACCTGCTTTAAAAAGCAGGTTTTTCGAATGGTGGTCGGCGAGAGAGGATTCGAACCTCCGACCCACTGGTCCCAAACCAGTTGCGCTACCAAGCTGCGCTACTCGCCGATGCGGGGCGCATCTTACTGCTGGCGGTTATAGGCGTCAATCACTTTTTTGCCCCTGCATTTCAAGTGGTGATAAAAGCGCCATAATGCGCTGCGCCGGGGGTTGCGCAGCGCATTTTACTCAGGCGTTGGCCGGTTTCAGTGCCGGCGTCTGCGCACGCAGGAACGGCAGCAGGAACAGCGCCGACAGGCAGGCGGCGATGGAAATCACCACGAAGAAGCCGTTCCAATGCCAGATCTCCATCACCCGCGCAATCGGGTAGCCGGACAGCGCCGCGCCCAGGTAGGCGAACAGGCCGACGAAACCGGTCGCCGCGCCCGCCGCATCCTTGTGCGAGCACTCCGCCGCCGCCATACCGATCAGCATCTGCGGGCCGAAGATGAAGAAGCCGATGGCGAAGAAGCAGCAGGCCTGCAGCAGGTAGGTCACGCCCGGCATCAGCCACAGCGCCGCCACCGACAGGAAGATACCGATGGCGAAGATCAGGTTCATCGGGCCGCGGTTGCCGCGGAACAGCTTGTCGGAGCCCCAACCGGCCACCAGCGAACCGATAAAGCCGCCCACTTCAAACAGCGAAATGGCCGAGTTGGCGGTCATCAGCGAGTAGCCCTTTTCCTGCGTCAGGTAGAGGTTGCCCCAGTCGTTGATCGCGGTGCGCACGATGTACACCAGCACGTAAGAGACCGCCAGCAGCCAGATGTACTTGTTGGTCAGCACATAGCGTTTGATGATCTCGCGGTTGCTCAGCCCCTGGCCTTCCGATTCCTGCACCAGCTCCATGGCGTCGTTACGCCATTTGCCGACGCTTGGCAGCCCCAGGGTGGATGGCTTGTCGCGCAGGCGCCAGCACATCAGCAGGCCGAGCACCACGCCGATGATGCCGGGAATGATCATGCCGTAACGCCAGCTGAAGTGCAGCGAGATAAAGCCCACCAGCAGCGGGATCAGCGCGCCGCCGACGTTGTGCGAGGTGTTCCAGATCGCCCACCAGCTGCCGCGCTCGGAGCGCGAATACCAGCTGGTGAGGATTTTGGAGCACGGTGGCCAGCCCCAGCCCTGGAAGAAGGCGTTGAGGATCCACAGCGTGCCCAGCATCAGCAGCGACGAACTGAGGCCGAAGAAGATATTCAGCACCCCGGTCATGATCAGGCCCAGCCCCATAAAGTAACGCGGGTTGGAGCGATCGCTGATCATGCCGGAAATGAATTTCGAGCAGCCGTAGGTGATGTAGAACAGCGTGCCGAGGATGCCGACGTCGGACATCGTCAGGCCCAGATCGCTCAGCATCGCCGGCATGATGAAGTTGAAGCTTTTGCGCGTGAAGTAAAACGCGGCGTAGCCGATGTACATGGTGCACATCAGCTGGATGCGCCAGTATTTGTAGCTGGCGTCGATCTGCCGTTGATCGGTGACCTGCGGCGCGTCCGAGCGGCTTTTAAGGAAAGACCACATGTGGAACCTCAGAGGATTGAATAAAGTGCCGCTATGATGCTCCTCGCGCGCGCGGGAGGCTTACGCCGGATTCCCGACGCGGCTAGGAGTTTTTCCTAGTTTGGCGCTTGCGCCGGTGAAACTGTGGGCAAGATCACACTCAAACAGGCGCCCCGTTCAGCGGTGAACCGCAGGCTGCCGCCGAGGGCGCTGATGCGCTCCTGCATGCCGCGCAGGCCATACCCCGGCTGATGGTTTTCCGCATCGAAACCCACGCCGTTGTCGCGGATGGTCAGGGCGATCAGCGGCGCGGCGCCTTTGCGCGGCTGCAGGCGCGCGTCCAGCTCCAGGCGGCTGGCACCGGCGTGGCGGCACACATTGGTCACCCCTTCCTGACACACCCGGTACAGCGTGATTCTCAGCGTTTCATCCAGCAGCTCGTCCGGCACCTGCCACTGCAGGCTGCTCACCAGCGACGCGTCCTGCGGCAGCGACTCCCGCAGCATCGCCGCCACCGCCGCCGACAGCGGCAGGTTGTTCAGCGCCGCCGGCCACAGCTGGGTCAGCACGTCGTGCACCCCGTCGTAGACCCGCAGTGCCAACGCATCGATGGCGTCGGCGCAGCCGATGACCGCCGGTTCCGGCGCCAGGCGCTTGACGATGCTGGCCTGGGTGCGGATCACGGTGATGGTCTGCCCCACTTCATCGTGCAGGTCGCGCGCCACCTCGCGCCGGGTTTGCTCCTCCGCCGTCACCAGCGCCCGCGCCAGCTGGCGGTTCTCCGCCAGCCGCAGCCGCAGTTGCTGATTCAGCTCGCGCTGGCGCTGAATGCCGGCGCCCAGCAGCAGCCCGGTCAGGCTTTGGGCCAGCAGCGACAGCAGCAGATCGCGGTGCGACTCCGGCTGCGGCGGCTCGTTGACCATCAGCGCCACGCCGTTGAGCAGCGTCGCCAACAGCGCGCCCTGCCAGCCGTAGCGGTAAGACATGAACACGATAGGAATGGCCAGGCAGAACGGCGCGAAACGGCGCAGCTCGGCGGCGTTCACCTGCTGCTGCAGCCAGATGCTGAACGCAAACAACAGCAGATAGCTGGCCAAGTGGCCGAGGCGCAGCTCCACCGGCTTGTGGATCAGCCCCGGCTCCAGCGGCACCCAGATTTGGCGCGCCAGATAGTGCCACAACAGCAGGCAGGTCGGCGCGATGGTGAAACCGCCGGTCAGGCCGAGCAGCAGCGCGCGGGCGCCTTCGCCGCTCACCAGCTGCCATACCAGGGCCTGCAGCAAGGCGGCGGCGGCCACCACCGCGCCCTGCAACAGCGGCCACCGCCATTCGCTGTCGCTCTGCTGATGGCGCAACAGCCACGGCGAGGCCAGCAGGCTGAGCAGCACCGTCAACACCAGCACCGCCACCGACGCCCACAGCGCCGGGCCGTAACCGAACTGGTCCGCCAGCAGCGCCATCAGCAGCAGGTCGGCCAGCAGGATCCCCGGCCAGAAACGGTACGGGCTCTGCAGCAAAATGCCCATGCGCAGGCCGAACGGGAACAGCAGCAGCGCCTGCCAGGGCGGGTCGATCAGCGCGGTGCCGATGCCCCACAGGCAAAAGGCGCTGGCGGCGTAGATGAAAAACAGCGCCAGCTGGGTGATCAGGCGCTGCGTCACAGGTTCAGCATCCGTCTGGCCAGCTCGACGTTATTGTTGATGCCCAGCTTGGCGAACAGGTTGGCGCGATGCACATGCACCGTCTTCGGCGACAGCCCCAAGGCGGCGGCGATCTCGCGCACCTCCTGGCCCTGCGCCAGCAATAGCGCGATTTCGCGCTCGCGGCGGGTCAACGGATCGACCCTCACCCGCGCCAGCTGCTGGGCGATTTCCGGCATCAGGTAGACGCCGCCGCCGGCGACGGTGCGCACCGCGGTGATCAGATCTTCCGGCTTGCAGCGCTTGGAGAGGAAACCGCTGGCGCCGCGTTCCAGCGCCATTTCCACCAGCGCCGGGTTGTCGTGCATCGACAGCATCACCACGCGGATGCCGGAGGGAATGTCCGCCAGCAGATCCAGCCCGCTGCCGTCCGGCATCGAAATGTCGCAGATGCAGATTTCCGCCTCCAGCCCCGGCAGGCCGGCGCGCGCCTGCGCCGCGCTGCTGAACTCGCCCACCACCTGAATATCGGCCTCCAGCGACAGCAGCTGCACAAAGCCCGAGCGCACAATGTCATGATCGTCGATAAACGCCACGCGCAGGGTCATGGAAATCTCCGGTTAGAAGGGAAGTGCGCAAGTATACCGTATGCACACACCGGAATAATTGATGAAGAGAATGTATTGAGTGAAATTACCGGGTGCGCAAGGCACCCGGCGGGAAGGATTACAGGCGGGCGGGCGCCGTTTTATGCTGCGGCAGAGAGCACCAGTTGTTTTTATCCACGATGCCGCCGTTCGGCGAGGTGTAGCCGAGGCAACCGAGGATGGTGTCGAACAGCTCGACGTGGCGATGCGTTTTGCCGATGCGCTGCTGCGCCTGCAGCTGCTCAAAGGCGCTGAGGTGCTGCGGGTTCTCGAGGAACTTGTCCGACGCCCATACGATCATCGGCACGCGGAACTGCTCCGGCGGCGCCATTTCGCGCGGCGTGCCGTGCAGGTGCGTATTCTCGCCGATCGATTCGCCGTGGTCGGCGGCATAGAACACGATGGCCTTCTTGTCGCGCACCTGGTCGATCACATTACTGATAAAGCTGTCGGTATACAGCACCGTATTGTCGAAGGCGTTGATCAGCTGCGCCTTGGTGCAGGAATCATCCACCCCCATGCACTCCGGCTGATAGCGCGCATAGCTGCGCGGATAACGCTGCGAGTACAGGTAGTGCGAGCCTTTGGTATGCAGGATCACCAGGTGTTTGCCCTTCGGATAGCGCGCCAGCGACTCCTTCATTTCGTCCACCAACAGCATGTCATCGACCGCCTTGCCGTCGTTGCGCTTCTCGGACGCGATCATCTCGCGGAACGAATAGTTGTTCACCTCGGTGTTGTTGTAGAACCACACCTCGCTCTGCATGGCGAACAGCTCGGAAGAGAAGCCCAGATCCTTCAGCACCGCGAACACGTTCTGCTCTTTCAGCGTGCGCTGCGGGTTATCCTCGGTGCCACCTTCGCGCACGAACATGCAGCGCAGCGACAGCTTGGTGGCGGTATCGCACGACTCGCCGCGAAACGCCACCAGGTTCTTCTCTTTCGACAGCCGCGGCGTAGTATCGCGCTCATAGCCCAGCATGCCCATGTGATCCCAGCGCGTGGTCTCGCCGATGATGAACACCACGTAGGTATCGTCGATATCCGCCGGCGGTACATAGGTGAAGTGTTTGCCCGGATCGAACATCGTGCTCTGGTCCTGGCTTTCGTCATAGCGGGTATAGGCAAACAGCCCCAGCGCCGACAGCCAGTTGGACGGCAGATACGAGTGCGCCACCACGCCGCCGTAGCTCGGCAGATCGACGTTGGCGAGCTTCTCCTGCACGCTTTGCTCGTCGTCCAGCATGCGCAGCGGCAGCCAGACCAGCGCCACCACCGCCAGCAAGACCAGCAGCGGCTTGATGCGATGACCAGGGGTTTTCAGCTGTTCGATCAGGGTGTAACGCAGGCCGTTTTTCCAGATCAGCAGCAGCGGCAAGGCGCTGAGCGCCACCATCCACAGCACGAAGTGCAGGCCAACCACCTCTTTCGACAGATCGATGTCGGTGGTCATCACCGACACCACGATGCCGTAGCCGATCACCACGTTGAAAAACGTCATGTAGTAGCTGGCGGCGACCGAAATCAGCACCAGCAGCGAAGCGACGATGCGATAAAACAACCGGCCGCCGAGCGACACCAATCGCATGATAAAGAAAGTGAATAAAACGATGGCGATCACTTCCGTCACCGCCGAAATAAGCTTAATCCCCTGAATGCCGTGCGCAAGCGAGTCAAAACGGCGATAGAAAACGGACAGGTTTAAAAAGATGCCGATATAGATCGCTAACAATAACGATAAATTCTGCTGTGATAGCGATTTTATTTTGTTCATGTAGTGCGGTGGCTCCGGAGGGCGATAGCAGTTCTGAGTTTTTCAGACAGTCAATGCGGCTGCAGGTTCAGCCAACCGGCAATAAGCGTGGTTTTGCAGGTAACAATCAAGAGAATTCTCACAAAACAGGTTTTTTTTACCCTGTTGTGTGAGCTATGGGCGGTTGGACAAAACAAAAAATGGAGGGAACCCCCTCCATTTTTCCAGAGCGTCGGCGAAAACCGTTATTTCACGTTCAACGTCACATCGATATTACCGCGGGTCGCGTTGGAGTACGGGCACACCACGTGCGCCTTTTTCACCAGATCTTCCGCCACGCTGCGCTCGATGCCCGGCAGCGAGATATCCAGCTGCACTTCGATGCCGAAGCCGTTCGGGATCTCACCGATGCCGACGGTGCCGTCTATCTTCGCTTCGGCCGGGATTTTGACCTTTTCTTTCGCCGCGACAAACTTCAACGCGCCGAGGAAGCAGGCCGAGTAACCGGCGGCGAACAGCTGCTCAGGGTTGGTGACTTCGCCGCCGGCGCCGCCCATCTCTTTCGGCACGCCCAGTTTCACGTCCAACACGCCGTCGGAGGAGGTCGCACGGCCGTCGCGGCCGCCGGTTGCGGTGGCGTGAGCGCGGTAAACCACTTTCTCAATAGACATCGTTCATTCCTTCTTGCTGGTTGGCGAGATGACTACGGCTTCCACGAGGTAAAGCCGGTCACATATTTATCTTTTGCGATTAAATCGCGCACTACTTATTTTTGACACTTATTAACCAGTGTAGACCACCCGCGCCGTTCTTGCGTCCGGCGACGGCGGGTCAAATCTGATCGATCAGGCTGCCGCGCAGCTTTTCCAGCTGCTGTTTGAGCGAGACGATCTCGTCCAGGCTGCAGTCGGTGGCGCACATCACCGCCTCGGGCACCGATTGCGCCCGCTCGCGCAGCGCGCGGCCGGCTTCGGTCAGGGCGATGATCACCTGCCGCTCGTCGGCGGTGGCGCGATAGCGCACCAGCAAACCGGCGGTTTCCAGCCGCTTCAGCAGCGGCGTCAGCGTGGCGGAATCGAGGAACAGCCGCTCGCCGATATCCGATACCGTCACCCGATCGCGCTCCCACAGCACCATCATCACCAGGTATTGCGGGTAGGTGAGTTCGAGCTGGCTCAACAGCTTGCGATAAACTTTGTGCAGCGCCAGGTTGGCGGAGTACAGCGCGAAACAGAGCTGCTGATCGAGCTGCAGCAGGTTCTTCGCCTTGGGTTGTTCGGTCTCGGTGCTTTTCATGTGTGTGAATATAGATAGCGCACGATGTAATCGCAAGCTATTTCTTGTGAGGTATGCTACATTTTTTCCATGCAGAGGATGCTCGGAGGGAAAGGAAATGACGAACACGCTTGCAGAACGCGCGCGCCGCTACGCCACCAAGGCGCATGCGGCCATCGATCAGCGCCGCAAATACACCGACGATCCGTACATCGTCCACCCGCAGGCGGTGATGGAGCTGGTGCGCAGCGTACCGCACACCGAAGAGATGCTGGCGGCCGCCTGGCTGCATGATACGGTGGAAGACACGCCCACCACCCTCGGCGACATCGACAGCCATTTCGGGCCGAAGGTGGCAGAGCTGGTGCGGATGTTAACCAACGTCAGCCACGCCGAGGATGGCAACCGCTTTGAGCGCAAAAACCGCGATCGGCGCCACAGCGCCGGCGCATCGCCGCAGGCCAAAACCATCAAGCTGGCGGATCTTATCGACAACACCCGCTCGCTGCTGGACTATGACAGCCACTTCGCCCAGACCTACCTGATCGAGAAACAGCGCCTGCTGGAGGTGCTGACCGAAGGCGACCCGACGCTGTGGCGCCAGGCCAGCCATATCGTTGAACAGGGGCTGCTCAGGTTGCAGCAGCCGCCGCACAACGTGCCCGCCAGCTGGTTCGAACATGCCCGCCGGCGCTACCGCGAGAGCGACGCGGCTTGATCAGAAGGTCACCACGGTTTTCAACGCCGTCACCCAGGCGTCCTGCGTCTCACTGACGCCCGCCGGGTGATGCCAATACTGCAGGCCCGGCTGCAGCTGCAGCCACGGCGTGACGTTAACGCGGTAATACAGCTCCGCCGTCACCGAGTGGCCCGGCACCGGCCGGTAGTTCGGATCGTGATAATCGCTGATGCCGCTCATCTGGTTGAGATAACGCTGATTGTCTTTATAGCGGTCGCTCAGTTTCACCACCGAGACGCCGAGCCCCAGCCAGTCGTCCGGCCGCGCATCGAACAGCCCGCGGTAACGGATGCCGGTCGAGGTAGACCAATGCAGGTAGTTGCTGCGCTGATCTCCCAGCCCCAGGCTGTAGAACAGGCTCAGGCCGCGGTTGACGTCATCCGCATGGCGCGTCACCTGCTGGTTGAAACCGGTATACAGGAACCAGGTGCGATCGTGGCTGCGATAGCCCTGCGGATCGCTGGCACCCGGCCCGCCGGACACCCCTTCATAGAGATCGCTCTGGCGCGCGTTGGTGAACAGCACGCCCAGGTTATACACCCCCGGCAGCTGGTTGACGGCGTGGGTTTTCAGCTCCAGCTCCATCGGCAACAGGAAGCCTTTGCTGCCCTTGGTGGACCAGCTCCAGGCATGGCTGCGGCTGGGGGCGCTCGGGTTTTGCTCCATCACGCCGCCCTTGAGCGTCAGGCCGTCGGTCAGCTTGTATTGCAGCGTGGTGCCCCAGTAATGCACGTTCCAGTTGTACCAGGTCAACGAGTTGGCGGACTTGCCGCCGCACAGCGTCAGCGTCTGAAAATCGCAGGGGATGATCTGATCGAAATCCTGCACCTTGTTCATCATGCCGATGCGCCACTGCAGCCGGCGATCGAGGAAGGAGCGGCTGAAGGTCAACCAACCCAGGCGGGTAATCGACTGCCCGCCAAAGCTCTCCTGTGACAGATCGGTCAGGCCGACGCGCGGATCCTGCAAGCGATCGCGGGTCAGGTTATTATCATGGTTGCGGTTGACGATATTGCCTTCGATCGCCGCGTCCGGAATGCCGGTCAGCGCCTGCAAATCCTGGCTGAAGGTCAACGAGAATTGGTCGATGTACGACGCCTGTTTATCGTGGTTGTAACCGCCGCCGGCGTTATACGACAGCTGGCTGAGGTAGCCGAGGTTATAGTGGAAGCCGTGATCCTCCAGGATCGGCCTGATCCCCAGCATATCCCCCAACAGCCCGGGCTGCGGCGGCTCAAAGCCGAGCGCCACCCCTTCCCATTTGGCGGTGGGGGCTTCGACGTCCTTGCCGGTTTGCAGCGTTTCCGCCTGCGCCTGGCTACAGAGCAGCGCCAGCGCCGCCAGGATCATGGAACGAGGTAATAAGCTTTTCATCATTATTATATTTCTCCGCATAACGGCTGACTGCGGGCAACAGCATTCCCTGGGAGAGAATTTCCCATCATGAACAGCAGCGAATAACGTTAGGTTAACGCCCGGCGCTTGCCGCCGGGCTTAGAGGCTAGCGCCGCTCTTTCAGGCTGGCGCCGTTGCTGTGGATCACATCGCGATACCAGTAGAAACTCTTCTTGCGACGGCGCTCGAGGCTGCCGTTGCCGGCATCGTCCCTGTCGACGTGAATGAAGCCGTAGCGCTTCGACATTTCCGCCTTCGAGGCGCTGACCAAATCGATCGGCCCCCAGCTGGTGTAGCCCATCACCTCGACGCCGTCGTCGATCGCTTCCGCCACCTGCACCAGATGGTCATTGAGGTAGTTGATGCGGTAGTCGTCGTTGATGCTGCCGTCAGCCTCGACGCGGTCTTTGGCGCCCAGCCCGTTCTCGACGATGAACAGCGGTTTCTGATAGCGGTCGTACAGCACGTTGAGCAGGTAGCGCAGCCCGATTGGGTCGATTTGCCATCCCCACTCCGAGCTGGCCAAGTGCGGGTTCGGCACCATATCGAGAATGTTGCCGCGCGCCGTCTCGTACTGCGCCGGGTCGGCGGTGACGCAGCCGCTCATGTAGTAGCTGAACGAGATGAAATCGATGGTTTCGCGCAGCGTTTGCCGATCTTCCTCGGTGATCGCCACCTGGATGCCGTTTTCACGGAAGAAACGCTGCATGTAGGCCGGGTAATAGCCGCGCGCCTGCACGTCGCCGAAGAACAGCCAGTCGCGGTTTTGCCGCTGGGTTTCCAGCAGATCTTCCGGCTTGCAGCTCAGCGGATACAGAATGCCGCCCAGCAGCATGTTGCCGATTTTGCCCTCCGGCACGATCTCGTGACAGGCCTTCACCGCTCTGGCGCTGGCTACCAGCTGATGGTGGATCGCCTGATAGATGGCGCTTTTGTCGCTCTCCTGCGGCAGGCCGACGCCGGTGAAGGGCGCGTGCAGCGACATGTTGATTTCGTTGAAGGTCAGCCAGTGTTTGACCTTGTGCTTGTAGCGTTCGAACACGGTGCGCGCATAGCGCTCGAAGAAATCGATGGTGCGCCGATCGCCCCAGCCGCCGTAGTGCTTCACCAGGCCGTAAGGCATCTCATAGTGCGACAGCGTGATCAGCGGCTGAATACCGTACTTCGCCATCTCGTCGAACAGCCGATCGTAAAACGCCAGCCCGGCTTCGTTCGGCGTCTCTTCGTCGCCCTGCGGGAAAATGCGCGTCCAGGCGATCGAGGTGCGCAGACACTTGAAGCCCATTTCGGCGAACAGCGCGATGTCCTCCGGATAGCGGTGATAGAAATCGATCGCCACATCCTTGATGCCGCTGTCGCCCGCCGTGCGCGGCGTAATGGCGCCGAAGATGCCCTGCGGCTGCAGATCGGAGGTCGACAGCCCCTTGCCGTCGGCCTGATATGCGCCTTCTACCTGGTTCGCCGCTACCGCGCCGCCCCACAGAAAATGTTGCGGAAACTTGCCGTTCATCGCTTGCTCCTCAATTAGCGTAATAAAGTCAGCAGCGGCGCCTGTTCCTGCACCGGAGACAGGCCGCTGGTCAACACGTCCACGTAGTCATCGCTGTTGCTGATGATGATCGGCGTGGTGGTGTCATAGCCGGCGGCCTGGATCGCCGCCTGGTCGAACTCGATCAGCAGATCGCCCGGGGCGACCCGCTCGCCTTCCCGCACGTGGGCGGTAAAATGCGCCCCGTCCAGCTTCACGGTATCGATGCCGACGTGGATGAGAATCTCCGCGCCGTCGTCCGATTCGATACCGATGGCGTGTTTGGTTTTGAACAGCGACGCCACGCTGCCGCTCACCGGCGCCACCACGCGCCCCTGCTGCGGCGCAATCGCCACCCCTTTCCCCAGCAGGCCGCTGGCGAAGGTCGCGTCGTTCACCTGATCCAGCGGCACGATGTCGCCGGCGATCGGGCTGAGGATGGCCTGCTTACGGTTAAGCGGCGCGGCGGCTTCAGGCTGCGCCGCGTCTTCCGCCGGCGCAACGCCGAACAGGTAGCTGGCCAGCGCGGCAAACACGAACGACAGCAGGGTGCCGCCGATCGCGCCCCATACCGTGGCGTCGATGCCGCCGCCGGGGATGATCTGCGCGAAGGTGAATACGCTCACCAGGCCGAACGAGTAGACCGAGGTATGGAAGTAGCCGATCACCGCACCGCCCAGCGCGCCGCCGATGCAGCCGAAGATGAACGGGCGTTTGTTCGGCAGCGTGACGCCGTACACCGCCGGTTCGGTGATGCCGAAAATCCCGGCGCCGATGGCCGAAGCGGACAGCGCCCGCAGCTTGGCGTCGCGGGTGCGCAGCATCACGCCCAGCGTAGCGCCGACCTGCCCCATTACCGCCGGCAACAGCAGCGGCACCATGGTGTCGCGCCCCAGCACGCTCAGGTTATTGATCATCAACGGCACCAATCCCCAATGCAGGCCGAAGATCACGCACACCTGCCACATCGCCCCCATAAAGGCACCGGCGATGATCGGGTTAAAGGCGTAAATGCTCTGATAGCCGTTGGCCAGCAGGTGGCTGAGCCAGGTCGCCGCCGGGCCGATCAGCAGGAAGGTCAACGGCACGGTGATCGCCAGGCACAGCAGCGGCGTGATGAAATTGCGCAGCGCGCTGTGGATCACCCGGTTAAACAGCGGCTCCAGGCGGCAGGACACCCAGGCCGCGAAGATGATCGGGATCACCGACGAACTGTAGTTGATGAAGGTCAGCGGAATGCCGAAGAAGTATTCGCGCACCGCCCCCGGCTGCTGCGCCGCTTCGAACGCCGCCATCATCAGCGGATGCGTCAACGCGCCGCCGATCGCCATGGTGATGAAGGGGTTGCCACCGAATTTTTTCCCGGCGGTGTAGCCGAGCATGATCGGGAAGAAGTAGAACAGCGAGTCGCTGGCGGCGAACAGCATTTTGAAGGTGCCGCCGCTCTCCAGCAGCCAGCCGCAGGCCAGGCTCAGCGCCAGGAAGCCTTTCAGGATCCCCGAAGCGGCCATCACCCCGAGCAGCGGGGTAAAGATGCCGGACACCAGATCGATAAAGCGGCTGAGCAGGTTGTCTTTTTTGCCGCCCGCGTCGTCGCCCGGCGCACCCTCGGCCAATCCGCCAACGCGGTTAACCGCGTCGAACACCTCCGCCACGTGGTTGCCCACCACCACCTGGAACTGGCCGCCGCTCTCCACCACCATGATGACGCCGGGGTTTTTCTTCAGCGCTGCCGCGTTGGCACGGTTGTCGTCACGCAGCTTGAAACGCAGGCGGGTGGCGCAGTGCACCAGGCTTTTCACATTGTCGCGGCCACCGACGCCGGCCAAAATCTCACTGGCTAATGTGTCATATTTCATACGGTTATCCTTAGACTTCGCATTCTGCCGCTCCCCTCCCCGCGCTGGCCTGGCGCTGAGGCGGAATTCGGCGCAAAAAAAAACCTAAACCTCGCGGCCTCTGCCCCATCGGGGAACAGAAACGCGAGGTTTAGGTTTTGCCTGCCGTAGCAGTAACAACCCTAAATCGGTTGAGTTATGACGTTAACACCGCGGATTTTGCCGGGGCAAGGCTTTGCGCCGGCAAATTGCCGAACTGTGATCGCTTATACAAAATGGCCTCAATGCGCGAAATAATGCATGCCGCCATCTACCGGGATCACCGCACCGGTGATATATCGCGCGAGCGGGGAACAAAGAAACGCCGCCAGATAGGCCATGTCTTCCGGTTCGCCGAAGTAGCCGATCGGGATATGTTGCGCAATGAACGCCTGGCGCGCTTCATCGCAAGCGTATAAGCGCTCACGGATCTGTTCACTGTTGATACGTCCGGGTTGCAGCGTATTGACGGTAATCCCCTGCGCAGCCACGTCGCTGGCCAATCCTTTGGCCCACAGATGCAATGCGCCCTTGGCGGCGCTGGCGGCGCTCAGGCTGCGCGGCTCCATCGATCCGCTGATGTTGATCACCCGGCCCCAGCCTTGCGCCTGCATGGCCGGCAACAGCGCCTGAGTCAATCTGCGGGCCGGCGTGAAGTTCAAAGCGAAAGCGTCATCCCAGCTACGATCGCTGTCGTTCAGCGTCGTGGGGTGAAACGCGCCTACCGCGTTGATCAGGATATCAACTGTCCCCACCTGGCGCAGCGCCTGCGCCGCCAAACGGGCTATCGCCTCAGGGTCGGTCACGTCTGCAACGATCACCTGCGGACGCACCGCCCCTTGCCGTTCCACCTCACCCGCCAAGGCCTGCAGCCGGTCACCGCGTCGTGCGGTGGCCACTACCTTGACACCTTGAGCGGCCAATACCCTGACCATGCCGGCACCGATCCCTTCGCTGGCGCCCGTGACCAATGCCGTGCGTTGCTGTAATTGCAAATTCATAAGAAACCTTAATTGAATAATTCAATTTAAGAGGAAACGTTCACACATTGAATCACGCCGTTATTCGTGTGAATATTCCCGAAAATCGCATCATTAATGTGCAGGAATTCACCGATGTTTGACTGGCAGGATTTAAAACACTTCGTGGCGCTGGCGCGCACCGGTTCGTTGTCGGCGGCAGCGCGGGAGCTGGGTTGCGATCACGCCACCGTCGGGCGACGCGTAGCGGCGCTGGAACAGGCGCTCGGCCTGCGTTTGATCGTACGACTGCCGCGCAGCACACCGTTGACCCAGGACGGACAGGCGATTGCCAGGCTGGCGGCGGAGATCGAGGCGCAAAGTCAGGCTATTGCCCGCCATGCGCGCAGCGCCGGCGCAACGCCCCAGGCCGGCGTGCGCATCAGTGCGCCGCCGTCGATCGCCGCGCATATTCTCGCGCCGCGCATTGCCGCATTTAACCAGGCTTTTCCACAGATCGTCGTCACGCTGTCAGGTGAATCGGCGCTCGCCGAGCTGGATCGCGGCGAAGCCGACATCGCCGTGCGCATGGTGCGCCCGCAGCAGCCAGAGCTGCTGACGCAGCGCATCGGCATGATGCGCTACGCGCTGTATGCCGCACCGGAGCACGCCGCACTGCCCGACGCGGCGCGCCGCTTTCTCGCCTATGACCATCACTACCAACAGCAGCCGCATCAGCAATGGCTGCAACAGCTGTTGCAGGGGCGTCCGGTGGTCTTTCAGGCCAGCGATCTGTTTTCACTGCAACAAGCGGCGCGTTCAGGGCTGGGTGCCGCCGTTTTGCCGACTTTCGTCGCCGATGGCGATCCGGATCTGGTCCCGTTGCCCACGGCCAATGCCGCGCCAACGCGCGAGCTTTGGCTGGTGACGTATCCCGATTTGGCGCGCACCGCTGCCGTGCGCGCGGTGATGAATTTCCTGGTCGAAACGCTCGGCGAAACGTGCCCATTACCGGCATAAAGCATCAGAATGACTAATATAAATACTGGACAAAAGTCACGCGGGGGATTATTACTGGTCAACACTTAATCGAGAGTAGGGATGGCAGTCATCATGGTGTTGCGTACTGATGTAGGACGGATTCTGATCACCGGCGCCGGCGGCCGGGTAGCCACAGCGTTTCGTCAGGCGGTGGGCGATCGCTACGCGCTGCGCCTGGCGGAACGCGACATCAGCCTGCTGAACGATCTGCAACCCGGCGACGAAGTCATCAGCTTCAACATCGCCGATCTCGACGCCTGCCGCGCGGCCTGCGCCAATATCGACACCGTGTTGCATCTGGCGGCCGATCCCTCCCCCGACGCCGACTTCTGCGGCTCGTTGATGGACAACAACATTCTCGGCACCTTCAATATCTTCCGCGCGGCGAAAGACGCCGGCTGCCGCCGGGTGGTGTTCGCCAGCAGTGCGCAGGCGGTGGAAGGCTATCCGCTCGACTATCAAATCCGCCCGGATGACGCGCCGAAACCGAAGAACCTGTACGGCGCCAGCAAAGCCTTCGGCGAAGGCATCGCCGCCTACTTCGCCCATCAGGAAGGGCTTTCCGCCCTGTCTGTGCGCATCGCCAACTTCACCACCCTCAGCCCGGGCGATCGGCTCAGCGCCCGCGATATGAGCGCGTTTCTCAGCCATCGCGACGCCGCCGATCTGCTGGAGCGCTGCATTCGTGTCGAAGGGGTGCAATATGCGGTGGTGCACGGGGTTTCCAATAACCGCTACACGCGTTTATCGCTGGAAGAGACCCGTCGCCTGTTGGGTTACGCCCCGCAGGACGATGCGTTCAGCCTGCTCGGCTTCGAATAGCCAAGACCGGAGAGGAAAACAACGCCGGGCAATACCCGGCGTTTTGGCATAGTTACGGTTTTTCGGCGATCTTGCGCAGATATTCGTTATTTTTAAACGCAATGATGATCATCTCGAACGCCACGCGCACGAACACGCCGCCGACGATGATGCCGAACAGGCCGCGGAAGAACTCGCCGTAGAACATCATGCCGATGCCGCTGATCAACACGCCCAACAGCGCCAGCCAGTAAACGGCGGTGATGATTTTTGGCGTCAGCATCGCGTCGAAGAAGAAGATATTTCTCATGTGGATCTTTCCTTAGGCAGGTCTTTCATTATCCCAGAGGTGCCGTGCAAGCGGCCACCATGCATATACGTGGTTAATGATAGCGGCTAAGAGTTGATGCCGAACAGATAAATGGGGGCGGGAGAGGATAAGCGTTTATGTTTTATGCGGCTAACGGCGTGCGGCGGATAAAAAACCGCCGCACGCTGTCGCTTAGCCGTTGGCGTAAACGACTTTTGCCGCGGTGCGGCTGGTGAACAACACCAATAGCAGCGCCAACCCGGCGATAATCGCCCCCATCACCGGCACGAAGCTGTAGCCCAGACCGGCGGAGACCACCGCGCCACCGGCGGCGGCGCCCAGCGCGTTGCCCAGGTTGAAAGCGCCGATGTTGACCGAAGACGACAGCCCCGGCGCTTCGCTGGCCACGCGCATCACGCGCATCTGCAGCGGCGGCACCACGGCAAAGGTCGCCGCGCCCCAAATCACCATGCTCACCGCGGCGCCGATGTCACTCCGCGCCAGCAGCGGGATCAGCAGCATGATGGCCACCAACAGCAGCAAGAAGCCCTTCAGCGTCGCGCTCTCGGAACGGTCGGCGAACTTGCCGCCGAGGTAGTTGCCGATGGAGAAACCGACGCCGATCAGCACCAGCATCACCGTCACGAACAGCGGTGTCGCCTCGGTGATGTGCTGCAATACCGGCGAAATGTAGGTATAGAGCGTGAACATCGCGCCCGCCCCCAGCACGGTCGTCAGCAACGCGGTCAGCACCTGCGGCCGCACCAGCACCGACAGCTCGCGTTTCACGTCAGGGCGCGCGCCGGCGCTGCCTTTCGGCAACGAGAACCACAGCCCCAACATGGCGATCACGCCCAGCCCGGCCGTCGCCAGGAACGACATTCGCCAGCCGATGGTTTCACCCAGCCAGGTCGCGGCAGGCACCCCGCCGATATTGGCGATGGTCAGCCCCATAAACATGGTCGCCACGGCGCTGGCCTGTTTCTCTTTCGGCACCACGCTGGCGGCCACCACCGAACCGAGGCCAAAGAAGGCGCCGTGGTTCAGGCTGGTGATGATGCGCGACAGCATCAGGGTGGTGTAATCCGGCGCGATGGCCGACAGCACGTTGCCCAGGGTAAAGATCGCCATCAGGAAAATCAGCGCGCTTCTGCGCGCCCGGTGCGACAGCAGCAGCGTCATCAGCGGCGCGCCGACCATCACGCCGACGGCGTAGGCGCTGATCAACATGCCGGCCATCGGAATGGAGACGTCCACCCCTTTGGCGATGGTCGGCAGCAAGCCCATGGGTGAGAATTCGGTGGTGCCGATGCCGAACGCCCCTACCGCCAGCGCTAACAAGGGATAATTCACTTTCATGCAACAACTCCGGTTTACCGCTGCCGAAGCGCGGGAACAGTTAAGATGCCGAAAGTATGACATTGATCACAACAAAGATAAGCAGGCGGGAGGCTAAAAGACTTTTGCAAATTTGTTAAAAGTACAGCGGGAGGGGGCATCCGTCATCCGGTGTGATCACGCGTGGCGGCCGCCCTACCGCTGCCCTTCCATCCACGCAAGAAAATCCATCATCCGGTCGGCAAAGGCAGCGTCGTTCGCCTCGCCAACCGCATGAGCCAGCAAGTACGTCATGTCAGCCTGCTGTGCCGGATAGCGCGCCAGCAGCTGCTCGGCATAGTCGGTTAACGTTGTCGGCCAGAATGCGCTGTCCTCGGCGCGCAGCATGTTGGTAGCGCGGATCAGCTTTCTGGTCGCTTCGCGCTTTAAGCGCTTCTCATCCGGCACCGGGCTTGCCTGCAGCAACTGCTCCCGATAGCGCGCCAACACGGGCCGTAAATCGGCATTGACCGCCAGCGCGATGCGCCGATCGGGCCGAAACAGCGGAAAAGCGGCGGACACGTCTTCGCCCCACAGGCAGCGGCAGTGATGCTTCAGCCAAAATCCCCAGGAATGGCAATGCTCGGGGTTCAACGCCTCCTCGACGCTGCCGATGTCAAAGTCGACCTTGCTCACGATCCGCTGCTCCAGCTGAAAAGCCTGCCGCCACGCCTCAAGGCGCTGCAACGCCTCGCTATCGGCCGGCTTGATAAGCAACAGCGTGATGTCCAGATCGGAGACGCCGGGAATGGCTTCGCCGCGCGCGACGCTGCCGTAGAGGTAAATGCTGTGGATGAGCGCCGGGAATTGGCGCGGTAGCTCTGTCGTCAGCGCCTCCAGCAGCGGGATAAAAGCCTGCTGCAGCGGAAAGGCCGTCACCGTAGGAATCAAGCCCACCTCATGCCCTCCCGCTACGCACTTTGCCCGAGCGCATTTCGATGTTCCGCTGCAGTTCGCGCAGCCCGCCGGCCAGGAAGCAGGCTTCCGCCAGCACGAACAGCGGGCCGATGATAAGGCCCGTCACATCGTCCATAAACGCCGGTTTTCTCCCCTCCCAGAAATGCCCGACAAACTGAAACAGCCAGCCGATGACGAAGCCGCCGAAACCGACGCTCAGCCACGCCGCCGTCGACAGCGACGCCACCCAGGCACCGAACCCGAGGCACAGCAGCAGCAACGCCAGCATCATGGCGCCAAGGCGCAGGCTCAGCCGCAGGTAATAGAGGGCCGCGACGATCACCACCGCGCAGGCCGGCGAAAACGGCAGCCCTCCCGTGCCCCAAGCCGGCCGGGAAAGCAGCGCCAGCAGGCTGACGACGATCAGCGGAATGCCGATAAAATGCGTGGCAATATTGCGCGCATCGCGGTGATAGGCGGCATAAGCGGCAAGTTGATCTTCCAGACTTCGCATGTTGACCTCCGGTATGTACGGCCTTCGTCGCCGAACGCACGCCGCCGCATGCGGCTGCCCTTACCCATAGCTTAGCGCGGGATCACCAAGACCGGTTGGCCAATCTCATCCAGCAGGCCGCGCGTGACGGAGGCGTTCAGCCAGCGCCCCAACGAAGACAGGTGGCGGTGCGAGATGATCAGCAAATCGCAGTTGAACAACGCCATCTGGTCCGGGATCACCTCGATGGGCGCCCCCGCAGCCAGCAGGCCCTGGGCGTTGAAACCCATCTGTTTCAACGCCCGCGTCACCTGCCCGACCTGCTTTTCCGCCAGCGCCTCTTCGCGCTGGGCGGCGGGATATTCTTCGCGCTCGTCGCTGTCGAAACGCAGGCCGCTGCGGCTGAGCGTGAAGGCATTGTCTACCACCGTCAGTACGATCACGCCGCCGATGCTGCCTTGCAGACGCGCCATAAAATCCAGCGCGTTGCCGCTGTGTTCAAAGCAGTCCACCGCCAATAACACTCTCTCAATCATAACCATCCTCATTCACCCGAGTTACATCGCGCCCTTGAAATTAGCTTCGCCCTTTTTCCAATAACCTTTGGCAAACAAGGCGGCGCGGGAGATGCCCATTTCGTTGATAAAACGCGCCTTCAGATACGCGGCGACCTGGTGTTCGCAGGCCAGCCACACCTGCCCTTCCCCGGCCGGCAGTTCGCAGTGGCTGACGGCCTGCACCAGCGGGCTGTTCATCACGCTGTCGAAATGCCGGGTGCGTATTTGCCAGCTGTTCATCTGCAAAAAGGAGCAATCGACATCCTGAATCTCCTGCGCATCGCCCACTTCGGCGAACCACAGCACCGGCAGCGGGGTAGACAGCGAGGCGAGGATAGTGCGCATGGCGGGCAGCGCGGTCTCATCGCCCAGCAACAGTAGCCAGCGAGTTTGCGGCAACAGCCGGAAGCCGCCGGAGCAAGGGCCGGCAAACCCCAGCTTGTCGCCCGGCATCGCGTCGCGCGCCCAGTTCGACGCCGGGCCTTCGCCGTGCAGCACCATATCGATATCGAAAGTGCGGGCGAGTTTGTCGATGCCGCTCAGGGTGTAGGCCCGCCCGGCCAGCGTGTCGCGCCACGGGAAGAACACCTTGATCCAACTGGCCGGCTCCTGCGCGCGCGGGTCGGCGATAAACTTATCCACATCGTCACCGCTCAACGTGATGCGGCGGATCCGGGTGGTGACTTGCCGCACGGCGCTCACCCTGGCCTCGCGTTTACGGCGGGTATCCCTTTCCAGCATCTCGTCGACAATCTTATTCAGCGTGTTGTGCATCAGCCTTCTCCTGTGTCGCCGCAGACGGGTAGGTGTGTTCCCAACCGCCGCCCAGCGCTCGATAGATATTCACCACGGCGATCGCCGTCTCCTCCTGTGAAACAATTTGCGCGGACTGCAGATCCAGCAGCGCGCGCTGCGTGCTCAGAACGTGGATAAAATCGCTGGCGCCGTTCAGATAGCTGTCGCGCGCCAGCGCAAACGCGTGTCGGTTGGCGGCCAGCGCCTCGGCCAGGTGCGTCTGGCGGCGCTGCTGGGCGCGGTAACCGGAAAGCGCGTCGTCGATCTCATGCCAAGCGCGCAGCACCGTTTGCTGGTAGGCGATGGCCATTTCCTGCTGCCGGTATTCGCTCAGGCGCACCCGCTGGGTGATTTTCCCCCCGTCGAACAGCGGCAGATACAGGGCGGGGCCGATGGCGAAGGTATGCGTGGACCAGCTGCCCATATCCGCCAGCGCCAATGCCTGGTAGCCCGCGTTGCCGGTCAGCGTGATGCGCGGATAGTAGTCGGCGGTGGCGACGCCAATCTCGGCGGTCGCCTGATGCAAACGCTCCGCCGCTTCGCGAATATCCGGCCTGCGCAGCGCCAGATCCGACGGCACGCCCATCGGCACCGCGCGCGCCAGCACCGGCAGCGGCCCCGTCGGCGACAACATCGCTTTCAGCGCGCCCGGCCGCTCGCCCAACAGCAGGCTGATGGCGTTGATCAAGCGTTCCTGTCGATCGAACAGCGTCGGCAGCAGGGCATCTACCTGCGCCAACTGCACCTGCGCCTGATCGATATCCAGTTCGTTGCCCGCGCCGCTTTGATAACGGCTTTGCGTCAGCTGCAGCGTGCGCAGCGCCGTGGCGCGGTTTTCCTGCGCCACCGCCAGCTGCTGCTGCGTGGCGCGCAGACGCAGATAGTCGCTCGCCACCTCCGCCGTCACCGACGTCAGCAGCGCGCGCCGATTCTCCTGCGAAGCGGCGAAGCCGGCGCGCGCGCTTTCCGATGCGCGACGCAGCTTGCCCCACATGTCCAGCTCCCAGGTGGCGCTGAATCCGCCGCGCCAAAGGTTATAATCCGCCTCTCCGCCGTTGCCGGACGGATCCATGCTGCCCACCGAGGTGGCGCGCTGGCGCTGATAGGCGCCGTCCAGGCTCAGATCCGGCATCAGCGCCGCCTCGGTCACGCCCAGCAGTGCGCGGCTTTGCTGCATGCGCGCCGTGGCGAGCTGCAGATCCAGGTTGCCGGCCGCCGCGCGCTGCACCAGTTGCGTCAGCGACGCATCGTTGAATATCGACCACCAGGCCACCGGCAGCGCCCCGCCACCGGCCTGCTGACCCCAGCTCTCGGGCAGCGCGTTCTGCGGCCGAGCGTAGTCCGGCCCTACCGCCTGGCAGCCGCTCAGCGCAATCAACAGCAGCGGGATCACGGCCCTGTTCATTGCACGCCTCCGTCCAGCGTATTGATGCTGACGTCTGCGGACATGCCGACGCGCAGGGCGCTCAGCAAGGCGGCATGCTCTTTATTGATATCGAACACAATCTTCACCGGGATGCGCTGAACAATCTTGGTGAAGTTGCCGGTGGCGTTCTCCGGCGCCACGGCCGCGAAGCTGACGCCGGAAGCCGGCGCAATGCTGTCCACCTGCCCTTTCAGCGTTTGGCCGGGAAAGGTATCGATATGGATGTCTACCGACTGCCCGTGCGCAATTTTTTCCAGCTGGGTTTCCTGGTAGTTGGCGATGATGTAAAGCTTGTCCTGCGGCACGATGGCCAGCAGCGCATCGCCCGGTTTGACGAACTCCCCGACCCGCAGGCTTTTCTTGCCGACCACGCCGCCGATCGGCGCGGTGATGCGGGTATAAGACAGGTTCAGTTCAGCCATCGCTTTCTTCGCCTGCGCCAACATCAGCTCGGCATCGCTGTCCGCCAGCTTGGCTTGTAGCACCTGCTCCATGTTTCGCGCCGCTTTGAGCGTCGCCTCCGCCTGCGCCACATTGGCGGAAAGCGTGTGCACCCGCGTTGTCGCCTGCTGCGCTGCCTGCTGCGAACCCGCGCCGCTGCTGGCCATTCTCTGGTAGCGGTTCTGCTCTTGGCGTGCAAACGCCAGCTCCGCCTGCGCCGCCTGCCGCTCCGCCTGCGCGGCGGCGATCAGCGCGCTCTGGCGGGTGAGGTTAGCCCTAGCGTCGTCCTGCCGGGCGCGGGCCGATTGCTCCTGCGCCGTCGCCTGCGCCAGGGCAACGTTGAATTCACGCGGGTCGATCACCGCCAGCAATTCCCCCTGTTTGACCCACTGGTTGTCCCTGACCAACACCTGCGCAATTTCACCGGCAATCTGCGGAGAAATACGCGAGATATCGGCGCGAATATAGGCGTCGTTGGTATTCTGCTGTGTCTCTTTAATAAAAAACTTATTGATTAATAATCCCAGCGTAATGACGGTAACCGCCAATACGGCGACTTTCTTGTTAGCCATAAAAGTGACTCCACTTAATATTTATTTCTGATGATAAAATGTCAGGCGGCGACCGAACGCGGCGGATAAATACGGGTCGGCATAAATAAAATCAGCGCGGTCAGTAATAACGCCAGGCCGGCAACCAACAGATAAAGATCGGCGCTGGCCAGCACGTGGCCCTGCCGAGCGGCAAGCTGCGCCAGCTGCTCCGCCGACCCCGATGCGCGGCTGTAGGCCGAGCCAAAACCGTCGGCGATCGTGCCGGCGTGATAGTCCCCACGCTGTCGGCTGAGCAGCGCGATGGCGCCGCCGGCCGCGGTGGCGGCGAAACCCTTCACCGCGTTGAACCAGGCCGCCGCAAACGGCCCGTCGGTCGGCAACAGCCCACCGGTCGCCTGCATCAGCAACGGGATGATCGCCATCGGTTGAGCGACCGCCTGCAACAGCGCGATAACGCGAAACGTGTCGCCGTTCCATTCCGGCGTCAGCTGGGCGGCCAGCACGCAGGCGGTGACCATCAACAGCAGGCTGATCGCCAGCACCCAGCGGCAATCCACCCGCGGCGTATTGCATATCATGGCAACAATCGGCAGCGTAATTAATTGCGGCAACGCCACCCACAGCATTAAGTCGGAAGTTTGTTCCTGACGATAGCCCTGAATCGCGGATAAATATCCCGACGTGATATTGACCAGCGACACCATAATTAACAGCACGCCACCCAGCGTAATTAAGGAGAAGGACAAATTCCTTTTACTTAATAGCTGCAAATTGAAAAAAGGCAGCGGGTGATACCATTCGTTAATCAGAAATAACGCCAATAATCCGCCGCCACCCAATAATAAAACGTAGATCAGCGGCGAGTTCAGCCAATCGAGGCGCTCCCCCTGTGAAATGCCCACCGTCAGCATGCCGAGCGCCACGCCGCCGAGCAGCAGGCCGCGCCAGTTGAACTGCCGCAGGCGCTCCAGCCGCAGCGGATCCTGCGGCAGACCGTAGCCGATGCACACAGCGGCGATCGCCATCAGCGGCAGGTTCCAGTAGAAGTACCCGCTCCAGCCCCAGTGAAAGGCGAAGGCGGCGGCGGTGGCGCCCAACGTGGCGCTCCAGGCGGAGACCCAGCCGTAGGCACCCAGCCCCAGCACCTTGATCAGCGGCGGCATAAAACGCAGCACCACCGTCATCAGCATCGGCGGCAACGCGCCGCCGGCGAAGCCCTGCAGGCTGCGCACCGCCAGCAGCACGCCATACTGTTCTCCCAGCCAGGGCGTCAGCAGCCCACCGGCCAGGTAAATGCCGCACATCGTCAGCGCCACCCGGCGCAGTGAAAAGGTCGGCCAAAAACAGGGCGTGAACCCGGAACCGATCACAAAGCCGGTGACGTAACAGGTGGTCAGCCAACTGCCGGCATCGAAGCTCAGCAGCATGCCGCCCTGTATATCCGCCAGCGCGAACTTGCTGGCGTTTTCCCCCACGCCGCTGGCCATCACCGCCAAAAACACGCCGAACAACCCCAGCCAGGTGCGGCCGTTGATTTCGCCGGCGCTGGCGAGCCATCGATTTTTGTGGTGCGGCGTAACAGACACCTCAACCATTCCCCACTCCTGCTGTTTCAGCCTCAATCTTTGTTGTCGTGGGCAGTATCCGGGCTTATTTCGATTGTTTAAAATGAAATGATGTAATTAACTAGTTGCACAAAACGCAATCCATTGAGCGCACCACCACCGGAGAGGCCATGCCACAAAAAATTGATTTCAACCTGATCTATGCGCTGAATCTGCTGCTGGAAGAAGGCAGCGTGAGCGGCGCCGCCGAGAAGATGAATCTGAGCGCGCCGGCGATGAGCCGCATTCTGGGGCGCATCCGCCGGCAGTTCGACGATCCGATCATGGTCAGGGCCGGCAAGCATCTGGTGCCGACGCCGCGCGCGCTGGAGTTGAAACGCCAGCTCGGCGATATCATCGAACAGGCCGCCGCGCTGATCGCGCCGAATGAATCCTTCGAGCCCGGCAAGCTGACCCGAACCTTCACCATTCGCGCCAACGACATCTTTATCGGCGCGCTGGCAGGCGGCTTGCTGGAAACGCTGCGGGACATGGCGCCGTTAAGCGGCCTGAAGTTTATCGCCGAAAGCGACGGCGAAGATGACGCGCTGCGCAGCGGCAAGGTGGATCTGGTGATCGGTTCCTCACGCGACTGGCACCCGGAAATTAAGACGCAGAGCCTGTTCACCAGCACCTTTCAGGCGCTGGTGCGCCCTGGTCACCCGATCATCGGCCAGGTAACGCCCGAAACCCTGACCCATTACCCGCATATCAGCGTTTCTCGCCGCGGACGTACGCAGGGGCCGATCGACGACGCGCTGCGCGATCTTGGCCTGCAGCGCAACGTCGCCCTGACCCTACCGGGCTTCCATTCGGCGATGATGCTGACCATGAAATCAGACTTTATCCTGCCGCTGCCGCGCCACGTGCTGCAGGGAGTAAGCAACATCCACCTGCCGTTGGCGGAGATCGAGCTGCCGCTCGAGCTGGAATCGGTGTTTATCGTGCAGGCCTGGCATCCGCGCCTCGATCGCGACCCGGCACACCGCTGGCTGCGGCAGACCATCAAGCAGTTCTTTTTGCAAAGGGAGTGAGGGGGTTAGGTGTTGGGGACTTATAGCAAATCGCATTTCAGATATATTATGCTGTTACTAAAATAGCCGCTTAGCTAAATTAGGAAGACATTTCGTATAGTAACCACTAATCATTTACCAACTCAATGAATTTCATATCAATAACACCATGTACTTATCATAGACTAGATAGCTGTTAACAACTTGAAAAAATCATAAGAATAATAAAAAATCAACAAAACGTAACAGTCACAATGAGGAAAAAATATGAGTAACGCACTATCTATCACTGAATTATTTACTGACGAAAGTTTCAAGTCAACTATTGAAATATTTGCAAGCATCCTTGGAATATTAGGGAGTATATTCGCGGCAGGAATGATAATACTTAAATATTTAAACAAACCATTAAACGGCGAATCTGAATACTTGAGTAAAGCAGGCATCCCCAATTGGACAATTAGATTGTTCTCCATATCTATTCCTCTAAAAAAAACACCCCAGAACACGTTCATTGATAAAATACTGTCTGGCTTTATTATTTTTTCAGTGACCATTGGGCTTTTATTTGTTTTTCACATGCACATACAAACATTGCGCATTCAAAATGGGTGGACTCTTTTGACGTTAAAAACAACAAATGAAAGCTTCTTTATCACCAACCATTCCGCCAAGGAATCATCTTTGTTTTCCCGTCACCCTTGGTCTATTGACAAAAAACAATGCATTGGAAATAGCAATCAACTAAAAAGAATAAAAAACATCTCTCCAGAGTTGTCATCATTGATTTGCGAAATATTTAATGATGAAAAAAACCAGATTGAACTAAATAAATACATAGATGAAGTAAAAAAAGACAAGATAATTATATACCCAATACTGACCATCATAGAAATCATTCTTTTCTGGTTAATAATCAGTATTTCTCTTACTCTTTCCCTTAAGAGAAAAGTAAGGAACTACATCATCAAACAACAAGAAAGAGCGTATTACTATATCACATAATCGCTTAGATTAAATATTGCGACTTTTCTGGCGCCCCCCTCCTCTTGAACCTGTAAGTAAGACTTACAGGTTGCGTTTTGTTCAAGTTCCGCTTCTTCGTAGATCGCTTTGATGTGTTGCGTAATCGCCTGGGGAGTCACTTGATAAAGATTCGCGATGGTCGCCTGGGGCAACCACAGCGTTTCTTGCTCAAGACGACATTCAACGCGCACTTCGCCATCATCGCTGGCAAACATAACAAACTCACCTGCCGGTGATTGGGTTAAGTGTTTGTCTGCCATGTCACCTCCGCTTTAATCTGACTTACAACGCTGTAATTCGCTTAGTATGCCAGAGAAGCTCATCGAAGCTCATTACTCGAACAACGGTTATTTTCTCAAAAAAATGTCTGCGAGGTGATTCGCTTGGATAGGATTTTTTTGAACTCAAGAAAGTGTGGGAAACAATAATTTGGCGGAAGATCACAGGAGTCCACATTGAATCATAACTATATGATTTAAAATTGGTTAAATATTTTCACTATATTTAATTATACATTTTCATATACACATCTTACCTGCTGTGGGGTGTTAATGACTTGCTAACACCCCCTAATCAGCTACTTGAAGTCAAATAAATCCATATTTAAGCCAATCATAGAAAGAGATTAATTTTCTGAAGAAATATTTATTATTAGAAGATATAAGTCTATCATAATTTTCTCGGATGAATTGCGCAATAAACTCAGCATCAGGCTCAGGATGTAATGGGGCCAGTGATAAAAATGCGGATTCACTTGCTGCATCGTAAAAATCATTAAATGTCATACCCTGATACTTAACGAAGTCTCTGGCCTTTCTGCTCGCGAAGACATCTGGAAAATCTCTTTGGATATATTGGTCTAGCTTTAAGCCAGATTTCTTATAATCCTCTAATGTTCCTATATTCATTTTTGATAGATATTTGAATACTGGGATGAACTTGTAGTTATATTGTGTTACAGTGATTGTTAGGATTTTCTCAGGTGAGAAGTTCTTATTATTTAATGCGACGTCCTCGAATAAATCTTGCACGGTTATAGCCCTATAACCAGTATCTCCTAGCTTTCCAATAACACCTATCCCAAAGACGATCTCAATATCCTTTTTATCTTTTATGTTATCGTAGTCAACTACAGCTATCTTATTCTGTGGGTCTTGACTTTGGACTATTTCGTACACTTGTTCTTTACAAAATCTAAGCACACGTGCCGGTAATTTTCGTTCGAAATTATGAATGGCTTGATAAACCAATGAAAAATTCTTTGTCTTAACTATTTTGACTGGAACCTGAACGTCATTAAAATGAAGATATGACGTCTCGATTACGGCCCCTGTAGCAGGTTCATCTTTATCAATAAATATTAGATTACTTCTTAATTTTTCTAACTTTTCCGTGCCAATGCATAATGATATTGATTTAAGTAATGCGCGAATATTTTCATCTGTTATTGAATATCCAATGAATACAACAGGGTGCTCAACAAAAATTGTTATTAACTTAGAGGCCAGATAAGCATTTTTACTATTATAATCTCTATAGTCAGCGTCAGTAAGAATCATTGATTCAGGCTTTGAACCACATCCATGTATTTTATATATTTCACCAATGCTATAGGTGTTTGAAAAAAGTAGTTCCTCTTGACCAATGTACGTTGTGTAGTCAGGGAATAAATGTTCAATCAAAAGATCCCAGTTTGTAGTAATTATCCCGTCAACATCACAGGATTTTAGTATTTCAAGTTCATCGTTAAGATCAAGATCTTCTTTTCGATCTTCTGTTTTTTCTACTAGATACCTACTTATTTCTATTCTTAAAGGAGATGATTTATCTTTGACTATATTTGAATGCTTTTCTCTGCTTTCTTTATAGTTGTCGCTACTCCACCATAGGTCATGGAAATCTTCTGCGATTAATAATGCAGAACGTGCTATGTCACCGTTCGCGCTGCTTTTATAGTATTCATACGGCTTACCCATAACACAAAATTTATTGAGTAAACCTTGCCAGTCTTCAAGCCCCATATATCTTCTGGAAAAGCCTGAACCTAGAAACAAGAATGGTCCCGAAGCTCTGTTTATAAATAATTGGTTAAGTTCATTTTCAATATCCATGTGTATTCACCTTAAATATAAACAAAGACACACTAACTGACGAACATTATCTATGTTGAACGATTATCCTTAATTTGTACTTTTTTACAATGATATCCCTCTTAGCTTATGTAGCTTTTGGTCTGGATGATTTCTCAGAATGGGAAAAAAGATTTAAGTAAAAAGTGTTCACACTGTTCACTTTTGATTTTAATCATTTTAAATCAGGTAGTTATACGGTGAAGAGCTAAGGGCTGCGTGTACACTTGTGTTCATATGAAGTGATCACTCCGGGCTGAAACGTAAAAAAACCGGCCTGAGCCGGTTCGTTTACTGCGGGGTTTACTGACTACACGCGGGCAGCCAGTCGGCCTCGCTGTCCTCGTGCAGCGTGAGATTGGTCTGGACGCCGTTATTGGTCCTGCGCTTCAGCAGGGTGCGCTCATACTCTTTCAGCGTCTGCGGAACCGCCTGGCCGAACGCGGTCAGGCTCAGCGGGTGCTGATGGCCGCGTGACTCCATAAACGACAGGTAGGCATGATAGAGGTAACGCTTCGGGTTCAGCGGGCGGATATTGGCGTTACCCATAAACAGGCCGGTCGCGGTGCTTATCGGCATCAGGTAGGCGCAGAAATCAACCAGCGGGTCAGCCTGGCGTTTGATCTCCAGCGCCTCGCCGGACGACTGCTGCGCCTGTAACAGCGCGCGGGCCTCCTCCGGCTGACTGAAGCGCTGCATCAGGTGGCGCACGATAACGGCCAGTTCGGTGCTGATTTTGTCCAGCAGCTGCGGGTCACGCTCCTTTGCCGGTATCACCTCCGGGAACGTCAGGATTACCCGGCGGCGCGACACGCCGCCGCTGCGGTCGCTGAAGCGCATCGGGTTGTTGTTCACCGCCAGAATCACCGCCGGGATGTGTGCCGAGTAGGCGTCACGGTATTTCGGGTCGATTGCCACCGCATCGCCGCCGGTAATCGCCTTGATGCCCGCGCCGTCGCCGCTCCATTTCTCCTGGTCAGGCAGGATAATCAGCGAGAAGCCCACCACACTGGCGCGTTCGCGCGAAGATTCCAGCGTGTCGATTGTGGCGGACGTTGTGTTATCGCGGCCAGCGAGCAGCGTGGCGATCGAGGCTAATACGCTTTTTCCGCTTCCACCGGGGCCGGTCACCTCAAGAAACATCTGCCAGTCGTAGCGGTTTGCCAGCACCATAAATAACGCCGCGAGGATGCGCTCCTGCTTGTCGTGATTATGTCCGGCTGCCCGCGTTAACCAGTGCCAGAAAGCCGGGGCGTGGTCTGCGAGGTTCTCACCTGGACGCGGGGCGGTGTAGTCCACGCTGTTGACGGTGCGCAGCCAGTGCTCGCGGCGATGCGGGCTGAACGTGCCGGTAGCGGTATCAAACACGCCGTTACGGAAGCCAATCAGGCGGCGGGACGGTTCGCCCATTTGCGGCACCATCAGCTTGAGCGTGTCCAGCACGCTGCCGATACCGGCAGCGGAGAACGGGGCACGCACTTTCTGAAACAGCGCGGCGATTTCCCGGCGCAGCGTCTTCGTCTCTATCACCTGCCATGCGCCGTTCTCATAGCGGCAGATTTCCTCCCCGACCGGCGGCACGGCCAGCGCCTCTCCGTAATGGGCGACCAGCAGCTCAGCTTTCTGGCTGGCGCTCATTGCTTTCAGGTCAGCCTCGCTGACGGATTCAAACGGGCTGAGCGGCTGCGGCTGCGTGAAGTCGGTGAGCTGCGCCAGCGTGGCGAAATCGCCCTGCGCCTGCCACACGTCGTTCCAGTCACCCGCAACCGGCGGCAGGGCGGCTTTCCCGCCACAGGCTTTAGCCGCTTCCTCTGCCTTTAACTGGCCGGTGCCGTTGTCGTCACGGTCGGCAGCAATCAGCATCATCGCATCAGGATGTGAATCACGCAGCCGTTTCGCCAGCGCGGGCAGGTTGTTGGCGCTCAGCGCCACGTAAACCGCCTGGCCGGTCAGCCGGTGCACGGTCAGGCCGGTGGCATATCCTTCAGTGAGCCACAGCGTTTTGCCGTCCGGCTCGCCTGCCAGCCAGTAGGTGCCTTTTACCTGCCCGCCGGGCAGGGTGCGCTTGTCGCCTGCGGCGCTGATGAGCTGCACGTTAACGGCCGTGCCGTCTTCACCGGTCAGCGGGATAAGTACATCCCCGGCGGCAAAGCGGATGCCGCCACAGCGCAGCGCATCAGAAAGCGTCAGCGCCTGCGTGCCGTGCAGCCCTTTCGCTGAAAGGTAGGCGTTGTCCGTGCGGCTGACGGCGGCGGCGATGAGTACCTGCGCCCGTGCGGCGGCATCGGCCTGCGCGCGGGTTCGGTCGGTGGCTTCATCAGGCATCACCGGGGCGGACTCCGGCAGCGTGCCGAGCATCCCGGCCACCTTCACGGCAGCCTCTTTAGCACTGACGTCAAGCGCCTTTTCCACCAGGTTGAGGCCGTCACCGGCCCCGCACTGGTTACACAGCCAGGTTCCGCGACCGCCCTGATTGTCAAAGCGGAAGCGGTCTTTGCCGCCACAAACCGGGCAGGCACCGTGTCGCCCCCCGGCGTGCACGCTGATGCCGAGGGCGGGCAGAAGCTGCGGCCACAGTCCGGTGGCCGCCTTTACGGTGGCAGAGACGATATGTTTCATGTGCGCATCCTCCCTCAGTGCAGCGTGGTGCGGCTGGCGGTCGCAAGCTGGCTGCGGAACAGCTCATCCATCATGGTGACGCCGAGCTGCGTCAGGCGCGGCGGCGCGGTCAGCAGGTCAGGCTCGACCATATCGCCCAGCATGGTGCAGGCCATCTCCATGCCCGCATCGGGGCCGTGACGGCGCACATAGAAGCCTTCCAGCTCAAGGGCAATCGTCATCTGCAACTCATCGAGCGTGGCGGATACGGTAATGCCGAGGTTTTTGCAGGCATTCAGGTAGCCCTGCGCCAGCGCGCGGCGGTAAACGGCGGTGCGTACCTCAACGGGCAGGCACGAGTGATTATCGGTCATCATGGCGGGCCTCCGTGGCGAACATGCGGGATTCACAGGTTTCAACGACTTTACCGAGCTGGTCGGTGAGCAGGGCGACGACCGAGGCCAGCGCCGCGCCATCCGGCACGCAGCCGCGCGCGCTCAGGCAGTTCACCGTGTCGAACATATCGAGCACGGTCACGCCGACCGTGTGCGCGTGCAGCAGGCGCAGGTAGTCAGCGTGAGGAATGAGGTAGGTGTCACTGTTATTCAGGCGTTTTGCAAGGGTGTTCATGCGGCCACCGCCTTAACCGGCAGACGACCAGCAAAGGACAGGACGTAATCGCGGGCGAGGCTGGCGCGGGCGCTGCGCTCATCGCCTGCCACGGTGCGCAGCATACAGGGACGTGCGGCGGCATCGGTGCGGCGCACGGCGGCAAAAATAAAGGTGAATTCGGGGTGAGCGGCAGTAAGGGCCGTTGTCATGAGGACAATCTCCATCGAGTAGCGGTTAACGCCACCACCGGAGCTGCAAATCTCATGGGTGGTGGCCCGAACGGGGTTTGCAGTACCGGCCTCAATGGATACCGGCCAGCCCGAAGGCTGCCCCGCCCGGGCCACCATTATTTGACGGCGGCTGCGGTCTAAGAACCACAGCCCGAAAAATGGGTATGCCAGAGCAATGACACAAAAAAACACGCGTGGCGCGTGTGGTGTCGCCATTGAGTTACACGGGCTGCAAATCCCGGCTGCCGATTTTGCGGCAGCGCGAAAACTGTATAACGGTCGCTCGCCAGAGGAAAGCCTTTTTTCACACATCGGGGCGTTTTCCTCAGCAATCGGTCAGGACGTGATCGGATTGCGGCGGATTTGATCGGAATTCACCGTCCTCTTTCTTTGCGCTTCGCTTTGCAGGCTTCGCTTTCTGACTCAGAACGGAGATATGGCCGTGCATCCCGCTGGTAAAAGCCGGTGCCGGGGCGGGTTTGCCGCTGACGGCTGCCGTCAGGCTTTCCGCGACAAAGGCGGCTTCTGCGCGGGTGAGGGGGTAAGTTTTAGTGCCGAAATTCAGCGTAATCATGCTGCACCACCGGGGCGCTGGGCGATGCGGGCCTGCATCCAGCCGTCAATCTCTGACGCCAGCCAGGCGACGTTTTTACCGCCGAGGGAAATCTGTGAGGGGAACTGCTCACGGCTGATTAAGTCGTAAATGGTCGAGCGTGACAGGCCACAGGTGCTGATGACTTCCGGCAGGCGCATAAAGCGGTCGCGGGGGAAAACGGCATCGCGGATTACGGGGATGGCGGGGGCCGGTACGGATGAAACTGCGTGCATGGTGTTACCTCATTATGAGTCCGGTCGGAGCTGTCCGGTTACGGTGGTGTCTTCAGGTAACCCGCTATTGTGAGAATATTTTTACTCATGTAAACAAGATGAGATTGGTCAAAAAGCAAGCGCTTCGTTTTCTATTGGCCTCTATTAGCCTCTGTTAGCCTTTAAAGGGACATTTGATTTAAGTATCAATTAATAATTGTTAATTAATAGCTAAAAACAATGAAGGTTCGCTCGCCAGAAAAAGGCCTGTTTATGAAAGGTGTGAACACCGGTGAACACTCAGTGAAGACTTTAAACTAAAGTGTTCACTGCTTTACTTACTGTATTTATTATCTTTTTTATCTCAGTGAATACTAGTGAACAGTTATGTAAGAAATATAATCTGTTAAGGAGTCGTCCCGCACCGGTTCTGCCCTTGTCTGCTCATCGACAGGCGGGAAGCAATGAAATGCGTTGTCCTGTGGTACACGACAGAATGGCCTCATCCTTTACAGACGATGAGAGACCACCATGACCATCCCGGAACAGAAACCTGCCTCACTGGTGCGCTTCGAGAAAGCCCGCGCTGAACATACGGAAAGAATGAAGACCTATAACGGCATCTGCGCCGATATCGCCCGCTGTGAGAAAGAGCAGCAGGCGGCCATTGAGGCAGGAAAAGAGGCCGAGAGCCACTGGCGCACGCGCTTCCGTAACCTGCGCGGCAATCTCACTGACGAGCTGCGCGCCGAACATTCTCAGCGCATCGCCAGCCGCGAGCTGGCCGATGAGTTTGGCGGGCTGCTGAAAGAGCTGGCGCTCGATAAGCAGGAGGCGATGCTTAAATGCTGCGGCAGTGGCAAAGAGTACGTGGAATCACACCGCGAGGCGTTTACCGGATTTGCGGATGCGCACTGGCAGTCGGCCCTGCGTAACGTGAGTCCGTCACTGCTGTGGGCCATTAAGCTGCGTCTCCGTCGTGAAGAACTTTCCCCGACGTTTGCCGGTGATGATCGGGACCGGATTAAGGACGTGGCCGGTCTGGTCGGTGATGCGCTGACGCGGGCAGCGGCGGCTCTGCCGGACAGTGTATTGAAAGATGCTCCGCTGCTGGAGATTATCGGCCTGCATCGTCCGGCGCTGACGGGGATTGATATGAAGCTGTATGGCAACCCTGCTTACCGCATGAAGTTTGTAAAGGCATTACAGCAGGAACGTGCGGCATTGCAGGAGGACAGCCAGAAATGATGCACTGCCCTTACTGCAGAAGCGCGGCACACACCAAATCGAGCCGCTATATGTCCGAACAGGTGAAAGAGCGTTATCACCAGTGCACTAACCTGGACTGTTCCTGCACCTTCAAGACGAATGAGAGCATCACCAAAGTCATCACCGCCCCACCACAGCCGGAAACAAAACTGGCAGCACCGCCGGAGCCGGTAAAGGAACGCCAGACGCTGGGCCGTTACGGTTCTTCATTCCGCCAGGTTCATTAACCCCGCACAGCCGCTGCCTGACCAGCGGCTTTTTTGTGCCTGTCCTTTGTTTTTCTGAAGCCCTTTTTCTGGCCAGCCGCTTTGTAAAGAGCAGTGCATGCATAGCGTGCATGAATCTGCATGCAAAATCATGCACTGCTTTCCCCCGTTCAGGCCATACCGGGCGCGGCCCGGCTCGCATCATGCAACTGCATCAAAAGCGGTGCACAAAGCGGGCAGGCGAGGGGGGGATAGCATTGCGCGCAATTGCAGCTAAGATTGTTTATTATCTATTTCAGACTCAGTTTGGGCTACAGGTTGTGATACTGATGTAGTTTCCGTCTGCTGCCCATCCTCTACCCCTTCCGCCTCTAAAGTCGCTTGTGCCTGTACTTGTGCTTCAGCTTCAGCTTCAGCTTCCTTCGATTGAATGTCCTCTTCACTTATTGTCACATTGATAGTTTCGTCCTTACCAAATAGTTCATCATAAAGACTTTTGAATTCATCGCTACTCTTGAAATGCATAAATAATGGCCATTGATCAATGTGTTCTTTCTTAAGAACATCCATTTGATACGCCTGCTTCATATACATCGTGGACCTTTTATAATCCTCTTTAAGAATTCTTTCAGCCATTTGTAAAATTGGACTAGATGCAGACCAATCATAACTATCAAGAAGCTTATCTGAGGCATCTTTCTGGCCTCTTTCTATTAAAGCGATGCAATGGTTTACTAGTAGAGCTCGTCTCGTAACTTCACCGATTGAACTAAAAGGTTTTGATAGAAATAGTGGGGACAGTGAGTTTAATAGCTCATACTTTTTTCTGGATAGCAGTTCATAAGATATATCATGTATGCTATCACCTATTTTTTCTGAATCCTCTTTAAAAACTTTATTCCAAAGTACATGCGTAAGTTTGATCGCCAGCTCAGAAAATACATCTATTGCATGAAGTATATAACTATTTGTTGCATATAATCTATTGCCAATCTTCAGGTCATTGAGTTTGACACCGTTTTCAGAACAGTTTTTTATATATTGGGATGAAACTATACCCTTACAATGAACAAATAAGTTTCGCCGTTCGGTTATTTCAATAAAATCAGGGAGTAAAGGCAGGTCTTTTGTAAGGTCTATAGTAAACTTTCGTTCTAGGGCATTTAACTGTTCAAGATGGCTTTTTCTCAAAGTAGTTTCAATATCTTTTTCAATCACAAAATCCTTAATTGATTCCATGCTCCCAAATTCAATTATCTCCTTAAATGTAAACTCCTTCTCTAAACTATTAACTTTTTCTGGTTTATTCTTGTATATTTCTCGAATAAGATCTCCAATAAAGGCATCATATTCACTAACAATTGCCACCAAGAAATTAGTAGGGATAACAAGAAGTAACTTTCTTGATTTATCTCTTTCTTTACGAAGTTTTCTTAGCTCAGGTGTCTTACTCCTATGCATTAAAAAACTTGATATTTTTCCATCTTCCTTTCTTTCGATTTCTTTAGCATGAGCCTCAATAAAACTTTCACACTCAGCTTTCTTATTGTTGAATTCGTCAAGAAGATTCTTTTTTAAAGATGGTAAAGCATCCTCAATACTCTCAAGAATATCTAAAAAATATACAAGTTTTCCGTTGATTTCAAAGTCGCTCATTTATTATTCCTAGGGGTATAAGTAATCGCTGTATGATTGCATCATTTTTTTCTTTGTTCAAAATATTGCGCATGATTATAAACTCCTCTAATAGAGTTTTTATCAACATGTGCTAACTGCATCTCAATCCATGCACTATCAAAACCTTGTTCATGCAAAATTGTCGACATTGTATGCCTAAAACCGTGACCGGTAGCACGTCCTTTATAGCCAAGTAATTCGATCACCTGTGATACGCTTTCTTTTGAAAGCGGTTTACTACGGTTATTCCTGCCAATAAAAATGTAGGGATAATAGCCAGTAATAGGCTTAAGCTGCTTGAAAAGATCAATTACCTGAGTAGATAGAGGCACAATGTGAGGTCTGCGCATTTTCATACGTTGCGCTGGTATCTCCCATACACCTTTTTCTAGGTCTACTTCTTCCCACGTAGCAAAGCGCATCTCTTGCGTTCTTACACCAGTCAGCATGACTATCTTCGTAGCATTTTTGGTGATGATGCTACCGGTATACGCTTCGAGATCCCGAATAAAATGAGGCAATTCCTCGGCAGATAGAAATGGATGATGTTTTGCTTCGGAACGGCCAAAGCTATTGCCAAATCAGGTGCTGGGTTGTATTCAGCGCGGCCAGTGATAATTGCGTAGCGATAGACCTCACCGCACCTCTGACGCACCTTACGTGTTTTCTCTAATACACCACGCTTCTCTATTCGTCGTAGCACCTCAAGCAGTTCCAGAGGTTTTATCTCACTGATAGGCCGCTTACCAATGTAGGGGAAAACATCTTGCTCAAATGTCTTAATGATTTCTTCACGGTAGGCCACTGTCCAGCGATCGGCTTTATTTGAATGCCACTCCCGGCATATGGCTTCGAATGAGTTTTCTGTTGAGAGCTGCTGTGCCAGCTTTTGGGCTTTACGTTCTTCAACTGGGTCTATGCCGTTTGCTACCTGCTTACGAGCTGTATCGCGTTTCTCACGTGCTTCTGCGAGGGTCACAAGGTCATAGCTGCCAAATGACATTAGCCGTGCTTTGCCGGCAAAACGAAAGCGAAAGCGCCAGCCCTTTGAGCCGTCTGGATTGATGAGTAGTGATAGGCCTTGTCCATCGTTCAATGTGTAGGGCTTGTCTTGGGGCTTTGCGCGTTTAATTTGTATGTCTGTTAGTGGCATGTGTATAAGTCAAAAATGTGTATAAAAAATCTATACACATTACTATACATATTTTTTACGGATTCAGGGAGAACTTGTCGGACGGTTACGGATGTGTGGTTTACTAACTATATTGAAAATAAGGAATTTTTAGACGTTCTTGGATGGTGGCGGAGGAACTTTGGCGGAAGATCACAGGAGTCGAACCTGCCCAGGACCGCTGGCGGCCCCAACCGGATTTGAAGTCCGGCCGCCCCACCGGGGACGAGGATCTTCCTTGGAGAAGAGAAGAAGCAAGGCGCTGATTATAGCGCAGTTTGTTCGCTGCGCTAAGCGGGAAATGGCGGCCGCCGGCGATTCGGCGGCCGGGGAGCGCTACTTCAGGAAATCCTTCACGTCCAGCAGGATGAACTCGTTGTCATCCGCCATATTGGGCTGGCGGCTGGAGGAGAACGGGAAGTTGTTGTCGTTGCCGACGATGATGTGGTTGGCGTCCACCACGTCCACGTTCTCGATGGTGAAGAACGGGAAGGTCAGCACGCCGTCGTTCAGCGGCTTGCGCGCCAGCTTGTTCGGATCCTGAATGTTCATCAGGTCGATATAGGCCAGTTTCTCGACCGGTTTGCCGACGTTGGCGTCCGAGAAGGCGATTTTATACACCCGTTTGAACTTGGCTACCTGGCTGAAGCAGTTGTCGGTCGGCGCACCGGCGGCGCAGGCTTTATCCGGCGTGCCTTCGCCGTTGTCGCGCTCGATCACCAGCCCGTGGGTGGCGTCGACCATGTTGAAGTCGCCGATGGCGTTCTGGTTGTCTTCCAGCACGTACTGCCAGCTGCGGCCGGTCCAGGCCTGCTGTTTCACGTCGAACTCCAGCACCCGCAGGTAGCGTTTGCCGCCGACGTTCTCGAACTGCTCGCCGTCCCACAGCGCCCCTTCCAGCAGCGGGTACAGCTTGCTGCCGTCCGGCGAGGCGGCCATACCTTCAAAGCCTTTGGAGCGCGCCACCTGGAAGTTCTGCTTGCCATCCGGCGCGCCCGGCAGGGTCAGCGTCGGGTTGTCCGGCGATTTCACCACCTTGCCGTCCACCTGGGTGTCGAACACCGCCAGCACTTTACCGTTCAGGTCGGCCTTGATCAGGTAAGGCCCAAACTCTTCGCCGATCCATAAGGCATCGTCGGCAAACTGGAAGCTTTCCGGATCGAAATCGCTGCCGGTCAGATAACGCTTCTCGGTGCTCTCGTTGATGATATGGAACGGCACCTTTTTATCCGGATCGTGCAGGAACACCGTCTTCAGCGGCGCGACCGTGCCGTCTTTGAAATCGATCTTATAGTGATTGAGATACAGCATGGCGTCCGGCGAGTTGGCCTTGCTGCCGAAGCCGTTGTCGGTCAGCACCCAGTAGGTGCCGTCGGGCATGTGTTTGATGCCGGAGTGGCCCTGCAGCGGCTGGCCGTCGATCGGCAAGCCGAGGCCGGTCAGGCGATCGGCGGATTTGCCCGCCACGCTGCCCAGCTCGGTGACGCGTTTGCCGCTGGTGTACTTACCGCTCTGCTGCAGATCGCTCGGCGCGTCTTTCGGTGTGGAAACGGCGGATTTCACCGGCAGCAGCGCATGCCCGGCCAGCGTCGCCTGCACCGGCTGCGCGTCGGCCCACAGGTTGGCGCTCAGCGCCATGCAGCCGACCAGCAGCGCCAGCCGGGTTTTGGTGTTGTGCATGTCATTGTCCCTTTTCGTTGTTATCGCCCAGAAGTAAAAGCAACGTCACTATAGGGAGCGGCAATGACAGAAATATTATTCGGCGAACGCCCGCCGGTAGCTGTGCGGATGGAAGCGCCAGGTGATGGCGATCAGCACCACCACCAGCAGCGCGTGGATCTGCCAGTCCAGCACGAAGCCGCCGCTGTAGTCGCGCAGCAGGCCGGAAAGGTAGGGCGTCACGCCCGCCAGCAGGAAGCCGACGCCCTGCATAAAGGCCACCAGTCGCCCGGCCGCCGCCGGCTGGTGCAGGTGATCGAGCGCCAGCACCAGGCACAGCGGGAACGCGCCGCCCAGCCCCAGCCCGGAGAGCAGTACCCACAGCCACGGCAGCGTCTGCGGCAGGTAAATCAGGCCGATAAAGCCGATCAATTGCATCATCAGCGCCAGCAGCAGCAGCGGCCGCCGGTCATGATTGCGCGCCAGCGCCGGCAGCAGCAGCGCGCCCACGACCTGGCCGAAGGTCATCAGCGCCAACAGCGAACCGCTGGCCTGCGGCTGCCAACCGAGCTGCATGTAATACGGCGGCAGCCACGCAATCAGGCTGGTATAGCCGCCGTTGATCAGGCCGAAATAGGCGCCGAGCAGCCAGGCGCGCCGGTTGCGCAGCAGGCTTGGCCCGCGGTTTTCACCCGCCGCGCTCAGGCGAGACAGCCCGCGGCTGACCGGCCACCAGGCCAGCAACGCCACCAGCGCCGGCAATGCCCACCAGGCCAGCGCGCTGTGCCAGTCGTGCCCCACACTCATCAACCACGGGGTGATCGCCGCGCCCAACCCGCCGCCACCCATCAGCGCCGCCGACCACAGCCCGGCCACCAGCGCCATGCTTTTGAGGAAATGATGCTTGATGATGCCGGGCATGACCGCCTGGATCACCCCGATGCCGAGCCCACCCAGCACCGCGCTCATCAGCAGCTGCACGCTGCCGGGGGCCAGTTCGCGCCAGAGCGCGCCCAGCCCGATCGCCAACAAACTTAACGCCACGGCGCTGCGTTCGCTGAACAGCCGATTGATGGCGCCACCCGCCAACGCCATCAGGCCCATCATCAGCACCGGCAGCGTGGTCAGCAGCGCCGCGCCGCCAAAGCTCAGCCCGGTGGCCTGGCGTAGCGTCGGCAGCAACGGGCCGATCGAGGTCAACAGCGGCCGCATGTTCAGGCCGATCAACACCAGCGCCAGCAGCAGGGGGTTGAACCAGCGGCGCGAGGAGGATGAATTAACAGAATGATTTAACACGATATATTCCTGGTACTGCAAAATGAAGAGTGCGGCGTCACAGCGCGATCGCCGCAGCGTTGCGTTACTGTAGGCAACGCCGCTAGTATTGGGAAATTAAATAATAAAATAGCCAACAGTGGGAAAATGAATCGCTACCCGATGTTCAATCCGCAGCTGCTGCTCAGCTTCGTCGCCGTATGCGACAGCAACAGCTTCACCCGCGCCGCAGAGCGGGTGTTTTTGTCGCAGTCCACTGTTAGCCAGCAGGTGCGCCGGCTGGAAGAGATGCTGGGCAAGCCGCTGTTTGAGCGCTCCTCGCATCAGGTGCTGCTGACCGAAGAAGGCGTGAAGCTATTGAGCTACGCGCGCCGCATCATCGCGCTGAATGAAGAAGCCCACGACGCGCTGACCGGCATCTGGCGCGACGGCGTGCTGCGGATCGGCATGCCGGAGGATTTCGCCGTACCCACCACCGAGCTGCTGGCCGACTTCAGCCGCGAGCACCCGCACCTGCGGCTGGACGTCGCCAGCGGCCTGAGCGCCGATCTGCACAGCGCCTACGCGCGTGAAGAGCTGGATCTGATCCTGGTGAAGCAGCGCCGCCAGCAACCGCCGCGCGCCGCGCGGCCGGAACCACTGCTGTGGCTGGACAGCCTGGCCTTCCCGGCCATCGAGCAATCGCCGGTGCCGCTGGCGGTGTTCCCGCTGAGCGGCCTGTACCGCGACGAGCTGTGCCAGGCGCTCGACAACCTCGGCAAACGCTGGCGCATCGGCTACAGCAGCGCCAGCCTGGCGGCGCTGACCGCCGCTTCCGCCGCCGGGCTGGGCGTCACCCTGCTGCCGGCCGGCTGCCGTCTGCCCACGCACCGGGTACTGGGCGTGGCCGAAGGATTGCCGCCGATCGACAGCTTCGAACTGGCGCTCTACTACCGCGACGGTGCCCCCGCCGCCACGCTGGCGCTGGCCCAGCGGCTAACGGCGTTTTGCGGGTTAAAGTGAGCCAGGCTAGTACCCGCTCTCGCCATGGTTTTGCCGATACTCTTTGGGCGTCATGTCGTAGCCCTTTTTGAATACCGAATAGAAGTACTGCAGCGACGGATAGCCGCACATCTGGGAAATTTCGTTGATGGTCAGCGAAGTCGCCGTCAGCAGATTACGGGCGCGGTCCAGCTTTTCCTGATGGATCACATGATGGATGGTTTGGCCGGTCTCATCCCGGAAGCGTTTTTCCAGATTGGAACGCGAGATGCCCACCGCATCCAGCACCTGTTCTACCTTGATGCCCTTGCAGGCATGGTGGCGAATATAGTGCATTGCCTGAATCACCGCCGGATCGCGCAGCGAGCGAAAATCGGTGGAGCGGCGTTCAATCACCTTCACCGGCGGCACCAGAATGCGCTGCAGCGGCAGATCGCGCCGATCGAGCAACTGATGCAGCAGTTTGGCGGCGCGATAGCCCATCTGCCGGGTACCCTGAGCCACTGACGAGAGCGCAACCCGCGACAGGTAACGCGTCAGCTCTTCATTGTCGATGCCGATCACGCACAGCTTTTCCGGCACGGCGATGTCCAGATGCTCGCACACCTGCAACAGATGGCGTGCCCGCGCATCGGTCACCGCGATGATCCCAGTCTGCTGCGGCAACGTCTGCACCCAATCCGCCAGCCGGTTCTGGGCATACTGCCAGTTCTCCGGTGCGGTCGCCATTCCCTGATACACCACGCCCTGGTACTGTTCCGCCGCCACCCTCTGGCGAAAAGCGTACTCACGCTCCTGCGCCCAGCGTTTGCCGCCTTCAATCGGCATGCCGTAAAAGGCGAAACGATTGATGCCCTTCTCCTTGAGGTGTGTAAACGCCGTTTCTACCAACGCCTGGTTGTCGGTGGCGATATAGTGCACCGGCGGATAGTCCTGCTCGCGATGATAAGAACCGCCAACGCCGACGATCGGCACCTGCACGTTGTGCAACAGCCGCTCAATCTCGCGATCGTCAAAGTCGGCGATCACCCCGTCCCCCAGCCACTCTCGGATATTGTCGATGCGGCAGCGAAAGTCCTCTTCGATAAAGATGTCCCAGTCACACTGCGATGCCTGCAGATACTCGCCGACCCCTTCAACCACCTGACGGTCATACACTTTATTGGCGTTGAACAGCAACGTAATGCGGTAACGTTTCTCAGACATACCAGCCTCAATTCACCCATTCACCCGCGCCCATATCGCGCTCGGTTACAGCATGCCCCATTATTCCCCGATCATTGTCATTCTTATTTGTGAGCGTCATCACGTTAGGCATTTTTCATAATCGTAAAAACAAAATGCAGAATAAAAGTGGCGCTGAAATAGCGCTACCTTAGCCCCATCATTATGAAATGCGTTAAATAGGGCGATGTGATGAGTCATTTTAATTTCGATAAACGAATATCTCGCACGGGAACCTACAGCGCAAAGTGGAATGGTGAACAGCACGCGCGGCAATACGCCACCATTCCGCTTTCCGTTGCCGATATGGATATTCCTTTACCAGAAAGAATAATAAGCGAGCTTTCACTATGCACGCAAAAAGGCATCTACGGTTACACGCTGCTCAGCGATGACTGGCAAACCACCGTCGCACGCTGGATGGCACGCCATTACCGGTGGACGATAGATCCTCGCCATGCGGTATTTTGTCCGCGAGTGATACAGGCCGTATCGCTTTACATTCAAAACTTTACCGCACCCGGTGACGCTATCGTCAGCCTGACACCGGCTTATCATCCAATCAGCCACGCCGTGACGATAAACCAGCGAACGTTGCTCGAGAGCGAACTGGTTTATCACGATGGTCGGTACGCCATAGATTTTGCCGATCTTGAGGACAAATTCCGGCGAGCATGCTGCTTCATTCTCTTATCACCGCATAACCCTACCGGCACGGTATGGGATGCGGCGTCATTAGAAAAAATAGCCGCACTCGCTGAAAAACATCAGGTTTTTATTATTTCCGACGACGTTCATGCGGATTTCATTTTTAATTATCGTCAACACCAGGTCATTTCCACTTTCAGTCATTACGTCGAACAAAATTCATTCATCTGCACCTCTCCCGCCAAGACGTTTAATATGGCCGGCCTTGAGGTGGCAAATATTATTATTGCTAATGATAAGTATCGCGAAAAATTTTGTCATTGCCTCGAAGCTGCCGGGATCCACAATCCCGGCTATTACGCCGTACCGGCCTTTTTGGCCGCCTATCGCGACTGCGATGACTGGTTGCTGGCGCTGAAAAGCTATCTGGCGGCAAACCGGGCATTGGCGATAGAGACCTTACGCGCTGCGTTCCCAGCCTGGCAAATCACCCGCAGCGAAGGCACCTACATGCTTTGGGTCGATTATCGGCCGAGCGGGCTGACCGAACCGCAACTAAAACACTGGTTCCTGAACCTGGCCGGCGTCGAAATGAGTTGGGGCTCCGGCTTCGGCGCAGCGGGCAACGGCTTTTTCCGTATCAATATCGCTACGCCCCGGGCCACGCTGATCGAAGCATTACACCGAATTGTCAGTACTTTCCCCTACGCACACCAGGAGTAGTACCCATGAACAGCATAATAAAACCCAGAACGCCCACGTTGGTCGAATCCTTACTGCCAATCCTCACCATGGTGCTGTTGCTCGGCGTCGGCTATGCCGCTTTCGATCTGCCGCCTGAACCGCTGATGGTGCTTTCCACCGTGATTGCTGCCCTGTTGGTCAAACGTCTGGGGCACAGCTACAGCGATATTTTGGCCTCGATTTCCCAGAAGATCGCCAAAACCATGCCCGCCTTACTGATTCTGATCTGCGTTGGCCTGCTAATCGGCACCTGGATGGCCGGCGGCACCATTCCGCTGATGATTTATTATGGCCTGAAGCTCATCGATCCGGCGATGCTGTACGTTACCGCTCTGTTGGTCACCTCGGTGGTTTCCGTCTGTACCGGTACCTCCTGGGGCTCGGCCGGCACGGTCGGCGTTGCCTTTATGGGCGTTGCCATCGGTATGGAAGCCAACCTGGCGGCCACCGCCGGCGCCGTGGTGGCGGGCGCCTATTTCGGCGACAAACTATCGCCGCTGTCCGGCGACACCAACCTGGCCGCAATGGCCGCTCAGGTCGATTTGTACGAACACATCGGCCACCTGCTCTACACCACGCTGCCATCGCTGCTCCTTTCGGCAGCCGTCATGCTGTTCTACGGCATGCACGGCGATCTCAGCGGCGCGGCAATGCCAGATAAAGTGCAGGTCATTATTCACGGGCTCAGCACTATCTATCACTTCAACCTCCTGCTGCTGGTGCCGATCGCCATCGTGCTGTACGGCTCCTTCACCAAAAAACCCACCATCCCGGTGATGCTGGTGTCGGCATTGGTGGCCATGCTGAACGCCGTCTGGATCCAGGGATTCGCTTTCCATGACGTAGTGAAAAGCGCCGTCGACGGCTTCAACGTCGCCATGTTGCCCAATAAAGACGTCAGCCCGCTGTTGAGCAATCTGCTCAACCGCGGCGGCATGAACTCCATGATGAGCACGCTGCTGATCTGCTTCTGCGCGCTCTCCTTTGCCGGCACCCTGGCGCTCAGCGGGGCATTGGAGGTGATCGTGCATAACCTGCTGAAGCTGGTGCACTCCACCGGCACCATGATCCTCGCTACGCTGGCCTGCGGCTTGACGATGATCAGCGTCACCTGCAACGGCCAAATCTCGATTCTTATTCCGATTGAAATGCTGCGCAACGCTTACATTGAGCGCGGTCTGCATCCGAAAAACCTTAGCCGCACCGTTGAAGATTCCGCCACCATCTTTGAACCCATTCTGCCCTGGACGGCCGCCGGCGCTTACATGGCGGGCACCCTGGGTGTCGCCACGCTCAGTTATCTGCCCTGGGCCATTCTGTGCTGGAGCGGGATATTTTTCGCCACGCTGTGGGGATTTACCGGCTTCGGCATCGCCCGGCTGGCAAAAGAAGAACAGGTTCAGTTACTGGCCCAAACGGCCGATACGTTAAAATAAGGGAGACCCCGCATGTCCTACTTTGATCAACTTGACCAGGTCCGCTACGAAGGCGTCGACAGCAACAATCCGCTGGCCTTTCGCCATTACAACCCCGACGAGCTGGTGCTCGGCAAACGCATGGCCGATCATCTGCGCTTCGCCGCCTGCTACTGGCACACCTTCTGCTGGAATGGTGCGGACATGTTCGGCCTGGGCGCTTTCGATCGCCCCTGGCAGCAGCCGGGCGATGCGTTGGCGCTGGCGAAACGCAAAGCCGACGTGGCGTTCGAGTTCTTTCACAAGCTGAATGTGCCCTACTACTGCTTCCATGACGTCGACGTTGCGCCGGAAGGCGCTTCGCTACAGGACTATCTGAATAACTTTGCGGCAATGACCGACGTGCTGGCAGAAAAACAGCAAAGCAGCGGCGTGAAACTGCTGTGGGGCACCGCCAACTGCTTCAGCCACCCGCGCTATGGCGCAGGCGCCGCCACCAATCCGGATCCGGAAGTGTTTGCCTGGGCGGCGACGCAGGTCTTCACCGCCATGAACGCCACCCACCAACTGGGGGGAGAAAACTACGTGCTGTGGGGGGGACGTGAAGGCTATGAAACCTTGCTGAACACCGATCTGCGCCAGGAGCGCGAACAGATCGGCCGTTTTATGCAGATGGTGGTGGAGCATAAACATAAGATTGGTTTCCAGGGCACATTGCTGATCGAACCCAAGCCCCAGGAGCCTACCAAGCACCAATACGACTACGACGTCGCCACGGTCTACGGCTTCCTGAAGCAGTTCGGGCTGGAAAAGGAAATTAAGGTCAACATCGAAGCCAACCACGCCACGCTGGCCGGCCACTCGTTCCATCATGAGATCGCCACCGCCATCGCGCTGGGCATTTTCGGTTCGGTCGACGCCAACCGCGGCGATCCGCAACTCGGCTGGGACACCGACCAATTCCCGAACAGCGTGGAGGAAAACGCGCTGGTGATGTTCGAGATCCTCAAAGCCGGCGGCTTCACGACCGGCGGCCTGAACTTCGACGCCAAAGTGCGCCGCCAAAGCACCGACAAATACGATCTGTTCTATGGTCATATCGGCGCGATGGATACGATGGCGCTGGCATTGAAAGTGGCGGCTAAAATGATCGTCGACGGTCAGCTGCACCAGCAGGTTGCCCAGCGCTACGCCGGCTGGAACGGTGAATTGGGCCAACAAATCTTGCAGGGCAAGCTGTCGCTGGAAACGCTGGCGCAGTACGCTGAACGCCGCGCCTTGGCGCCACAACACGTCAGCGGCCGCCAGGAGCGCCTGGAAAACCTGATGAATCGCTATCTGTTCGGCTAACTGAAGCGCGCGGCGTGTCCTCGCCGCGCTTTAAAGGAACCCTATCATGTACATCGGCATCGATCTCGGCACTTCCGGCGTTAAGGCCATCCTGCTTGGCGAACAGGGCCAGCTGCTCGCCAGCCAGAGTGAGCCGCTGCCCATTTCACGCCCGCAGCCGCTGTGGTCGGAACAGGCACCACAGGCGTGGTGGCACGCCACCGACCGCGCCATGCTGGCGTTGGGCAAGCAACACAGCCTACAACAGGTCAAGGCCATCGGCTTGAGCGGCCAGATGCACGGCGCCACGTTATTGGACGAACGCGGGCAGATCCTGCGCCCGGCCATTCTGTGGAACGACGGCCGCAGCTTCACCCAGTGCCGGGAGCTGGAACAAGCCGTGCCCCATTCACGCCAGATCACCGGCAACCTGATGATGCCCGGTTTTACCGCACCGAAGCTGCTATGGGTGAAACAACACGAACCGCAGCTGTTCAGCCGCATCAAAAAAGTGCTGTTGCCCAAGGATTATCTGCGTTGGTGCCTCACCGGCGAGTTCGCCAGCGACATGTCCGATGCGGCCGGCACCCTGTGGCTGGACGTCGCGCGACGCGACTGGAACGACGAGCTGCTGGCCGCCTGCGGCCTGTGCCGCAGCCAGATGCCGCAGCTGTTTGAAGGCAACCAGATCACCGGTCAAATCCATACCGAGCTGGCAACACGCTGGGGAATGCCGCCGGTGCCGGTGGTGGCCGGCGGTGGCGACAACGCGGCCGGCGCCATTGGCGTTGGGTTGTATCAGGCCGGGCAGGCGATGCTGTCGCTCGGCACCTCCGGCGTGTACTTCGCGGTCAGCGACGGCTTTCTCAGCAATCCGGCCGGAGCGGTACACAGCTTCTGCCATGCGCTGCCGAACAGTTGGCATCTGATGTCGGTCACGCTCAGCGCCGCCTCCTGCCTCGATTGGGTCTGCCAACTGACCAACGTCGACAGCGTCGCCACGCTGCTGCACAACGTCGAACAGGCCGAACCGGCGGCGGCGCCGCTGTGGTTCCTGCCTTATCTGTCCGGCGAACGCACACCGCATAATAATCCCAACGCCAAAGGCGCGTTCTGGGGGCTCACTCACCAACACGGGCCAAACGATCTGGCGCGCGCGGTGCTGGAAGGCGTTGGCTTCGCGCTCGCCGACGGCATGGATGCGCTGCACGCCGGCGGTTTGCAACCCACCACCATTCGGCTGATCGGCGGTGGCGCACGCAGCCCGTTCTGGCGCCAGATGTTGGCGGACATCAGCGGCTACACGCTGGAATACCGTACCGGCGGCGATGTCGGCCCGGCGCTGGGTGCCGCGCGCCTGGCGCAGATCGCACTCAATCCACAGCGGCCGCTGGCCGAGCTGCTGCCAGAACTGCCGCTGGAGCAGCTGCATGTACCGGACGCCGAACGCCACCGGCAATACGCCGTACAACGCAGCACTTTCCGCGAGCTGTACCGCTGCCTGCTGCCGTTGATGTGATGGGGGTCATTACCAAATCGAATAGTCACCAGTGGCAAATGTCGCTGCCAACCGATCGGTTCCTCTCCTAAATTGGGGGATGTTTTCACCCCCTCACCTCTGGATTAAGGAACCGAACGTGGAAAGCCCTCAGCAACCGGGCCGCAGAGCCTTCCTCAGCCAAACCGGCAAACTTACCACCGCCTGCGCGGTGATCGGCCTGACGGGCGGCATGGCGCAGGCCGCGTCACCGGGCGACGGGCAGTGCGCGCCCGCACCGATGACACTGACCGATCGCCACTACTGCCTGAGCGAGGTGCGGCTGGAAGACGGCTTTGAATACGACGGCGAAACGGTGATCGGCACCCGCACCGCGCTGTACACACTCGAGATCAAAGACGGCAAGATCGCCGCCATTCACGCCGCCAACGCCCCCCTGCCCGCCGGTTTACCCCGTTATAAGGCGCAGGGTCAACTGCTGCTGCCGGCGTTCCGCGACATGCACATCCACCTGGACAAAACCTTCTACAGCGGCCCGTGGCAGGCGCCGCGCCCGCGCCAGGGCAAGACCATCATGGACATGATCGCGCTGGAGCAGACGCTGATCCCGAAACTGCTGCCCACCTCGCAGCAGCGGGCGGAAAACCTGATCGCCCTGCTGCAGTCCAAAGGCAGCACCGTGGCGCGCAGCCACTGCAATATCGATCCGGTCAGCGGCCTGAAAAGCCTGGAGCACCTGCAGCGCGCGCTGGAAAACCACCGGGCGGACTTCAGCTGTGAAATCGTCGCCTTCCCGCAGCACGGCCAGTTGCACTCCAAGGTCGATGCGCTGATGCGCGAAGCGATGCAGATGGGCGTGCAGTACGTCGGCGGGCTCGATCCGACCAACGTCGACGGCGCGATGGAGAAATCGCTGGACGCCATGTTCCAGATCGCCCTCGATACCGGCAAAGGCGTGGATATCCACCTGCATGAGACCAGCCCGGCCGGGGTCGCCGCCATTAACTACATGATCGCCACCGTGGAGCAAAACCCGGCGCTGCGCGGCAAGGTCACCATCAGCCACGCTTTCGCCCTGACCACGCTGACGCCGGGCGAACTGGCGGAAACCGCCACCCGGCTGGCGGCGCAGCAGATCACCATCGCCTCCACGGTGCCGATCGGCGGCCTGATGATGCCGCTGCCGCAGCTCAGCGAGAAAGGGGTGTTCGTGATGACCGGTACCGATAGCGTGATCGACCACTGGTCGCCGTTCGGCACCGGCGACATTCTGGAGAAGGCGAATCTGTATGCCCAGCTGTACCGCGGCTCCGACGAGTATCACCTGTCGCGCGCCATGGCCATCTCCACCGGCGGCGTGCTGCCGCTGGACGATAAGGGCCAGCGCGCCTGGCCGAAAGCCGGCGACGCCGCCGAGTTCGTGCTGGTCAACGCCAGCTGTTCCGCCGAGGCGGTCGCCCGCCTGCCGGCGCGCAGCGCCACCTTCCATCAGGGGCGTCTGGTGGCCGGCCAGGTGAGCAAAGCCTAAGGTCGGTCCGCTGTTGTCATCATGATGGCCGTTTTTGGCCTTCTGCCAGAGTAAGGCGCGGCGCAAGATGGTCGCTACACACACTGGCGGAGGGCCGAAAATGTCACAGAGCGCGTTATTGATCATCGATGTCCAGCAATCATTCCAGCATCGTCCATTCTGGCAGGAGGACGATCTGCCGGCGTTCCAACAGGCGCTGACGCGCCTGATCGCGGGCTGCCGGCAACGCGGCACGGCGCTGGTCGATGTGCTGCACGTTTCGCCGCAGGGGCCGTTCTCGCTGGCATCAGGCCACGTGCAGCGCCTGCCGTTCCTCACCCACCAGGCGGATATCACCGTGCATAAGCATGTGCACAATGCGCTGACCGAATCCGGCCTCGACGCCTGGCTGCGCGAGCGGGATATCAACCACCTGATCGTCTCCGGCATCCGTACCGAGCAGTGCTGCGAAACCACCACCCGGGTGGCGTCCGATCTCGGTTATCGGGTGACTTTCGTCACCGAGGCAACGCTGACCTTCCCAATGCGCCATCCCGACGGCGAAGTCTTTACCCCCGCGCAGCTGAAGCGGCATACTGAAACCGTACTGGTCGATCGTTTCGCCCGCATCGCCAGCGTGGATGAGGCGCTGGCGCAACTCGCACAGGAGTAACCATGTCGCAGGCCGTCTATTTTCTGCTGTTGCCCAACGTGCTGTCGCTGGACGTCAGCGGCCCGGCGGAAACCCTGCGCCTCGCGGGGCAGTTCAGCCTGCGTTATCTCAGCCCGGCGCCGCAGATCGTCTGCTCCATCGGCATGACGCTGAGCGGCCTGCAGCCGTTGCCCGAACGCCTGGAAGACGGCGCCATCCTGGTGCTGCCGGGCGTCGGCGATTCGCAGCGCTATTTCGCCGGGGAAGAAGCCGAGCAGGCGCGTCGCTGGCTGGCGACGCTGCGGCCCGATCTGCAGCGGCAGCGCATCACCCTGGTGTGCATCTGCTCCGGCGCGCTGCTGGCGGCGCAGGCCGGGCTGCTCGACGGCTATCAGTGCACCACCCACCACGACGTCATCGAACGTATCCGCCTGCAGGCGCCGGCGGCGCAGGTGAAAGAGAATCGTATCTTCGTCGAAGATCGCGGCGTCTACACCAGCGCGGGCATCACCACCGGCATCGATTTGGCGCTGCACCTGGTCCACCGCCATTGCGGCTCCGGCCGGGCGCGCGACGTCGCCCGCGATATGGTGGTCTATTTCCGCCGCGCCGGGGACGATCCGCAGCTGTCGCCCTGGCTGCGCTACCGCAACCACCTGCACCCGGCGGTGCACCGCGCGCAGGACGTGATGGCCGCCGAGCCGGAGGCCGACTGGTCGGTGCCGCAGGTGGCGGAAAAAGCGCACGTCAGCAGCCGCCACCTGGCGCGGCTGTTTCGCAGCCACGTCGGCATCAGCGTGCGGGAGTATCATGAACAGCTGCGGTTGGCGGTGGCGCAACAGCGCCTGCAGCAAGGGTATGGGTTGGAGAAGGCCGCGTTGGCGGCCGGCTTTTCTTCCGGGCGGCAGCTGCGCCGCGCCCAGCAGCGCCAGCGCTCGCCGCTATGACACCAGCCGGCGGGTATCCAGCCGCTGCAGGCCGACAGACAGCAACAGGCTGAGCCCCAGCGCCACGCCGAACACCCAGAAGATATCCAGCAGCGGGTGGCCGGTGAAATCCAGGTGCCGGCTGCGCATCACGTTGACGATCAGGGCGTGAAAACCGTAGATCGCCAGCGAATGGCGGGAAAACACGCTCAGCCAGCCGATCGGCTGCGGCAAACAGTGTTTCACCCACACCAGCAGCGCCACCGCCGCCATAAACACCAGTGGGCCGCTGTAGATGTAGTAGGTATCGGCGAAGTTGCCGTTGATGAACAGCTGATGCTTGGTCCCGCGCGCGATCAGCGCTACGCACAGCGCAAACCCCAGCGCCGCCAGCCAGCCCACGGCGCGCCCGCGCGCCTCCATCATGCCAATCGCCCGTCCGGCCAACGCGTACAACAGGTAGTAGAAAGTATCGCCGTAGATATACAGGTTAACCGGCAGCAGGTGCGCGTTACCGAGGGCCAGTTTGTCGGTATTCGGGTTGGCGAGCACCGCCAACACCACCAGCGCGGCGGCCAGGTAACGGCGCGACACTGGCTTGACGCTGATCAGCGGCGACAGCAGGTAAATCACCGCAATGGCGTAGAAAAACCACAGATGATAGAACACCGGCTTTTGCAGGATGGCGCGCAGCGACGGCCAGAAGCCGATTTTGGTAAAGGCCGCGATATAGATCAGCGCAATGGCGCTGTAGAACAGAATGCAGCAGGCGATACGGGTGAAATGCCGCCGGCCGGCGCTCTTGTCGCCGAAGAACAGGTAGCCGGAAATCATGAAGAACAGCGGCACCGACACGCGCGACAGCGAGTTCAGCACGTTGGCGATATCCCAGTTGTGCAGCCCTATCGCCGCGCCGTTGGTGACGTAATAGGTGGTGGCGTGGATCATCACCACCATCATGCACGCCATCGCTCGCAGGTTGTCTATCCAGCCGATTTTCTCGCTCAAACGCTCGCCCGATCTTGTGTCACATTGATATGTTAAGAAGAGGTTAACGGGCACGACGTTCGGCGACAACCCAAAAGCGAAATATCAGAATGCACTTAAACAACACCTTATGATTGCGAAGGTGAACAATTGGCGGCAAAATAGCCGCCACAACTCGCTCAGTTTGCGCTTCCCGCCCTGGCAGTTCCTTTTTCTCTTTTACTATCAGTACAATAATATGAAAACGACATTACCACCTGCGGCACGCTTGGGCCGACAGGCGCTTTTATTCCCTCTTTGTCTGGTGCTGTTCGAGTTCGCCACCTATATCGGCAACGATATGATTCAGCCGGGCATGCTGGCCGTCGTGGCGGATTTCAACGCCGGCGAAGAGTGGGTACCCACCTCGATGACCGCCTATCTGGCCGGCGGCATCTTCCTGCAGTGGCTGCTCGGGCCGCTGTCGGATCGTCGCGGCCGCCGCCCGGTGATGCTGGCCGGGGTGGCGTTCTTTATCGTCGCCTGTTTGGCGATCCTGCTGGTCACCACCATCGAACAGTTCATCGCCATGCGTTTCCTGCAGGGCATCGGCCTGTGCTTTATCGGCGCCGTCGGCTACGCCACCATTCAGGAGTCGTTTGAAGAATCGGTGTGCATCAAGATCACCGCGCTGATGGCCAACGTGGCGCTGATCGCCCCGCTGCTCGGGCCGCTGGCCGGCGCGGCACTGATCCACGTCGCGCCGTGGCAGAGCATGTTCGTGCTGTTCGCCGCGCTGGCGGCCATCGCCTTCTACGGCCTGTGGAAAGCGATGCCGGAAACCGCCACGCTGCAGGGCGAGGCGTTTTCCGCCGCCAACCTGTGGCGCGACTACCGCCAGGTGCTGGGCAACCGCCGCTTCCTGTGCGGCGCGCTGGCGATCGGTTTCGCCAGCCTGCCGCTGCTGGCCTGGATCGCCCAGTCGCCGGTGATCCTGATCAGCGGTGAGTCGCTGTCGACGCTGGATTACGGCCTGCTGCAGATCCCGGTGTTCGGCGCGCTGATCCTCGGCAACCTGACGCTGGCGCGCCTGACCGGCAAAAACAGCGTGGAGCGCCTGATCAAGCTGGGCGCAAGCCCGATGCTGCTGGGGTTGCTGATCGCCGCGCTGGCAACCCAGTTCTCCAGCCACGCCTACCTGTGGATGACCGCCGGCCTGAGCCTGTACGCCTTCGGCATTGGCCTCGCCAACGCCGGGCTGTACCGCCTGACGCTGTTCTCCAGCAACGTCAGCAAGGGCACGGTGTCGGCCACCATGGGCATGCTGAGCATGATGGTGTTCACCGTCGGCATCGAGCTGGCCAAGGTCGCCTACGTCTGGGGCGGCAGCGGGCTGTTCAACCTGTTCAACCTCATCAGCGGCCTGTGCTGGCTGACGCTGGTGGCGCTGTTCCTCGGCAAACGCCGCAACGGCGACCCCACGCCGCAGCCGACCGGCGCGGCTTAAACGCCACGATAAAACGCCGGTCCGGTTTCCCGACCGGCGTTTTTTATGCGGCTTCAGCCGAGCAGCCCCCACAGCGCATACCCCGCTCCCACCACCGCCACCCCCAACAGCAGCGACGCCGACAGGACAGAGATCGCCCGCCGCGCGCGCTGCAGCGCCGTTCCCGACAGCAGGGTGATATAGGCCAGCAAGATGGCGAAGTCCGCCAGCACCCACAGCGCGGTCAGCAGCGTCAGGCTGGCGCCGATCGAGGGGGTGACGGCGATGAACTGCGGGAAAAAGGCGACGAAGAAGACAATGTCTTTGGGGTTGGCGATGCCCACCAGAAAACCGTTCAGGATCGCCGAGCGTTTTTGCGGCGGCGCAACGAGCTGCGCATCGGGGGTTCGCGCGGATAAATCCTCATACAGCGAGACGATCGCCATACGGCCGATAAACAGGCAACCCAGCAGGCCTGCCCACTGCAGCATGCGCATATCCACGGCGAACAGGCCGGTGATAATCAGTGCGGCGATGCCGATCAGCAACAAGGAGGCCCCATTGCTGCCCAGCGCGGTCAACAGCGCACGCCGGGCGCCAAAGCGCGCTGCGGTGTTGGCCACCATCGCCACCACCGGCCCCGGCGTGGCGATCAGCAAGAAAATGGCGGCGAAATACGCCGCCAGTAACGACAGGTTCATCTTTATTTCACTCACATTCAGTCAGTTGGCGTTGCGCCATTATCATGCCGCCGCCCCCGCCTTGAAAAAGGAGTAATCCTGTCGTTTACTGTGAATCAGACTCATTATTAGAGACGCCGCGATGGCCAGTTCCCTTCCGCCGCTTTACGCCCTGCGCGCCTTCGAAAGCGCCGCCCGCACCGGCTCGTTCACGCTGGCCGCCGAGGAGCTGCATCTCACCCCGAGCGCGGTCAGCAAGCACATCAAAACGCTGGAGCAGCACTTCGGCTGCCGGCTGTTCCAGCGCAACGGCCCGCGTATCGAGGTCACGCCGCAGGGGAAAATCTTCGCCGCCGAGCTGCAACAAGGGTTTGGCCGCATCGAGCAAGCCTGCGAGCTGTTCAGAAGCCACCGCGATCTGCTGCGGCTGAAGGCACCCTCCACCCTGACCATGCGCTGGCTGCTGGACTGCCTAAGCCGGTTCCGGCAAACGGCGCAGGCGTTCGACGTGCAGGCAGCCAGCGTCTGGATGGACATCGACAGCGTGGATTTTTTCAGCGAACCCTACGACTGCGCCATCCTGCTCGGCAACGGCCATTTCGGCGCCAATACCGCCGCCGCCAAGCTGTTCGACGAATGGCTAATCCCGATTTGCGCCCCCGCGCTGCTCGCCAACGGGCAGCGCGATCTCGCCGCCTGCCCGCTGATCCACCCTTCGCCCGATCGGCGCGACTGGCGGCGCTGGCTGCAAAAAAGCGGCATCGCGGCCCCGCTCGATCTTGCACGCGGCCAGGTATTTGATTCGCTGGAACAGGGCAATGCGGCGGCCATCGCCGGGCACGGCATCTCGATCGGCGATTTGGCGCTGAGCCTGCGAACCATTGAGGAGGGGTTATTGGCGCTGCCTTGTGACGCCGCCGTGCGCACCGGCGACGGCTATTATCTGGTTTGGCCGGCGGAGTCGGCGAAACGGCCGCTGATCGAACGCTTACAGGCGTTTCTCGCCGCCCAAACGCCCGACGTCAGCCGGGCCGCCGTCAGATTTATCGGGTAGGTGAGTTCGGCCTATCGCTCTTCGCGCGTATGCCAAATACGCAGAACATAAATTGTTGCCGGCCTCACCTGGTAACGTATCTCATAGCGGCCGACCAGAATACGCCTCACTTCCTGCGGTAAAAACTCACCCAGTCTTTCACCCAAGCGAGGATTATCGAGCAACGCTTTAGGCGCGGCGACCAAGGCCTTCACCGAATTCGCTGCCGCAGTGCGGTTAGCCAAAGCAAGAAACTCAAACAAACGCGCCAAATCCGATAGCGCCTTACTCGTCCATTTTAACTCCATCAGCGCGGTACCGGCAGCGGCTCGTCACTGTCCAGGCTGGCCGCCCAGGCTTCTACCGACTCATGATCGATAACGTTTTGCTGTTCGACATCGGCCAGCGCCGCCAGCGTTAATCGACGGCGCTCTTCCTCTTGCTCAAGCCAGGCGGCGAGGGCTTGCTTCACTATCCATCCCCGTGAGCGGTCAAGTTTGGCGGCCATTTCATCCACCTTTTCAGCCAAAGGCAGCGGCACATGAGCGGTGATGACTTTCGTATTCATCGTCTTGCTCCTCAATACAATCGACATCAATCAAAGTGATTAAAGCTGATTATACCGCCATCAGAGAACAAAAAACACGCAATCAGTTGCCGAACAACCCGCCGTCGCGCAGCAGATGCTCGTTACCCTTGCGGCGGGTAAAGCCGCTGCGATCGAAGAACTCCAGCACCTGGATCGCCAGCTTGCGCCCGACGCCGAGCCGATCGCGGAAGTCGGCGGCGTTGGCGCCGCCCCGCACCGCATCCAGCTCGCGGATCAGCGCCGCGAACTGATCGATGCGTCGGCTGAGGTAGTAGCGATCCACCACCACCGCCGTCACATGGCCCAGCTGGGCCGCCTTGCGCAGCAGCGCCCGTACCCGGCTCTCTTCCTCGCCCAACTCGCTCGCCAGATCGCGCACCCACCACGGCTCGTCGCCGAACAGCAGTTCGATGCGCGCCCACAGCGGCGCCTCTTCGGCGCTGAATGCCAGACCGTGTTCCGGCAGGTGCAGCCAGCCGCGCGTGTTGCGCAGCGCACCGGCTTTCAGCAGCCGATCGATCATCATAAACACCAACGCTTCCGGCTGCTGAGGCAGGGCCATACGCCGCAGGCGGGCGCGCCCTAACCCCAGCTGGTCGGCGTGCTGTTGGTGGTACTCCGCCAGCACCTGCAGCAGCCGGCTCTCCGCCTGTTGCACCTGATCCTGCGCGAGCACCCGGTCACCGACGATCAGCAGATCGCGATCCGCCAGCAGTGCCGCCAGGCCGTCGTCGGTCAACTGACGCGCCCAGGCGAACGCCGCCAGCGACAGCGCGCCCTGCGGCAGCTCAAGCGCCAGCACCTGCGCATCGTCTTGCGCCTGCGCCAGAGCCTGCAGCCATGCCAGGTAGTCCGGCTGGCGCTTGCCGCGCTTGGGCGCGCTCAGCCTGAGCACCCGAGCCGCGCCCAGCGTTTGCCGTGCGCCGATATCGCGCAGCACCAGCCGATCGTTCTCCGCCAGCCACAGCGGGCGATCGAGGATCAGTTCCGCCAGCCCGTCGTTCAGCAGCGAAATGCGCCCGGTGATGTGGCTGGCGGCATGGTGCAGATGCAGCGGCTGCCAATGGCGGATCGGCCGATCCGCTTCCAGCGCCACCAGAATGCGTTCCGCCGCCTCCGGCGGACGCTGCGCCAGCAGCCAGTCGCCGCGCGCGATCCGGTCTTTATCGGCATCGCCGCTGATGTTCAACGCGATGCGTTGCCCGGCCTGCGCCTGTTCTACGGTCTGATTTTGGGCGTGCAGGCCACGCACCCGCACCGGCGCGTCGGCGCCGGTCAGCCACAGCGTATCCCCCACCTGCACCCGGCCACCGAGCGCGGTGCCGGTCACCACCAGCCCCGCCCCTTTGACGCTGAACGCACGGTCTACCGCCAGGCGAAAACGGCGCGTCAGCGCGTGCTCGCCGGAGGGCAGCGCCAGCAAATGCGCGCGCAGCGCCTCGATGCCCTCTCCCGCCGCCGCCGCGGTAACAAACAGCGGCGCATCGGGCCAGCCCTGGCGCGCCAGTTCGTCGCGCACCTGGCGGCGTACCTCGTCGACACGCGCCGCGTCCACCCGGTCGGCCTTGGTCAACGCCACCGTCAGCGCCGGACGCCCGCTCAGGCGCAGGATCGCCAAATGCTCGCGGGTTTGCGCCATCACGCCGTCGTCGCAGGCCACCACCAGCAATGCATGGTCGATGCCGCCGACGCCCGCCAGCATGTTGGCGAGGAATTTCTCGTGGCCGGGCACGTCGATAAAGCCCAGCACCCGGCCGTCCGGCTGCGGCCAGTAGGCGTAACCCAGATCGATGGTCATGCCGCGGCGCTTTTCTTCCGGCAGGCGATCCGCATTGATCCCGGAGATCGCCTGCAGCAGGGTGGTTTTGCCATGATCGACATGGCCGGCGGTGGCGATGATCATGAGGTGCTCAGCGCTTCGATCAGCGCCTCTTCCTGTTCCAGACAGCGCAGATCCAGCCACAGCCGGCCGTCGCCGAGGCGGCCGATCACCGGCTGCGGCAGGCGGCGCCAGCGTTCAGCCAGCGCCTCCAGCGTGGCGCCGCGGCCGTCGCGCGGCGTGAAGGTCAGCGCATAGCTGGGCAGGCGATCCACCGGCAGCGAGCCGCTGCCAATCTGCGACCAGCACGGTTCGGCACGCAGGGCGAAATCGGCGGTGAACCGTGGCGTCAGCGCCGCCAGCAGCCGCTCGGCCGCCTGTTGCATCTCCAGCTGCGGGCGGGTCAGCAGCCGCAGCGTCGGCAGCTGCTCAGCCAGTTTTTCCGGCTGCAGATAGAGCCGCAGCGTGGCCTCCAGGGCCGCCAGCGTCAGCTTGCCGACGCGCAGCGCGCGTTTGAGCGGATGCTGCTGCAGGCGAGCGATCAGCGCCTTTTTGCCGACGATGATGCCGGCCTGCGGGCCGCCCAGCAGCTTATCGCCGGAGAACGTCACCAGATCGACGCCGGCGGCCAGCAGCCGCTGCGGCATCGGTTCGGCGGGCAGGCCGTACTGCGCCATGTCGATCAGCGAGCCGCTGCCCAGATCGGTGGCGGTCGGCACGCCCTGTTCGGCCCCGAGCTGCGCCAGTTCGGCCTCGTCGACCGCCGCGGTAAAGCCCTGAATGCTGTAGTTGCTGGTGTGCACCTTCATCAACAGGCCGGTCTGCTCGTTGATGGCTTGGCGGTAATCTTTCAGATGGGTGCGGTTGGTGGTGCCGACCTCCACCAGTTGGCAGCCCGCCTGGCGCATCACGTCGGGTATGCGGAACGCGCCGCCGATCTCCACCAGCTCGCCGCGCGACACCACCACCTCTTTGCCGGGGGCGATCGCCGCCAGCATCAGCAGCACCGCCGCCGCGTTGTTATTGACGATGCAGGCGTCCTCCGCGCCGGTCAGCCGGCACAGCAGATCCGCCACCGCCCGATCGCGATGGCCGCGCCCGGCGCCGTCCAGATCGTACTCCAGCGTCACCGCCTCCCCCATCACCGCGCTTACCGCGTCCTTCACCGGCTGCGCCAGCAGGGCGCGCCCAAGGTTGGTGTGCAGCACGGTGCCGCTGAGGTTGAACACCGGCAGCAAAGCCGGGCGTTGCTGCCGGGACAGCTCCGCCCGCAGCGCCTGCGGCCAGTCGTCGCACCAGGCGGGTAAACGTTGCTGTTGCTTGATAGCGGCGCGCGCCTCGGCCTGCAGCCGGCGCAGCAGTTCGCCGATCAGCGTCTGGCCATGCTGCGCCACCAGCGGTTCAATCGCGGGTTCTCGCAGCAGGCGGTCGATGGCGGGCAGTTGGCTGTAAAGAAGGTGGGATTCAGTGCTCATGGTCGCTCGGTTTTCAGTTTAGACGTATCGGCATAGCAAAACCCCGCCGCGGCGGGGAGAAAAAAGCTCAGGGAGGCGAGGTGCGGGCGAAGCTTTCTCGGGCGAACAGGCGTTCGGCCAGCTTGACCAGCGCCGGGCGCTCGACGCACCAGTTGGGAAGGATGCGGCGGAAATTGAGGTAGCCCAGCGCGCAGCCGGTGGCGATATCCGCCAGCGTCAGCCGCTCGGCATTGAGCCACGTTTTTTCCCGCGCCAGCGCCTCCAGCGCATCCAACCCCTGCGTCAGTTTGTCACGCTGGCGCAGCATCCAGTTTTCGTCCTGTTTTTCCGGCGCGCGCCGGCTTTCGCGAAACAGGGTCGCCGCCGCTTCGGTCACGCCGTCCGCCAGCGCCGCCACCTGGCGGACGCGCAACGCGGCGGCGCGATCGGCCGGCAAGAACGCCGGTTCCACCGCCAGCAGCTCAAGGTATTCGGCCACCACCGGCGAGTCGTAAAACACCTCGCCGTCATCGGCGATCAGCACCGGCACCTTGGCGAGCGGGTTCAGCTCCTTCACCCGGCTGCCGGGCTCATACGGCGGATCGTTGACGAATTCGAACGCGATCCCCTTCTCCAGCAGCATCACGGAAATCTTGCGCACAAAGGGACTGGTGTAACTGCCGATAAGCTTCATCCGTTCTCCTCCGCTTCGTCCTGGCCGCGGCGCGGCGCCCTTACTTCACCGCCAGGGTATCGATAATCCGCTGCACCAGCGCCTGGTGCACTTCCGGCGTTTTGGCCGGCGACAGCATTTGCAGCGTCACCACCCGCTTGTTGAACACCGTCAGCACCAGCGTGGACACCACCTTCTGCCCGTTGACGGTCTGCTCGGTATCCACCCGGCGAAACTTCTGTTTGCCGACGGTGAAGTTCTCTTCTTTGGTGGTCTGGATATTCTGATAGCGCTCGGCCAGCACCGTGATGGCGCTCTGCGCCAGCTCTTTCAGCATTTTGTCGCTGGTGTTGAGCTTCATGTCGTCCGGCGGGATCACCTCGGACGAAACCGCGCTCTGGCGCGACTTGCCGTCGAGGAAGCGCTGAATGGTGGAGGTGCTGTCGTTGATGATGCCGCTGTTCAGCGTCTGATCGCTAAAGCCCGGCGGCAGCTCAAAGGTGATTTTGCCCTTCTGCAGCGACACGCTCAGCCCCGGCGGCGCGGGCGGGGTTTCTGCCGGCGCAGGCGGCGGCGGTGGCGCGGGCTGCGTCACGGTCGGCTTGGTGTCCGGTGGCGGTACCGCCGGTTTGGTGTCGTCTTTGTTGTCGCAGGCCGCCAGTCCCATCGCCAGCACGGCGACCGCGGTCAATTTTGCCAGGGTGTTTAACATCGTGGTTCCTTTCGCTTGGCGCGTTATGGCCTAAACGTAGCAACTCGCCCGGGCGAATGCCAGAAGCCCGTTCTGAAATTGCTGGTCCGGCCCCGCGCGAACGGGGCCGGGCGGTTACTCCGCCGGGAACAGGAACGGATTGATGCTGCTGCGGCCGAAGCCTTCTTCTTCCATGCGGGCGTCCAGCACCAGCGAAGCCAGATCGTCGGCCACCGCTTCGACCTGCGGGTCTTTTTCCTGATAGAGGATCTTCAGGTAAGTGCCGCAGTCGCCGCAGCTCTCCGCCTTCACCGCCGCCTGCTCGCTGTCCAGCGACCAGTAGTTGAGATCGCGGGTCTGCTCGCAGTTGCTGCACTTCACCCGCACCACGTGCCATTCGCTTTCGCACAGGTTGCAGTGCAGGTAGCGCAGGCCGTTGACGGTGCCGATGTGCACCATGCTGGAGACCGGGATGCTGCCGCACACCGGGCAGAACTGGCGCTGCTCGCCGTATTCGGCGCGCGCCTTGCCGGGGATCAGGCTGGCCATCTGCGCCCAGTAGAGCGACAGCGCGGCCCAGAGGAACGGCGCCTTCTCGCTGCCCACCTTGCCGAACTCGCGGTTGAGCAAGGCGTCGGCCATCAGCTCCAGCTCGTGCGCCGAGGCTTTCTCCAGGTTGTCCAGCACCGCCAGGATATGCTCCGGCGCCTGCGGGCGCAGCTCGGCGATCAGCGACGTCAGCAGCTTGCGCCAGTGCTCGCTGCGCGGGAACACGCTCAGATCGAGCGGCGGTTTGCCGCTGGCGGCGCCCTGCGCCAGCGCTTCGCTCAGATCGAGCTCCAGCGGGTTATCGTGCAGCGCATGCTGCTGCGCCTGCGCCAGCTCGGCGGCGAAGTTCAGGTAGTCGCCCAGCGGATTATCGACGGCCAGTTGACGCAGACGATCGGCGCGGCGGCTGTACAGGCTTTTCAGGTTGGCGAAAAGTAACGGCGGGATGTTCTCCGCCGTTGTGGACTTCTCACGCTGTGCCCCTAACTGCTCTTTAGGAACGATGCGGATACTCATCAGGGTTTATCTTCCTGTCGTTTCTCGCGGACCTCACGGTACCAGCGCGGATGATGTTTCTTGGCCCAGGCCGCCGGCACCCAGCCTTCCACCATCGCGGTAATGGTGCCTTTTACCCACAATGCGGCGTAAATGTGCACCATAATCACGATAATCAGGCCGACCGCGGCCAGCGAATGCACCAGCAGCGCGATGCGGATCAGCGGGATGGAGAACGACGGCGCAAAATACGGCCGCCAGATCACCACGCCGCTGGCCAGCAGCAGCACCAGGCTGATAATCGCCGCCCAGAACACGCACTTCTGGCCGAAATTATAGCGCCCGGTGTCACCCACTTCCTCGTTCATGGCGATTTTGTGGATGTTCTTGGCCCAGACGATATCTTCCCGGTTGATCAGGTTATGCTTCCAGTAGCGCAGGAACATCAGCAGGAACGCGGCAAACATGATCACCCCGACAAACGGGTGCAGAATGCGCGCCAGCTGCGGCGTCCCGAAGATGTTCATCAGCCAGTTGAAGGAGGGGAAGAAGAACCCCAGCCCGCTGATGGCGGCGAACACGAAGCAGAACGCCACGATCCAGTGGTTGATGCGCTCCGGTGCGCTATAACGCTGAATGGGCTTTTCCTTTCTCATTTGCGCGTCTCCTCGTCATGCGACTCGTCGTGCTCGTCCTCATCGTCGACGCGGTTAGGCCCGACGCCGACATAGTGGAACACGCTGGCCGCGAAGGTGGCGGCAAAGCCGATGGCCGCCAGGGGTTTCCACACGCCCTTCCAGAAGGTCACCGCCGGGCTGATGCTCGGATTGTCCGGCAAACCGTGGTACAGCTGCGGTTTGTCGGCGTGGTGCAGCACGTACATCACGTGCGTGCCGCCCACCCCTGCCGGATCGTACAGACCGGCGTTCTGGTAACCGCGGGTGTTCAGCTCGCTGACGCGATCTGCCGCCACCTGCTTCATCGCTTCCTTGGTGCCGAAGTGAATGGCGCCGGTCGGGCAGGTTTTCACGCAGGCCGGTTCCTGGCCGACGTCCACGCGGTCGACGCACAGGGTGCACTTGTACACCCGGTTGTCGTCCTTGTTCATGCGCGGTACGTCGAACGGGCAGCCGGCGATGCAGTAGCCGCAGCCGATGCAGTGCTCGGACTGGAAGTCGACGATGCCGTTGGCATACTGAATGATCGCGCCTTCCGACGGGCAGGCCTTCAGGCAGCCCGGATCGGCGCAGTGCATGCAGCCATCCTTGCGGATCAGCCATTCCAGCTTGCCGTTTTCCTCCACCTCGGAGAAGCGCATCACCGTCCACGACTTGGCGGTCAGATCGGCGGGGTTATCGTACACCCCGACGTTGTGCCCCACCTCGTCGCGGATGTCGTTCCATTCGGAACAGGCCACCTGACAGGCCTTGCAGCCGATACAGGTGGTGACATCGATCAGTTTGGCCACTTCTTCCTGGTGGTCACGGGCGCGCGGCGCCGGCGTGAAACCATTGGTGGCGGATTTACGAATGATGTCTTGAGATTGCATGGCCATAATTCGTCTCCGTTACACCTTTTCCACGTTGACCAGGAACGCCTTGAACTCCGGCGTTTGCGTATTGGCGTCGCCGACGAACGGCGTCAGCGTGTTGGCGATAAAGCCTTTCTTCGCCACCCCTTCGTAACCCCAGTGGATCGGGATACCGATGGTGTCGACTTCCTGGCCGTGCACCTGCAGCGTGCGAATACGCTTGGTCACCACCGCCTTGGCCTTGATGTAGCCGCGGTTGGAACTGACCTTCACGGTGTCGCCCTGCTTGATGCCTTTCTTCTCCGCCAGCTTCTCGCCGATCTCCACAAACTGCTCCGGCTGCGCGATGGCGTTCAGCCGCGCGTGCTTGGTCCAGTAGTGGAAGTGCTCGGTCAGACGATAAGTGGTACCGACGTAAGGGAACTTGTCGGATTTGCCCATCGCCGCCAGATCGTCCTTGAACACGCGCGCCGCCGGGTTGGAGACCACGTTCGGGTGCAGCGGGTTGGTGCCGAGCGGCGTTTCGAACGGCTCGTAGTGTTCAGGGAACGGCCCTTCCGCCATCTTGTCGGTGGCGAACAGGCGGCCCATGCCCTCCGGCTGCATGATGAACGGCCCGACGTCGCTGCCCGGCGCGGCGGTGCTGTAGTCCGGGATATCGGCCCCGACCCACTTGGCGCCGTCCCACTCCAGCAGTTGGCGTTTCGGATCCCACGGTTTACCCTGCGGATCCGCCGAGGCGCGGTTGTACAGGATGCGGCGGTTGAGCGGCCATGCCCAGGCCCAGCCCAGCGTATTGCCGAGGCCGGACGGATCGGCGTTGTCGCGCCGCGCCATCTGGTTGCCGGCCGGCGTCCAGCTGCCGGCGAAGATCCAGCAGCCGCTGGCGGTGGTGCCGTCGTCGCGCAGCTGCGCGAACGAGCTGAGCAGCTCGCCTTTTTTCACCAGCACTTTGCCGTCGGCATCCAGCAGATCCGCCAGCGCCTTGCCGTTGTTTTCCTGCGCCACCTCTTCCGGCGACGGGTTGTCCGGCGTCAGGTAGTCCCAGCGCATGTTCAGCACCTGCTCCGGCACCGCACCGCCGTCGCGCGCATACATCTCGCGCAGGCGGCTGAAGATGCCCGCCAGGATCTCGCCGTCGTTCAGCGCTTCGCCCGGGGCATCTGCGCCTTTCCAGTGCCACTGCAGCCAGCGGCCGGAGTTGACGATCGAGCCGTTTTCTTCGGCGAAGCAGGTAGACGGCAGGCGGAACACTTCGGTCTGGATCTGCGAAGGATCCACCTCGTTGAACTCGCCGTGGTTCTGCCAGAAGTTGGAGGTCTCGGTGTTCAACGGATCGATGGTCACCAGGAACTTCAGCTTGGACAGCGAAGCCACTACCTTGTTTTTGTTCGGGAACGACGCCACCGGGTTAAAGCCCTGGCAGAAGTAGCCGTTGACCTTGCCCTGCGCCATCATTTCGAAGTACTGCAGCACGTCGTAGCCTTTGTCCCACTTCGGCAACCAGTCAAAGCCCCAGCTGTTGTCCTTCTGCGCCTTGTCGCCGTAGAAGGTCTTCATCATGCTGACGAAGAATTTCGGGTAGTTGCCCCAGTAGTTCACCTGGCCCGGCAGCAGCGCCTTCGGCGTGTTGGCCTTCAGGTAGGTCTCGAGATCGGTCTGTTTCTCCGACGGCAGCGTCATGTAGCCCGGCAGGCTCTGCGACAGCAGGCCGAGATCGGTCAGCCCCTGGATGTTGGAGTGGCCGCGCAGCGCGTTGACGCCGCCGCCCGCCATGCCCATGTTGCCGAGCAGCAGCTGGATCATCGCCATGGTACGGATGTTCTGCGCGCCAACCGAGTGCTGAGTCCAGCCCAGGGCGTACAGGAACGAAGCGGTTTTATCCGCGACGCAGGTTTCGGCGATGTATTCGCACACCTTGAGGAAATCGTCCTTCGGCGTGCCGCAGATGTTGGTCACCACGTCCGGCGTGTAGCGGCTCACGTGCTGTTTCAGCATGTTCCACACGCAGCGCGGATCCTGCAGCGTGACGTCGCGCTTGGCGAAGCCGTTCTCGTCGAACTGGTAGTTCCAGGTGGTTTTGTCGTACTTGCGATTTTCCGCGTCGTAGCCGCTGAACAAGCCGTCTTCGAAGGCAAAGTCTTCCCGCACCAGCAGGCTGGCGTTGGTGTAGGCCTCGACGTATTCGCGGTTGAACTTGTTGTTGGTCATCAGATACAGCAACACGCCCGACAGGAAAGCGATGTCGGTCCCGGAGCGGATCGGCGTGTAGAAGTCCGCCACCGATGCGGTTCGGGTAAAGCGCGGATCGATCACGATCAGCTTGGCATTGTTGTGTATTTTGGCTTCCATCGCCCAGCGGAACCCCACCGGATGCGCTTCCGCCGCATTACCGCCCATGACGATAATCAAATTCGCGTTCTTGATATCAACCCAGTGGTTGGTCATCGCACCGCGACCAAATGTTGGAGCAAGACTTGCTACCGTTGGTCCGTGTCAGACACGCGCCTGGTTGTCTACGGCAAGCATGCCGAGAGCGCGACTAAATTTTTGCGACAGAAAACCGGTTTCGTTGCTGGCGGCCGAGGCGCACAGCATGCCGGTGGTCAGCCAACGGTTGACGGTAACGCCCTGGTCGTTGGTTTTGATGAAGTTGGCGTCACGGTCTTCTTTCACCAGCTTGGCGATGCGGGTAAAGGCGTCGTCCCAGCTGATGCGTTGCCATTTGTCCGACCCTGGCGCCCGGTATTCCGGGTACTTGAGGCGGCTTTCGCTGTGGATGAAGTCAACCAGGCCGGCGCCTTTCGGGCAAAGCGCGCCGCGGTTTACCGGATGATCCGGATCCCCTTCGATATGGAAAATGCTTTCTTTGGCGTTCTTGGCGCCATCACCAAGGCTGTACATCAACAGCCCACAGCCGACGGAACAATACGTACAGGTATTACGGGTCTCGCGGGCGCGCAGCAGTTTGTACTGCCGGGTTTCCGCCAACGCCACTTCGGGGGCAAAGCCCAGCGCGGCCACCGTCGTTCCTGCCATACCGCCAGCGCAGATCTTAAAGAACTGCCTTCTGCTGACCTGCATGGGGGTCTCCTTTCACTCTCGATTGTCACATTGTTCAAATGCGCCTGCCCCGCTAGCGCGGCAAACGCGAATGTCACTGTTGTTATGCTTGCTACGAACGCCGGCCATATTACCACAGCGTGCTTGTGGTTGTTACACACTCGTGCTCATTCAGTGAACGCATTGGCACATTTCGATACATTTCGGCGTGGGTGCTCCCTACAGTATAGAGAGTAACCCACGCGCCGGATCGACGGCTTGAGGCGGCCATCCGCCGCCCTCTTCTATCAGTATGTTAGCGCAGCGATTTGTTCATTAACCACACAGTTCACAGGGCATTGATAATCATTTTCAATATCATTTAATTAACTATAATGATCCGACTGCTTACGCGGTGCTCGCCCTTTGCGCCGCCCATACACCACTGGAGATGATGATTATGAGTTATTCACTGCCATCCCTGCCGTACGCTTACGACGCACTGGAACCGCATTTCGACAAGCAGACGATGGAAATCCATCACACCAAACACCACCAGACCTACGTCAACAACGCCAACACCGTGCTGGAAGCCTACCCAGAGCTGGCCAAATACAGCGTTGAAGAGCTGATCCAGGATCTGGATAAAGTGCCTGCCGACAAACGCACCTTCATGCGCAACAACGCCGGCGGCCACGCCAACCACAGCTTCTTCTGGAAAAACCTGAAAACCGGCACCACGCTGGGCGGCGATTTGAAAGCGGCCATCGAGCGCGATTTCGGCAGCGTTGAGAAATTCCAGGAAGAGTTCGAGAAAGCCGCAGCCACCCGCTTCGGTTCCGGTTGGGCCTGGCTGGTGCTGAAAGACGGCAAACTGGCCGTGGTGTCTACCGCTAACCAGGACAGCCCGCTGATGGGCGAAGCCGTCGCCGGCGCTTCCGGTTTCCCAATCATCGGTCTGGACGTGTGGGAACACGCTTACTACCTGAAATATCAGAACAAACGCCCTGACTACATCAAGGCGTTCTGGAACGTGGTCAACTGGGATGAAGCCGCCGCACGCTTCGCCGCGAAGAAGTAATTCGCTCCCGTTGATGAAGATGCCCGCCACCGGCGGGTATTTTTTTGCCTGAAATCCGCTAAAGTTTGACCACTTCTTGCCGATGGTTTGTTCAATTGACGTTCGCCCGGAGAAGGAAAAACGCTATGGCGGCATTGCAAGCATTGGCAGGAAAGTTCACTCATCTCACCGTAGGTAAAAAGCTCGGTCTCGGCTTCGCGCTGTTGCTGCTGTTGGCGGTCGTCATCGCCGGCACCGGGGCGCAATATCTGCACATCATCGAATCCCGCGCCGATCGCATCGACTTCAGCAACCGGCTGAACGAGGAGATCAACCAGGCCAAATACAACCGCGCCATGTACGGCCAGACCTACCGGCCGGAGTACATTCAGAACAACCGCGCCAATATTGAGAACGCCGTCAAACTGATAGACCAGGGGCAAGCGCTGGACTGGGACGCCCAAAGCCGCAAGGATCTGCAGCGTCTGGTGACGCTGATCGGGGAATATCAACAGCAGCAAAAAGTCTTTGAGCAGGCGGTCACGGCGAAAGACGCGGTGCGCCAGAGCTGGAACATGTCGGAAGTGCAGGCCAGCCTGAGCCAGGTGGAACGCCAGCTGACCAACGGCGATCTGCAACTGGCCTTCATCCAGCTGAACCAGAAGCTGACCCAGGTGCGCTACGGCGCGCGCGGCCTGCTGCTGAGCCTGAACAAGGAAACCGAAGCCCCGCTGATGGCGGCCATCGACGACGCGCGCGACGCGGCCAACGCTCTGAGCCGCCGGGTCAGCGACGCGCAGCGCCCGCAGCTGCAGCCGCTGCTGGCCGCCCTGGACGATTACAAAAACCGCATCGCGGCCTACCTGCCGGCCTATGAGCACGAGCAGCAGATCAGCCGGCAGCTCGGCGAACGCGCACAAGCGATCGGCATGCTGGTCAACGCCTTTATGCAGGACGAGCTGGTGCAGACGCGCAACAACATCAATCTGGCGCAGCTGCAGATGGGCATCACCACCCTGATCGCCATCATCGCCGGGGTGCTTATCGCCTGGCGCATCACGCTGCAGATCACCCGTCCGCTGCACAGCACGCTGGCCATGGCGGAACGCATCGCCGGCGGCGACCTGCGCCAGGCGCAGACCAGCACCCGCCGCGACGAGCTGGGGCAGCTGCTGAACGCGGTGGCGGCCATGAGCCAAAACCTGCGCACCATGATTGAGAAGATCCAGATGGGGGTCAGCCAGGTTTCTACCGCCTCTGCGGAAATCGCCGCCGGCAACACCGATCTCTCTTCCCGCACCGAGCAGCAGGCGGCGGCGGTCGAGGAAACCGCCGCCAGCATGGAGCAGCTGACCGCCACGGTGAAACAGAACGCCGACAACGCCCATCACGCCAATCAGCTGGCCACCGACGCCTCGCAGACCGCGCAGCAGGGCGGCAAGCTGGTGGAAAACGTGGTCAGCACCATGCGCGATATCTCCAGCAGTTCGCAGCGTATCGCCGAAATTACCACCCTGATCAACGGCATTGCCTTCCAGACCAACATCCTGGCACTCAACGCCGCGGTCGAAGCGGCGCGCGCCGGCGAACAGGGCCGGGGCTTCTCGGTGGTTGCCAGCGAAGTGCGCAGCCTGGCGAGCCGCAGCGCCCAAGCGGCTAAGGAGATCGAAGGGCTGATCGCCGAATCGGTCAGCCGGGTGAAAACCGGCACCGAGCTGGTGGAAAGCACCGGCAACACCATGGAACAGATCGTCCGCTCGGTCACCCACGTGCGCGACATCATGGCCGAGATCGCCGCCGCCTCCGATGAGCAAACGCGCGGCATCGCCCAGATTGGCCAGGCGATCGTCGAGATGGACCACACCACCCAGCAGAACGCCGCGCTGGTGGAAGAGTCCGCCGCCGCCGCCGATTCGCTGGAAGAACAGGCCGACATGCTGCTGCAGAGCGTCTCGGTGTTCCGTTTGGCGGAGCAGACCGAACCCGCCGCAGTGAAAGCCGCCGCGCCGAAAGCGCCGGCGGTAAAACCCGCGGCCGCCAACGCCGCAGCGGAAGAGAACTGGACCACCTTCTGATGCCCCGCCGCCCGCCCGAGGATTTTCGGGCGGGTTGTTATGTCCCCCCGGCACAACTCAGGCTATGCTGAGCCCTCGACGCGAGACACGGAGGCGCACATGCATCACCCAGACGTTTACATCGGCAATATTCAACCCTACGAAGGCGGGCGCCCCAGCGCCATCGCCAAACGCCAGGTGGATGGCGCCATCCGGCTCACGCCGCTCGGCCTGGAAGGCGACGAACAGGCGGAAAAAAGCTACCACGGCGGGCCGGATCGCGCGCTGTGCCACTACCCGCGCGAACATTACGCCCACTGGCGCGAGCAGTTTCCGGCGCAGGCAGAGCAGTTTTGCGCCCCGGCCTTCGGCGAGAATATCTCCACCGAAGGGCTGACCGAACACAATGTGTTTATGGGCGACATCTTCCGCTGGGGCGAAGCGCTGATCCAGGTCACCCAGCCGCGCTCACCGTGCTTCAAGCTCAATTATCACTTCGCCATCGAGGATATTTCGGTGCTGATGCAGCAAAGCGGCCGCTGCGGCTGGCTGTATCGGGTGGTGTCACCCGGCGCGGTCAGCGGCGATCGTCCGCTGGAGCTGGCAGCGCGCAACAGCGACGTGTCGGTCGCCGAAGCCATCGCCATCGCCTGGCACATGCCGTTCGACGCGGAACAGTATCGCCGCCTGTTGGCGGTGGCCGGCCTCTCCGCCAGCTGGAGCAAGACCATGCTTACGCGGCTTGCCGAAGGGCGCCTCGAGGACTTCAACCGCCGCCTGCTCGGCCGTTGAAATCGCGGGCGGAAAAGATGAAAAACGTGCGCCGAATGCCGCGTTAACCCTATTCTTCCGCCTATACTGTAGCCGCACGTTTTTCAGCCAGGAGCCAGGTAATGACCACCCCGATCCATTCGATTCATCACGCCGCCGCCGAAGGCTATCAGGCCAACGCCGATCGCTATGTGAAAGGCCGGCCGGATTACCCGCCGGACATCGCCGTCTGGCTGCGTGAAACTATCGGCCTGCACGCCGGCATGACGGTCATCGATCTCGGCGCCGGTACCGGCAAGTTCACTCCGCGCCTGCTGGAAACCGGCGCGCAGGTGATCGCCGTCGAACCGGTGCCACAAATGCTGGAAAAACTGTCGGCGGCGCTGCCGCAGGTGAAAACGCTGGCGGGCACCGCCGAGGCGATCCCGTTGCCGGACGAGTCGGTCGATGCGGTAGTGTGCGCCCAATCCTTCCACTGGTTCGCCACGCCGCAGGCGCTGGCGGAAATCCAGCGCATCCTCAAGCCCGGCGGCAAACTCGGTCTGGTGTGGAACATGCGCGATGCGCGCGTCGGTTGGGTGCGTAAATTGAATCAGATCGTCGATAGCCACGAAGGCGATGCGCCGCGTTTCTATACCGGCGAATGGCGCAAGTTCTTCCCGTTCAAAGGCTTTGAACCGCTGCAGGAGCAGGTGTTTATGCTGGGTCACCGCGGCGCGGTGGAGGACGTGATCTACAACCGGGTGCGTTCAACCAGCTTTATCGCCGCGCTGCCGCAGCCGCAACAGGATCAGGTTATCGAGCGGTTGCGCCAGCTGGTGGCGGAAGAAGAGGAACTGCGGGGCCAGGACACGGTCACCGTGCCCTATCAGACCAAGGCGTATTTCACCACCAAGGTCTGACGCCCGGGGGTTCAGAACGCTTTCTTGGCGTAACCGGTGACCGCTTTCAGGCCCATCTCGCGGCCCAGCGCGGTCATCGGGTGCACCACGATCAGCCCGCGCGCGCTTTTCTTCAGCGCACCCATATCGGCCTGCTCTTTCTTGGTGATCTCGCGGCTGAACGGCAGCTTGCTCAGCTTCTGCGCTTCGGCGCTCAGCTTCTCGCCACGTACGTCTTTCAGGCGCTCGATCTCCGTCGCCAGTTTCTCTTTTTCTTTGGTGTGCTGCGCGATCAACTCAGGGTTGCCCTGTTGGATCACGGTGGCGTCTTTGTGGTTCAAGGCGTCCAGCAGGTCGCTCAGGCGCTTGATCTCTGCCTTTTCTTTCTCTTTCATGGTCTCTGGCCCGTTGTGCCCAAAATGGCACGCTAATCAATGATACCGGCATTGTAGCAAAAGGCGCGCGCCGTTACCCGTCTTGCGCAATGCCGGGCGGCAGGCCGCTCATCTCGCAGGCCCTGGCGCCGAGCCGGGCCAACGCCTGGGTGTAGCGCGCGTTGAACGGGTAGCAGCAGGAGAGCCGCAGCGCGTTGCGGTAGCGCCCGCTGGGCGAATACAAAGTGCCCGGCGTCAAACAAATCTGCTCCTCCAGCAGCTGATGGAACAGTGCCACGCTGTCCACGCCGGGGGGAAATTCAACCCAAAACACGAATCCGCCCGCCGGCTGCGTGGCCAGCGTGCCGCGCGGGAAATGCCGGGCGATCAGCGCCCGCGCCTCGTCCACCTGCGCCGCATAGCGCTTGCGCAGGTTGCGCAAATGGTGATCGTAGCCGCCGCTCTCGAGGAAGGTCGCCAGCGTTTCCGACAGCAGCTGCGACTCGGACATCGATGACACCGCCTTCAGCTTGCGCAACGCCTCGTGGAAACGGCCGCCGCAGATCCAGCCGACGCGAAAGTCCGGCGCCAGCGTTTTGGTAAAGCTGGAGCAAAACAGCACCCAGCCGTCGCGATCGAACGCCTTCACCGCCGGCGACAGCGCGCCGCCGAACTGGATCTCGGCATACAGCCCGTCTTCAATCAACGGCACCTGATGATCGTTCATCAGCCGCGCCAGCCGCTTTTTCGCCGCCAGCGGCATAGTGCAGCCCAGCGGGTTTTGCACCGTCGGCATGGCGATCACCGCGTTCAGCCGCTTCTCGTTCAATAGCAGTTCCAGCGCGTCCAGCGACAGTCCCCGCTGCGGATCGGTGGGGATTTCCAGCGCTTTCAGCCCCAGGCTGGCCAGCAGCGGCAGCAGATAGAAATAGGTTGGCGACTCCAGCCCGACGCAGTCGCCCGGTTTGGTGGTGACGCGCAGCGCCAGCTGCAGCGCTTCCATACAGCCGTGGGTCAGCACCACGTCGCCCGGCTCCAGCAGCATGCCCAGCGTCATCGAGCGGCGGGCGATCTGCTGACGCAGCCGCAGGCTGCCGGGCGGCAACGGGTACTGCCCGATCAGATCCGGCTGGCGGCGCAGCTGAGAGGACAGCATTCGCCCCAGCTTGCCGCCGGGATAAAAATCGCTGGTCTGCGGGCAGGCCAGCGCAATGTTGGTGAAAGCCGGGTTTTGCTGGGCGGCAAACACGGTGTCGATCAGCGCCAGCACGTCGTCCGCCGGCGGTTCGATGCGCCCGCTGGGCGCCGAGGCCATCTTCAGCGCCGGCAGCGTGCTGCGAACGTAAAACCCGGACTGCGGCCGCGCTTCGATCAGCCCGCGATCCTCCAGCGTGCGGTAAGCCGACACCACCGTATTGATGCTGACGCGATGGGTTTGCGCACAGCGCCGCACCGACGGCAGGCGGTCGCCGGGCCGCAGCGTGCCGCGGCGAATGGCCTCGGCCAGCGTATCCGCCAGCTGCAGGTAACGGGTATCCGGGGTTTCATCGAGCAGGGTCACAGTTTCTCTCCAGGCAATGGGTACAGTTTACATTTTGCACAACTGTAACCATGACAATATCCGATTTGTGGTTCTGTCACCATCCCATCGCAGCGATTATGCTGATCCTCTCGTGATTACCGCCATTTTCAAGGAACCTGCCATGTTGGACTCCGCCTTTGTCAGCTACGTCACCGTCATGTCGATTACCCCCGGCCCCAACAACCTGCTGCTGGCCTCGTCGGGCGTCAACTTCGGCCTGCGCCGCACCCTGCCGATGCTGTTCGGCATCTGCGTCGGCTGTGCGGTGCAGTTGGCGATCATTATTCCACTGCTGGCGCTGGCGCTGAGCTGGGCCGGCGTCATCCGCCTCCCGCTGGCGGTGATCGGCTGCGCCTATCTGCTGTGGCTGTCATGGAAACTGTTCCAGGCGGCCTCACCGGACGCCAAAGAGCAGGCGCAGCCGATGAGCCTGCTCAACGGCGCGCTGTTTCAGGCGGTCAACCCCAAGGCCTGGCTGATGGTGATCAACGTGGCGATCCTGTTCACCCCGCGCGAAGGCGCCACCTTTGTCCATACGCTGTCGGTCATCGCCGGCTTCGCGCTGCTGAACCTGCCGTGCGTGCTGCTGTGGGCGGTGCTGGGCGACCGGTTGCGCAACGCGCTGCGGGTCACCTGGAAGCTGCGCGCCTTCAACGGCGTGATGTCCGGCCTGATGGCCGCCACCGCGCTGTGGTTGTTGTTCGACGAGTGGCGCGCGGCCTTTGCTTAGCCGCGGCCGAGAGGAGAGAGTCGGGAAGGTTGTTTGGCGCCGATGCCGGCGATCAGATCGGTAATGGACAGCACCATGGTGGAGCGCACCATCTGCTGATAGCGCTGGCGCTGCATGGCGATCAGCGCTTCATCCGCTTCGCCCGGCTGCAGGAAGGTCGGCACCGGCGGCAGCGCGGCTACGCAGTGCAGCTCGCCGAACGGCCCGAGGATTTCGTCGTCGACGAAACGGTATTCCGAGCCGTCGTGGTTCAGCTCTTCGCGCATCGCCATCAGCAGTTCGGCGTCTTCATATTCGTGGCGGGAGATCACCCCCAGCCCGTACATCAGCTTCAGGCGCACCGACAGCTCCCCGAGCGGGCCGCTGCCGGACAATAGCGGTTCGACGGCATATTTCACCGCGTAGTCATCCTTGCGGAATACCTGCACCACCAGCACGTTGAGCGCTTCCGCCAGCAGCTCTACCGCCGCGATCAGGAAGCTGCGCACCGTTTTGCCCGCGTTCAGCTTTTCCAGAACCTGGTTTTCAAATGCCTGTGCTTCTTCCATCGTCGCTTTTCGAAAGGCGTGGGGAGGGCCGTCGATGCCGAACTCGGGTTGCAGGAGCGCAGCAAGCTGCGCTCGGGTGTTCATCATCACGATTCTACTTGTGCATGGCGTTATACACAGCAACGGCCTCTTCTACAACCTCGCTTTCCGCCGGCAGGCCGGAAATTTGCGCCAGCGCGGCTTTCGGCCCGAGCGTGCTCAGCAATTCCGCCAATTCCAACGCCTGCGGATCCTGTTCGCTGCGGTAGCTCATGGCGGCGGCGATGCCCTGGATCAGGTTGGCGTGCGGCAGGCCGTATTCCAGCGTGCCCAGCAGCGGTTTGATCAGGCGATCGCCGGCGCTCAGTTTGCGCAGCGGCTGGCGGCCCACGCGCTCGACGTCGTCGTGCAGATAAGGGTTTTCGAAGCGGCCGAGGATTTTGTTGATGTAGACGGCGTGCTTGTCGGCGTCGAACCCGTAGCGCTTGATCAGCACCGCGCCGCTCTCTTCCATCGCCCCTTTCACCACGCGGCGGATCGCCGGGTCGAGAATGGCGTCACGAATGGTTTGCAGCCCGGCCTGTTGGCCGAGGTAGGCGGTGATGGCGTGACCGGTATTGAGGGTGAACAGCTTGCGCTCGACGAACGCCATCAGGTTATCAGTCAGCTCCATGCCGGCGATCGCCGGAGGCTGGCCTTTGAACTGGGTCTGATCGACGATCCATTCGCTGAAGGTTTCCACCGTCACTTCCAGCGGATCGCTGCTGTCCGCCGGCGGTACGATGCGGTCGACCGCCGAATCGACGAAGCCGACGTGCTGCTCAACCCATGCCTGCTCGTCCTGCGGCAGCGCGGCGAACACATGCTGCTTCAGCTGGCTGGTGCCGCGCACCATATTCTCGCAGGCGATGATGTTCAGCGGCTGCACATTGCCCTGCTGATGACGCAGCACCAGCCCTTTAGCGATCGTGCCGGCGATTTTGCCGAGAATTTGCGGGCCAACGGCGGTGGTCACCAGATCCGCCTCGGCGATCAGCGCCACTGCCGCCTCGCTGCCGCTGTTGACGGCGCTGACGTTGTTGACGTTCTCCACGCGTTCTTGCTCGCCCACCACGTGCACCGCGTAGCTTTTACGGCTGTTCAGCAAATCCAGCACCGTTTGATTGACGTCGGCGAAGGTCAGCTCAACCCCTGCGTCCGCCAGCAGCTTGCCGATAAAACCGCGGCCGATGTTCCCTGCGCCAAAATGTAATGCTTTCATAACTCTACCTTCTTAATGTCGAAGGGTGCAGCAAGCTGCACCCTTTAAAATGATTCTGTTATCCGGCTTTTTTGCCGCCGAGCAGGTCCAACACTTCCTGCACGCTGGTGGTATTCGCCAGCCGCTCGATCACGCTCTCGTCATCCAGCGCGTTGGTCAGGCTGGTGATCACCTGGATATGCTCGTTGTTGCGCGCAGCGATGCCGATCACCAGGCGGGCCACTTCATCCTCTTCCTCGCCGAAGCGCACGCCCTGCGGGTACTGGCAGAACACCACGCCGGTGCGCAGCACCCGGTCTTTGGCCTCGATGGTGCCGTGCGGCACGGCGATCGACTCGCCCAGGTAGGTGGAGGTGAGTTTCTCGCGCTCCAGCATCGCCGGCACGTACTCCGCCTCGACGTAGCCGCCTTTCACCAGCTGCTCGCCGGCGAAGCGGATCGCCTGCTCTTTGTCGCTGGCCTGCAGGTTGAGGAACACGTTGCTCTCGCTCAGCTTGAACAGGTTCGGCTCACCGGCTTCGAAACTGTCGTCCAGCGCGCCCAGCACCTTCTGCTGGTTGTCGGTGGTTTTGTTGGCCGCCAGCAAGCGGTCAACCAGATCGCTGTACAGCTTGCTGTCGAGGAAGTTGGTCAGCGAGATGTGCTGGGCCTGCGGCGCGTGGCGCATCGCGCGCTCGGTCAGATCGCGGTGGGTGATCACCAGATCCACGTCGTCCGGCAGGCTGTTGATGGCGCTGTTGGTCACCGAGATGTTCTTCAGCCCGGCGTCGGCCACTTTCTTGCGCAGCACCCCGGCGCCCATGGCGCTGGAGCCCATGCCCGCATCGCAGGCGACGATGATTTTGCGCACGGTGCTCAGATCGCCGTCGACCGATGCCGGCGCCGCTGCGCCGCCTTTGGACTGTGATTTCATCTCCTGCACGCGGCGGGTTGCGGCTTCCAGATCGTCATCCTCTTTCACCTTGGAGGTTTTCAGCAGGAAAGCGGACACCACGAAGGAGACGGCAAAGGCAGCGCACACTGCCGCAATGTTGGCGAAGTAGGCACCTTTCGGCGTCATCGCCAGCACCGCCAGGATCGAACCCGGAGAAGCCGGAGAAACCAGGCCGCCGTTCAGCATCGTCAGGGTGAAGACGCCGGTCATGCCGCCCAGGATCACCGCCAGCAGCAGGCGTGGGTTCATCAGCACGTAAGGGAAGTAGATTTCGTGGATGCCGCCCAGGAAGTGAATGATTGCCGCACCGCCGGCGGATTGCTTGGCGCTGCCGCGGCCGAAGAACATGTAGGCCATCAGTACGCCCATGCCCGGGCCTGGGTTGGCTTCAATCAGGAAGAACACCGACTTACCTGCTTCCGTAGCCTGCTGGATACCCAGCGGCGAGAAGATGCCGTGGTTGATGGCGTTATTCAGGAACAGGATTTTCGCCGGTTCAACGAAGATGGACGCCAATGGCAGCAGGTTGTTCGTCACCATGACGTGTACGCCCGCCGCCAGCAGCTTGGAAAGCACCTCCACCAGCGGCCCGATGCCGAGGAAGGCCAGGATCGCCAGCAGCATGCCGATGATGCCGGCGGAGAAGTTGTTCACCAGCATTTCAAAGCCGCTTTTGATCTTGCCGTCCACCCAGCGGTCAAAGTGCTTGATAGCCCAGCCGCCCAGCGGGCCGGCGATCATCGCGCCGAGGAACATCGGCATGTCGGCGCCGACGATGACGCCCATGGTGGTGATGGCGCCGACGACGCCGCCGCGATCGCCGCCCACCAGCCGCCCGCCGGTATAACCGATCAGCAGCGGCAGCAGGTAGGTGATCATCGGGCCGACCAGCTTGGCTAAGGTTTCATTCGGCAGCCAGCCGGTTGGAATGAATAGCGCGGTGATAATCCCCCAGGCGATAAAAGCGCCGATGTTGGGCATCACCATGTTGCTCAGGAAGCGGCCAAAGTTTTGTACTTTAACCTTGATGTCTGGTGAAAACATAAAACACACCCCTATTGTTACGCGCTGACAATAGAGCGCGTGATTATTGTTGTGACGATCCAGCCGTGTTGCCGCTGTATGCGAAACGGACTCTATCACGCTGTTTTTGTCACGCGAACTTCACGGATTTTTTGTGATACAAATCACATACAACACCCCAACAAACCACCCTTTATAGTGACAGAGATCACATTTATGGCGTGTAAAAAAAGCACAGTGAGAAAAAAACCGCCTTAAAACCCATCACAACGTGACATTTGTCACATTTTTAAATTGGTGGTTTGTTTTTAAATTGTGACAAACATCACAATTTATTTTTAGCTGCAGCGCCCGATCGCGACGCTCTGTTTGATCTTCCCTGTGAGCACTCATCCCGCCGGGAACTAGCGAAGTGATGAATGAAAGAAAACTACATTGCCGAATGAATGGATTAATTGAAGTGTAGTACAGAAGCCTGCGCAATAAACCAGCAAGCTATTGGAAACGCTGAGGGGAAATAAAACAGGCCGGCAATGCCGGCCTGCTGCGTGCGTGGAGGCGTTATTGCGTCACGCTTTGAATGGCTTTCTGCGCATTCACCAGGTTCTGCTGTTTGGCCACCAGATTCGACATCATGGTGTTGTACTGCGCCACCTGCTGTGCGGTACGGAACTGCACGCCGTTGTTGTTGAAGCTGACCTGATTGCCCTGGCTCTGCAGGAAATCACCAACCTGCACCAGATCCTGCACGAAGCTGGCAGTGGTCGGGATCGCCGGCATCAGGGCGTTGGCCGGTGCGGTGACAATCTTGTCATAGGCCTGGTTGTACACCGCCTTCAGATCGTCGGGCTGCTTCAGCGCCGCGCGGGCGGTATCCGCCTGTGATTTGGCAGACTGGATCTGCTGGCCCAGCAGGTTCAACGCCCCGACCGATTGCTGCAGCGCATCGCGTTTGTTCAGGTAATCCTGCGCGGTGCGGATCTGGTTAATCTGATCCAGCGCCGGCGTCAGGCTGGCGCCGACCGACTTGGACAACTGCTGAGAAAAACCGACCAAAATCGCGTAATCACCGGCATAGTTGCCGAACTTCTGCTTCTGATCTTCGCTCAGCGTGGGGATGTTCGCCCCGCTGCGCATCACGGTATTCTGTAAGTAGTCGATAAATGCTTTGCGCTGTTCCGGCTCTTTATCGCCGCAGGCGGTCAATTGCATGACCACCAACAATGCCAATACCGGTGCCAACCAACGCGCGAAACCTCTGCTCTGGATCCCTACCGCCATGTGACATAACTCCTGTTATAAACCTGCTTTTTCATTGGACTCCGCCCCTTTTTCCGCACTCCGTGCGCCTATAAGAATAGATCAACTGGCGGCGTTCCGATACGCGATTCCGCTTGCGATGAGCATTGCACCGGCCGGATGCGGTTGAAAATCGTGCGCAAAACGCACTGAGGTTCATTGCCGTCGGCGACCGGACGCTTCAATTTCCCCAAGTCGCCCCCCAAGTCGCCCCCCAAGTCGCCAGGCGACCTTGCCTTTGCGCCCAGGAAACGGAAATAAAAAAGGCGCCCGCAGGCGCCTTTTCACTGCAGAGAATCGCTTACTGCAGCACGGAGATGTCCGCCACCTGCAGGAACAGTTCGCGCAGCTTGCTCAGCAGCGTCAGGCGGTTCACGCGCACTTCCGCATCGTCCGCCATCACCATCACGTTATCGAAGAACGCATCCACCGGCTCGCGCAGCGCAGCCAGCTCCACCAGCGCTTCCTGGTAGTTGCCCGCCGCGAAGTACGGCTGCAGCTTGTCGCGCAGCACCACCAGATGAGTCGCCAGCTGGATCTCCGCCGCGTCCTTCAGCACCGAGGCGCGCACGCTGTCGTTCAGCGTTTCGGTAGACTTGGCCAAGATGTTGGAGACGCGTTTGTTGGCCGCTGCCAGCGCCGCCGCCGCTTCCAGCGTACGGAAGTGAGACACCGCCTTGACGCGTGCGTCGAAGTCGGCCGGCTTGGTCGGACGGCGCGCCAGCACCGCTTGAATGGTATCGACCGCGTGGCCTTCTTCCTGATACCAGGCGCGGAAGCGGCCCAGCATGAATTCCACCACCTCGTCGACCACCTTGGCGTTGGTCAGCTTGCTGCCGTACAGGCGCACGGCCTCTTCGGTCAGGGTCTGCAGATCCAGCGGCAGGTTTTTCTCGACGATGATGCGCAACACGCCCAGTGCGGCGCGGCGCAGCGCGAACGGGTCTTTATCGCCTTTCGGATGCTGCCCGATGCCGAAGATGCCGGCCAGGGTGTCCATCTTGTCGGCGATCGCCAGGGAACAGGCCACCAGCGACTGCGGCAGCGCATCGCCGGCGTAGCGCGGCTGATACTGCTCGTTCAGCGCAACGGCGACGTCTTCCGCCTCACCGTCGTGGCGCGCGTAGTGCATGCCCATCACGCCCTGGGTATCGGTGAATTCGAACACCATGTTGGTCATCAGGTCGCACTTCGACAGCAGGCCCGCGCGGGTGGCGTGGTTGACGTCGGCGCCAATCTGGCCGGCAACCCAGCCCGCCAGCGCCTGAATGCGGTCGGTTTTGTCGCGCAGGGTGCCCAGCTGCTGTTGGAACAGCACGGTTTCCAGGCGCGGCAGGTTGTCTTCCAGGCGTTTCTTGCGGTCGGTGTTGAAGAAGAACTCGGCGTCGGCCAGGCGCGGACGCACCACCTTCTCGTTACCGGAGATGATCTGTTGCGGGTCTTTCGACTCGATGTTGGCCACGAAGATAAAGTTCGGCAGCAGTTTGCCCGCGGCGTCATACACCGGGAAATACTTCTGGTCGCCCTTCATGGTGTACACCAGCGCTTCCGCCGGCACCGCCAGGAATTTCTCTTCGAATTTGGCGGTCAGCACCACCGGCCATTCCACCAGCGAGGCCACTTCTTCCAGCAGGCTGTCGCTCAAATCGGCCTTGCCGCCAATCTTCTGCGCCGCCAGCTCGGCATCGCGCTTGATGAGGGCTTTACGCGCTTCATAGTCGGCAACCACTTTGCCGCGCTCCAGCAGGATCTGCGGGTATTGGTCGGCGTTGTCGAGAGTGAACTCGGCTTCGCCCATGAAGCGGTGGCCGCGCACGGTGCGCGCAGAGTCGATGCCCAGCACGGTGCCTGGGATCAGATCGGCACCCAGCAGCATCGTGACGGTATGTACCGGACGCACGAACTGCACGTCGGAGTCGCCCCAACGCATCAGTTTCGGAATCGGCAGCTTAGCCAGCGCGGTGCTGACCATGCCGGCCAGCAGTTGCTGTGCCGACTGGCCTTTGACGTGGGCGCGATACATCAACCATTCGCCCTTGTCGGTCACCAGACGTTCAGCCTGATCAACGGTGATGCCACAGCCGCGCGCCCAACCTTCGGCCGCTTTGCTCGGTTTGCCTTCGGCGTCGAACGCCTGGGCGATCGCCGGGCCGCGTTTTTCAATTTCGCGATCGGCCTGCGCCGCGCTCAGGTTGGCCACTTTCAGCGCCAGGCGGCGCGGTGCGGCGAACCAGCTAACGTCACCGTGTTCCAGGCCGGCATTGTCCAGCTCGGCGGTGAAGTTGGCGGCGAAAGATTCCGCCAGGGAACGAAGAGCCTTCGGCGGCAGCTCTTCCGTGCCGATTTCCACCAGGAAAGTCTGTTGAGTCATGGCTGCCTCTTAGTTCTCGTTCTTCTTGTTGCACATCGGGAAGCCCAGCGCTTCGCGGGAAGCGTAGTAGGCTTCGGCAACGGCTTTGGTCAGCGTGCGGATGCGCAGAATGTAACGTTGGCGCTCGGTCACCGAAATCGCCTTGCGCGCGTCCAGCAGGTTGAAGGTATGGCCCGCCTTCAGGATGCGTTCGTAGGCCGGCAGTGGCAGCGGTTTTTCCAGCGCCAGCAGCGATTGAGCTTCTTTCTCGTACTGCTCGAAGCAGGAGAACAGGAAGTCGACGTCGGCGTATTCGAAGTTGTAGGTGGACTGCTCCACTTCGTTCTGGTGGAACACGTCGCCGTAGGTGGTAACGCCCAGCGGGCCGTTGCTCCACACCAGATCGTACACGCTGTCCACGCCCTGGATATACATCGCCAGACGCTCCAGACCGTAGGTGATCTCGCCGGTCACCGGCTTGCACTCCAGGCCACCGACCTGCTGGAAGTAGGTGAACTGCGTCACTTCCATGCCGTTCAGCCACACTTCCCAACCCAGGCCCCAGGCGCCGAGCGTCGGGTTTTCCCAGTTGTCTTCCACGAAGCGAATGTCGTGGATGGTCGGATCCAGACCCAGCTCTTTCAGCGAGCCCAGGTAGAGTTCCTGAATGTTGTCCGGCGATGGCTTAATCACCACCTGGAACTGATAGTAGTGCTGCAGACGGTTCGGGTTTTCGCCGTAGCGGCCGTCGGTCGGGCGGCGGGATGGCTGCACATAGGCGGCGGCCATCGGCTCCGGCCCCAGTGCGCGCAGGCACGTCATCGGGTGTGAGGTTCCCGCGCCGACTTCCATGTCCAATGGTTGAACGATGGTGCAGCCCTGGCGCGCCCAATAATCCTGCAGTGTCAGGATCAGGCCCTGGAAGGTCTTGGTATCAAACTTTTGCATGTTGAATTCGCACGCGATACAAGTGGATTTAGATGGAATGCGGCAGTATACCCTTTGACCGTAAGATATACAGCCAGAATCCGGCAACAAGTGCGAATCGGGGCGAGAAACGCTGGATTTTCACACGTCGGCCACAGTGGGAAGAGATGACGTTCCGGCCGGCTCCCGCTGTCCGCGAGCCGGCCGGAAAGGCGTGAACCGCCAAAATCATTAGAGTTATTTAACAAAAAGCCTCATTCTCCGCCGCTTAAATAGTCAATTAACTGAACGCTATTTCCCCTCCACCCACCCCAATTTATGCTGATTTAAGTACGAGCATCCTTATATTTCCCACAAGATAAAGTTGCGCCAATGTTATTTTTGTTAATTTTATCAACTAAAAAACTCCCCTCACCGAGAGATAATGTGATCAAGCGCCAGATTATTTCTTATTAACGTGAAAAATAAGGCGATACCGCGCGGCGGGACAACGTGCCGGGTGTGGAGGATGAAATACGGCACAAACGGGTCACAGAAACAAATTGACAGTTAATCTTTGGTTATACAATAATAAATAAAATTTTCCCTGGTGTTGGCCAAGTGGCTACCTGATCCTTTCATAGGATCAGTTTTTTTTTGTATTTCCGCCAACGTCATTGCGGCCCGCATAATTCCCCCCAGGCCGCCCTCCGCTTAAATCCCTTATCAGGCCTTATGGCTTTATCCTGCGCCACCGTACGCACCGGCGGCCAACTCAGAAACGCGCGCTGACGCCGACGTTATACATAAACTGCTCGCCGCTGCTCAGCCCGCCGGTTTGCGAGACGGTAGCAAAGGCCGATACCCTGTCCGTCAACGGCATGTTGGCCCCCAGCGTAATATCCACCCAGTTTTTGTCCTGGCCCGCACTGTCGCGGGTGAACGAGGTCTGCGTCGATTTCAGACCGCCGCCGGCGCGGTAAACGTCGTCGCCGAACTGATGCTGATAACTCACTTCCGCATAAGGGTTAAACACGCCGAATTGCGTATCCAGCCGCCAACCCAACGCGCCAATCTGCGAGTGGTAAGTTTGATCGTTGAAGCGCATGGCGGTGCTGTCATCGCCATCTTCGCTGTAGCCGGATACGCGGCTGTAATCCCAGGCGAACTGCGCGACCGGCCCGGTGGTCAGGTAAGAAGTAATCGGGAAGTCATAGCCGGCGGTCACGCGTGCGCCCCACTGCTTACCGGTGGTCGAACCGGTTTCGGTGCGCGTCAGCGGCCCCAGCTGCATGCTGCGGCGGATGTCGTCATAATCCATCGTCGCATAGTGCAGATCGGCGTTGACCCAGCCATGCTCGAATAGCGCCAGCGAACTGAAGGCCGACAGCAGCAGCCCGCGCGCCTTGTAATCAAAGCGGCTGGAAGGATGCTGATCGTCGTTGGAACCGGCGATCAACGCGCCGATTAACCAACCGTCGGTCAGCTGATAGTCCACGCCGACGGTCAGGTTGTGGGTAGTGGCATTGCCGTCCCCCGCCGCCCGGTTATCGGCATAGTCGTAGTGCTGGCCGGCGTAGCCGCCGAACACGCCCAGCGATCCCTGCGGGTTGTCGCCGTTGCGCAGCTGCTGGAAGCGACTGTCGAGCGTGGCGCGACTGTCGCGCGCCATCGCCGCGGTCGCCTGATTCAGCGCCACCACCTGCGCCGGGCCATCCAACACCGCCTGGATATAATCCGCAATCAGCAGGTGCGCCTGCGGGCTGGGGTGGAAATGGTCGGAGAACAGATAGGACTGGCTGGCGTCGAAGCCGGGCATATCGGAACGGCAAACCGCCGAGGAAACGCCCGGCGGGCAAGCCATACCGGCGGTGTTGGCGAAGCCGAACTGCGCCGGATTGGCGATCGCTTCGGCGAACAGCTTGTTGACGTCCACCCGCACGATATTGCCGCCGCCCTGCGCCAGCAGACGGTCTTCACTTTGATTATAGAAATCGGTCAGCTGGGCGGCCTGCGCGCTCAGGCTGTCATACGCCGCGATAAGCTGCGCGGCGATCGCCTGCTGCACCTGAGGAATGGCGCTGCCCTGCTTCGCCGCGGCGGCCAACGCCGCGTGGATCGCCTGCGTGCGTGAGGCGTTGTCCGGCGTCGCCACCGAATTAAGCGTGGTATAGGCCGCCTGGATCGCCGCTCCCTGCACCGGTGACAACGCCTGTTGAATGATCAATTCCATCAGCTGCGGCGTGGAGCCAATGTTCGGCACCGTCGGCACAATCACCGTGCCGGCGCCGGCGTTCAGCAGCGAATGCACCTGCGCAGCGGCGGCCGCAGCGCTGTTATAGGCCACGCCGGGCGCGGTAGCGGCATTCAGCGCCGCCGCCGCCAGATCGTTGCCGCCGATCCAATGAATATACAGCCCGTCGCCGTCGGCCTGGCCGTTGACCCGGTTCAGGTAGCGCTGCACCTGATCCTGGGTGTTGTCGACCGGGTTCAGGCCCGGCACCGCCACGGCGCCGCCGGCGGCGTAGTTTTCACCGCCGTTGTCCGAAGCCACCAGCGCCGCCCCGATGCGTTGCGCCAACGCTTCGTCGTACAGCAAGTGCTGGCTGCCGTCATAGGTGAACCGGCCGTTGTTGCCGGTATCGCTCAGGCTGTCGCCAAAGACGTACAGTTGATCGTACGCCTGAGCCGGAAGGGTCACACTGCAAAGTAGCGCCACTGCAAGCGCCGCCGGGCGGGGCATGCACGTTATTTTTAGAGGCATGAATCGACTCCTGAGAGCCTGCAAATGAAGGCAATGTCGTTTTTATCGTTGACCGGTTTTCCACCGGCCATGTAGTAACTATTGTCGGCTTTTTCGTCACGTCAAGCGGGCTGATGACAAAACAATCAGGGGCTTGCCAAGTTCGGCGCTACGAGCGATGATTACTGTTCATAAACACAGCATAAGGACAGTCAGGATGGCAGACGAACGTTGCGGTTGGGTGACGGCCGATCCGTTGTATCTCGAGTATCACGACAAGGAATGGGGCGCGCCCACCACCGATGCGCGCGAGCTGTTTGAAATGCTGTGTCTGGAGGGGCAACAGGCCGGCCTTTCCTGGATCACCGTCCTGAAAAAGCGCGAAAATTACCGTCGCGCTTTCCACGGCTTCGATCCGCAGCGGGTCGCCGCAATGACCGAGCAGGACGTGGAAAATCTGCTGCAGGACAGCGGTATCATCCGCCATCGCGGCAAGATAGAAGCCATCATCATCAACGCCAAAGCCTATCTGGCGATGGAGGCGGCCGGCGAGGATTTCGTCGCCTTCATTTGGGACTTCGTCGGCGGCCGGCCGCAGCTCAACCGCTGGCAGGCGCTGAACCAGGTGCCGGCCAAAACCGAACAGTCCGACGCCATGTCCAAAGCGCTGAAAAAGCGCGGCTTCAAATTTATCGGCTCCACCATTTGTTACGCCTTCATGCAGGCCAGCGGGCTGGTGAACGATCATCTCACGGGGTGCATGTGCTACCCAAAGCCACGGTGATCCGCCCCTGCGGCCCGGAGGATATCGAACGGCTGATGGCGCTGTGGCTGCCCAGCACCATCGCCGCCCATCCGTTCGTGGCGGAAAAGTACTGGCGTGAGAGCGCTGCACTGGTGCGGGAAAACTACCTGCCGCGCGCGCAGAGCTGGGCCTGCTGGCATCACGACGAGATCGTCGGCTTTATCAGCGTGCTGGACGAGCAGTTCATCGGCGCGCTGTTTGTCGATCGGGCGTTTCACGGCCGCGGCGTCGCCCAGGCGCTGATGACGCACGTGCAGCAGCGCTACCGCCGGCTCAGCCTGGAGGTGTACCAGCAGAACCTGCGTGCCTGCGCGTTCTATCACAAGCACGGCTTTCAGGTGGCGCAGCGCCTGTTCAATGAAGAAACCCAGGCCTATACGCTGATCATGAACTGGTCGGCAGTCGAAAGTTCAACCCATTAGGCTTAAAAAAGGCGCATCCGCACCCCGGATGCGCGCAATTAGGAATCCGCTGCATGGCGCCGCCCGGCGTTTTGCCGCATAACTCTCCCCAGCACTTCCCCGCGCTCATCATTTGTCACGTTTTTCTCCGGAACTGCCGGCGAGTCAACGCGTCATAGTAGCGCGGTGACGCGGGCCCCACCTGCGTCGCCTATTTTTTGCGCCCCCGTTTTGGGCAGGCGCGTACAGATTTTGATGCCATTAAGGACAAGAACATGAAAAAACGCATTGCAATTATTGCCGGTGCAGTGAGCGTAGCGCTCACGCTGTCGGCCTGTACCACTAACCCATACACCGGCGAATCCGAAGTCGGCAAATCCGGCATCGGCGCAGGCCTCGGGGCCGCACTGGGCGCCGGTGTCGGCGTGCTGTCCTCTTCCAAGAAAGATCGCGGCAAGGGCGCGCTGATCGGCGCGGCGGCCGGTGCGGCACTGGGCGGCGGCGCAGGTTATTACATGGACGTGCAGGAAGCCAAACTGCGCGACAAGATGAAAGGCACCGGCGTCAGCGTCACCCGCCAGGGCGACAACATCGTGCTGAACATGCCGAACAACGTGACCTTCGACAGCAGCAGCGCCACGCTGAAACCGGCGGGCGCCAACACCCTGACCGGCGTCGCCATGGTGCTGAAAGAGTACCCGAAAACCGCGGTCAACGTTGTCGGCTACACCGACAGCACCGGCTCCCGCTCGCTCAACATGAACCTGTCGCAGCAGCGCGCCGACGGCGTAGCCAGCGCGCTGATCACCCAGGGCGTGGCGGCAAACCGTATCCGCACCACCGGTGCCGGCCCGGACAACCCGATCGCCTCCAACAGCACAGCGGAAGGCAAGGCGCAAAACCGCCGCGTCGAGATCACCCTCAGCCCGCTGCAGTAATCCCGTGCGGGGCGCGCAACCGGCGCCCCGCCGCCTCCCTGCGATTTTCTCCTTACCCTTCAATACTCCCGCCCGTACATCGGGTATGGTAGTCTCCTTGGCAATTAACCGCAGGAGGGATCGGCTGTGAGCACTGTCAAGGCAACGCGCGCCTCAGGACGCGCCACCATCAGCGATGTGGCCAGCATCGCCAAAACCGGCAAGACCAGCGTGTCGCGCTATCTGAATGGTGAACAACACCTGCTTTCCGACGATCTCAAACAGCGCATCGAACAGGCGATCCGGCAACTCGACTACCGGCCAAGCCAGATGGCGCGCAGTCTGAAGGGCGGCCAGACCCGCCTGATCGGTCTGATCCTCGCCGATATCACCAACCCCTATTCGGTGGACGTGATGCGCGGCATCGAGGCCGCCTGCCGCCAGCACGGCTTTACCCTGCTGGTGTGTAACACCAACAACGAAGTCAATCAGGAACAGCACTATCTGCAGCTGCTCAGCAGTTACCGGGTGGAAGGCATCGTGGTCAACGCGGTCGGCATGCGCGAGGAAGCGTTATCCACGCTGCAACAGTCGATGCTGCCGATGGTACTGATCGACCGCAAAATCCCCGACTTCGCCTGCGACGTGGTGGGCCTGAACAACCGCGAAGCCGCCACCGTCGCCACCGAACACCTGCTGCAACAAGGTTTCGAAGCGATCCTGTTCCTCAGCGAGCCGCTCGGTACGGTCAATACCCGTCTCGAACGCCTGCACGCTTTCAGACACACCATGGCGCAGCACCCCACGCTGTTGGCGGAGCAGGCCGAAACGCCGCTCAACGATAGGCAGAAGCTGGAGCAAGTGCTGAGCGATTTCAGCGGCCGCCATCGCGGCATGCGCAAGGCGGTGATCTCCGCCAACGGCGCCCTGACGCTGCAGGTGGCGCGCGCCATGCGCCGGCTCGGCATTCAGTGGGGCAACGACATCGGCCTGCTGGGCTTCGACGAGCTGGAGTGGGCGGAGCTGGCGGGCGTCGGCATCACCACGCTGAAACAGCCCACCTACCAAATGGGGCATGCGGCGCTGGAGCGGCTGGTGCAGCGCATTCAGGGCCTGGCCGCCCCCAGCGGCGAGCAGATGTTCTCCGGCGAGCTGATCGTCCGCGGCTCCACCACCCGCTAACCCGCCTTCTCCGGGGCCGTTGCCCGCCCCGCCCTCATCGGCTGTTTTTTGCTCAGCTTCGTGATTGCGATCATATTTTTACACTCTGTCGCTTTTCGCTGGAACCGGTTCCATTTAACGTACCGGTAACAGCAGCGGCGGCGACAGTGCCGCCTCAGGAGTCAAAATGAAAACAGAAATCATCGTGGTCACCGGCGCCTACGGCACCGATACCGTCAAACAACACGGCGGCCAGCGCGCGCTGTTGCCCATCATCGCCGGCGCGGGCGCCGACGGGGTGGAGATCCGCCGCGAACTGTTCGCCGCCGGCGAACTGGACAGCCTGCCGGCCCTCGCGCAAGAGATCGAACGCCAACAGCTGTTCGCCGTCTACTCGGCTCCCGAGGCGCTGTTCACCCCGCAACATACGCTGAACCCCAACCTGCCTGCACTGCTGGCGGAAGCGCAGGCGCTGAACGCGCGCCAGCTGAAGCTTTCCCTCGGCCATTTCCGCCCTGGCTTCGATTTTACCGAGCTGAAAGTGGCGCTGGAGCAGCACCCGGTCAAACTGGTGGTCGAAAACGATCAGACGCCGGACTGCGGCATTTTGTCGATGCTGAACGCCTTTTTCCACGCGGCGGAAGATAGCCACCTGCCGGTCAGCATGACCTTCGATATGGCCAACTGGCTGTGGGTGGGGCAAGACGCCTTCGCCGCCGCCGAACGCCTGGCCCGCCACGTCGGTTACGTGCACGTCAAAGCCGCCACCCAAGGCCCGCGCGGCTGGCGCGCCGTCGCGCTGGACGATACCGACGGCAGCTGGCGCGATCTGCTGGCCCGCCTGCCGCACGATGCGCCGCGCGGCATCGAATTCCCGTTGCAGGGCGATGATCTGGAAGCCGTCACCCGCCATTACGTCAATATCTTGCGTGCGGAGTAACCCCATGATGACAACGTTAACGGCAACGACGGCGCAGCAGGCGCCCCTGGATGTGGTCACGCTGGGCGAAGCCATGGCGATGTTCGTGGCGGCGCAAACCGGCGATTTGGCGGAGGTGGAAACCTTCACCAAACGCATCGCCGGCGCCGAATTGAACGTGGCGATCGGCCTGGCGCGTCTGGGCATGAACGTCGGCTGGGTCAGCCGCGTCGGCAACGATTCGTTCGGCCGCTTCACCCTGCAGCAGCTGAAAAAAGAAGGCATCAACTACCGGCAGGTGACGGTCGACGGCCACTATCCCACCGGTTTTCAGGTGAAATCCAAAACCACCGATGGTACCGATCCCAGCGTGGAATACTTTCGCAAAGGCTCGGCGGCCAGCCACCTGTCGGCCGCCGATTTCAACCCTGAGTATTTCGGTTCCGCACGCCACCTGCACCTGAGCGGCGTAGCAGCGGCGCTATCCAGCCAGTCGCTGGCGCTTTGCCACCATGCGGCGCGCGAGATGCGCGCCATGGGCAAAACCATTTCGTTCGACCCCAACCTGCGTCCGGTGCTGTGGCCTAGCCGCGAGGTGATGATCGAGCAGCTGAACCAGCTGGCATTCGCCGCCGACTGGGTGCTGCCGGGGCTGAAAGAGGGGCAGATCCTCACCGGCCAATCGACGCCGGAAGGCATCGCCGATTTCTATCTGGAACGCGGCGTGCAGGCGGTGATCATCAAAACCGGCCCGGACGGCGCCTGGTTTAAAACCGCCGCCGGCGACAAGGCGGCAGTGGCCGCAGTGAAGGTCGACAACGTGGTGGATACCGTCGGTGCCGGTGATGGCTTTGCCGTCGGCACCCTCAGCGCCCTGCTGGAAGGAAAAACGCTGATACAGGCGGTGCAGCGCGGCAACAAAATCGGCTCGCTGGCGATCCAGGCCATCGGCGACAGCGAAGGCCTGCCAACCCGCGCGGCGCTGGCCGAATAACAATAAAAAAAACGACTTCTCCGCATGACGTCAGCCTCTGGCCCTACAACCGGGACGCGTCGGGAGAGCATCTGCCCCTTCGTCTTGCATGCCCAGCGTGCCGGGCGAAGGGGATGCAACACCACTGAAGGATACTGAACATGAACAAAGCGACTGTCGCGGCCAAACGCTGGTGGTACATCATGCCCATCGTGTTTATCACCTACAGCCTGGCCTATCTCGATCGCGCCAACTTCAGCTTCGCCTCTGCCGCCGGCATCAATGAAGATCTCGGCATCACCAAAGGCATGGCCTCGCTGCTGGGGGCGCTGTTTTTCCTCGGTTATTTCTTCTTCCAAATTCCCGGCGCCATCTACGCCGAACGCCGCAGCGTCAAAAAACTGATCTTCTGGTGCCTGATCCTGTGGGGCGGGTGCGCCTCGCTGACCGGCGTGGTCAGCAATATCCCGATGTTGGCCGCCATCCGCTTTATCCTCGGCGTGGTGGAAGCGGCGGTGATGCCGGCGATGCTGATCTACATTAGCAACTGGTTCACCAAATCGGAGCGCTCACGCGCCAATACCTTCCTGATCCTCGGCAACCCGGTGACGGTGCTGTGGATGTCGGTGGTGTCCGGCTACCTGATCCACGCCTTCGGCTGGCGTGAAATGTTCATCATCGAGGGCATTCCGGCGGTTATCTGGGCGTTCTGCTGGTGGGTGCTGGCGAAAGACAAACCGGCGCAGGCCGGCTGGCTGAGCGCCGAGGAGAAGCAGGCGTTGCAACAGCAACTGGACGAAGAGCAGAAAGGCATCAAGGCCGTGCGCAACTACGGCGAAGCCTTCCGTTCGCGCAACGTGATCCTGCTGTGCGTGCAGTACTTCGCCTGGAGCATCGGCGTGTACGGCTTCGTGCTGTGGCTGCCTTCTATCCTGCGCAGCGGCATGCAGATGGGCATGGTGGAAGCCGGCTGGCTGTCGGCGGTGCCTTACCTGGCGGCGACCATCGCCATGATCGTGGTCTCCTGGGCATCGGACAAAATGCAAAACCGCAAGCTGTTCGTCTGGCCGCTGCTACTGATCGGCGCGCTGGCGTTCTTCGGCTCTTACGCCGTGGGCACCAACCACTTCTGGATCTCCTACGGCCTGCTGGTGGTCGCCGGCGCCGCGATGTACGCCCCCTACGGGCCGTTCTTCGCCATCATTCCGGAAATGCTGCCGAAAAACGTCGCCGGGGGCGCCATGGCGCTGATCAACAGCATGGGCGCGCTGGGGTCGTTCTTCGGTTCGTGGTTCGTCGGCTATCTGAATGGCGCCACCGGCAGCCCGGCGGCCTCTTACATGTTTATGGCCATCGCACTGGTGGTGGCGGTGGTGCTGACGCTGATCGTCAAACCCGCCCGCAACGAGATCCAGCCGCAATTGGCTTGATCCGGTTATACTTTTTATCTGTTAACCCAACCGGGGGGGCGCCATGCCCCCTTTGGCCCAGCTGGAGTTCGTGATGAAGCCTTCTATCGTATTGTACAAAAGCCTGCCTGCCGATCTGCGTGAACGTCTGGAGCAGCACTTCACCGTGCACGCCTTCAACGGCCTGCAGCCGGAGAACCGCGACGACCTGCGCCAGGCGCTGCAGCAGGCCGAAGGGATCATCGGTTCCGGCGGTAAAATTGACGAAGCCTTCCTGCAGCAGGCGCCCAAACTGCGCGCGGCCTCGACCGTTTCCGTCGGCTACGACAACTTCGACGTCGAGGCGCTCAACGCCCATAACGTGCTGCTGATGCACACCCCGACGGTGCTGACCGAAACCGTCGCCGACACCATCATGAGCCTGGTGCTGGCGACCGCGCGCCGGGTGGTGGAAGTGGCCGAGCGGGTGAAGGCCGGCGAATGGCGCGGCAGCATCGGGCCGGACTGGTTCGGCGTCGACGTGCACCATAAAACCATCGGTATCCTCGGCATGGGGCGCATCGGCCTGGCGCTGGCGCAGCGCGCGCATTTCGGTTTCGGCATGCCGGTGCTGTACAACGCCCGCCGCACGCATGAAGAGGCGGAACAGCGCTTCAACGCGCGCCGCTGCGATCTGGACACCCTGCTGGCCGAGTCGGATTTCGTTTGCATCACGCTGCCGCTGACCGAACAAACCTTCCACATGATCGGCCGCGAACAGCTGGCGAAAATGAAGAAAAGCGGCATTCTGATCAACGCTGGCCGCGGGCCGGTGGTGGATGAGCAGGCGCTGATCGAAGCGCTGCAAAACGGCGTGATCCACGCCGCCGGGTTGGACGTGTTCGAGAAAGAGCCGCTGCCGACCAACTCGCCGCTGCTCAGCATGCCGAACGTGGTGGCGTTGCCGCATATCGGCTCCGCCACCCATGAAACGCGCTACGGCATGGCCGCCTGCGCGGTGGATAATTTGATCGCCGCGTTGACCGGCACGGTGAAAGAAAACTGCGTCAACCCGCAGCTGTTGCGGAAATAACTCAGCGCGGCCGGTGGTCTGAGGATAACCGGCCGTGTTGCTCTTCCTGCTGCGGTGCGAACAGCGCCTGCAGCTGATGTTCTTCGGCGAAGTGCTGCAATTCGGCATCCTGAATTGCCTGAACGATCTCTTCTCGCCAGTTTTTGTCCGTCATCGCTAACCTCCTTTGATGTTCATCGTTTAATCTGCCGCAGCGCGCGCGCAAAGCCAAGCCGAATCAATCCGAAAACGCTCCGCCCTTCCTCTCCTCCCCGAAAAACCCCCGCAGGGAGGAGGCCATTTTTCCACCGTTTGCCACACTGGGCGCTACCCTGCGGAAAAACGCTTCCTGCAGCGCGTAAGGAGAGCCATGAAACTGTTACCCCTGCCCTTGTTGATGCTGCTGTCGCCTTCGGCGCTGGCCGGCTGGACGCTGCCGGGCTTCCCGGCCTTCGACGAAACGGCCGCCGGGCTGTTCGCCAGCCAGGCCGCGCTGCCCAAAGGCCAGCTGCCGCTGCGGCTGTATCAGGATAACCATTGCTGGCAGCCGGCCGAGGCGGTGAAGCTTAACCAGACGCTGTCGCTGCAGCCCTGCGGCACTCATCCGCCGGTCAGCTGGCGGCAGTTCCGCGCCGGCGACTATCAGGTGCGCATCGACACCCGCAGCGGCACGCCGACGCTGCAGCTCAGCCTGCGTAGCGCACCAGAAAGCACCACCGTTGCCGTCCGCAGCTGCCCGCGCTGGGACGGTAAGCCGGTCACGGTCGACGTCGCCTCCACCTTCGCCGAAGGCGAAACGCTGCGCGATTTCTATTCCGGCCAAACGGCGCAGGTGAGCCAGGGGAAAATCACGCTGCAGCCCGCCGCCGCCAGCGGCGGCCTGTTGCTGCTGGAATCCGCCGCCACGGCGAAACCGGCGGCATTCAGCTGGCATAACGCCACGGTCTACTTCGTGCTGACCGATCGCTTTGAGAACGGTAATCCCGCCAATGACCACAGCTACGGGCGCCGCAGCGACGACCTGCAGGAAATAGGCACCTTTCACGGCGGCGATCTAGCCGGCCTGACGCAAAAACTGGATTATCTGCAGCAGCTGGGCGTCAACGCCTTGTGGATCAGCTCGCCGCTGGAGCAGATCCACGGCTGGGTTGGCGGCGGCACCAAAGGCGATTTTCCGCATTACGCCTATCACGGCTATTACGCGCTGGATTGGACTCGCCTCGACGCCAACATGGGCACCGAACAGGAGCTGCGCACGCTGGTCGAGCAGGCGCATCGGCGCGGCATTCGCATTCTGTTCGACGTGGTGGTGAATCATGTCGGTTACGCCACGCTGGCGGATATGCAGACGTTCCACTTCGGCTCGCTGTATCTGCAGGGTACAGAGGTGGAGAAAACCCTGGGGAAAAACTGGAGCGACTGGCGCCCCGGGCCGGGGCAAAACTGGCACAGCTTCAACGACTACATCAACTTCAGCGACAAAGCGGGCTGGCGCCAATGGTGGGGGAAAAACTGGATCCGCACCGACATCGGCGACTATGACTCACCGGGCTATGACGACCTGACGATGTCGCTGGCCTTCCTGCCGGACATCAAAACCGAAGCGCCAGGCGCCAGCGGCCTGCCGCTGTTCTATCGCCACAAACCCGACACCGCCGCGCGCGACATTCCCGGCGCCGCTACCCGCGATTACCTGACCGTCTGGCTCAGCCAGTGGGTGCGCGATTACGGCATCGACGGTTTTCGCGTCGATACCGCCAAGCACGTGGAAAAACCGACGCTGGCGCTGTTGAAGCAGCGCGCCACGGCGGCATTGGCGGCGTGGAAAGCGGAGCATCCGCAGCAGGCGCTGGATGACGCGCCGTTTTGGATGACCGGCGAGGCCTGGGGACACGGGGTGATGAAAAGCGACTATTACCAAAACGGCTTCGACGCGATGATCAACTTCGATTTCCAGGACCAGGCGGCGCAGGCATTGGGCTGCTTTGCCGACATCGACGCCACCTACCGGCAGATGGCCGAGCGGCTGCAGGATTTCAACGTGCTGAGCTACCTCTCTTCGCACGACACCCGGCTGTTCTTCGCCAGCGACGCCAAAGGCTCGCTGCCGCTGCAACAGCGGGCGGCGAACCTGCTGTTGCTGGCGCCGGGCGCGGTGCAGATTTACTACGGCGATGAAAGCGGCCGCCCGCTCGGCCCAACCGGTTCCGATCCGCTGCAGGGTACCCGCTCCGACATGAACTGGCGTGAGCTGCTGGGGGAAAAAGCCCCGCTGCTGGCCCACTGGCAACGGTTGGGGCAGTTCCGCGCTCGCCATCCGGCGATCGGCGGCGGCGCGCAAACCCCGCAGCCGCACGCCGCCTACTACGCCTTCAGCCGACGGCTCGGCGACGATAAGGTGATGGTGGTGTGGTCCGGCGAACGGTCACAATAATCCAGCGCAATATGCTACCAATCGGCCAATGGGCGAAATTTGTGCCCATTGGTCGATTTGTCGGCCGCGTTGCAGCGGGATTTGTCTGGCGGTATGGTGGGGGATTACCTGCTAAGAAACAGTACTGCTGCACCTATGACTTTCTCACTTTTCGGCGAAAAATTTACCCGTTATGCGGGCATTACCCGTTTGATGGACGACCTGAACGAAGGCCTGCGCACCCCCGGTGCCATCATGCTCGGCGGCGGTAACCCGGCGCAAATCCCAGAGATGGAAGCCTACTTCAAACAGCTGTGCCAGGAGATGCTCGATCAGGGCAAACTGACCGAAGCGCTGTGCAACTATGACGGCCCGCAAGGCAAGGACGCGCTACTGAAAGCGCTGGCCAATCTGCTGCGTGACGAGCTCGGCTGGGAGATTTCGCCACAGAATATTGCACTGACGAACGGCAGCCAAAGCGCGTTTTTCTACTTGTTCAACCTGTTTGCCGGCCGCTATGCCGACGGTTCGCGCCGCCGCGTGCTGTTCCCATTGGCGCCGGAATATATCGGCTATGCCGACGCCGGGCTGGACGAAGGGCTGTTCGTCTCCGCCAAGCCGAACATCGAGCTGCTGCCGGACGGCCAGTTCAAATATCACGTTGATTTCGAACACCTCACCATCGGTGACGACATCGGCATGATCTGCGTTTCACGGCCGACCAACCCGACCGGCAACGTGATCACCGACGAAGAGCTGATGAAGCTCGACCTGCTGGCGCAGCAGCGCGATATTCCGCTGGTGATCGACAACGCCTACGGAGTGCCTTTCCCCGGCATCATCTTCAGCGACGCCACGCCGCTGTGGAACCCGAACACCATCCTGTGCATGAGCCTGTCCAAGCTCGGCCTGCCGGGCTCGCGCTGCGGCATCGTGATCGCCGACGAGAAGGTGATCACCGCGCTGACCAACATGAACGGCATCATCAGCCTGTCGCCGGGCAGCATGGGGCCGGCGATGGCGACGGAAATGATCGCGCGCGGCGATCTGCTGCGCCTGTCGAACGAGGTGATTCGCCCGTTCTACAAACAGCGCGTCGAGCACACCATCGAGATTATCCGCCGCTACCTGTCGCCGGAGCGCTGCCTGATCCACAAACCGGAAGGGGCTATCTTCCTCTGGCTGTGGTTCAAGGATCTGCCGATCACCACCGAAGTGCTGTATCAGCGCCTGAAAAAGCGCGGCGTGCTGATGGTGCCGGGCCACTACTTCTTCCCGGGGCTGGAGCACGACTGGCCGCACACCCACCAGTGTATGCGCATGAACTACGTGCCCGACCCGGAGAAAATCGAGCGCGGCGTGGCGATCCTGGCGGAAGAGATCGAGCGCGCGCATCAGGAAGCGAACTAAGCTCAACCCATCGGGGCGCAGTTCACCACGGCGCCCTTTTTTTGGATTACAGCGTCCAGAACAGCACCGCCAGCAGCTGCGGCGACATGATGCGCAGGAACATCGCCAGCGGATACACGGTGGCGTAAGACAGCGCAGCGGCGCCGCTGGTAGGATGCAGACCGTTGGCGAACGCCAGCGCCGGCGGATCGGTCATCGATCCCGCCAGCATGCCGGACAGCGTCAGGTAGTTCATCTTGCCCACCGTGCGCGCCAGAATACCGACGCTCAGCAGCGGAATGGCGGTGATCAACGCGCCGTACCCGACCCACGTCAGCCCCTCGCCGTGCAACAACGTATCGATGAAGTTGCCGCCCGACTTCAATCCGACCACCGCCAGAAACAGCACGATGCCCAGTTCGCGCAGCGCCAGGTTGGCGCTCGGCGGCATAAACCAATACAGCTTGCCGATGCTGCCGATGCGCCCCAGGATCAGCGCGGCCACCAACGGCCCGCCGGCCAACCCCAGCCGCAATGCCGCCGGGAAGCCGGGCACGAACAGCGGAATGGAGCCGAGCAGCACCCCGAGGCCGATGCCGATAAAGACCGGCAGCATCTGCACCTGCTGCAGTTTTTGTTGGGCGTTGCCGACGATTGCCGTCACCGCGTCGATGGCCTCCGGTCGGCCGACCAGGTTGAGAATGTCGCCGAACTGCAGCGTCACGTTGCTGCCGGCCACCAGCTCCACGCCGGCGCGGTTGAGGCGTGAAATCACCACGTCATACTTCTGCTTCAGGTTCAGATCGCGGATTTTCTTGCCCAGCACCTGCTCGTTGGTCACCACCGCCCTCACCACCTGCAGCGCGGTGCCGCGCGTCGACAGCGAGGCATCCACCTCTTCGCCGATCACCAGCCGGGCATTTTCCAGATCTTCGCGTTTGCCCACCAGATGCAGGTAATCGCCAAGCTCCAGCCGCTCGTGCGGCGCCGGCACCATCAGCAGCTCCCCGCGTTTGAGGCGCGAACAGACGATCGCTTCACCGTTGAGCAGCGGCACCTGCTTGATCGCCATGCCCTGCAGATTCGGGTTGCGCACCGCCACGTTCATGGCGTGCAGCAGCTCACGCTGATTGCCCAGGCTGCTTTCAAACGCCTGCGCCTCGCGCTCGATGTTGATGCGGAAAAACAGCCGGATCAGCCACATCACCAGCAGAATGCCGCATATACCGAACGGATAGGCCATGGCGTAGCCCATGCCCATCCCGTCCACCAACGCCGGATCGGAACCGAGATCGGTCAGGATTTGTTGACCGGCACCCAGCGCCGGAGTGTTGGTGACCGCGCCGGAGAACACGCCGAGGATGATCGGCAGCGGCACGTCGAACAGCTTGTGCACCGCCGCCGCCACGACGCCGCCGGTCAGCACCAGCAGCACCGCGAAGGCGTTGAGGCGCAGACCGGAGACGCGCAGCGAAGAGAAGAAGCCGGGGCCGACCTGAATACCGATGGTGTAGACGAACAGGATCAGGCCGAACTCCTGGATAAAGTGCAGCATGTCCCCGTTCAGGCTGATTTGCCCGCTCTGGGCGAAGTGACCGACCAGGATGCCGCCGAACAGTACGCCGCCGATGCCCAGTCCGACGCCGTACAGCTTCCAGTTCCCCATCCACAACCCAATGACGGCCGCCAGCGCCAACATGCTGACGGTCAGGGCGATATCGCTCATAGGTCACATCCTTGCCAAAGTTGAAGCGGGAATTCGCGATTAAAAGCACACAATTAACAAGGATTATGACATCGGGCTGACGGGGGGACTGTGGCGTGCGCCACATAACGCAGCGGGGGAGATCCGTCTGGATCTCCCCCGCATGATGATGACCGTTTTTCAGTCGGTTATTTGGCTTCCAGCTCCGGCGTCGCACCGATGGCGATGCGCTGCGGCTGCAAGGCTTCCGGCACCTGACGCACCAGATCGATGTGCAGCAGGCCATTTTCAAATTTGGCCTCGGACACCTGCAGATGCTCCGCCAGGGTGAAGGTCAGCTGGAACTCTTTGCACACCAGCCCCTGATGCAAGTATTCGACCTGTTTTTCCGGCGGCGTAGGTTTACCGCTGACGGTCAACCGCGGCCCTTCCACTTCGATATTCAGTTCGCTCTGCCGGAAACCGGCCAGCGCCAGAGAAATGCGGTAGTGATTGTCATCGCTTTTCTCGATGTTGTACGGTGGGAACCCCTGGGGTTCCTGGCCACCCATTGAACTGGCTAATTTATCAAAACCAATCCACTGACGCAGAAGCGGGGATAAATCGTAATTACGCATAGGAACAACTCCTTTCATTAAGCGAGATGTGTTTATTCAGCCCCCTGACGGCAGGCTAGGTATTATTTGCCGGCAGCGTACCTGCCGGCGAAACGGAAATTTATTTAATTTCGATGCGGCGCGGTTTTAATGTTTCCGGCACGATGCGTTGCATGTCGATATACAACAGGCCGTTCTCCAGTTTGGCGCCTTTAATTTGAATATGTTCGGCCAGTTGGAATTTACGCTCGAAATTACGCTCGGCGATGCCCTGGTATAAATAGGTTTTTTCTGCCGGTTCGTTATTGTGCGCCCCGCGCACGATCAGCAGATTATCTTGCGTGGTGATCTCCAGCTCCTGCTCGGCAAACCCGGCTACCGCGATGGCGATGCGATAATGATTTTCGTCCACCAGCTCGACATTATAAGGCGGATAACCGCCGTTGCCCTGACTCTGACCGGCTTCCAGCGCGTTGAACAAGCGATCGAAACCAATGGCGGAACGGTATAGCGGGGAAAGATCAAAATTACGCATAAAACAGCCTCCTAAGGCACTTCAGCGAGGTTGAAATAAATACGCCTTCCACTCTGGACAGGCTAATTAAGCCAGAATTCCCTTACGGCGAATTCTCAATTCGGCTCTGATGATAAAATGGGGGTTGATTTCATCAATTCAACAGGCGAGGATCAAAAAAACTTCGCGCCGATTAGGCGAAAGTTTTTTTACCACTTACACTAAAGTGAGAGAGCCGCCACAGAGCGGGATTTTGCTTCTTTAAAAGCAGCAACAGGATGTTATAAATCAGCTTAATTTAGGGGAACAGCAACCCTGCAGGATGGATTAATGACGACGATGAAAGCGATAGCGACGGGCTGCATGTTGTTGGCGACCAGCGGTTGCTCCAGCGTGATGAGCCATACCGGCCCGAATCAGGGTTACTATCCCGGCACCCGCGCCAGCGTGGACATGCTGAAGGACGACAACACCAGCTGGGCGATGATGCCGCTGGTGGCGCTGGATCTGCCGTTCTCCGCGGTGATGGACACCGTACTGCTGCCTTACGACTATCTGCGTTCCGGCAACGACGCCACCGCAGACTCGCCAAAAGCGCGCATCCTGCGCAGCGAGCAGCAGAATCTGGCGGCAACCGGCAATCCCGGCCAGGGCGACGACGGTACCGCCACGCATTAACCACGCACGCAGCGGGCCGCCAGGCCCGCCTTACACCTCAACCACAAAGATCTGGTTGAACCCCGCTATCTCGCGCATAAACGCCACTTTCTTGCCATCCGGTGAAAACACCACGGCATCCGCCGACGGCGGCTGGGCGCTGCGCTGCGTTAAACGCTGCAGGCGGCCGCCGGCGACCTCGCACAGCATCACGCTGTTGTCGCACACCAAGGCAATCGCCCCGCCCTGCGGGTGCCAGCTGAACGCTGACTGGATGTCATGCTCGCTGCGGCTCACCTGCCGCGGCTCCCCGCCGTTCGGCGACACCGTCCACAGCTGCACCACGCCGCCGTCGTCCTTCATCAAAAATGCAATCTGGCTGCCGTCCGGCGAGCTGCGCAGCCAATGGCGCGGCGCACCGGCAACGCCCGGAAAACGACGATCGCCGGTAAAGGTTACCCGCCGCTGCCTGACGCCCTGCGGCGGCGCCGGCAGCTCGCTTTCTGTTCCCTGCAGCGGCAGAGCGCCCGCCCTGGCGTAATCGGCATCGTTCTCCGGCAGATCGACGATAAACACCTCCGGCAGTTTCTCACCGGCGGCGGACAGCGTATCGCCGATGAACGCCAGCGCCCAACGCTGCCGGCTACCGTCGGCCTTGCGGTAACCTTCGCGGCCGATCCACCCTTCCTCGTAGGCGCGATTGATCTGATCGCTGCCCGGCTGCGGCTGCGGCACCGTTTCGCTGACCAGCACGCAATAGTGGCTGCCGTCATACTCGCGCGGATGCTGTTTCGGCGGATTGACCCCGTGCAGCGGCACGGCCACCCCGACGTTGCGCAGATCGCGCGCCGGATCGCGTTCGTGCATGACGTGATCGTTGTAGGTAAAGCTGAGACGGCTGCCGTCCGGGCTGAAAACGTGCACATGGCTGCCGCCGCGCAGCGCGCCGGGGGTGTAGGGAGCGGTGATATCCAGCGCGTCGAGGGTGATGGCCAACTCGCGATCCGGCTCGCTGACGATCACCCCGCGGCGGTGGTGGAAATCATACTGCCAGGCGCTGTCCGGGTGCTCCGGGCCGTGGATAAAGGCATAGCGCGCCGGCGCATCGGGGCTGACCGTGACCACACCGACGTGGGCGCCGTGCTGGGCGCGATAAACCACCTCCACCATGCCGCTGGCGACGTTGACCCGTTCGATGCTCAGACCGGTGAAAGAGGCGCCGCGCGGGCGCACGTCATAAGCCAGCCATTGGCTGTCCGGCGTCCAGACGTTGATATTGGTTAACTGATGCCCGCGAGGGTCGAAAGTCAGTTGTTTTTCCCGATGGCTCATGGCGGTTCTCCTGCGCATGCCGGCACTGAGTCGCCATCTTACCGGATCGGCGACAGCGTTTCACATGGCCTGCGCGGGTAAGGCGGGAGGATTTTTCGGTTCGAAATGACGCAATGATTTTTCAGCGTCTTATCATTTAAGCCAAACGACGGCGTCGGCAGGAAATAAGCGGCCGATTAGGCGTTCGCATTCCTGGCGGCGAAACTCAACGGCGCCCATGCCGTATAGGCGGATGCCGCGAGCGCTATTTTTTTCATTCTCATTTCCTTTATCAAAATAAGTCAGCGGCAGCACCTTCCTTAATGCAAATAAATAAAAAATCGTGTCGCTAAACGACAGGTTAATGATTATTTTCAACGCCAACGCGATGCTCTTCCCCGGCCGTTGCCGCTGGCGGGCCGGGTTGCCCGGCGGTCGGGCGACGGGGTTTACAATCAATACAAAAAAGTACAAAATGGATTTTTAAGTCCAAATACTCTGGAGCCGGTATGAATCCCCTCTTCGATGCCATTGTTTCTGCCCATCAGCAACTGCGCCCTCAGGTACGGGTCACGCCCTTGGAGCGCAGCGTGCTGCTTTCGCAGCAGCTCGGCTGCGAGCTGTATCTGAAATGCGACCATCTGCAGCACACCGGCTCCTTTAAATTTCGCGGCGCCAGCAACAAGCTGCGGTTGCTGGATAGCGAGCAACGCCGGCGCGGCGTGATTGCCGCCTCAACCGGCAACCACGGCCAGGCGGTCGCCCTGGCGGGGCAGCTGATGGGCGTTGGCGTCACGGTTTATGCGCCAGAGACGGCCGCGAGCATCAAGCTAGACACCATCCGCGCGCTGGGCGGCACCGTGGAATTGGTGCCGGGCGATGCGCTGAACGCCGAACTGGCCGGGGAACAGGCCGCCCGCGAACAGGGAAAAACCTATATTTCGCCGTATAACGACGAGCAGGTGATCGCCGGCCAGGGCACCTGCGGCATGGAGCTGGTTGAACAGCTCACCGGTCTGGACGCCGTGTTCGTGGCGGTGGGCGGTGGTGGCTATATTGCCGGTATCGGCACCGTTTTGCGGCAATTGTCGCCGAACACGCAGCTTATCGCCTGCTGGCCGGAAAACGCCACCAGCATGTACAGCGCGCTGGAAGCGGGCCATATCTTCCCGGTGGAAGAGCAAGAAACCCTGTCCGACGGCACCGCCGGCGGCGTCGAGCCGGGCGCCGTGACCTTTCCCCTGTGCCAACAGCTGATCGACCGTAAAGTGCTGGTCAGCGAGGCAGAGATCAAACACGCGATGCGCCGGATCGCCGCCAGCGATCGGTGGATTATCGAAGGCGCGGCCGGCGTGGCGCTGGCGGCGGCGATCAGGCTGTCGCCGGAATATCAGGGGAAAAAAGTGGCGGTGGTGCTGTGCGGTAAAAACATCGTGCTGGAGAAATACCTCAAGGCCATCGCCGATGCGCATCCTTAATCAGCAGCAAATCCTCGCCGCGTTCGACGCCGAGGCCATAACCGCGCTGCTGAAGCAGGGATTTATCGCCTATTCGCAGCGGCAGGTGCAACAGCCGCCGGTGCAGCATTTCCTGTTCGAACAGGCCGCCGGCGATTGCTGCATCAAATCCGCCTGGCTGGAAGGCGACGAGCTGTTCGTGGTCAAGGTGTCCGCCGGTTTCTATCGCAACGCCGAACGCGGCCTGGCCAGCAATCAGGGATTGGTGATGGCGTTCTCCGCCCAGACCGGCGAACCCCGGGCGCTGCTGCAGGATGAGGGCTGGCTGACCGCGCTGCGCACCGCACTGGCCGGCCGCATCGCCGCCGAGCTGTGCGCGCCGCCGCATATTCAGGCGATCGGCATGGTCGGCACCGGCCTGCAGGCGCGGCTACAGCTGCAATGCCTGAAACCGGTGACCGATTGCCGCGAGGTGTGGGTGTGGGGCCGCAACGAACAGGCGCTGGCGGCGTATCGGCGCGATGCCGAGGCAGAAGGTTTTCGGGTGCTGACCACGCAGGACGCGGCGGAACTGGCGGCGCACTGTCAGCTGATCGTGACCACCACGCCCAGCCGCGAACCGATCTTGCAGGCGGCGGATATCCGGCCCGGCACGCACATCACCGCCGTGGGCGCCGACGCGCCAGGCAAGCAGGAGCTGGCGACCGATCTGGTGGCCAATGCGGACGCGCTGCTGGTCGATGCGCTGGCTCAATGTGCTGACTACGGCGAGATCGCGACGGCTTATCGGCAAAACAGGCTCACTTCAACGCCAATCGTCGAAATGGGCGCCCTCTTGGCGCAGGGCGGGCGGTTGCGAAGCGAGTCGCAGCACATCACCATCGCCGATCTTACCGGGCTGGCGATTCAGGATCTGCAGATCGCCAAAGGGGTGTTGGCGGCAATATAAAGGGGCGCCGCAGCGCCCCATTTTATCAGCCGTTGAGCACGAACTTCTCGATGGCGCGCGCCACGCCGTCTTCGGTATTGGCGCTGGTGACAAACTGCGCCACCGCTTTCAGCTCGGGAATGGCATTGCCCATCGCCACACCGACGCCGGCATACTCAATCATCGCCGTATCGTTGGCCTGATCCCCCAGCGTCATGATGTTTTCCCGCGCCACGCCGAGATGCTCGGCCAGCATTCTCACCCCGGCGCCCTTATCGACGTTCTTATGCAGGATTTCGAGGAAGTAAGGCGCGCTTTTCAAAATGGTGTAACGCTCGCGCGTTTCCGCCGGGATGCGCGCGATAGCGCGGTCCAACAGCTCCGGCTCGTCGATCATCATCACTTTAGGGAAACGCATCTGGCGATCCATCTCCTCCACGCTGCGGTATTTCAGCGGAATACCGGTCATTGCCGCCTCGTGTATGGTGTATTTGCCAATGTCTTTATTCGGGGTATACAGGGTGTCGAAATCAAACGCCTGGTAGTGAACGCCGAACTCGCGCGCCATCTGCTCGAAGTGCAGATAGTCCTCGAAGCCCAGCGTTTCTTGCAGGATGCAAGCGCCGTCGACCGCACGCAGCACCAGTGCGCCGTTATAGGTTATACAGAAATCGCCGGGGCCCTGAATGTCCAACTGGCGCAGATAGTCCTGCACGCCGACATAAGGCCGCCCGGTGGCCAGCACCACGTGCACCCCTTTGCGCCGCGCTGCCGCGATAGCCTGCTTTACCGCCGGCGTGATTTGGTGCTGCGGATCCAGCAACGTGCCGTCCATGTCGATCGCAATCAGTTCAATAGCCATTCAACGCTTCTCCCAGTGGTTTTTTCTCATGCTAACGCGTTTCAGCCTCGGCTGTCAGCGCCAAAAAAGGCGTAAAAAAATCCGCGCGGGTCGCCCGGCGCGGATTTTCACAGCCATTAACGCATCAGATATCGATGTTCGCCGCTTTCAGGGCGTTTTCTTCGATAAAGGCACGGCGCGGTTCAACCGCATCGCCCATCAGCGTGGTGAACAGCTGATCGGCAGCGATGGCGTCCTTGACGGTCACGCGCAGCATGCGGCGGCTTTCCGGATCCATGGTGGTTTCCCACAGCTGCTCCGGGTTCATCTCGCCCAGACCTTTATAACGCTGCACCGACAGGCCGCGGCGCGACTCTTTCACCAGCCACTCCAGCGCCTGTTCGAAGCTGTCTACCGGCTGACGGCGCTCGCCGCGCTCGATGAACGCACCTTCTTCGATCAGCCCGCGCAGCTTCTCGCCCAGCTGGCAGATCTTGCGGTATTCGCCGCCGTGGATGAAGTCGAAGTCCAGCTTATAATCGGTATCCACGCCGTGGGTGCGGATACGCAGTGCCGGCTCGAACATCTGGCGCTCGCGGTTCTCGAAGATCACGAAGTCATAACTGCTGCCGTGCTGCTCTTTGTCGTTCAGCGCCTGCACCAGCGAAGCGATCCAGGCTTTCACCTTGGTTTCATCGCTCAGATCGCCTTCGTTCAGCGTCGGCTGGTAGATCAGGCTGTTCAGCAGCGCACGCGGGTAGCGGCGCTCCATACGGCCGATCAGCTTCTGCACGCTATAATGCTCGGCAACCAGTTTTTCCAGCTGCTCGCCGCCGAGCGCCGGCGCGCTGGCGTTGGTGTGCAGCGTGGCGCCGTCCATCGCGATGGCGATCTGGTATTGATCCATCGCCTCGTCATCTTTGATGTACTGCTCTTGCTTGCCTTTCTTCACCTTGTACAGCGGCGGCTGCGCGATGAACACGTGGCCACGCTCGATGATTTCCGGCATCTGGCGGTAGAAGAAGGTCAACAGCAGCGTACGGATGTGCGAACCGTCGACGTCGGCATCGGTCATGATGATGATGCTGTGATAACGCAGCTTGTCCGGGCTGTACTCGTCGCGGCCAATGCCGCAACCCAGCGCGGTGATCAGCGTCGCCACTTCCTGCGAGGAAAGCATTTTGTCGAAACGCGCTTTCTCGACGTTGAGGATTTTCCCCTTCAGCGGCAAGATAGCCTGGTTCTTGCGGTTGCGCCCCTGCTTGGCAGAGCCGCCCGCGGAGTCCCCTTCCACCAGGTACAGTTCGGACAGCGCCGGATCCCGTTCCTGGCAGTCCGCCAGTTTGCCCGGCAGGCCGGCCAGATCCAGTGCGCCTTTGCGGCGGGTCATCTCACGCGCTTTACGCGCCGCTTCGCGTGCGCGCGCCGCGTCGATAATTTTGCCGACCACGATTTTCGCGTCGCCTGGATTTTCCATCAGGTAATCCACCAGCTTCTCGTTCATCAGCGTTTCAACCGCGGTTTTCACCTCGGAAGAGACCAGCTTGTCCTTGGTCTGAGAAGAGAACTTCGGATCCGGCACCTTCACCGACACCACGGCGATCAGACCTTCACGCGCGTCATCACCGGTGGCGCTGACCTTGGCCTTCTTGCTGTAGCCTTCCTTCTCCATGTAGCTGTTCAACGTACGGGTCATCGCGGTACGGAAACCGACCAGGTGCGTGCCGCCGTCGCGCTGCGGAATGTTGTTGGTGAAGCAGTAGATGTTTTCCTGGAAACCGTCGTTCCACTGCAGCGCCACTTCCACGCCGATATCGTCTTTCACGGTCGAGAAGTAGAACACGTTCGGGTGGATCGGGGTTTTGTTCTTGTTCAAGTACTCGACAAACGCCTTGATGCCGCCTTCGTAATGGAAGTGGTCTTCACGGTCGGTGCGCTTGTCCTTCAGGCGGATAGACACGCCGGAGTTGAGGAAAGACAGCTCGCGCAGACGCTTGGCCAGAATGTCGTACTCGAATTCGGTCACATTGGTGAAGGTCTGGTGGCTCGGCCAGAAACGCACCATGGTGCCGGTCTGCTCGGTTTCGCCCACCACATTCAGCGGCGCCTGCGGCTCACCGTGGCTGTAAGTCTGTTCGTGCACTTTGCCTTCGCGGCGGATCACCAGCTCCAGTTTCTCCGACAGGGCGTTAACCACCGAGACGCCCACGCCGTGCAGGCCGCCGGAAACTTTATAGGAGTTGTCGTCGAATTTACCGCCGGCGTGCAGCACGGTCATGATGACCTCTGCGGCTGAAACCCCTTCTTCCGGGTGAATGCCGGTCGGAATGCCGCGGCCGTCATCCTGTACCGATACCGAGTTGTCGGCATGGATGGTGACCTGAATGTCACTACAGTGGCCCGCGAGCGCTTCGTCGATAGCGTTGTCCACAACCTCGAATACCATGTGGTGCAGACCGGTGCCGTCATCGGTATCGCCGATATACATGCCCGGGCGCTTGCGCACCGCATCCAGCCCTTTTAATACCTTGATACTTGAGGAGTCATAAGAATTCGACATCAACGTTTCTCGCTCATTTTAGTCCTGTGGTTGAACCTCTATTTTACCCTGTTCCACGCGGAACATCTTGCCCTTTTCACCGGCCATGTCGGTCACTTGTTCAGCGCTGACCGCGCTGACAAAAACCTGGGCCTGGGTGGCTTTCAGGCGATCGGCCAGCAACCGGCGACGGCCGGTGTCCAGCTCGGAGGCAAAATCATCAATCAGATACAGGCAACGCCGCCCGCTCTGCCGGGTGAGAAACTCACCCTGCGCCAAGCGCAACGCGCACATCAGCAGCTTAAGCTGACCGCGCGATAACAAATCCTCTACCGGCGTGCCGTCGGCACGAATGCGGAAGTCCGCTTTATGCGGCCCCACCGCGGTATAGGTCAACGCCCTGTCGCGCTCGAACTGGCGCTCCAGCAGCTCGCCGTAGTCGCTCTCTTTGTCCCAGCCGCGCTGGAAGGAGAAGCTCAGGGCGAATTCAGGCAGAAACTGCGCGCAGGTCGCGGTGATATCCGCGGCGATCGCGTCGCTGTATTCCGCCCGCCATTCGCTGATGCGCTCCGCGAGCGGGATCAGTTCCTGATCCCAGGCGCGGATCTGCGCATAGCGACTCACCTGGCGCAGCGCGGCATTGCGCTGCTTCAGTAACCGTTTCAGGTTGCTCCAGGCGGTGAAAAAACCGGGTTCGTTATGAAAACAGCCCCAGTCCAGGAAAGCGCGCCGGAATTTCGGCCCGCCGTTCAGCAGGGTAAAACCTTCGGGGGTGATCAGCTGCATGGGCAGCAGCTGCGCCAGCTCGGCCACCTTGTGGCCGTCGCTGCCATCGATGCGTACTTTGCTGTCACCCTGACGGCTCTTGCTCAATCCTACCGACAGCTCGCGCTCCGTACCTTCTATGCGGCCGTGCAGCACGAACTCCGGCTGGTCGTGGCGAATAACCCGACCGGCCTGCAGGCTGCGAAAGGCGCGGCCGTGCCCGAGCGTATACACCGCTTCCAGCACGCTGGTCTTGCCGCTGCCGTTGGCGCCGACCAGGAAATTGAATCCCGGCGCCAGCGCCAAATCCGCCGCCTCGATATTGCGGAAATCTTTAATCAATAAACGCGTCAGAGCCATGCAATCTCTTTACCGATGACGGTGCTGTAATTCAAGGTAACGAGACTACAACCGCATTGGCATGACAACGTAGGCCGCCGCCTGGCTGGCGCCGTCTTCGATCTGCACGCTGGAGACCGAGTCGGTCAACAGCAGGCGCACGTCTTCACACTTGAGCGCGTTCAGCACGTCCAGCACGTAGCTGACGTTGAAGCCGATCTCCATCTCCGCGCCGTCGTAGCTGACGTCGAGGATCTCTTCCGCCTCTTCCTGCTCCGGGTTGTTGGCGGTGATCTTCAGCTGGTTCTGGCTGACGTACAGCCGCACGCCGCGGAATTTCTCGTTCGAGAGAATCGCCGCGCGCGCAAACGCCTGCTTGAGCAGATCGCAGCCGGCTTCCAGCGTTTTATCCGGGTTCTTCGGCAAGACGCGGCGATAGTCCGGGAAACGGCCGTCAACCAGCTTGGAGGTGAAGATGAAATCGCCGACGTGGGCGCGAATGTTGTTGCTGCCGATCTGCAGCTGCAGCAGCGAATCGCCGCCGTCCAGCAGACGCACCAGCTCCATAACCCCTTTACGCGGCACGATCACCGAATGCGACGGCAGCTGTTGGCCGATCGGCATCGAGCACACCGCCAGGCGGTGGCCGTCGGTGGCGACGGTGCGCAGCTCTTCGCCTTCGGTTTCAAACAGCATGCCGTTCAGGTAGTAACGCACGTCCTGATGGGCCATCGAGAACTGGGTGGCTTCGATCAGGCGCTTCAGCGTCGCCTGCGGCAAGGTGAACTCCACCTCGCTCTGCCAGTCGTCCAGGTTCGGGAAGTCCGCCGCCGGCAGCGTGGACAGCGAGAAGCGGCTGCGGCCGGACCGCACCAGCATGCGCTCGCTCTCCAGCGTGACGGCGATCTCCGCCCCTTCCGGCAGGCCACGGCAGATATCAAAGAATTTACGCGCGGGCACGGTGGTCGCGCCCGGCTCGTGCGGTTGGGACAGGGCGACGCGCGCCACCATCTCCATCTCCAGATCGGTGCCGGTCAGCAGCAGGGAGCCTTCCGTCACCTGCAGCAGCAGGTTGCCCAGGATCGGCAAGGTCGGGCGGCCGCCCAGCGGGCTGCTTACCTGTTGCAGCGGTTTTAGCAGATGCTCACGTTCAACGATAAATTTCATAGCGCTATGAAGATAATGTTCTGATTAAATTGGAGAAATCTTCTTTGATGTCGTGACTTTCCTCACGCAGCTGCTCGATCTTCCGGCAGGCGTGCAACACCGTGGTATGGTCGCGGCCACCAAACGCATCGCCGATTTCCGGCAGGCTGTGGTTGGTGAGTTCCTTCGCCAGCGCCATCGCCATCTGGCGCGGGCGGGCAACGGATCGCGAACGCCGCTTGGACAGCAAATCCGCGACTTTAATCTTGTAATACTCCGCCACCGTCTTTTGAATATTGTCGATGGTGACCAGCTTTTCCTGCAGCGCCAGCAGATCGCGCAGCGCTTCGCGCACGAAATCGATGGTGATGGCCCGGCCGGTAAAGTTGGCGTTGGCGATCACGCGGTTCAGCGCCCCTTCGAGCTCACGCACGTTGGAACGCAGGCGCTTGGCGATGAAGAACGCCACTTCGCCCGGCAGGCGAATGTCGTTCTCGTCGGCCTTTTTCATCAGGATCGCCACGCGGGTTTCCAGCTCCGGCGGCTCGATCGCCACCGTCAGCCCCCAGCCGAAGCGAGACTTCAGACGATCTTCCACCCCATTGATCTCTTTAGGGTAGCGATCCGAGGTCAGGATGATCTGCTGATTGCCTTCCAACAGGGCGTTAAAGGTATGGAAGAACTCTTCCTGCGAACGCTCCTTGTTGGCAAAGAATTGAATGTCATCGATCAGCAAGGCGTCGACCGAACGGTAGTAGCGCTTAAACTCTTCGATGGCATTGTTCTGCAACGCTTTGACCATGTCCTGCACGAAGCGTTCCGAGTGCATGTAGACCACTTTGGCGTTGGCCTTGCGCGCCATGATGCCGTTGCCGACCGCGTGCAGCAGGTGAGTTTTACCCAGGCCGGTGCCGCCATACAGGAACAAAGGGTTGTAGGCGCCGCCCGGATTGTCCGCCACCTGGCGAGCCGCCGCGCGCGCCAGCTGGTTGGACTTACCCTCGACGAAGTTGTCGAAGGTGTGTTTGGGGTTGACGTTGGAGCGGTAAGAGAGCTCGGGCTGCGCCGCCGCGTTGTCCCAGCTCGGGCGCGAAGGCGCGGCCGTGCGTGCCGCCGGGGCCGCAGGTGCGCTGCTGACGCTGGCGGTCACGGTCTGGCTGATCACCTGCGTGATCGGCTTGCTACCGACTTCAAAACGCAGCAAAGGCGCGTCCGTACCGCAGAAATCATTCAGCAGACCATTGATGTTGTTTAAGTACTTATCGCGAACCCAATCCAGCACAAAACGGTTAGGCGCATACAGCGCCAGGGTGTTGTCACTCAGTTCCGCCTGCAATGGGCGAATCCACATACTAAATTCTGTGGCAGGTAACTCATCCTGCAATCGGGCAAGACACTGCTGCCAAAGCGAAAGTGACACGGCGGACTCCACTCGAACAAGATCAATAAAGAAAAGAAACGGGCAACTTTTTTATAACTCATGATTTTTGACACATACCCGGCATCGGCTGTTTGCCTGTGGGGGATGCGAACCGCCTTTCACGGTTTGTGTCCCTCACGATCCCGGCATGAGGGATCGCGATCGGAATGACGGATCATAGCGCAATCCGCGCAAGAGATCCTCCCCTTCCTCACAGATTAGATCCATTTTATCCACAGGCCGCGGCCGGCGGCGATCTTTTCACCGCCGGCGCCGAATGGCCGCGCAGATCCCGGCCGCTGCGCCGCGTTTTTTACATTGTCAACCGGTTATACCCTGTTATCCACGCCAGATCCTGCGATCGCGCGCAAAGGATCTCACCGGGATCCTTGCGATTTCACCCCGAGTCCGTATAATCTTCGCCCTACGTGTGATACCTGGTTCCTTATGGTGCGTCATTAGCCAGACAGGATTCTGCGGTGACCACGGGCCAAGACCGGATTTTGTTCCGTTATTGGCAGACAACCAGGTAGGCTGGCGCGATGCGAATTGACTCAGGACTGTACAATTATTACAATCCCGCTTCTTTATGTATTGCGATTGAGGCGTCGGTCATCTTCACGCCGAGTAGCCAAACGCGTTTACTGATCAGTAATTATTTTAAGTTTAGGTAGAAATCGCTATGAAACGCACTTTCCAACCGTCCGTATTGAAGCGCAACCGTAGCCACGGTTTCCGTGCTCGTATGGCCACCAAAAATGGTCGTCAAGTTCTGGCCCGCCGTCGTGCGAAAGGCCGTGCTCGTCTGACTGTTTCTAAGTAATAAAGCTAACCCGCTGAGTGGTTAAGCTCGCTTTTCCCAGGGAGTTACGTTTGTTAACTCCCACTCATTTCACTTTCGTCTTCCAGCAGCCACAACGGGCTGGCACGCCGCAAATCACCATCCTCGGCCGCCTGAACCAGCTGGGGCATCCCCGCATCGGTCTTACCGTCGCCAAAAAACACGTCAAACGTGCGCACGAGCGTAATCGGATCAAACGCCTAACCCGCGAAAGCTTCCGCCTGCGCCAGCACGAATTACCGGCGATGGATTTTGTCGTGGTGGCCAAAAAAGGGATAGCGGATTTGGATAACCGCGCGCTGACGGAAGCTTTGGATAAATTATGGCGTCGCCACTGTCGCCAGGCTCCCGCATCCTGATCGGGCTGGTGCGGGCCTATCAGCTCGTCATCAGTCCGCTGCTAGGGCCTCGTTGTCGCTTCCAGCCGACATGCTCTCATTACGCAATTGAGGCATTAAGCAGGTTTGGCATGATAAAAGGCAGTTGGTTAGCATTGAAACGCGTATTAAAATGCCACCCTTTGAACCCAGGTGGCGATGATCCGGTGCCGCCAAAAACCGACGATAACAGAGAACACTAACGATGGATTCGCAACGCAATCTTCTCCTCATCGCTCTGCTGTTCGTGTCTTTCATGATCTGGCAGGCATGGCAAACGGACAACGCTCCGCAGCCGGCCGCACAGACCACGCAACAGACTTCGAACGCAGTAGCCGGTGATGCCGCCAGCCAGGCCGTGCCAGCCAGTGGTCAGGGTAAGCTGATTACCGTGAACACCGACGTGCTGTCACTGACCATCAACACCCGTGGTGGCGATATCGAGCAGGCTAAACTGTTGGCCTACCCGGATACTCTGGGTTCATCGACTCCGTTCCAACTGCTGGAAACCACTCCGTCGTTCGTCTATCAGGCGCAAAGCGGCCTGACCGGTAAAAACGGCCCGGACAACCCGGCCAACGGCGAACGCCCGCTGTATCAGGCGGCGCAGGACAGCTACACCCTGCCGGAAGGCCAGGACGAGCTGCGCATCCCGCTGACCTACACCGATAAAGACGGCGCGGTCTACACCAAGACCTTCGTGCTCAAACGCGATCACTATGCGGTCGGCGTGGATTACAGCATCGACAATAAAGGCGCAACGCCGCTGGAGCTGACCCTGTTCGGCCAGCTGAAGCAGACCACCGAATTGCCTAAGCACCGCGACACCGGCAGCAGCAACTTCGCGCTGCACACCTTCCGCGGCGCGGCGTACTCGTCCAGCGATGACAAGTACCAGAAATACGCATTCGATAAAGACGAAAACCTGAGCGTCACCACCAAAGACGGTTGGGTCGCCATGCTGCAACAGTACTTCGCCACCGCGTGGGTACCGGCGACCAAGGGTGACAACACCTTCTACACCGCCAAACCGGGCGACAACCTGTCCACCATCGGCTTCAAATCTACGCCGGTCGTGGTGCAGCCGGGCGCTCAGCAGCAGCTGAACGCGACCCTGTGGGTCGGCCCGGAGCTGCAGGACCAGATGGCCCAGCTGGCGCCGCACCTGGACCTGACCGTGGATTACGGTTGGCTGTGGTTCATCTCCCAGCCGCTGTTCAAACTGCTGAAGTTCATCCACGGCTTTATCGGTAACTGGGGCTTCTCCATCATCATCATCACCTTCATCGTGCGCGGCATCATGTACCCGCTGACCAAGGCGCAGTACACCTCGATGGCGAAAATGCGCATGCTGCAGCCGAAGCTGCAGGCGATGCGCGAGCGCATCGGCGATGACAAACAGCGCATGAGCCAAGAGATGATGGCGCTGTACAAGGCGGAGAAAGTGAACCCGCTCGGCGGCTGCCTGCCGCTGATCATTCAGATGCCGATCTTCCTGGCGCTGTACTACATGCTGATGGGTTCGGTCGAGCTGCGCCACGCGCCGTTCGCCCTGTGGATCCATGACCTGTCGGCACAAGACCCGTACTACATCCTGCCAATCCTGATGGGCGTGACGATGTTCTTCATTCAGAAGATGTCGCCGACCACCGTGACTGACCCGATGCAGCAGAAAATCATGACCTTCATGCCGGTGATCTTCACAGTGTTCTTCCTGTGGTTCCCGTCCGGTCTGGTGCTGTACTACATCGTCAGTAACCTGGTAACCATCCTGCAGCAGCAGCTGATTTACCGTGGTCTGGAAAAACGCGGTCTGCACAGCCGCGACAAGAAAAAAAGCTAAGCGTAGTGTAGGGGTTCGGCGCGCCGACCCTTGCAGTCACACCAAAGGCGGTCATTAGACCGCCTTTTTGCATCTTAATCGTCAGAGAGAACCGTTATGAGCACCACCGATACCATCGTAGCCCAAGCCACCCCGCCGGGACGCGGCGGCGTCGGCATTCTGCGCATTTCCGGAAGCCAGGCCAAAAACGTCGCCCAGGCGTTGCTCGGCAAGCTGCCGAAGCCGCGCTACGCTGACTATCTGCCGTTCCGCGACGCCACCGGCGCCACCCTCGATCAGGGCATCGCGCTGTGGTTCCCGGGGCCGAACTCCTTTACCGGCGAAGACGTGCTGGAGCTGCAGGGCCACGGCGGGCCGGTGATCCTCGATCTGTTGCTCAAGCGCGTGCTGGCGCTGCCCAACGTGCGCATCGCACGGCCCGGCGAGTTCTCCGAACGCGCGTTCCTCAACGATAAACTCGATTTGGCGCAGGCCGAAGCGATCGCCGATCTGATCGACGCCAGCTCCGAGCAGGCGGCACGTTCGGCGATGAACTCGCTGCAGGGCGCCTTCTCCACCCGCATCCACCAGCTCGTGGAAGCGCTCACTCACCTGCGAATCTACGTGGAAGCGGCGATCGACTTCCCGGACGAGGAAATCGACTTCCTGTCCGACGGTAAAATCGAGGCGCAGCTCAACGACGTGATGGCGGATCTGGACAGCGTGCGCGGCGAAGCACGCCAGGGCAGCCTGCTGCGCGAAGGAATGAAGGTAGTGATCGCCGGGCGCCCCAACGCCGGTAAATCCAGCCTGCTCAATGCGTTGGCCGGGCGTGAGGCGGCGATCGTCACCGATATCGCCGGCACCACCCGCGACGTCTTGCGCGAACATATCCATATCGACGGCATGCCGCTGCACATCATCGACACCGCCGGCCTGCGCGACGCCAGCGACGAAGTTGAGCGTATCGGCATCGAACGTGCCTGGAACGAGATCGAACAGGCCGACAGAGTGCTGTTTATGGTTGACGGCACCACCACCGCCGCCACCGAGCCGGCGGAGATCTGGCCGGAGTTTATGGCGCGCCTGCCGGGCACGCTGCCGATCACCGTGGTGCGCAACAAGGCCGACATCACCGGTGAAACGCTGGGTCTGACGGAAGTGAACAACCACTCACTTATTCGCCTGTCGGCCCGCACCGGCGAAGGCGTCGATGTGCTGCGCGATCATCTGAAACAGAGCATGGGCTTCACCAGCAACATGGAAGGCGGCTTCCTCGCACGCCGTCGCCACCTGCAGGCGCTGGAGCTGGCGGCACAGCACCTGGTACAAGGCAAAGAACAGTTAGTGAGCGCTTACGCGGGCGAGCTGTTGGCCGAGGAACTGCGCCAGGCACAGCTGGCCTTGAGTGAAATCACCGGCGAATTCACCTCCGACGACCTGCTGGGCCGCATCTTCTCCAGCTTCTGTATCGGTAAATAACGCCGCCAGATGCCTTCACGGCCGGGACAAACCCTTGTTCCGGCCGTTTTTCTTTCCCGCGCTCGCTCTGCGCGCCGGCTCACAGAGCCGCTACCACCCTCCACGCTATACTGAAAAGTCAGGAATCTTTCTCAGGAACGAGTCAACATGGCATTGACCCTCAAGGTACTGCTGGAAAACCGCCGCGCCGCCGGCGCCGACCCATTATTGCAGGCCAAGGCCGGGCTAAGCCTGCTGATTGAGGATGAGACGACGTCCATACTGTTCGATACCGGCCCCGACGACAGCTTTCTGCGCAATGCGGCGCTGATGGGCGTCGATCTCTCCCGCATCACCGCAACGGTGCTCTCCCACGGCCACTATGACCACTGCGGCGGCGTCGCCTGGCTGCCGGACAACAGCCGCATCATCTGTCACCCGCAGGTCGGCGATGAGCGCTATGCGGCGCTGAAGGTGCTGGGCCACACCCGGAAAATCAAAAAGCTCTCTTTGGATATCGACTACTCGCGCCACCGCATGCACTACAGCCGCGAACCGCTGGCGATCGGCGATCGCTTTATGTGGTCAGGCGAGATCGTGGTGCCCGCCCCGCGCGCCTACGGGGTGCTCGCCGGGGAAAACGCGGCGGTGGATTACGTGATCGACGAAGGGGTGCTGATTTACAAATCGGATCGCGGTCTGGTGATCGTGACCGGCTGTGGGCACCGCGGGATCGTCAATATCGTGCGCCATTGCCAGAAAATCACCGGAATCGAAAGGATCCACGCCCTGATCGGCGGTTTTCATCTGCGCTGCGCTTCCCCACGCACGCTCTGGCGCGTCCGCCGTTTTTTACGGCAGCATCAGCCGGAAAAGATCATGGGCTGCCACTGTACCGGCGCCTGGGGCCGGCTATGGCTGCCGGCAGGGATCTCGCCGGCCACCGGCGATAGCTGGATCCTGGAATAACGCCTGCGCCGCTCATCATTGAAATCGACAACAAATCGGATAAAACGCATAGTGTTTTTTGATGATAAATCCTCAACTTAGTCTTAATCTAACACCCCTGCGTTCTTAGCGACCCTCTGTCATGGAGTGAACAATGGCGTGTCATTTTGCCCGCTGGACCCCGGCCTCCGCTGTCCTGGATACCCAAAGACTCTCCGACGAAGTGATAGCCGCCACCCGCACCTTTTCCGTTAAACGCCGCACGCGCTTTCTGCAAGGGCGCATTCTGCTCGCCGAAATGATGTTCTACCTGTACGGCCTGCCGACGCTGCCCCCCATCGCCACCACGCCGACCGGCCGCCCCTGTTTCGCCGATCATCAGCTGCCCGATTTCAGCCTCGCTTACGCCAGCAACACCGTGGGTGTGCTGCTCAGCGACGAGGGCAAAGTCGGATTGGATATCGAAGTGATGCGGGCACGCGGCACCCAGCAAAGCGCGCTGCAACACGCGCATCAGACGCCGGCGGAAAGTGCCTGGATCGGCGCGCAGGACGATCGGCTGGAGGCGGAGACTCAGCTGTGGAGCATTCGGCAAAGCGTGCTGAAAATTTCCGGCCTCGGCAACAGCGGCCAATCTACGCTGCGTCTGCATCCCTTCTCCGGCCACCTGCGCTCCAGCGCTACGCCGGACGTTCAGGTGATGAGCGACGCCGACGAATACCTGAGCTGGGCCTGCGCTGGCAGCCCTGGGCTGGATCGCCTGCTGTGCTGGCACTACGAAGAGCGCCGCGGCCTACAGAAAGACGGGGAAATCTCGCCGCGCAGCCCGGCGGCGTCCTCGCGCTTCGTTAAACTGACGGGCCTGAAGACGCCCGGTTAACGCAGCGCAAAGCGGATAACGCTGTCTTTACCGCACAAGTTGCTGGATTAAATTGTAAAGACAGCTAAATGTTGAGCAATCGCCTATTCTCGACCCGCGCTTTAGCCTACTATTCGCCCATGTTGTACGCTGAATCTGCTCATTCGAAAGGGAGAATCACCATGTCAGACCAAGCCTTAAAAATCGTCACTCTGCTCGGCAGCCTGCGCAAAGGCTCCTACAACGCCATGGTAGCCCGCGCCCTGCCAGGCTTGGCTCCACAGGGTGTCACCATTGAAGCGCTACCCTCTATCCGCGATATCCCGCTGTACGACGCCGACATGCAACAGGGTGAAGGTTTCCCTGCCGCGGTCGAAGCGATCGCCGAACAGATCCGCCAGGCCGACGGCGTGATCATCGTCACCCCTGAATATAACTATTCCGTGCCCGGCGGCTTGAAAAACGCCATCGACTGGCTGTCGCGTTTGCCGAATCAGCCGCTGGCCGGCAAGCCGGTCGCCATTCAAACCAGTTCGATGGGGCCGATAGGCGGTGCACGCTGCCAATACCACCTGCGCCAGATCCTGGTGTTCCTCGATGCGATGGTGATGAACAAGCCTGAGTTTATGGGCGGCGTGATCCAGAGCAAGGTCGATGAACAGGCCGGTGAACTGAGCGATCAGGGAACGCTGGATTTCCTGACCGGCCAGCTGTCCGCGTTCAGCGATTTTATTCGCCGCGTGGAATGAAGATCTCGCGGCGCCCACCGGGCGCCGCAGCAGGACATGAAGTCCGTCAATTTATTGAAAATTAAAGCAATAGCATTATGTATTTTTTCATTTTAGCGTTATTTTTTATTTCCATCACCAGTCCCGTTTTTGCCGCAGACTTGCGTTATCCCGCCGGTGAAGAGCCGCTGGAGCTGCCGGCACACAGCGCGCTCAACGCCCAGCTGTCGCGATCCGCGCAAAGCCAGGAAGATAAAAAGTTGGGTGCCATGTCGCTGTACCTGACGCTGATGCGTGAAGATGGCCGCAACGTCTGGGCGCCCTACCAGCTGGCGGTATCGTCGGCGGAGAAAGGGCAAACCGAACTGGCGGAGCGCTACCTGCAGCTGAGTGCCGACCGCGGCCTGTGGTACTACTACAACCTGCTGGAGGACGACGCCTTCAACAGCATCCAGCACTCCGCCACCTACCAATCGATCCTGGCCGCCACCAAAGCGCGCTATCTGCAGCACGCCCGTCACTATGAAGGCAAGGCCAGCTACGCGATGCCGGACGGCGAAGCGCCGCCCGAAGGCTGGCCAACGGTGATCTTCCTGCATACCTACGGTAAAGCCGCCGCCATCAGCCCCGAGGAACGTCTGCTGTTCGGCGAAATGGGCGTGGCGTACATCGAGATCAACGGCACGCAGATGCTATCGGAAAACAGCTTCCGCTGGTCGAATTACAGCGACGAGAGCACCCACACCGCCATTCAGCGTACGCTGCAACAGCTGGCTCCGCAGCTAAAGCTGAATACCCAACGGATTTACCTCAGCGCCCGCGGCCAGGGCGCACTGCACGCCGCCAACCTGATCGCGAAGTACCCGCAGTTTTACGCCGGCGCGCTCCTGATCGCCCCCAACGGAGAGATCAAGCCGGCCCAGCAGTCGCTGGCGGCGCAAAAGAAAATCGTGATGGCGTATTACGATCGGCAGAACTTCAGCGAGCAGGCGCTGGCATTGCACTTCGCCAATCTGTTCGGGGAGGATAATCAGGTGCAGACGCTGCACTTCGCCCAGGGAGAGGATGCCGCCGGCAGTTGGCAGGCGCGCTTCAGGCGGCCGTTGCAGTGGGTGTTGGATCGGGCGCCGGATGCGACGCCGGGCGTCTAGGGGTCAGGGCCGGCAGGCGCCGGCCCTTTGGCGGTCAATGGCCGTCGACGAAGACGATCTTCAGCACGAACAGCAGCGCCACCACCACCACACACGGGCTGATTTCACGCCAGCGGCCGGTGCCGAGCTTCATCACGCAGTAGGAGATAAAGCCGAGCGCGATACCTTCGGTGATCGAGAAGCTGAACGGCATCATCACCGCGGTAACAAACGCCGGTACCGCTTCGGTCAGATCGTCCCACTTCACCCGCGCCAGGCTGGAGGTCATCAGCACGCCGACGTAGATCAGCGCGCCGGCGGCGGCGTAAGCCGGCACCATGCCCGCCAGCGGCGACAGGAAGATCACCAGCAGGAACAGCAGGCCGGTGACCACCGCCGTCAAACCGGTGCGGCCGCCGACGGCGACGCCGGAAGAGCTTTCGATGTAAGCGGTCACGGAAGAGGTGCCCGCCAGCGAACCGGCCACCGAGCTGATGCTGTCGACGTACAGCGCCTGCTTCATGCGCGGGAATTTGCCCTGGCTGTCGGTCAGGCCGGCTTTATCGGTAACGCCGATCAGGGTGCCCGAAGAGTCGAACAGGTTCACCAGCATAAACGAGAAAATAACCCCGGCCAGCCCGATGTTCAGCGCGCCGGCCACGTCGACCTGGCCCACCACCGAGGTGATGCTCGGCGGCAGGGAGAACAGGCCGCCGTATTTCACGTCGCCCAGCATCCAGCCGATCAGGGTGGTGACCACGATCGACACCAGCACCGCCGCGTGGAAGTTACGCGAAGAGAGCACGGCGATGATGAAGAAGCCGAGCGCGCCCAGCAGCACGTTGTGCGAGGTCAGGCTGCCGATGGTCACCAGCGTGTCCGGGTTGGCCACCACGATGCCGGCGTTTTTCAGCCCCATCATGCCGATGAACAGACCGATGCCGCTGGTGATGCCGACCCGCAGGCTGACCGGAATGTTGGCGATCATCCAGTAACGGATGCGGAAAATGGTCAGCAGCAGCAGGCCGACCGCCCCCCAGAAGATGGCGCCCATGCCCACCTGCCAGGAGATGCCCATCGCCCCGACCACCACGAAGGCGAAGAAGGCGTTCAGGCCCATCGCCGGCGCCAGCGCCACCGGCAGGTTCGCCAGCAGGCCCATAAAGATGCTGCCGAAGGCGGCGATCAAACAGGTAGTGACAAATACCGCCTGGGTATCCATGCCCGCCGCGCCCAAAATTTGAGGGTTAACGAACACGATATACACCATGGTGAGGAAGGTGGTGATACCGGCAATCGTTTCCGTACGCGCCGTCGTGCCATGTTGCTTGAGTTTAAACACGCGCCCAAGCAAGCCTTGCTCAGCGTCAAGGCCAGATACTGGTTTGGTCATTATCAGAATTCCGAAAATGGGAATGGACAGTCGCCGGCTATCCTATAACAAAAAGTGGGGCTTTTGACGCCGGTCACAGGTTTTTTTCGCCGTCTTTACGGCTAAACGCGTCAACGGCTTGTATTTACAGGCTTTCATCCCCCGTTGCCGCCCGCTGCGTTGCCGTTTGCCGGCACGGCCGATAAAATGGCCTATCGCATCTCTTACCCTACCCGCTAAAAAAACAGGAATCCGCATGTCTTCGACCTTTATCGATAAGCTCGCGTTAATTACGCTGAAAGATGACAAAGTGGCGCTGGTGCGTTCACACAATAAGACGCTGTTTTATGTCCCGGGCGGAAAACGCGAAGCGGGTGAAACCGACGAACAGGCGCTGTGCCGCGAAATCGACGAAGAGCTGACCGTTGCGCTGCAGCCGAGCTCCATCGCATTTTACGGCGAGTTCACCGGCCCGGCGGACGGCAAGCAGGACGGCACCCAGGTGCGCATTCGCTGCTATCAGGCCGACTTTACCGGGCAGCTGCAGCCGGCCGCCGAAATCGCCGAACTGAGGTGGTGCGACAGCCGCGATTTGCCGCACTGCTCACACGTCGCCGCGCTGATTTTGCACGATCTTAAGGCGCGTAACCTGATCAAGTGATCGCTGAGTGGCCTCAGCGGCGCGAACCCGAAGGAACCTGTCCCGCATGAATCAGATTGACTGCATTTTGTTCGACTGCGACGGCACGCTGGTGGACAGCGAAGTGCTGTGCAGCAAAGCCTATGTGCACATGTTCGCCCGCTACGGCATTCACCTGTCGCTGGAAGAGGTGTTCAAGAAATACAAAGGGGTGAAGCTGTACGAGATCATCGATCGGGTCAACGCCGAGCAGGGCACTGACCTGGCAAAAGAAGCGCTGGAGCCGCTGTATCGGCAGGAGGTGGCGAGGCTGTTCGACAGCGAACTGCAACAGATTGCCGGCGCCCGCGAGCTGCTGGCGCAGGTGACGGTGCCTGTTTGCACCGTCTCCAACGGGCCGGTCAGCAAGATGCAGCACTCGCTCGGCCTGACCGGCATGCTGCCTTATTTTGATGACCGGTTGTTCAGCGGCTATGACATTCATCGCTGGAAGCCGGATCCGGCGATCGTGTTTCACGCCGCTGAACAGATGCAGGTACCGGTGGCGCGCTGCATCCTGGTGGACGATTCGCCCGCCGGCGCCCAGGCCGGCATCAACGCCGGCATCCCGGTCTTTTACTTCTGCGCCGATCCACATAACCCGCCGATCGACCACCCGCTGGTGACAACGTTCGACGACCTGGCCCAGCTGCCCGCGCTGTGGCGCGAACGCGGTTGGCGGCTCACGGCCGATTAACTGGCCGGCAACGGCGGCTTGTTGCGCCACCAGCGCCAGGACCGTTTCAGCGCGCGGGTTTGCGCGCCGAAGCGGCGGTTGACCGCGTTGGCCAGCAGATCGAGCGCCAGGCAGAATACGAAGTAGACCAGCGCCACGAACAGGAACACTTCCATCGGATAGACCATGCTGCGGTTGTTGACCTGGGTCGCCAGGAAGGTCAGTTCGCCAACGCCGACGATATAAGCCAGCGAGGTGTCCTTGATCAGGGAGATCCACTGGTTAATGAACGACGGCACCATCATGCGCAGCGCCTGCGGCAGCACGATCATGCGCAGCGTCTGCCAACGGGTCAGCCCCAGAGAAAGCCCGGCCTGCCATTGGCCGGGGCCGATCGCGGCGATGCCGGCCTTCACCGCATGGGCCAAATAGGCCGAAGCGATCAGCGCCAGCGCGCACACCACGGTAGTGATTTCCGGGATCTCGACGCCGAACACCATCGGCAGCAGGAAATAGGTCCAGAAGATCAGCATGATGACCGGAATGGCGCGGAAAAAGCCCAGCACCGCCGCCAGCAATCCGGCGGCGACGCCGCGCGACATCGCCAGCGCCACGCCGAGTAAGGTACCAAGCACCGCCGAAGCCACGCCGGCCATCAGGCTGATCGCCAACGTCAGCGCCGCGCCGCCCAGCGGCCCGTCCGGCCAGGTGCCCCACAGCAGGTAGCCCAGGTTATCGTGAATTACGCTGAAATCCATCTCAATGTCCTCCCAGCGGTTTACGCTGTTGGCGCCACATGCCCCAGCCTTCCAGCAGCGCGATGATGGCGATATACAGCACCGTCGCCACGCCGAACGCCTGGAAGGTGCGCAACGTTTCGGTTTCGACCTGACGCGAGGCGTAAGAGAGTTCGGCAACGCCGATCGCCATGGTCAACGACGAGTTCTTGATCACGTTCATGTATTGCCCGAGCAGCGGCGGCAGCGCGATTTTCAGCGCCTGCGGCAGCACCACGTAGCGCATCGCCTGCCAGCCGGTCAGCCCCAGCGCCTGGGCGGCATATTTCTGCCCGCCGGCGACGCCGCGAATACCGGAACGGATCTCTTCGGCGATAAAGGCGGTGGAGTAGAGCGTCAGGCCGAAGAAACCGGCGAGAAACTCGAACGACGGCCACTCAAGCGGGCCGACCTGATGCGAGCTGTTCAGCCACTGCATGGCGGCGGACGGCAGGATCTGCCCGGCGGCGAAGTACCAGAAGAACAGCTGCACCAGCAGCGGCGTATTGCGAAACAGCGAGCTGTACCCCATCGCCAACCAGCGCAACGGCCGCAGGCTGCTGTCGCGCATTGCCGCCAGCACAAAGCCCAGCAGCGTGGCCGCCAGGCCCGCGCAGGCGGAAAGCCACAGCGTCAGCAGAAAGCCGTGCCACAGCCAGCTCAGGTATTGCGGCGCCAGCAGCCAGTCCAGGTTCATGTTCAATCCTTGTCTTGCAGAATGCATCAGGGGCGCAGCAAGCTGCGCCCCTCCGTGCCGATCTCACCACGAGCGGCTAAATCAGGCTTTCGGTTGCTGATCCAAAGGCGCGATTTTGAAATCGCCGCGCGGTTGGGCGGATTGGGTTTCCGGCCCAAACCAGCGATCGTAAATCTTAACCGCTTCGCCGTCTTTTTCCAGCTTGATCAGCGTCTCATTCACCGCGGCGGTCAGGCGATCTTCGCCCTTGGGAATGCCGACGCCCTGGTATTCTTTGGTCAGGCTGAACGGCGAAATTTCAAATTCCGCCTTCTGCGCCGCTGGCAGATTGCCGAGCAGGCCAACCAGCTTTGCGTCGTCCTGGGTGATCGCCTGCACGTTGCCGTTACGCAGCGCCACAAACGCCAGCGGGGTGTCATCGTAGGAGATCACTTTCGCCGTCGGGAAACGCTCGCGCAGGGTGATTTCCTGCACCGTACCCTTATCCGCGCCGATGCGCAGCTTCTTGATGTCTTCCGGGGTTTTCAGCACGCCTTTGCGGGCGATGAATTTTTGCCCGGTGGCGAAGTACGGCACGCTGAAGTTCACTTCCTTGGCGCGCTCGTCGGTAATGGTGAAGTTGGCGGCGATCAGGTCAACCTTCTTCGACACCAGCAGCGGAATGCGGTTGGCCGGGTTAGTGGCGCGCAGCTCCACTTTCACGCCCAGCGCTTTACCGATCGCATCGGCGACGTCCACATCGTAGCCCACCAGCTTCTTGCTTTGCGGGTCGATGTAGCCGAACGGCGGGTTGCTGTCGAACACCGCGATACGCACCACGCCGGCTTGCTTGATATCGTCAAGTTTGTCCGCGTGCGCGGCGCCGGCAGCGAGGCCGGTCAGACTGGCTAACAACGTTAAGGCCAAAGCGCGATGTTTCATAGAAAGCTCCTAAGTGGTTGATGTCCTGCTGGCGGATAAGCTAGCAAGCGCCACATAGGTCAGGAAATAATATAAAAAGCTATGTTTATAACCTTTTTATCTTTACGCGCTTAAGATGGAATAAAGGCGCGGGAAACCGCGCCTTTGAAGGATATTACCCGGAAAGGGTTAGTCGGCTTTTTCGTCTTTACCGCCCGGAGAGAGCAGCTTTTCCAGGGCGTCGCCGCCCAAATGACGGAAGTCCTGCCCTTTGACGAAATAGAAGATAAATTCGCAGATGTTCTGGCAGCGGTCGCCGATGCGCTCGATGGAACGGGCGCAGAACAACGCGGTCAGCACGCTGGGAATGGTGCGTGAGTCTTCCATCATGTAGGTCATCAGCTGACGCACGATGCCTTCGTATTCCTGGTCGACCTTTTTATCTTCGCGGTAAATACGGATCGCCTCGTCCAGATCCATGCGCGCGAAGGCGTCCAACACGTCGTGCAGCATCTGCACGGTGTGGCGCCCCAGCGATTCCAGGCTGACCAACAGCGGCTGGTGCTGGTGCGAGAACTTCTCCAGTGCGGTGCGGCAGATTTTGTCCGCCACGTCGCCGATGCGCTCCAGCTCGGAAATGGTTTTGATGATCGCCATCACCAGGCGCAGATCGCTGGCGGTTGGCTGGCGCTTGGCGATGATGCGCACGCAGGCTTCGTCGATCGCCACTTCCATCATGTTGACCTTGGCGTCGCCTTCGATCACGCGCTTGGCCAGCTCGCCATCCTGATTGTGCATCGCGGTGATGGCGTCGGTCAGCTGCTGCTCCACCAGCCCGCCCATGGTCAGCACCTGGGTGCGGATATGCTCAAGCTCTGCGTTGAACTGGCCGGAAATGTGTTTATTTAAATTCAGGTTATCCATGATGCTTCCTATCAACCATAACGGCCAGTGATGTAGTCTTCAGTCTGCTTTTTCTGCGGCGCAGTGAACAGGTTATCAGTATCACTGAACTCGATCAGCTCGCCCAGATACATAAATGCGGTAGAGTCGGAGCAGCGCGCCGCCTGCTGCATGTTGTGCGTCACGATCACCACGGTGTAGTCGGCCTTCAGCTCGCTGATCAGCTCTTCAATCTTGCCGGTGGAGATCGGATCCAGCGCCGAGCAAGGCTCATCCAGCAACAGCACTTCCGGACGAATGGCGATGCCGCGGGCGATGCACAGACGCTGCTGCTGCCCGCCGGAGAGGCTGTAGCCGCTCTGGTGCAGCTTGTCCTTGGTTTCGTTCCACAGCGCCGCCTTGGTCAGCGCCCACTGCACGCGCTCGTCCATATCGGCGCGCGACAGCTTTTCAAACAGGCGAACGCCGAAGGCGATGTTGTCGTAAATCGACATCGGGAACGGCGTCGGCTTCTGGAACACCATGCCGACCTTGGCGCGCAGCAGCGCGATATCCGAGTTGTCGGTGAGGATGTTCTGGCCGTCCAGCAGGATGCCGCCTTCCGCACGCTGTTCCGGGTATAGCTGGTACATCTTGTTGAAGGTGCGCAGCAGGGTGGATTTGCCGCAGCCGGACGGGCCGATAAACGCGGTGACCTTGTTCTTGGCGATATCCAGCGTGATGTTCTTCAGCGCATGGAATTTGCCATAGTAGAAGTTCAGATCGCGTACCTGAATTTTGCTGCTGGAAGCGTCAGTAACCATACTCATCAAGAGTTCTCTCTTTTCATCAGCGCCGCCAAAGCGGCGCTCAAAATTTTATGAATGCTTTTTCTTGGCGAAAATCACGCGCGCCAGGATATTCAGTAACAGTACGCACAGGGTGATCAACAGCACCCCGGCCCAGGCCAGCTGTTGCCATTCGGCGAACGGGCTCATGGCGAATTTGAAGATGGTCACCGGCAGGTTGGCGATCGGCTGCATCAGGTCGGTGCTCCAGAACTGGTTCGACAGCGAGGTGAACAGCAGCGGTGCGGTTTCCCCCGCGATGCGCGCAATCGCCAGCAGCACGCCGGTGATGATGCCGGACACCGACGCCTTCAGCGTGATGGCGGAAATCATGCGCCATTTCGGCGTACCCAGGGCGTACGCGGCCTCGCGCAGCGTATCCGGTACCAGCTTCAGCATGTTCTCGGTGGTGCGAATGACGATCGGCACCTGCAGCAGCGCCAGCGCCACGATGCCGGCCCAGCCGGAGAAGTGTTCCATCTTCGCCACCACGATGGTGTAAACGAACAGGCCCACCACGATCGACGGTGCGGACAGCAGGATATCGTTGATAAAGCGGATCACTTCCGCCAGCCAGGATTTACGGCCGTATTCCGCCAGGTAGATGCCAGCCATGATGCCCAGCGGCGTACCGAAGAGGGTCGCCCACAGGATCAACAGGCCGCTGCCGGCGATGGCGTTGGCCAAGCCGCCGCCCGCGGTATTCGGCGGCGGGGTCATTTCGGTAAACAGCGCCAGCGACATGCCGTCGAAGCCTTTGGTGACGGTGGCGATCAGGATCCAGATCAACCAGAACAGCCCGAACGCCATGGTCGCCATCGACAGGAACAGCGCGAGGCGGTTTTTTTGCCGGCGCCAGGCCTGCATTTTGCGGCGGCTTTCCGCCAGAACGACTGCGTTTTGCATATCCATCGTCGCCATGTTAACGCCCCTCATTCTTGGCCAGACGCATGATCATCAGTTTCGACAGCGCCAGCACGATAAAGGTGATAACAAACAGAATCAGGCCCAGCTCCATCAACGCGGCGGTGTGCACGCCGGACTCGGCTTCGGCGAATTCGTTGGCCAGCGCTGAGGTGATGCTGTTACCCGGCATATACAGCGAAGCGCTGTCGAGCTGGTAGGTGTTACCGATGATAAAGGTCACCGCCATGGTTTCCCCCAGCGCGCGGCCCAGGCCCAACATCACGCCGCCGATGACGCCGTTTTTGGTGAACGGCAGCACGATGCGCCAGATGACTTCCCAGGTGGTGCAGCCGATGCCGTAGGCCGACTCTTTCATCATCACCGGCGTCTGTTCGAACACGTCGCGCATAACCGCGGCGATGTAAGGAATGATCATGATCGCCAGGATCACCCCGGCGGCCAGGATGCCGATGCCGAAGGCCGGGCCGGAGAACAGCTCACCGACGATCGGAATGCCCGACAGCACTTCGCCCACCGGCGTCTGGAAATATTCGGCGAACAGCGGGGCGAACACGAACAGGCCCCACATGCCGTAGACAATGCTCGGGATGGCCGCCAGCAGCTCAATGGCTATGCCCAGCGGCCGCTTCAACCAGTTCGGCGCCAGTTCGGTCAGGAACAGCGCGATGCCGAAACTTACCGGCACGGCGATGATCAGCGCGATAAGCGAGGTGACCACGGTGCCGTAGATCGGCACCAGCGCGCCGAACTGCTCCGCCGGCGCGTCCCACTCTTTGGTCCACAGAAAAGCGAAGCCGAATTTCTGCATGCTTGGCCAGGAGGCGAAGATCAGCGAAACGATAATGCCGCCCAGCAACAATAGGGTAATCAGCGCCGCCAGTCTCACCAGCGCGCTGAAAATGATGTCACCGTTTTTGCCCGGTGCTTTGATGGTCGGCTTGTACTCAGCCATAGATTACTCTCTGTTTGAACCCTGGCAGCCCCAACCGGGATCGGAGCCTGAAGAACTGTGTGGGGCGCGGCGAACCCGCGCCCCTGCGTTGTTAGTACAGCGCTTTACCTGAACTGTCTTTTACGTTGGTTTTCCAGGCCGCGCGCACCTGCTCAACCACTTCTTTCGGCAGGGTGGCGTAATCCAGCTCGTTAGCCTGTTTGCCGCCGGTTTTGTAAGCCCAGTCGAAGAACTTCAGCACTTCGGCGCCCTGAGCAGGGTTTTTCTGCTCTTTGTGCACCAGGATGAAGGTGGTGGAGGTGATTGGCCACACGTTGTCGCCTTTCTGGTCAGTCAGATCCTGAGCGAAGGTCTTGCTCCAATCCACGCCTTTAGCCGCGTTGCTGAAGCTTTCTTCGGTCGGGCTGACCGGTTTGCCGTCGGCGGAAACCAGCTTGGTGTAAGCCAGGTTGTTCTGCTTGGCGTAAGCGTATTCTACGTAGCCGATAGAGCCAGGCAGACGCTGAACGAAGGCGGCGATGCCGTCGTTGCCTTTGCCGCCCAGACCGGTCGGCCAGTTAACGGTAGAACCGGCGCCAATCTTTTCTTTCCACTGCGCGTTGGCCTTGGACAGGTAGCTGGTGAACACGAACGAGGTGCCGGAACCGTCGGCGCGGCGCACCACGGCGATGTTCTGGTCAGGCAGTTTCACGCCTGGGTTCAGCTTGGTGATAGCCGGATCGTTCCACTTTTTGACGTTGCCCAGGTAGATATCGCCCAGGGTTTTGCCGTCCAGAGTCAGTTCGCCGGATTTAATGCCCGGGATATTCACGGCCAGCACTACGCCGCCGATCACGGTCGGGAACTGGAACAGGCCGTCGGCCGCCAGTTTGTCGTCAGACAGCGGGGCGTCGGAGGCGCCAAAGTCAACGGTGTTGGCCACGATTTGCTTCACGCCGCCAGAGGAGCCGATGCCCTGATAGTTAACTTTGTTGCCGGTTTCTTTCTGATAAGAATCTGCCCACTTGGCGTAAACCGGAGCGGGGAATGTCGCACCTGCACCGGTCAGGCTGGCAGCAGCGAACGCGGACACGGCGGTCAGGGAGAAGGTCGCTGCCACAATACTGGCGACGGTGGTACGCATCAGTTTCATAATCCCTCCTAATGGGATATTTAAAATCGACTTCGAGTCGTTTTAATCAGAGTAAGTATTGCTGCAGGAGGGAAAATAGGACAGTTTGGTGACAGAAAAATGTACGCAATATGACAGTTATATTACAGTGCATTTGAGGGGTAATGATTTATATAAAAATCAACTTGTTAAATCAAAAACAGCACAATTGCCAAGCAATAAAAAAACCGTTTGGCCACGCCCTATCCGCTTGAATATGACAATGTTTATCGCCGAATCGGTCGCGTTGTCATCTTTAAGGTCGCTCATGAAAAAAGCCGGCGCGAAGGCCGGCTTTTGCACTTTACCTACGGCAGATTACTCTACTGTGACAGACTTCGCCAGGTTGCGCGGCTGGTCAACGTCGGTGCCTTTGATCAGCGCCACGTGGTAAGACAGCAGCTGCAACGGCACGGTGTAAAAGATCGGCGCGACGATTTCCTCGACGTGCGGCAGAGGAATGATGGTCATGCCTTCGCTGCTGACGAAGCCGGCGTCCTGATCGGCGAACACGTACAGCTGGCCGCCGCGCGCGCGCACTTCTTCAATGTTGGACTTCAGCTTTTCCAGCAGTTCGTTGTTCGGCGCCACCACAATCACCGGCATATCGGCGTCGATCAGCGCCAGCGGGCCGTGTTTCAACTCGCCCGCCGCATAAGCTTCGGCATGAATATAGGAGATCTCTTTCAGCTTCAGCGCCCCTTCCATAGCGATCGGATACTGATCGCCGCGGCCGAGGAACAGCGCATGGTGCTTGTCGGAGAAGCCTTCCGCCAGCGCTTCGATCTCTTTATCCATCGACAGCATCTGCTCGATGCGCGCCGGCAGCGCCTGCAGGCCGTGCACGATCTCCTGCTCCACGCTTTCTGCCATGCCTTTCAAGCGGCCCAAGCGCGCCACCAGCATCAACAGCACGGTGAGCTGCGTGGTGAAGGCTTTGGTCGAGGCTACGCCGATTTCCGTGCCGGCCTTGGTCATCAATGCCAGATCGGACTCGCGCACCAGCGAAGAACCCGCAACGTTACAAACGGCCAGCGAACCGAGATAACCCAGCTCTTTGGACAGGCGCAGCGCCGCCAGGGTGTCGGCGGTTTCGCCAGACTGCGACAGGGTGATGATCAGGCTGCCCGGGCGCACCGCCGATTTGCGGTAACGGAATTCGGAGGCGATCTCGACGTCGCAAGGCACGCCGGCCAGCGCTTCGAACCAGTAACGCGCCACCATCCCGGAGTGATAAGAGGTGCCACAGGCAATAATCTGCACGTGCTGCACCTTGGCCAACAGCTCATCGGCGCGCGGGCCCAGCTCGCTCAGGTTGATTTGGCCATGGCTGAAACGCCCTTCCAGGGTGTTTTTCAGCGCCAGCGGCTGTTCGTAGATCTCTTTTTGCATGTAGTGGCGGTAAGCGCCCTTGTCGCCGGCGTCATACTGCACCTGGGATTCGATCTCAGGGCGCTCGATGGCGTTGCCCTGCTTGTCGAAGATGTTGACGGTGCGGCGAGTCACTTCCACCACGTCGCCTTCTTCCAGGAAGATGAAGCGGCGAGTGACCGGCAGCAGCGCCAGCTGATCGGAAGCGATGAAGTTTTCCCCGACGCCGCGGCCGATAACCAGCGGGCTGCCGGAGCGCGCAGCGACCAATACGCTCGGATCGCGGCTGTCCATTACCACGGTGCCATAGGCGCCGCGCAGCTGTGGGATCACGCGCTGAACCACTTCCAGCAGCGTACCGCCTTGAAGTTGTTCCCAGTGCACCAGGTGCGCGATCACTTCGGTGTCGGTTTCGGAGCTGAAGCGATAACCGCGTTCGATCAACAGTTCGCGCAGCGGTTCGTGGTTTTCGATGATGCCGTTATGCACCACGGTAATGTAGTCGGAAACATGCGGGTGCGCGTTCGCCTCAGTAGGTTCACCGTGCGTTGCCCAACGGGTGTGAGCGATGCCGGTACCGCCGTGCAGATCGGTCTGCTCCGCCGCTTCGGCCAGTTTTTGCACCTTGCCTACGCGGCGCAGGCGGCTGACGTTGCCTTTTTCGTCGACCACCGCCAGACCGGCGGAGTCATAACCGCGGTACTCGAGACGACGTAAACCTTCCAACAGGATTTCTGCGATATCACGTTGCGCTACTGCGCCTACAATTCCACACATCAGTTATATTCCTAATGAACGCCCTTCATGGGCGCTTTCGATGCCTTGACCTGATTTTTGCCGGTTTTTACCGTGCGCCCCCCGAGCCTGTAGATGGTGGGGGTTATTATGTTTTGTATTGGGCTCGTGAACGGAGCCCAACGCAAAACACACTATGACTTCTTCTTCACCGGACGTTGCCAGCCCTGAATGTGCACCTGCTTGACGCGGCTCAGCACCAGTTCGTTCTCGGCGATATCGCGTGTCACCGTGGTGCCGGCGGCGATGGTGGAGCCTTTGCCGACCGACACCGGCGCCACCAGCTGAGTATCGGAACCGACGAATACGCCGTCGCCGATCAGCGTCTTGTGCTTGTTGGCGCCATCGTAGTTGCAGGTGATGGTGCCGGCGCCGATATTCACGTCATCGCCGATTTCGGCATCGCCCAGGTAGCTGAGGTGGCCGGCCTTGGAGCCTTTGCCCAGACGCGCCTTTTTCATTTCCACGAAGTTGCCGACGTGAGCCCCTGCCGCCAGCTCCGCGCCTGGGCGCAGGCGGGCAAACGGCCCCACGGTGCAGTCGGCCTCCAGCACGCTGTCTTCCAGCACGCTGTAAGGGCTGATCTCGCAGTCATCGCCAATCACGCAGTTTTTCAGCACGCAGCCGGCACCGATTTTCACTCGGTCGCCCAGCTTGACGCGCCCCTCGATAATCACATTCGCATCAATAGTGATGTCGCGGCCGTGAACAAGTTCCCCGCGCAGATCGAAACGCGCTGGATCCAGCAACATCACGCCGGCCAACAGCAGCTTTTCAGACTGTTCCGACTGGAAGACGCGCTCCAAGGTCGCCAGCTGCAGGCGGTTGTTCACGCCTTCCACTTCGCTCAAACGCGACGGGTGCACGGTTTCGATTTTCTTGCCGTCGGCATGGGCCAACGCAATGATATCGGTGATGTAGAACTCACCCTGTGCGTTGTCGTTATTCAACATCCCCAGCCAGCGCTTCAGATCGCGCCCGTTCGCCACCAGGATGCCGGTATTGATTTCGTTAATCTGGCGCTGCGCCTCGCTGGCATCCTTGTGTTCGACGATGCCCACCACGTTGCCCTGCTCGCGCACGATGCGGCCGTAACCACTCGGATCGTCCAGCTTGACCGTCAGCAGACCGATGCCGCCCTGTGGCTTGGCCGCCAGCAGGCGTTGCAGCGTATCCACGGAGATCAACGGCACGTCCCCGTACAGCATCAGCACGTCTTCATCGTCGGCAAAGTGTGGCGCGGCCTGCTGCATCGCATGGCCGGTCCCTAGTTGCTCGGCCTGCAGCACCCAGTTCAGCGCGCCGTCAGTCAACGTACTCTTCAGTAGATCGCCGCCGTGGCCGTATACCAGATGGACATGTTGCGCGCCCAGTTTCATCGCGGCATCAATGACGTGTTGCACCATCGGCTTGCCGGCCAACGGATGTAAGACCTTGGGAAGATCGGAATACATGCGTGTTCCCTTGCCCGCGGCGAGGATAACCACGCTCATTGCGCTGTTCGACATAAGCAACCTGATAACTCCATTTTGATAGACGAAAGTAAAACCGTTTAGCGACGATATTACTACATATTTCTCTGCACGAACCCGGTGCAGACCGCGTGGGCCTTGGCCTGCCGCTATCGCGGCCAATTCGGCGTCGGGACGAAAAAACTGTCGGCGATCGGCGACGTTTATTTCCCGATATCAGGGGTTATACACCACACTGTCCGCCGGGCTGCAATGCTTATTTTAAAGTAAAAAAAAAGCGACCCTATAGGCCGCTTTCTTAAAGTTGGGTGCCAGGCACCCAAACATTACATCGCTTTTCTGGTGAGCTCGATAACGCGCAGTTTTGCGATCGCTTTCGCCAGTTCAGCGGATGCCTGAGCATAGTCGACATCGCCATGAGAGCTGCGAATGTGTTCTTCAGCTTTACGCTTAGCTTCCAACGCTCTCGCTTCGTCGAGGTCAGTACCACGGATAGCAGTGTCCGCCAGCACGGTAACCACGCTCGGCTGCACCTCGAGGATGCCGCCGGACAGGTAGATGAACTCTTCTTCACCGTGCTGCTTAACAATACGCACCATGCCAGGCTTGATGGCAGTCAGCAGCGGCGCATGGCCAGGGAAGATCCCCAGTTCACCTTCGCTGCCTGTCACCTGGATCTTCTGCACCAGGCCGGAAAACATCTGTTTTTCCGCGCTGACTACATCCAGATGGTAAGTCATAGCCATATCACCCTCCTCTCAAGGCGTTACAGTTTCTTGGCTTTTTCCACTGCTTCTTCAATGGTGCCAACCATGTAGAACGCCTGCTCCGGCAGGTGGTCATAGTCGCCGTCCATAATGCCTTTGAAACCACGGATGGTGTCTTTCAGCGATACGAACTTGCCCGGAGAACCGGTGAAGACTTCTGCCACGAAGAACGGCTGAGACAGGAAGCGTTGGATCTTACGCGCGCGGGATACGACCAGTTTGTCTTCTTCAGACAGCTCGTCCATACCCAGGATCGCGATGATATCTTTCAGTTCCTGGTAGCGTTGCAGAATGGACTGCACGCCACGCGCTACGTCGTAGTGCTCCTGGCCAACAACCAGCGGATCCAGCTGACGGCTGGTGGAATCCAGCGGGTCAACGGCCGGGTAGATACCCAGAGAAGCGATGTTACGGCTCAGTACCACGGTTGCGTCCAAGTGCGCAAAGGTGGTGGCTGGTGACGGGTCAGTCAAGTCATCCGCAGGAACGTAAACGGCCTGTACGGAAGTGATGGAACCGGTCTTGGTCGAGGTGATACGTTCTTGCAGAACGCCCATCTCTTCCGCCAGCGTTGGCTGATAACCTACCGCGGAAGGCATACGGCCCAGAAGTGCGGACACTTCGGTACCGGCCAAGGTGTAACGGTAGATGTTGTCAACGAACAGCAGAACGTCACGGCCTTCGTCACGGAATTTCTCCGCCATGGTCAGACCGGTCAGCGCAACGCGCAGACGGTTACCTGGTGGCTCGTTCATCTGGCCGTAAACCAGGGATACTTTGTCCAGAACGTTGGAGTCGGTCATTTCGTGGTAGAAGTCGTTACCCTCACGAGTACGCTCGCCCACGCCCGCAAACACGGAATAACCGGAGTGCTCGATCGCGATGTTACGGATCAGCTCCATCATGTTTACGGTTTTACCCACGCCCGCACCGCCGAACAGACCGACTTTACCGCCCTTGGCGAATGGACAAATCAGGTCCATTACCTTGATACCGGTTTCCAGCAGTTCCTGGGAGCTGGACAGCTCTTCGTAGCTTGGCGCCGCGCGGTGAATCGCCCAACGCTCTTCTTCGCCGATGTCGCCTTTCATGTCGATCGGTTGACCCAATACGTTCATGATACGGCCCAGGGTAGCTTTACCCACCGGCACTTCAATCGGGTGGTCCAGGTTGTTCACTTTCAGACCGCGACGCAGACCGTCGGAGGTCCCCATTGCGATACAGCGAACCACGCCACCGCCCAGCTGTTGCTGAACTTCCAACACCAGTTTTTCGGTGCCGTTTTCTACCTCAAGGGCATCGTACACTTTTGGTACGGCATCCTGAGGGAACTCGACGTCCACCACGGCGCCGATTACCTGGATAATCTTTCCAGTAGCCATCTTGAATCCTCTACGTAATTCGTAAACCTAGCTTAAACCGCGGAGGCTCCCGAAACGATCTCGGTGAGTTCCTGAGTGATGCTGGCCTGACGCGCCTTGTTGTATACCAACTGCAGCTCTTTGATCAGGCTACCGCCGTTATCGGTTGCGGCTTTCATCGCGACCATTCGTGCGGCCTGCTCGCTGGCCAGGTTTTCCACGACGCCCTGATAAACCTGCGACTCCACATAGCGGCGCAGCAAGGTATCAAGCAGCACTTTTGGATCGGGTTCATACAGGTAATCCCAAGGCGTTTTCTTCAGCTCTTCGTCATCGGCTGGCGGTAACGGCAGCAGCTGAAGCACCTGTGGCTCTTGGGACATCGTATTAACAAATTTGTTGCTGACAATGTACAGCTTGTCCAAACGACCTTCGTCGTAGGCCTGCAGCATCACTTTCACCGGCCCGATCAGATCCGACAGGGAAGGTTTGTCCCCCATGCCGGTCACCTGGGCAACCACGTTGCCGCCCACGGAACCAAAGAAAGAGGCCGCTTTAGAGCCAATCAGCGCCAAATCGGTTTCGACGCCTTTTTCGGACCAGGCTTTCATCTCCGCCAGCAGCTTTTTGAACAGGTTGATGTTCAAGCCGCCGCAGAGACCACGGTCAGTAGACACCACCAGATACCCGACGCGCTTAACGTCACGCTCATCCAGGTACGGGTGCTTGTATTCCAGATTCCCTAACGCAAGGTGACCAATCACTTTGCGCATGGTCTCTGCATAAGGACGGCTGGCCGCCATGCGATCCTGCGATTTACGCATTTTGGAGGCGGCGACCATTTCCATCGCTTTAGTGATCTTTTGCGTGTTTTGCACGCTAGCGATCTTACTACGTATCTCTTTTGCGCCGGCCATCTCTGCTTCTCCTCAGTGCCAGACGGCCTGCTGTCTTTCAACAGCAGGACCGTTCGGCGTTACCAGGACTGGGTTTTCTTGAAGGTCTCGAGGATGTCTTTCAACTTGCCCTCGATCTCATCATTGAAGTTGCCAGTTTGGTTGATGTGGTTCAGCAGCTCGGCGTGCTCGCGGTCCGCATAGGCTACCAGCGCGGCTTCGAAGCTCACCACTTTGGCGACTTCGACGTCGTTCAGGTAACCGCGTTCTGCGGCAAACAGCACCAGAGACTGTTGTGCAACCGACATCGGCGCATACTGTTTCTGTTTCAGCAGCTCGGTCACTTTCTGACCGTGGCTCAGCTGTTTGCGAGTCGCGTCGTCCAGATCGGAGGCGAACTGGGAGAACGCAGCCAATTCACGATACTGCGCCAGCGCGGTACGGATACCACCGGACAGTTTCTTCATGATCTTGGTCTGCGCGGCGCCACCAACACGGGATACGGAGATACCCGGGTTAACTGCCGGACGAATACCGGAGTTGAACAGGTTGGACTCCAGGAAGATCTGACCATCGGTAATCGAGATTACGTTGGTCGGAACGAACGCGGAAACGTCACCCGCCTGGGTTTCAATGATCGGCAGAGCGGTCAGTGAACCGGTTTGGCCTTTAACTTCACCTTTGGTGAAGGCTTCAACGTATTCGGCGTTAACGCGCGCTGCACGCTCCAGCAAGCGGGAGTGCAGGTAGAATACGTCGCCTGGGTAAGCTTCACGACCTGGCGGACGACGAAGCAGCAGGGAAATCTGGCGGTAAGCAACGGCCTGTTTGGACAGGTCATCGTACACGATCAGCGCATCTTCACCGCGGTCACGGAAGTATTCGCCCATTGCGCAACCGGCGTATGGCGCCAGGTATTGCAGTGCAGCGGATTCGGAAGCGGTCGCCACCACCACGATGGTGTTGGCCAGTGCGCCGTGCTCTTCCAGTTTGCGCACCACGTTAGCGATGGTGGACGCTTTCTGGCCGATAGCCACGTAAACGCATTTGATGCCGGAGTCGCGTTGGTTGATGATCGCATCGATCGCCAGCGCGGTTTTACCGGTCTGACGGTCACCGATCACCAGCTCACGCTGGCCACGGCCGATTGGAATCATAGCGTCAACGGATTTGTAGCCAGTCTGAACCGGCTGATCAACGGACTGACGCTCGATAACGCCTGGCGCGATAGCTTCTACCGGAGAGAAGCCGTCGTTCTCAATCGGGCCTTTGCCGTCGATTGGTGCACCCAGGGTGTTAACTACGCGGCCCAGCAGACCACGACCGACTGGAACTTCCAGGATACGGCCGGTGCATTTAACCTTCATGCCTTCGGCCAGATCCGCGTACGGACCCATAACCACGGCACCTACGGAGTCGCGCTCCAGGTTCAATGCGATTGCGTAACGGTTGCCAGGCAGCGCGATCATTTCGCCCTGCATAACTTCGGCCAGGCCGTGTACGCGGATGATCCCGTCGCTGACGGAAACGATAGTACCTTCATTGTGAGCTTCGCTCACTACATTGAACTGAGCAATGCGCTGCTTGATCAGTTCGCTGATTTCGGTGGAATTCAGTTGCATGCTCCAGTCCCCTTAAGACTGCAAGACGTCTGTCAGGCGTTCAAGACGACCGCGAACGCTGCCATCAATCACCATATCGCCGGCGCGAACAACGATGCCGGCCAGTACAGACTTGTCAATTTTGCAATTCAGCTTAACTTTGCGTGACAGACGTTTTTCCATCGCAGCGGCGATTTTCGCCTGCTGTTCGTCGCTCAGCGCGCTCGCAGAGAGCACTTCGACTTCGACGGTGGATTCCAGCGAGGCGCGCAGTTCGATGAACTGCTGCAGCACGGCAGGAAGAACCAGTAAACGTCCATTTTCGGCCATTACACGGATAAAGTTCTGGCCATGTTCGTCGAGCCGATCGCCACAAACCGCGATGAACGTCTTGGACAGCGTTTCTGGCGCGACCGCGCCAGACAGCAGTTCAGAAATCTGTTCATTGCGAGTGACTTCAGCCGCAAACGCCAGCATGTCCTGCCAGCGCTCTACGCTTTGGTGCTCAACGGCAAAGTCAAAAGCTGCTTTGGCGTAGGGGCGAGCTACAGTTACAAATTCAGACATCAGCCCCTCCCTCCTTACAGTTCAGCGACCAGTTTATCAACGATGTCGCTGTTAGCAGCTTCATCCACGGAACGTTCGATGATCTTCTCGGCGCCGGCAATTGCCAGCATCGCGACTTGCTTACGCAACTCTTCACGAGCGCGCTTACGTTCGGCTTCGATCTCAGCCTGAGCCTGCGCCACGATTTTGTTACGTTCCTGCTCGGCTTCGGCTTTCGCTTCATCCATGATCTGAGCTTTGCGTTTGTTCGCTTGCTCGATGATCACCTGAGCTTCTGCTTTAGCAGTTTTCAGCTGGTCGGTCGCATTGGCTTGCGCTAAGTCCAGATCTTTTTTGGCACGCTCTGCAGAAGCGAGGCCGTCAGCGATTTCTTTCTGACGTTTCTCGATGGCAGCCATGATCGGCGGCCATACGTACTTCATGCAGAACCAGACAAACAGAACGAACGCGATGGCCTGGCCGAGGATTGTTGCGTTAAGATTCACAGCACAATGCCTCTTTAAAAGTTAATAGTTTGGTTACGTCGTAGAGGGTTACTCTACTTACGCGACGGCGAACATCACGTACAGACCCAGACCTACAGCGATCATCGGGATGGCGTCGACCAGACCCATAACGATAAAGAACTGTGTACGCAGCAGAGGAATCAGGTCAGGCTGACGAGCAGCGCCTTCCAAGAATTTACCACCCAGGATGCCGATACCGATCGCAGCACCGATTGCCGCTAAACCCATCATCACAGCGGCAGCCATGTACAGCAGATCCATACTCAGGTTTTCCATGACAGTCTCCAGTTTGTTTCAGTTTAAAAGTGCAAGTGTTTTAAGAAAATCAGTGCTCTTCAGACGCCATCGACAGATAGACGATCGTCAGAACCATGAAAATAAAGGCTTGAAGCGTAATGATCAGGATGTGGAAGATAGCCCAAGGCAAGCTCAGGACCCACTGTGACCACCACGGCAACAGGCCGGCAATCAGGATGAAGATCAACTCACCCGCATACATGTTGCCGAACAGTCGCAGACCCAGTGAAACAGGTTTGGACAGCAGGCTGACACCTTCAAGAATCAGGTTGATAGGAATGAATACAGGGTGGTTGAACGGCTGCATGGTCAACTCTTTAACGAACCCGCCAACGCCTTTCATTTTGATGCTATAGAACAGAATCAGGATAAACACGCCCAGCGCCATCGACAGCGTGACGTTCACGTCGGCGGTAGGCACGACGCGCAGCGCAGGCAAGCCGAGATGAGCCCCGATGAACGGCAGGAAGTCTACCGGAATCAGGTCCATCAGGTTCATCAGGAATACCCAGACAAACACGGTCAGCGCCAGCGGCGCAATCACTTTGCTCTTGCCGTGGTACATGTCGCGCACGCTGCTGTCGACGAAACCGACCACCAGCTCCACGGCGGTTTGCAGTTTACCCGGCACGCCGCTGGTGGCGTTTTTGGCCACTTTGCGGAAAATAACTAGGAACAGAACCCCGAGGACGACGGAGAAAAACATCGAGTCGAGGTTAATCGACCAAAACCCAGTCCCGACCTGAAGCTGCGTCAGGTGGTGACCGATATACTCCTGTGGACTGTTGTATCCCTCTGCAGACATGATGCCTCTACCCTTTATTTAGTTAATTTCGGTAACTGTTAATCACGGCCGGTGCCACTATCTGCACCACTAACACCGCTAAATAGGTCAGGCCAAGCGGTATAAACTCCGCCTTGAACACCCCCAGCGCCACGATCAGCAAAACGATGGTGATCACGACCTTTAGCCCCTCGCCGATGGCGAACGACCAGGCAACCCTACCGGGCGCCGGCGTTTGCGCCTGATGGCGCAAGGCAAACAGCATAAACATTGCACTCGGCAACCAGGCGGCGAGACCGCCTGCCAGCGCCGAAGCGCTCCATTCCGGGCTTTTCAGCCAGAAAGCAACGCTGATCAGAACAAAAGTCATTAACTGCAAAAACAGCAGTTTGCGTGCGACTTTCCCGCTGTAAAGGGACACAGACATGACGTTTGTTCTCTCCGTACCCCAGAGGGGGTATGCTGAGTGACGTATACAACTGTTTTTGCTGTCCTGAGTCAAGCAGCAAAAAACGAGCAAATTATACGGGGCATACCAACGAATTCAATCGATAAGTAGCGAAAAGGTGAACAATTATTTAAATTTCCCTATTCCAGCCTATTTTCACAAGAAAACGGTCGGAATAATAGGGCGCATTTAATTGTCTGATTATTCCAGCGTTGCGTTTAGAAACGCGAAGCCGATCACAGTAATGTCCCTTCCTGATTTATAGCCGATGGTCAACCAAACCGTCTTTAGCAATTTGAGCGATCAAAAGATTATATAAATCAAAACATTATCAGTTAACTGTTCAAAAACAATCCGTATACCCGATGAAAACCTTTTATTGACAAGCAGCGGGGCAATATTCCAACAGCCAATTAACATTAGCAGCAAACGCCAATCTTTCGCACATGATTGCTAACGTGACTATTTCCAAATGCAATTACTCTATTGTCGCTAATTAGCCGCGGTTTTTGTGTTAATAGGAAGTAAATTAACTAAAAAAAGCGACCAACTAATTAGCCTGCTTATCTTTCTTCCTGGTACAGCCTTTAATTCACGCTTGTTTGATCAAAAGCAAACTCAGTTTGCCTTAAGAATCACCAGATGGCGTTCGCCTTCCAGTTCAGGCACCTGCAGCCGCACGATAGACTCCAGGCTAACGCCTGCCGGCAGCTGCGTTAGCTCTTCATCCGGGCGCACGCCTTTCAACGCGTAAAAACGCCCCTGCCCTTTCGCCGGCAGGTGATGACACCAGGACAGCATATCCTGCAGCGAAGCGAACGCGCGGCTGATCACGCCATCGAACGGTGGCTCGGCCGGAAACTCCTCAACGCGGCTCTGCACCGGCTCGATATTGTTCAGGCCCAGCTCATGCTGCACCTGACGCAGGAAACGCACGCGCTTACCCAGGCTGTCGAGCAGCGTAAAATGCGCGTCCGGGCGCACGATCGCCAGCGGAATGCCCGGCAAGCCGGGGCCGGTGCCGACATCGATAAAACGCGCCCCCTGCAGATGCGGGTTGACCACGATGCTGTCGAGGATGTGGCGCACCAGCATTTGCTGCGGATCGCGCACCGACGTGAGGTTATAAGCTTTGTTCCACTTATCCAGCATGCCGACATAGCCCAGCAGCTGCTGTTTCTGCTGATCGGGCAGCTCAATGCCTGCTGCCGCGAGCAGCGAGTCTAATTTTTTTTGCACAACGGATCCTCTGGCAGGCGCTGAACGACCAGCGGATAGTTAGCTGGCGCAATGAGGCGACTATGATAATTCAGGGCGCAAGTGATGTCAGCGGCCGTTTGGCTACGGGATGAACAAACGGCCGCCTGGATGCGAGATTTATGCGCTGCGGCGCAGCAGTCCCTGCTTTTTCAGCCAGATCAGCAAAATCGAGATCGCCGCCGGCGTAATGCCGGAGATGCGCGAAGCCTGGCCGATGGAGTTCGGTTTGTGATCGTTCAGCTTGGCGATCACCTCGTTCGACAGCCCTGAAACCTGACGGTAATCGAGATCCAACGGCAGCACGGTATTCTCGTTGCGCTGCTGTTTTTCGATCTCTTCCTGCTGGCGAGCGATGTAGCCTTCGTATTTGACCTGGATCTCGACCTGTTCGGCAGCTTGTACGTCGTCCAGCGGCGGCGCGAAGACGTCGGTGCCGGTCAACTGCGCGTAATCCATCTCAGGGCGGCGTAGCAGCTCTTCGCCGTTCGCTTCGCGCGACAACGGCGCTTTCAGCAGCGCATTGACCTGTTCGACGTTCTCGGCGTGCGGGTGCATCCAGATGTCGCGCAGGCGCTGACGTTCGCGTTCGATTCGCTCCAGCTTCTCGCTGTAACGCGCCCAACGCACATCGTCCACCAGGCCCAGTTCACGGCCTTTTTCCGTCAGGCGGAGATCGGCGTTGTCTTCGCGCAGCATCAGACGATACTCGGCACGTGAGGTAAACATCCGGTACGGTTCTTTGGTGCCGAGGGTGCTGAGATCGTCCACCAGCACGCCCAGATAAGCCTGATCCCGACGTGGCGCCCAGCCTTCCTGTTCGTCGGCGAAGCGCCCGGCGTTCAAACCGGCCAGCAGGCCCTGCGCAGCGGCTTCTTCATACCCGGTAGTGCCGTTGATCTGGCCGGCGAAGAACAGCCCCTGAATGAATTTGCTTTCCAGCGTCGGCTTCAAATCGCGCGGATCGAAGAAATCGTACTCGATGGCGTAACCAGGGCGAATAATACGCGCGTTCTGCATGCCTTCCATCGAACGGACGATCTGCATCTGCACGTCGAACGGCAGGCTGGTGGAGATCCCGTTAGGGTAAATCTCGTTGCTGGTCAGGCCTTCCGGTTCGAGGAAGATCTGGTGCGCGTTGCGATCGGCAAAGCGCATGACCTTGTCTTCGATCGACGGGCAGTAACGTGGGCCGATCCCTTCGATGATCCCGGCATACATCGGGCTGCGATCGAGGTTATTGCGGATCACGTCATGGGTTTTTTCATTGGTATGGGTGATGTAGCACGCCATTTGTTCTGGGTGCTGGCTAGCATCGCCCAGGAACGAGAATACCGGCACCGGCGTATCGCCGTGTTGTGGCGCCAGTACGCTGAAATCGATAGTGCGGGCGTCGATGCGCGGCGGCGTACCGGTTTTCAAGCGGTTAACGCGCAGCGGCAGTTCTCGCAGGCGCTGCGACAGCGAGATTGAAGGAGGATCCCCGGCGCGGCCGCCGCTGTAATTCTCCAGGCCAATATGGATCTTACCGTCCAGGAAAGTGCCGACGGTCAATACCACCGCCTTGGCGCGGAATTTCAGGCCCATTTGGGTGACGGCGCCCACTACGCGATCGTTTTCGACGATCAGATCCTCAACGGGTTGTTGGAAGATCATCAGGTTGGGTTGGTTCTCCAACGCGGTACGGATCGCCTGGCGATACAGTACGCGATCCGCCTGAGCGCGCGTGGCGCGAACGGCTGGGCCTTTGCTGGCGTTTAGTATCCTAAACTGGATGCCGGCATGGTCGATCGCCGTGGCCATCAGGCCGCCGAGTGCATCAATTTCCTTAACCAGATGCCCTTTACCAATACCGCCAATCGCCGGGTTGCAGGACATCTGTCCCAGCGTATCGATATTGTGTGTCAATAATAAAGTCTGACGTCCCATGCGTGCCGCGGCCATGGCGGCCTCGGTCCCTGCATGGCCACCACCGATGATGATGACGTCAAATTGATCTGGATAAAACATGGAACTGCACCTCGCCGTATTGCGAACGATCGTTATTTGCCCTGGGGTGGGGGATTCTACTCAAGTTTAGACGATCGACCAAGTGGTCAGGATCGTCGGTAATTAAAAGAAGATCTTTTTTATTTAAAGATCTCTTTATTAGATCTCTTATTAGGATCGCGATCCTCTGTGGATAAGTGACTATTCACGATGAAGATCAGCAGATTAAGGAGGATCGTTTGCTGTGAATGATCGGTGATCCCGACGCAGATAAGCTGGGATCTAAAAGGCTTGTTATGCACAGGACAAAAAGCGCACTACGGTTGTTATTGGGATAACTACGGCTTTTACCCTGCTTTTAAGTATAGTTATCCACAATCGTTCGCACGATCTTTAGGCGAATTAGAGTAAATTAATCCAGTTTTTTACCCATTCCTCGGCCGGATCCTCGGGAATTTCATGTTCGGTCACGTCGATCTCGAGACGATCGCCGATCCTTTTCGCGCCTCTGGCGATCAACAGATCGTCGATCTGTTTGATCGCACCGCAGAAGGTGTCGTATTCCGAACTGCCCAAACCGACGGCGCCGAACTGCACCTCGGAAAGATCCGGCTGTTGTTCGGCGATCTGCTCCAGCAACGGCTGAAGGTTATCCGGCAGTTCGCCGGCGCCGTGCGTGGAAGAGACCACCAGCCAGCGACCGGTCAACGGCAGCTCATCCAGTTCAGGGCCGTGCAGCATCTCGGTAGAGAAACCCGCGTCTTCCAGCTTTTCAGCCAAATGTTCAGCCACGTATTCGGCGCTGCCAAGCGTACTGCCACTGATCAGAGTAATGTCTGCCATGAACCAACGATCCCAACCTTCTCACTCAAAGTGGCTGCATTGTACGCTGTGAATCGGCTGGGATCTACCTGTGGATAATGTGGGTATGCAATTTGGCGGGTTACGGCACAATGGTGCGCATAATGGGGTTCTGCAGCGAGATCAGCGTTTCGGTAGACTGGATCTCGTCGATGGTCTGGATCTTGTTGATAAGTACCTGTTGCAGCGCGTCGATCGATCGGCACATCACCTTGATAAAGACGCTGTAGTGGCCGGTGGTGTAATAGGCTTCCACCACTTCTTCCAGGCTTTCCAGCTTCTTCAGCGCCGAAGGATAGTCTTTGGCGCTCTTTAATATGATGCCGATAAAGCAGCACACGTCATAGCCCAGCTGTTTGGGGCTGACGTCGATGCGCGCGCCGGTGATGATCCCGGCCTGTTTCATCTTCTCTACCCGCACATGAATGGTGCCGGGGCTGACGGCGAAGTTTTTCGCCAGTTCGGCGTACGGTGTGCGCGCGTTGTCCATCAGTGCGTTGAGGATGCCGCGATCGAGATTATCGATCTGATAAATTTCCGCCATTTAATCCCCCATTAATTAACGATTGTTGAATTCTGTCCGGGTAAAAATGAACGATTAAAAGTGAAAAGGCAATATTGATTAGTGGATATTGAATTGGCGTATCATTTTGTTGCTTAATCGATGGCAACAGAGACAGGTTTACAAGAGATACGGCAATGAAAAAACAGTTTATCCAAAAACAACAACAAATCAGCCAGGTCAAATCCTTCTTCTCCCGCCAGCTGGAGCAACAGCTCGGTCTGATCGAAGTGCAGGCCCCGATCCTCAGCCGTTTGGGTGATGGCACGCAGGATAACCTCTCCGGCAGCGAGAAAGCGGTGCAGGTTAAGGTCAAAACCCTGCCGGACGCCACCTTCGAAGTGGTGCATTCACTGGCGAAATGGAAACGCAAAACCCTGGGTAGCTACGATTTCGGCGCTGGCGAAGGCCTGTACACCCATATGAAGGCGCTGCGCCCGGATGAAGATCGCCTGACGCCTATCCACTCGGTGTACGTCGATCAGTGGGATTGGGAGCGGGTGATGGGCGACGGTGAGCGCAGCCTGGACTACCTGAAAAGCACCGTGCGCAGCATTTACTCCGCCATCAAGGCTACAGAGGCGGAAGTCAGCCGCGAGCATGGTCTGACTCCGTTCCTGCCGGAACAGATCCACTTTGTGCACAGCGAAACCCTGCTGCAGCGCTACCCGGATCTGGACGCCAAAGGGCGCGAGCGGGCGATCGCCAAAGAGCTGGGCGCGGTATTCCTGATCGGCATCGGCGGCAAGCTGTCGCACGGCAAATCGCACGATGTGCGGGCGCCGGATTATGATGACTGGACCACGCCGGCGGCGGATGGCCTGGCGGGCCTGAACGGCGATATCGTGGTGTGGAACCCGGTGCTGCAGGACGCTTTCGAGCTGTCCTCTATGGGCATCCGCGTCGACGCCGCCGCGCTGAAACATCAGCTGGCGCTGACCGGTGACGAAGATCGCATGAAGCTGGAGTGGCACCAGTCGCTGTTGCGCGGCGATATGCCGCAGACCATCGGCGGCGGTATCGGCCAGTCGCGTTTGGTGATGCTGCTGTTGCAACTGTCGCATATCGGCCAGGTGCAGTGCGGCGTGTGGTCGCCGGAAGTGCGCGGGGCGGTCGAAGGCCTGCTCTAACCGCCTAGCGCCGCCAGCGGCGCATCAAACGGCTTTTCAGCCCGGTATCAAAGCGCCAGATATGATCGAAGATGCGCATGATGCCGGGTTTGCCGTAGGCGGACATCGCCACCGCATGGAAACGCTGCTGGTGGCTTTGCTGCTGCTGTTTCACCTTCTTTATTACCTCCTCCGGCAACCGCTGGGCGATAAAATCGGAAATGATCACCGCATCGGCGTCGAACCAGCCGCTTTCCGCCATTTTGGTGACGGTGGCGTTCAGGCAGGCCGCCAGATCGGTGCCGCCGCGAAACTGCTGGCCGAGAAAGCGCACCGCCTGTTCGATGCCGCTGGCGGCGGTGAGTTCGTAATGCACGATCTGGTTGGCGAACAGCATGATGTAGCAGCGGCGGTTGTCCGCCAGCGCAATGCGCAGCAGCGCCAGGCAGAACGCCTTGGCGCACTGTTCGTTGAAGCCGCCCATCGATCCTGAGGTGTCCACGCAGACGATAAACGGCCCGCGCGGCTGTTGATCCTGCTGCTGGTGGGTGACCTGGCGGATCAGGATCTGTTCCTGCCAAACGTCGCCCTGCAGCCGGTAGCTCAGCAGCCGCTTTTCCAGCAGGCGGCGATAAAACTCGAACTCCAGCTCTTCAATCCCCAACGTCGCCAGCTCCGGCGGCAGCAGGCGCAGGATGTCATCGCTTTGATGAATGCCGCTCACTTCTTCCGGCAGCGTGGCCGGCACCTGTACCATGACCCTGAACGGTTCGGGCTGCGCGTCTTGTTGCTGCACTGCCTTGGCCTGATAGCTGCGGCCCAGCTGCTGCGCCAACTTTTTCAGCTCCGGCTGCTGCTGCAAAAAGTTGCCGTACTCCACCAGCCGTTGGTAATCACCGCGCTGCAGCTGGCCTTTGCTCATGTCCCACAGCCTGCCGGCGGCGGTGTCGTTTTCCGACAGCAGCGGCTCCAGCGCGCCGCTCAGCGCCAGGCGCTCCTGCAGTTCCGCCATCAGTTGCTCGCGCTCTTGTTCCAGCAGCTGGTGGTGCAGCATGGTGGCCTGCAGCGTCAGGCTGATGCGCCAACGCTGCAGGAACAGGGTTTGAAAGCTGTCGTCCAGCGGATGGTTGGGCAGATCGGCGGCGTCCACCAGCGCGCGCGCCTGTTCATAAAACGGCGAGACCAGCTGGCGCAGCAGCTCCATCGTGTCGTTGAGGTTGTGATAGAACTGGGTGTTGTTCTCCAGCTGGCACTGTTGATAGCGGTAAAATTCCTGCGCCAGCGCCGGCGGCACCATGGCCTCCTGCAGACGCTCCTTGAGCTGCAGTTTCCAGCGTGGCAGATCGCGATCCAGCGCCCGGCGAATGGCCGGAAACTTTTTAAAGAATACCGACAGCTGCGGCGCCGCCAGCATGCCGACGATCATCTCCTCGATCATCTCGCCTTCGGTGATCGCCAGCAGCAGATCGAGCGTCTCCAGACTGAGCATGGTTACTGGCCGCGCATTTGCTGCAGTTGCTGTTTAACCTGCTCTGCCACCTGCAGCAGACTGGCTTCGATCTTGGCCAGGCCGGCGGCGGGGGTGAACAGACAGGGCTGATGCTGGCTGAAGGCGCGGCGCTGTTCCGCCAGGCGCTGGGCCAACGCGTCCATTTCATCCAGCAGCGCCTGCGGCGTGGCGGTGGCCTGTTTGCCCGGCAGCGCCAGCAGCGAAGGCTGGCGGCTGACGTCCAGCACCGTCAGGTGCAGTTGGTCGTCGACTTCCAAATCGATCGGCTGCGCGAAGCCGATGCCGTTGAGCTTGGCGCGCACGTCGCCGCCTTTTTGCAGCCAGTTATCCAGCACGCTGCTCTCGATGCTCAGATGGTTGACCTGAATGTCATGCAGCTGCAGCGGTTTTTGCAGCAGCAGAGTGAGAGTGCCGCCGGCGAACGGCGTGGCCGGCGCGTATTGCGGTTTGCGGCTGAACATGCCGCCCTTTTTCACCAGGCTGATGGCCTGCCGATCGCTTTGCTGTTGCTGATCCTGCAGCCAGCGGGTGTGGATTTGTTGCAGCTGGATCAGCATCGACTGCTGCTGATAGGCCGATTCGGTCAGCAGCTGATCGATCTGCTGTTGCAGCAGCTTCAACGAGGTGAGATCGTGCCACAGGCAGTCTTTCAGCAGCATCAGGTCGAGTGGGGCGATGGCGTCGCGCCCGCTGAAGAAGGCGCAGGCCTGCAGCAGGCGCAGGGCCTTTTTCCAGCGTCGGTCGGAGACGTACGGCGCCTGTTCCAGCGCGTCCAGCCGCTGGCGCAGCTGGAAAATCAGCTCAAAGCAGGCTTCCGGCAGCGCCACCTTGTCGATCTGCGGTTGCCACTGCAGAAACTCTTCGTCGCTGACGCTCAGCGCCGCCGGCACCGGGTTTTGGCTCTCATTCTGGCGGTTAACCAGCAGCGAGCGGAAATTCTGTTTATCCTGCACCTTGTCCAGCCACAGGCGGATCAGCATGCGGTCATATAAGGCTTCGAGGCTGTTGTCCGCTTCGGGCAGTTCGTTGGAGGCGGTGACCAGCAGGCGTAACGGGATCGGTTCTTCGCTGTTGCCGTTGCGAAAGCGCCGTTCGTTGATCGCCGTCAGCAGGGTGTTGAGGATCGCCGGGCCGGCCTTCCAGATTTCGTCCAGAAACACGATCTCCGCTTCCGGCAGGTAGCCGGCGGTCAGGCGCTGATAGCGCCCTTCATCTTTCAGCGCCTGAATAGAGAGCGGGCCGAAGACCTCTTCCGGCGTGGAAAATCGCGTCATCAGGTATTCAAAGGAGCGGGCGTTGCGGAAGGCAAACTTCAGCCGGCGCGCGATCAGGCTCTTGGCGATGCCGGGCGGGCCGAGCAGGAATACGCTTTCGCCGCTCAGCGCCGCGAGCAGGCACAGGCGGATCGCTTCTTGCCGCTCATAAAGACCGCTCTCCAGCGCGCTGCTGAGGCGGGAAATTCGTTCTGCCAGAAGGGATGATGGCGTCATATAATTGTCGCATTGTCCGAGAGTTAGCCAATCTTGGTCGATAATCCGATGATAAACCACCATTATTTTTAGTGGTATAGCTTATTGATTAGTAATATTTTTCTAAGTTGTGCCGGATATCCGGTTCACATTTTGTTTATTTTTCGGCTCTGATATAAGGGTAGGCAAGCCGTATAAATGGTGCATACTGTGCGGCTTTCTGGTGGGCGTGACGGATCTTTGAGCCCGTATTTTGCCTGATGCGGATGCATCGCTAACGGATGTTCTGATAAAGAAACGAATTATGAGCGCAGAGCATAAGCAGTCCTTATCGGCGGTAACCCTGGCGGCCATCGGCGTGGTCTACGGTGATATCGGCACCAGCCCTCTCTATACGCTGAGAGAGTGTTTCTCCGGCCATTACGGCTTCGATGTTCGTCCAGACGTGGTTTTCGGCTTCCTGTCGCTGATTTTCTGGATGCTGATCGTGATCGTTTCCCTCAAATATCTCACCTACGTGATGCGCGCGGACAACGCCGGTGAGGGCGGTATTCTGACGCTGATGTCGCTGGCCGGGCGCAACACCTCGGCGCGCACCACCGCGGTGCTGGTCATACTGGGCCTGATCGGCGGCAGCTTCTTTTATGGTGAGGTGGTGATCACCCCGGCTATCTCGGTGATGTCGGCGATCGAGGGGCTGGAAATCGCCGCGCCTGCGCTTGACGCCTATATCGTGCCGCTCTCCATTCTGGTGCTGACGCTGCTGTTCGCCATTCAAAAGCACGGTACCGGCAGCGTCGGCAAGCTGTTCGCTCCGGTGATGCTGCTGTGGTTCATCGTGTTGGCGGTGCTGGGCGCGCGCAGCATCATTTCGAATCCGGAAGTGCTGCAGGCGCTGAACCCCAAATGGGCGCTCAACTTCTTCATGGAATATAAGAAGGTGTCGTTCTTCGCGCTGGGGGCGGTGGTGCTGTCGATCACCGGCGTCGAGGCGCTGTATGCCGATATGGGGCACTTTGGCAAGTTCCCGATTCGCCTGGCCTGGTTCACCGTGGTGCTGCCTTCACTGGTGCTCAACTACTTCGGCCAGGGCGCGTTGCTGCTGAAAAACCCGGAGGCGATCAAAAACCCGTTCTTCCTGCTGGCCCCCGACTGGGCGCTGATCCCGCTGCTGATTCTGGCGACCCTGGCGACGGTTATCGCCTCGCAGGCGGTAATTTCCGGCGTCTTCTCGCTGACCCGCCAGGCGGTGCGTCTGGGCTATCTGTCGCCGATGCGTATCATTCACACCTCGGAAATGGAATCCGGCCAGATCTATATTCCGGTGATCAACTGGACGCTGTACATCTCGGTGGTGCTGGTGATCATCGGCTTTGAACACTCCAGCAATCTGGCGGCGGCGTACGGCATCGCCGTCACCGGCACCATGGTGCTGACCAGCATTCTGGTCACCTCGGTGGCGATCAATAACTGGCACTGGAATCGCTTCCTGGCGATCGGCATCGTGACCATCTTGCTGATCATCGACGTGCCGATGTTCTCCGCCAACGCCCTGAAGCTGTTCTCCGGCGGCTGGTTGCCGCTGACCTTGGCGCTGGTGATGTTCCTCATTATGACCACCTGGAAGAGCGAGCGCTTCCGCCTGCTGCGCCGCCTGCATGAACACGGCAACTCGCTGGAGGCGATGATTGCCTCGCTGGAGAAATCGCCGCCGGTGCGGGTGCCGGGTACCGCGGTGTTCATGTCGCGCGCCACCAACGTCATTCCTTTTGCGCTGTTGCACAACCTGAAGCACAACAAGGTGCTGCATGAGCGCGTGGTGCTGCTGACGCTGCGCACCGAGGATGCGCCTTACGTGCACAACGTGCGCCGGGTGACCATCGAACAGCTGTCGCCGACCTTCTGGCGGGTGGTCGCCAGCTACGGCTGGCGCGAAACGCCGAACGTCGAGGAGGTGTTCCACCGCTGCGGGTTGGAAGGGTTGCCGTGCCGCATGTCGGAGACCTCGTTCTTCATGTCCCATGAATCGCTGATCCTCACCAAGCGGCCGTGGTACCTCTACCTGCGCGGTAAACTGTTCGTCGCCCTGAGCCGCAATGCGCTGCGCGCGCCGGATCAGTTTGAGATCCCGCCGAACCGGGTCATCGAGCTCGGCACGCAGGTCGAGATCTAACCCGCCTGATAAGGGGCTCAGCATGGCTGAGCCCCTTTTGTTTGTGCATTGTCCAGGCGTGAACGAAACGTTTCGATAGCGATCACACTTCTGCATTGTCCCGGTTGCCTTCCCCTGCCGTTTTTTTAAACTCCCTCAGAGAGCGAAACGTTTCGCTAGCGGAGTGAGAAGATGAAAAAAGGCGTATTACTGAATTCCGACGTGTCTGCCGTGATTGCCCGGCTGGGGCATACCGACCAGCTCACCCTGTGCGACGCGGGCCTGCCGATACCGGCGGAAGCGCAGCGCATCGATCTGGCGCTGACGCAGGGCGTGCCGACCTTCATGCAGGTGTTCGCGGCGGTCACGCAAGAGATGCAGGTAGAAAGCGCCATCCTGGCGGAAGAGATCGTGAAACAGAATCCGTCGCTCCACGAGGCACTGTTGGCTGAACTGACCGCACTGGGCCAACGCCAGGGCAATACCATCAGCGTGCGCTATATCAGCCATCAGGCGTTTAAAGCGCAAACCGGGCACAGCCGGGCGGTGATCCGCAGCGGGGAGTGTTCGCCTTACGCGAACGTGATCCTGTGCGCCGGCGTAACTTTCTGAGGCGCGTATGCAACCTTTACTGCAACTGAAAGGGATTGATAAAGCCTTTCCCGGCGTGAAGGCGCTTTCCGGCGCTGCCCTCAGCGTCTATCCCGGCAAGGTGATGGCGTTGGTGGGAGAAAATGGCGCCGGGAAGTCCACCATGATGAAAGTGCTGACCGGCATCTACCAGAAAGACGCCGGCAGTCAGTATTTTCTCGGTAAAGAGGTGGCGTTCAACGGGCCTAAGGACTCGCAGGAAGCGGGCATCGGCATTATCCATCAGGAGCTGAACCTGATCCCGCAGCTAACGATTGCGGAAAACATCTTCCTCGGCCGCGAGTTCGTCAACCGTTTCGGCCGCATTGACTGGAAGCGCATGTATGCCGAGGCCGATCGCTTGTTGGCGCGGCTCAATTTGCGCTACAGCAGCCACCGGCTGGTGGGCGAGCTGTCGATCGGCGATCAGCAGATGGTGGAGATCGCCAAGGTGCTGAGCTTCGAATCGAAAGTGATCATCATGGACGAACCGACCGATGCGCTGACCGACACCGAAACTGCCTCGCTGTTCAAGGTGATCAACGAGCTGAAGGCCGAAGGGCGCGGCATCGTGTATATCTCGCACCGCCTGAAAGAGATTTTTGAAATCTGCGACGACGTGACCGTATTCCGCGACGGGCAGTTTATCGCCGAGCGGCCGGTGAGCGAGCTGCAGGAAGATTCGCTGATTGAGATGATGGTCGGCCGCAAGCTGGAAGAGCAGTACCCGCGCCTTGATTTGCCGCGCGGGGAAAAACGGCTGGACGTCAGCCACCTTTCTGGCCCCGGCGTTGAAGACGTCAGCTTTACGCTGTATCGCGGCGAGATCCTCGGCGTGGCCGGGCTGATGGGCGCCGGGCGCACCGAATTGATGAAAATCCTGTACGGCGCCGCCCCGCGCAAGGCCGGCTCCGTCAGCTTGGACGGCCGCGACGTGGTCACCCATTCGCCGCAGGACGGGTTGGCGAACGGCATCGTCTATATCTCGGAAGACCGTAAGCGCGACGGCCTGGTGCTGGGCATGTCGGTGAAGGAAAACATGTCGCTGACCGCGCTGCGCTATTTCAGCCGCGCCGACGGCAGCCTGAAACAGGCCGACGAGCGGCAGGCGGTGGGGGATTTCATCCGGCTGTTCAATATCAAAACGCCGTCGATGGAGCAGCCGATCGGTCTGCTTTCCGGCGGCAATCAGCAAAAAGTAGCGATTGCCCGCGGCCTGATGACCCGGCCGAAGGTACTGATCCTCGATGAGCCGACGCGCGGCGTCGACGTCGGCGCCAAAAAAGAGATCTATCAGTTAATCAACCAGTTCAAGCAGGAAGGGCTGAGCATCATTCTGGTGTCTTCGGAAATGCCGGAGGTGATGGGCATGAGCGATCGCATTCTGGTGATGCACGAAGGGCATCTCAGCGGCGAGTTCCCGATTGAACAGGCCACCCAGGAAGCGTTGATGGCGGCAGCCGTCGGCAAGCAATACGGCGTAAAGCAGGAGTAATCAGATATGAGTTCCCAGACTATCGCAGCTAAGCGCTGGTTCAGTAAAGAGTGGCTGTTAGAGCAGAAGTCGTTGATTGCGCTGCTGGTGCTGATCGCCGTGGTCTCTTCCATGAGCCCGAACTTCTTCACCCTGAACAACCTGTTCAATATTCTGCAGCAGACCTCGGTGAACGCCATCATGGCGGTGGGGATGACGCTGGTGATCCTCACCTCCGGCATCGATCTGTCGGTGGGATCGCTGCTGGCGCTGACCGGCGCGGTGGCGGCGTCGATCGTCGGCTTTGAGGTCAACGCGCTGGTGGCGGTGGCGGCGGCATTGGCGCTGGGCGCCGCGGTTGGTGCCTGCACCGGGGTGATCGTCGCCAAAGGCAAAGTGCAGGCCTTTATCGCCACGCTGGTAATGATGCTGCTGCTGCGCGGCGTCACCATGGTGTACACCAACGGCAGCCCGGTCAACACCGGTTTCACCGACGTGGCCGACACCTTCGGCTGGTTCGGCATCGGCCGCCCGCTGGGCGTGCCTACGCCGATCTGGATCATGGCGATCGTGTTCATCGCCGCCTGGTATATGCTGCACCATACGCGCCTGGGCCGCTATATTTATGCCCTGGGCGGCAACGAAGCGGCGACCCGCCTGTCCGGCATCAGCGTCGATAAAGTGAAGATTATCGTCTACTCGCTGTGCGGCCTGCTGGCAGCGCTGGCCGGGGTGATCGAAGTGGCGCGCCTGTCGTCGGCGCAGCCGACCGCCGGCACCGGCTATGAGCTGGACGCCATCGCCGCCGTGGTGCTGGGCGGCACCAGCCTGGCCGGCGGCAAGGGCCGCATCGTCGGCACGCTGATCGGGGCGCTGATCCTCGGCTTCCTGAACAACGGCCTGAATTTACTGGGTGTTTCTTCCTACTACCAAATGATCGTGAAGGCAGTGGTGATACTGCTGGCGGTTCTGGTAGATAACAAAAGCAACAAGTAACCTCCCCCTACAGGAATCACGATGATGAAAATGAAAAAACTGGCAACCTTAGCCTCCGCCATCGCGCTGAGCGCCACCCTGAGCGCCAATGCCATGGCCAAAGACACCATCGCGCTGGTGGTGTCCACCCTCAACAACCCGTTCTTCGTCTCGATGAAGGACGGTGCACAGCAAGAGGCCAACAAGCTGGGCTACAACCTGGTGGTGCTGGATTCCCAGAACAACCCGGCGAAAGAGCTGGCCAACGTGCAGGATCTGATGGTGCGCGCGCCCAAGCTGCTGCTGATCAACCCGACCGACTCCGACGCGGTAGGCAACGCCATCAAGATGGCCAACCAGGCGAAGATCCCGGTCATTACGCTGGACCGCGTGGCGAGCAAGGGTGACGTGGTGAGCCACATCGCTTCGGATAACCGCGTGGGTGGCAAAATGGCCGGCGACTTCATCGCCAAGAAAGTGGGCGCCGATGCCAAGGTGATTCAGCTGGAAGGCATCGCCGGCACTTCCGCCGCGCGTGAACGCGGTGAAGGCTTCAAACAGTCGCTGGATCAGAATAAATTCAAACTGTTGGCCAGCCAGCCGGCCGATTTCGATCGCACCAAGGGCCTGAACGTGATGCAGAACCTGCTGACCGCGCACCCGGATGTGCAGGCGGTGTTCGCCCAGAACGATGAAATGGCGCTGGGTGCGCTGCGCGCGCTGCAAACCGCCGGTAAAACCGACGTGATCGTGGTAGGCTTCGACGGCACCGCCGACGGCGTGAAAGCGGTCGAAGGCGGTAAGCTGGCGGCGACCGTGGCGCAGCGTCCCGATCAGATCGGCGTGATCGGTGTGGAAACCGCCGATAAAGTGCTGAAAGGCGAAAAAGTGCCGGCGACCATTCCGGTCGATTTGAAACTGGTCACTCAGTAAGTCATACCAGCGCCATCGGAACGGGGCGTTTACGATGGCGCGCAATTCAGGAATCAATGCGATGGAAACAGGTAAGCTGGTGGTTCTTGGCAGCATCAATGCCGACCATATCCTCAATATTGAACAGTTCCCCCACCCGGGCGAAACGGTGATCGGGAAACAGTATAAGGTGGCGTTTGGCGGCAAGGGCGCGAATCAGGCGGTGGCGGCCGGGCGCAGCGGGGCGGAGATCGCCTTTATCGCCTGCGTGGGCGCCGACGATATCGGCGAACGTGTCCGCCGGCAGCTGGCGAGCGATCGTATTGATACCCAACCGATTGAAGCCATCGCCGACAGCACCACCGGCGTGGCGCTGATCTTCGTCAACGCCGAAGGCGAGAACGTGATCGGCATCGATGCCGGCGCCAACGCCGCGGTGACGCCGGATTACCTGGCGCGCTACCAACAAAAAGTGATCGATGCCGACGCTTTGCTGATGCAGTTGGAGTCGCCGCTGGAGACGGTGATCGCCGCCGCCCGCCTGGCTAAACAGCATCACACGCAGGTGATCCTCAACCCGGCCCCGGCGCGTGAGCTGCCGGACGAGCTGCTGGGCATGATCGATATGATCACTCCGAATGAAACCGAAGCCCAGCGCCTGACCGGTATCGCCGTGGACAACGACGCCGATGCGGCGCGCGCGGCGCAGGCGCTGCACGACAAGGGCATCGCGACGGTGATCATCACCCTTGGCAGCCGCGGTGTGTGGCTGAGCGAAAACGGCAACGGCAAACTGGTGCCCGGCTTCAAGGTGCAAGCGGTGGATACCATCGCCGCCGGCGATACCTTTAACGGTGCGCTGGTGAGTGCCCTGTTGGAAGGCAAGATCATGGCCGACGCGGTGCGTTTCGCCCATGCGGCGGCGGCGATCGCCGTGACCCGCCCTGGCGCGCAGCCTTCGGTGCCGTGGCGTGAAGAGATCGACGCCTTCTTGCAGCAGCAGGGGTGATCCTTTGGCCACCATGAAAGATGTCGCCCGCCTGGCGGGCGTTTCAACCTCTACCGTTTCGCATGTGGTCAACAACAATCGCTTTGTCAGCGACAGCGTGCGCGACAAGGTCATGGCGGCCGTGGAACAGCTGAACTATGCGCCTTCCGCGCTGGCGCGCAGCCTGAAGCTCAACCAGACGCGCACCATCGGCATGCTGGTGACCGCCAGCAACAACCCGTTTTATGCCGAAGTGGTGCGCGGCGTGGAGCGCAGCTGCTATGAACGCGGCTACAGCCTGATCCTGTGCAACACCGAAGAAGACGCCGCGCGCATGAACCGCAGCATGGAGACGCTGCTGCAAAAGCGCGTCGACGGTTTGCTGCTGATGTGCACCGAAAACCACCGGCCATCGCAAGATGCCCTGAGCCGCTACCCGTCACTGCCGATCGTCATGATGGACTGGGCGCCGTTCGAGGGCGCCAACGACATTATTCAGGATAACTCGCTGCTGGGCGGCGAGATGGCGACCGATCATCTGATCGCCCGCGGCTACCGCAAGATCGCCTGCATCGCCGGCCCGCAGGATAAAACCACCGCCCGTCACCGACTGGAAGGCTATCGCAACGCGATGCGGCGCGCCGGATTGCCGGTTTCGCCAGGGTATGAAGTGCATTGCGACTTTGAGTTTGAGGGCGGCGTGAACGCCATGCGCCAACTGCTGGCGCTGGATGAGCCGCCGCATGCGGTGTTCGCCGGTAACGACGCGGTGGCGGTGGGCGTTTATCAGGCGCTATATCAGGCCGGGCTTTCCGTGCCGCAGGATATGGCGGTGATGGGCTACGATGACATTGAGTTGGCGCGTTATCTGGCGCCGCCGCTGAGCACCATTCATCAGCCGAAGGATTCGCTGGGCGAACTGGCGATCGATGCGCTGATCAATCGCCTGCAAAACCCGGAGCGCGCGCCCCAGGTGCTGGTGCTGACGCCCGAGCTGGTGGAACGCGCCTCGGTGGGCCGCCGTTAACTGGCCGCCTTCGCTTCTTTCTTGCTTTCCTGGCCGCTGATCAAATTGCGGCCATCCTTCCTTCTCAGCAACATAAACACCAGCGCCGACGCCACGGTGACGATCCCCATGGTGGTAAAGGTGTAATGGAAGTGGTCGATCATGGTGCCTAACGACAGGGATTCGTAAAAACGCAGCACCGCCGCGCTGATTGCCACGCCGAAGCTGATGGACAGCTGCTGGGTGACCGCCAGGACGCTGTTGCCGGCGCTGGCGTTGGCGTCGTTCAAATCCGCCAGGCTGATGGTGTTCATGGCGGTAAACTGGGTGGACATCGCCATGCCCAGCACGAACAGCGGCAGGATCATCAGCCACAGCGGCATGCCCGGACTTTGCAGGGCGAACTGGGCGATCAGTACCCCGATGATAACGGTGATGCCGACCAGCGTTTTACGGTAGCCGAACCAGCGCAGCACCTGAGTGACGGTGGATTTCGCCATCAGCGAACCGATGGCGGTCGGCGCCATCATGCAGCCGGCGACGATCGCCGTATAGCCGAACCCCACCTGCAGCATGAGCGGCATTAAAAACGGCACGCAGCCGGTGCCCAGCCTCGAGGCGACGTTGCCGGCGATACCGACCGAGAAGGTGCGGGTTTTGAACAGGTCTAGACCGATCAGCGGCTGAGGATGGCGGCGTGCGTGCGCGATATAGCCGAACAGCATCACGAAGCCGCTGAGCAGAATGCCCAGCGAAACGTAGCTCGCCAGCACCCGCTCGCCAAACAGCTCAAGCCCGGTAGAGATCAGCACCAGGCTCAGGCCGAACAGCATGAAGCCAAGGAAATCGAAGCGACGCTTGGGCGTGGTGAAGTCCGGCATGTACTTGCGCGCATAGAAGATGCCGAGCAGGCCGATAGGGATATTGATCAGGAAAATCCAGTGCCAGGTGGCGTAGGTGACCAGCCAGCCGCCCAGCAGCGGCCCGAGAATCGGCCCGACCAGGCCGGGCATGGTGACGAAGTTCAGCACTGGCAGCAGTTCGCTGCGCGGATAGGCGCGCAGCAGCGCCAATCGTGCGACCGGCATCATCATCGCGCCGCCGATGCCTTGCAGCACGCGAGAGGCGACCAGCACGCTCAACGTAGGGGACAGGGCGCACAGCAGCGAACCGAGGGTGAATAACGTCACGGCGAAGATGAACACGCGGCGGGTGCCGAAGCGGTCCGCCAGCCAGCCGCTGACCGGGATCAGCATCGCCACCGTCAGCGTGTAGCTGATGACGGCCGATTGCATCGCCAGCGGTGAACGCCCCAGGCTTTGGGCGATAGCCGGCAGCGCGGTGTTAAGGATAGTGGCGTCCAGCGCCTGCATAAAGAACGCCATTGCGGCGATCCACGGTAGCCCTGCCATACTGCGCGCGGATTGGGTCATGGTCGGTCCTGGTTAAATGGTCGTCTGTCCCTCGTCTCTTTCTTCTATATATAAGCGGGGAGCGTGTCTAGTCTTTCTCTTTCAGCAGCACCTGGCAGGCGACGAGCGCGCCGGCGCTGTCTCCGGCGAGTATTGCATCGACGATAGCCTGATGATGGCGCAGCTTGATCACTTCATTGCCGGTGATGGCACGGAAGTAGCTTTGGTACACCGAACTGAACAGGTTGGCGAACGAGGTCAGGAACGGGTTGCCGCTGGCCTCGTAGATGAGCTGGTGGAATTGGGTATCGACCTGGATCCAACGCTCGCGATCAAACTGGGTATGCAGCGCGCGCATTTCCGCCATCAGCTCCGCCAGCAGCTTGGTTTGCTGCGGGCTGGCGTGGTTTGCCGCCAACGCGCAGGCCTGCGGCTCCAGCGAAGTGCGCAAGATAAGGAAGTGTTGCATCACCTGATCGAAGTTTTCCCGTGTCATCCACCAGGTCAGTAAATCCTGGTCGAGAAAATTCCATTGGCTTTGCGGCATCACGCGGGTGCCGATGCGCGGGCGCGGCAACAACATGCCTTTGGCGGCTAACATCTTTACCGCTTCGCGTACTGCGGTGCGGCTGACGCCGAATTGCTCGCCCAGTTCCATTTCACCGGGCAGGATGCTGCCGGCCTGATAATCGCCCGCCAGAATTTGTTGGCCGAGTTTCTCTGCAAGCAGATAAGAAAGATTGCGTTGGGCGGCCTGTTGTTGTGCATTTAGCGGCATGGCTGCGGGTCCTTACTGACATCGTTATTTCTATTTTACTCCAGTGATCGCCAGCTTTTATGGCTGTTTGCCGGAAAAAGTGACATAAATTCGTCGCTTTTTCGCCCTTTTGTTGAAAAAAAGCGCGCTTGAAAAGTTTTTTGCAATTAGGGGTTGCGGCCCGCCGAGAACTCCCTATAATGCGCCTCCACTGACCGGGAACAACGACTGACAAGCCGCCGGGTCAGCGAGAGAAAAGCGAA